>NZ_JBWKGY010000030.1:0-76714 GCF_056433525.1 Streptomyces sp. NPDC044704
GCGACCACGTCCAGGACCGCCACCAGACGACCGGCCAGCCCCTCCACCGTCACCCGGTCGAACAGATCGACCGCGAACTCGACACTCCCCTCCAGCCCCGACCCGGCCTCCGCCAGTGTGAAAGAGAGGTCGAACTTGGCGGTGTCCAGCCGGACCGGCTGCTGGGTCACCTCGACGCCGGGCAGGGCGAGTTGGTCCGAGGGGATGTTCTGGAGCTGGAAGGAGACCTGGAAGAGGGGGTGGCGGGCCGTCGACCGCTCGGGGTTGAGGACTTCCACGAGGCGTTCGAAGGGCACGTCCTGGTTCGCGTAGGCGGCCAGGTCCGTCTCCCGGACACGCTCCAGCAGCTCCCGGAAGGTGGGGTCGCCGGTGACGTCGGTGCGCAGCACCAGGGTGTTGATGAAGAAGCCGACCAGGTCGTCGAGGGCCTCGTCGGTGCGGCCCGCGATCGGGGAGCCGAGCGGAATGTCGGTGCCGGCGCCCATGCGGTGCAGCAGGGTCGCCAGGGCCGCCTGGACGACCATGAACAGACTCGTGCCGGTGTTGCGGGCCAGCTCTTCCAGACGGGTGCGGAGCTCGGCCGGGACGGTGAAGCCGACGGTGTCGCCGCGGTAGCTGAGCTGGGCGGGGCGCGGGCGGTCCGTGGGGAGCGCCAGCTCCTCGGGCAGGCCGGCGAGGGCTTCGCGCCAGTGGTCGACCTGGCGGGACAGCTCGCTGCGCGGGTCGTCCTCGTCGCCGAGGACCTCGCGCTGCCACAGCGTGTAGTCCGCGTACTGGACGGGCAGGGGGGTGAACTCCGGGGCGGTCCCGTCGAGTCGGGCGGCGTAGGCGCGGCCCAGGTCGCGGGCGAGCGGGGCGAGGGACCAGCCGTCGCCGGCGATGTGGTGGACGACGACGAGGAGGGTGTGGTCGTCGTCGGCGAGGGTGAGCAGGTGTGCGCGTACGGGGATCTCTCGGGTGACGTCGAAGCCCGTGGCGGCGGCCCGGGCGAGTGTGTCGTCCAGGGTGTCGGGGGTGACGGTGGTGCGGTGCAGCAACGGCTGTGAGGCGGGGGCGGCCGGGTCCAGGACGAGCTGGTGCGGGCGGCCGTCGGTGTCGGGGAAGACGGTGCGCAGGGCCTCGTGCCGGGTGGTGACGTCGGCCAGGGCGGCGTCGAGGGCGGCGGTGTCGACGCGGCCGCGGAGGCGCAGTGACAGGCCGAGGTTGTAGGTGCCGCTGGGGCCGTCGAAGTGGCCGAGGAACCACAGTCGCCGCTGGGCGTACGACAGCGGGATCTCCGCTGGTCGGGCCTGCGGGAGCAGGGCTCGGCGGGCGTCGGCGGCGCCGTCGAGGGTGGTGGCGAGGGCGGCGACGGTGGGGGTCTCGAAGAGGGAGCGGACGGTGAGTTCGGCACCGGCCTCGGTGCGGATGCGGCTGATGAGGCGGGTGGCGAGGAGGGAGTGGCCGCCGAGGTCGAAGAAGCTGTCGTCGATGGAGACGGTGTCGAGGTCGAGGACCTCGGCGAACAGGGCGGCGAGGAGCGTCTCGCGCGGGGTGCGGGGGGCGCGTCCGGCGGACAGGCCCGCGAAGTCGGGGGCGGGCAGGGCGCGCCGGTCGAGCTTGCCGTTGGCGGTGACGGGGAAGGCGTCGAGCACCAGGACGGCGGCGGGGACCATGTGGTCGGGCAGGGTGGCGCCGACGTGGGCGCGGAGCTCGGCCGGGTCGGCGTCGGACCTGGTGCCGGCGGGGACGACGTAGCCGACGAGGCGCTTGTCGCCGGGGCGGTCCTCGCGGACGAGTACGGCGCTCTGCGCGACGGCGGGGTGGGCCAGCAGGGCGGCTTCGATCTCGCCGGGTTCGATGCGGAAGCCGCGGATCTTGACCTGGTCGTCGGCACGGCCGAGGTAGTCGAGTTCGCCGTCGGCGGTCCAGCGCACGAGGTCGCCGGTGCGGTACATGCGGCTGCCGGGGGTCCCGTGCGGGTCGGCGACGAAGCGTTCGGCGGTCAGGCCGGGGCGGCCGTGGTAGCCGCGGGCGAGGCCGGAGCCGGTGAGGTAGAGCTCGCCGGGGACACCGGCCGGTACGGGGTTGAGGCTCGCGTCGAGGACGTAGACGCGGGTGTTGGTGATCGGGCGGCCGATGGTGGGGGCACCGGCGCCCGGGCTGAGGGCGCCGGACATGGTGGCGCAGACAGTGGACTCGGTCGGGCCGTAGGCGTTGACCATGCGGCGCCCTTCGGACCAGCGGGCCACGAGCTCGGCGGAGCAGGCCTCGCCGGCGGTGACCAGGGTCATGCCCTCGGGGAGGCGGGAGTCGCCCATGGCGGCCAGCACGACCGGCGGGAGGGTGGCGTGGGTGACCCGCTGCCCGGCGAGGAGCGCGGCGAGCGGTTCGCCGGCGGCCAGTCGCTCGGCGGGGGCGAGGACCAGGGCCGACCCGGTGCCGAGGGTGGTGAGCATTTCCCAGATGGAGGCGTCGAAGCTGGGCGAGGAGAACTGCAGCACCCGGTGTCCGGGACCGCCGCCGAACCAGGCGAGGTGGGCGGCGGCCATGCTGGCGACGCCGGTGTGGGTGACGACGACGCCCTTGGGGCGGCCGGTGGAGCCGGAGGTGTAGATGACGTACGCCGCGTCCGCCGGGGTGAGCGCCGTGTCGGCGGCGGGTTCGTCGGGCAGTTCGGCGGTGTCCAGGAGCAGCCGTGGGGTGCCGTCGGCGGGCAGGGAGTCCTGGAGGGCCGTGGTGGTGATGACGAGGGCGGGGCGGGAGTCGTCGAGGATGTACGCGATGCGCTCGGCCGGGTAGGCGGGGTCGACGGGCACGTACGCGGCGCCGGCCTTCATCACGGCGAGGAGGCTGACGACGGTGTCGGCGCTGCGGCCCAGGGCGACCGCGACGGAGCGGCCGCGGCCGGCGCCGTGGTGGGCGAGCAGGGCGGCCAGGCGGCCTGCGCGGTCTTGGAGTTCGCGGTAGCTGAGGACGGTGTCCTCGAAGACCAGGGCGGGCGCGTCGGGGGTGCGGGCGGCCTGGGCGGCGACGAGCTCGGGCGTGGTGGCGTCCGGGACGGGTGCGGTGGTGTCGTTCCAGCCGTGCAGCAGGCGGGTGCGCTCGGCCGGGTCGAGCAGGTCGAGGGAGCCGACGCGGGCCGTGGGATCGGCGGTGGCGGCCTCGACCAGGCGCAGGAAGCGCTCGCCGAGGTCGTGGACGGTGGCCTCGTCGAAGAGGTCGCGGGCGAACTCGATGCTGCCGTCGACGCCGGCGGGCCGGCCGTCGGCGTCGAAGCGCTCGCCGAGCCGGAAGGACAGGTCGAACTTGGCGGTGTCGGTGTCGAGGTGACGGACGGTCGCGGTGAGGCCGGGCAGCTCCAGGACGGGGGCCGCATTGTCGTCCATGGCGAGGGTGACCTGGGCCAGCGGGTGGCGGGCCAGGGAGCGGACCGGGTTGAGGATCTCCACCAGCCGCTCGAAGGGCACGTCCTGGTGGGCGTACGCGGTGAGGTCGTACTCGCGGACCCGCTCGACGAGTTCGCGGAAGGTGGGGTCGCCGGAGACGTCGGTGCGCAGCACGAGGGTGTTGACGAAGAAGCCGACCAGGTCGCCGAGGGCGTCGTCGGTGCGGCCCGCGATGACGGTGCCGACGGGGATGTCCTCGCCGGCGCCGACGCGGTGGAGGAGGGTGGCGAGGGCGGCCTGGGCCACCATGAAGACGCTGGCCCGGGTGTCCTGTGCGAGGGCGAGCAGCCGCGCGTGGACCTCGGCGTCGAGGCGGAAGCCGATCCGGCCGCCCTGGTGGCCGGCCACCGCCGGGCGGGGCCGGTCGGTGGGCAGGGCGAGCTCCTCGGGGAGGCCCGCGAGGGTGTCCTTCCAGTGGGTGATCTGCTGGACGAGGACGCTGTCGGGGTCGCTCTCGTCGCCGAGGAGCTCCTGCTGCCACAGGGTGTAGTCGGCGTACTGGACGGGCAGCGGCTCGTACTGGGGGGCGGCGCCGCGCAGGCGGGCCGTGTAGGCCCGGCCGAGGTCGCGGGTGAAGGGGGCCACCGACCAGCCGTCGCCGGCGATGTGGTGCACGACGAGCAGCAGGACGTGCCGCTCGTCGTCGAGGGTGAACAGGTGGGCGCGGACGGGGATCTCGGTGGCGAGGTCGAAGCCGCGGGCGGCGGCGCGGGCGAGTGCGTGTGCCAGCTCGCGCTCGTCGGCCGGCTCGGTGACGAGGAGTTCGGGGCGGGCCTCGGCCGCGTCCAGGACGTGCTGGTGGGGGGCTCCGTCGACGACGGGGAAGAGGGTGCGCAGGCTCTCGTGGCGGACGGCGACGTCGGCGAGCGCGGCGCGCAGGGCGTCGGTGTCCACGCGGCCGGTCAGCTCGACGGTGAGGCCGTCGTTGTAGGCGGCCTTGCCGCTGCCGGTCTCCATCTGGTTGAGGAACCACAGCCGGTTCTGGGCGGCCGACAGCGGCAGCCGGGCCGGGCGCGGGCGCACGGTGAGGGCTTGCCGGGCGCCGGCGCCCCCGTCGGTGGCGGCGGCGAGGCCGAGGGCTTCGGCGAGGGTGGCGACGGTGGCGTTCTCGAAGACGGTGCGGAGGGTGAGTTCGGCTCCCAGTTCCTTGCGGATGCGTCCGACGAGGCGGGTGACGTGGAGGGAGCTGCCGCCGAGGAGGAAGAAGTTGTCGTCCACGGAGACGACCTGGGTGCCGAGCACCTCGGTGAACAGCCGGCACAGGCTTTCCTCCGCGGCGGTGCGCGGGGCGCGGGAGGCGGCCCGGGCGGCGGCGGGCTCCGTGGTGCCGGGGGCAGTGGTGCCGACGGCGGCGGTGCCGGGGGCCGTGGTGCCGGCGGCGGTACGGGCGCGTTCGGGCAGGCTCAAGGTGTCCAAGTCGATGGAGTCGACGCTCTCGTGGAGCTCGGTGCTGCCCAGCCGGTGCAGGAAGTCGAGGAAGGCGAGCTGGTAGGCGCGCAGGTCCTGGTCGGCGTACAGGTCGGGGTTCGCGTCGAAGTCGATCTGGAGGCCGGAGGAGGTGCCCCGGTCGTAGACGATGAAGGAGATGTCGTCGGCGGGGCCGATGGAGAGGTTGTGGGGACGCGCGGTGTGGCCGGCGAACCGCAGGTCGTAGTCGAACATCATGATGTTGACGTGCGGGCCGACCAGGCGGCGGTCGTCGGCGAGCATGCCGAGGTCGCGGCGCAGGTCCTCGAACTGGTAGCGCTGGTGCTTCATCGCGGCGCGCATCTCGGCGGAGACCTGGTGCAGCAGTTCTTCGACGGTGGTGCCGGGCTCGATGGCGACGCGGAGCGGCAGGACGTTGGAGACCATGCCGGGGACGCTGCGGGCGTTCTTGCCGAGCCGGGTGGAAACGGGCAGGCCGAGGACCACCTCGGGGGCCCCGGTCAGGCGCCGGAGCCACAGGGCGACCGCGGCGACCAGCGCGGGGGGCCAGGTGACGGCGGCGTCGGAGGCCAGGGTGCGCAGCCGCTCGGTCTCGGTGCGGCCGAGGCGAGCGGTGCGGCGGGCCAGGGAGCCGGCCAGGCCCGGCTGTTCCCCGGAGAGGCTGACGGGTTCCGGGCACTCCTTGAGCCGGTCGATCCAGTAGGCGCGGTCGGTGCCGAAGCGCTCGGAGTCGCGGTAGGCGGCCTTCTCGTCGAGGAGCTGCGCGAGGGGTGCGAAGGGGGTGGCGGGTACGGGTTCACCGGCGGCCAGCGCGGAGTACAGGGCCGCGGTGCGCTGCGCGACCATGTTGACGGTGAAACCGTCGACCAGCAGGTGGTGGTAGCGGTGAAGCCACAGGTGGCGGTCCTCGGCGACCTTGAAGAGGGCGAAGAGGAAGAGCTGGTCGTGCTCGGTGTCCAGGGGCCGGGCGAAGTCCTCGGCCATCCAGGCGCGGGCGGCCACGACCGGGTTGGGGGCGTCGCTGACGTCGACCACGTGCAGGGACCAGTCGAGGTCGGCCGCGGGCACGATCCGGGCCACGGGGCCGCTGTCGCCCTCGTGGAAGCGCAGGCGCAGCGTCTCCGCTTCGGCGACCACCTGGCGCAGGGCCTGCTGGAGGAGCAGCGGGTCCACCGGTCCGTCGATTTCCAGGAATTCACCGGTGTTGAAGATCGTGTTCTGCGGATTCAGCTGCTGCGCATACCAGACACCCGACTGGGCGGCGGTCAGCGGCAGCAGGGCACCCCGAAGGTCGGACACAGCCACTCACCCTCAATACATCGATGGAAATCACGGAGTCAGGCCCCCTGTCTAACAGCGGGCTTTCGGCCAGGACAACGGCGCTTGCAGAAAGCTGCCAAGCCCTGGGGAGCGGTCGGCCGCGTGCTAGCGTCGGCGTATGACCGAGAAGAAGGATGCGGAACGCACAATCGTCGACCGCTACATGCCCGAATGGCATTTCCGGGAACAGCATTGGATAGCGGTGAAGGCGCCGCGCGAAGAGGTGATGCTGGCGGCCCGCGAGATGACCTGGCGGGAGGCTCCCGTGGCCCGGTTCCTGTTCCGGTTCACCAAGAGCAGGCTCTCGGCGGACGGCCGCGTGCTGGATGACTTCGCCAAGGACGGCGACACCGTACTGGAGCTGTCCGACGATGAGTTGGTGTACGGCGGCATCGGCTCGCAGGCCGGCCCGGTGACCCCGGACCGGCCGATGGCGGAGGTGTTCGCGCAGTACGCGGAGCCGGGCTGCACGAAGGCCGTCTTCACGATGCGGTACGCCGATGGAATTCTGTCGACGGAGACCAGGATCCTGGCCACGGACGAGGCGACCCGGCGCCGTTTCGGACGTTACTGGAAAGCCATCCGGATTCCGAGCGGAATCGTCCGTCTCTCTTTCCTGTCCGCCGTGAAGCGCAGGGTCGACATACCCGCGTCGCGTTGAGTCGCGTCACATCTGGGCGTCCCGGACGAGTTCGATGAACCGGCCTGCCGTGGAGTTGCGATAGAAGTCCTGCGTCGTGACCTTCGGCAGGCCCTGGCCCCGCATTTCGCGCAGCACCCTGATGACCAGCAGAGAATTGCCGCCGAGTTCGAAGAAATTGTCCTTCGTGGTGACGTCGCAATTCAGTGCGTGGCCCCAGACCTTGAGGATCTGCTCGGTCAGCGGGTCGTGTTCCGTGCCCGTCCCGGGGGCCGCTGCGGCCGTCGAGGCGGGCGCGGAGCCGGCCGGCGCGGCGGACGGGGCGGGCAGCGCGGCCGTGTCCACCTTGCCGTTGATGGTCAGCGGGATCGCGGCCACCACGGTCAGGGACGCCGGAACCATGTAGACGGGCAGCACCCCGCGGGCGTGGGCGAGGACGTCGGCGGCGGCCGCGGGGCCCCGCAGGGCGACGTAGGCGTCGATCCGGGCGGTGGCCGCGTCCCCCGGCACGTCGTGGTTGAGGACGGTCGCGGCGCCGGCGACGTCGGGGTGGCTGAGCAGCACGTTGCGGATCTCGTCGAGTTCGATGCGGTGGCCGCGCACCTTCACCTGGCTGTCGAGCCGGCCGAGGTGGTCCAGGCTGCCGTCGGGGCGCAGCCGGCCCCGGTCGCCGCTGCGGTAGATCCGTCCGCCGCCGTGGGGGTCGGTGACGAACCGTTCCGCGGTGAGCTCCGGCAGTCCCAGGTACCGGTCGGCGACGCCGGCGCCGCCGACGCAGATCTCGCCCGCCGCCCCGACCGGCAGCAGACGGCCGCGCGGGTCGCGTACCGACAGGGTCCATCCGGGCAGGGCGGGGCCGACCTTGCGGCCGGCGGCCAGGACGTCGGCCGGGGTGACGGTGTGGGCGGTGACGTGCACGGTGGTTTCGGTGATGCCGAACATGTTCACCAGGCGGCACTCGGTGTGGGAGTGCCGGGCGAACCAGGGGGCGAGCATCCGGACGTCGAGCGGCTCTCCGCCGAAGACCACCAGCCGTACGGCGAGGGCGTCGGCGGGGGCGTGCCGGTCCGCCTCGACCACCTGGGCGAAGGCCGAGGGGGTCTGGTTGAGGACGGTGACGCCCTCGCGGACCAGCAGGGCGTGGAACAGCTCGGTGTCGCGGGTGGTCCAGTAGTCGACGACGACCAGGCGGCCGCCGGTCAGCAGGCAGCCCCAGATCTCCCAGACGGAGAAGTCGAAGGCGCTGGAGTGGAAGAGGGTCCACACGTCGTCGGCGCCCAGCCGGAAGTCCTCGCGGGTCGCCTCGATCAGGGCGGCGACGTTGCGGTGCGGGACGACGACTCCCTTGGGGCGGCCGGTGGAGCCGGAGGTGTAGATGACGTAGGCGGGCGCCGAGCCGTCCTCGGGCCGGGGCCGCGGCGGCGCGCCCGCGGCCAGGGCGCGCAGCGCGTCCGGTGTGACGAGGTGTACGCCGTCCAGCGTGGGGAAGCCGCTGCCGCCGACGACCACGGTGATCCCGGCGTTCTCGACCGTGTAGCGCAGCCGGTCCTCCGGGTAGCGCAGGTCCATGGGGACGTAGGCGCAGCCGGCCTTGAGGACACCGAGCAGGGTGATCACGAGGTCGGCGTCGCGCTCCAGGGCGACGCCCACCGTGGCGCCGGGGGCCACGCCCACGGCGCGCAGTCCGGCGGCGGTGCGCTCGGCGCGGGCGTCGAGTTCGGCGTAGCTGAGGCTGGTGTCCCCGGCGGTCAGGGCGACGGCGTCGGGCCGGGCGCGGGCGACGTCGGCGAAGAGGCCGTCGATCGTGCGGGCGGCGGCGCCGGGGTCGCCGGTGGGAGGGGTGACGCCGTGGGCCAGTGTCCACGCGGTCTCGTCGGCGTCGAGGAGCTCGACGGAGTCCAGCGGGCGCTCGGGGGCGGCCGCCAGCTGGGCCGCCACCCGGGCGACATGGGCGGCGAACCGTTCGGCCACGGCCGGGTGGAAGTCGCCGAGGTCGTGGCGGAACACCGCGGTGGCGGTGCCGTCCGCCTGCCGGGTCACGTGCAGGACGCCGGGCAGGACGGGAGCCAGGTGCGGCAGGCGGCGCACGCCCGGCCGGGATTCCTCGACCAGGACGCCGATGCCGGCGAGGTTCAGCAGGCCGCCTTCGTACGCCGCCCAGCGCGCGGTGAACGCGGCCGCGTCCTGGGTCTCGTCCACGGGCTCGCCCGCCCCGTAGCGGGCCAGGACCAGGGCGGTGGCCGCGGCGACCAGTGCCGGGTCGCCGGGCAGGGGCCGTGCCACGGCGGCTTCGGCGGTGTGCCCGGTCCGGGCCGGGTCGCCGAGGCCCCACTCCAGGACGGGCCGCTCGCCGGCCGGGCGTTCGGCGTCGGCGGGCGTGACGGCCAGGGTCCCGGGGTCGAGCGCGAGGGTGCGGCGGGCGACGAGCACGAGGTCGGCGTCGCCGTCGCGGTAGTGGAGCAGGACCGCGCGCAGCGGCGGGCCGGCGGAGCGCAGCGGACGCCCGGCCTCCCGTCGCAGCCGGTCGGCGGCGCCCGGGTGGGTGGCGGCGTACGGCAGGCGGTCCTGCCAGAGGCGCAGCTCAGCGGCCGTGTCCCAGGCGCCGGCCGCGCCGGCGCGCAGACGCCGTTCGAGGTCCCCGGCATCGACAGGGCCCGGCATCCGGACCACCAGGCTGTGGCAGGACTCGGCCTGACTTCTCGACATGGTCGGACTCCTGTACGTGCGGGAAGGGGAATGCGGGTCGGGGGTCAGCGGGCGCTGAAGCCGCCGTCGACGGTGAGGGTGGTCCCGGTGACCTGGCGGGAGTCGTCTCCCGCCAGCCACAGGGCGGCGCCCGCGATGTCGTGCGGTTCGATGAGGGCGTTCATCGGCTGCGACTGGACGAAGATCTCCTCGTGCTCGGCGACGTCGACGTCGAGGGAGCGGGCGATCTCGGCGAGCATGCGGCCCTCGTGCAGCGGATCGTCGCGCACGGAGCCGGGGCACAGGGCGTTGACCCGGACCCGGAACGGCGCGTAGTCGAGGGCGGCGGCCTTGGTCAGGCCGATCAGGCCGTGCTTGGCGGCGACGTAGCCGGCGAAGTGCCGGTAGCCGACGAGGCCGGCGGTGGAGGCGACGTTGATGACGCTGCCGGAGCGCTGCTCGACCATGGCGGGGACGACGGCCTTCATCATGCGCCAGGCGCCGGTGAGGTCGATGCCGACCATCAGCTCCCATTCGTCCTCGGCGATCTCGTGCACGGCCTTGCCGGAGGGGGAGGCGATGCCGGCGTTGTTGAGCAGGACGTCGAGGGTGCCGAAGCGTTCCAGCGCCTGGCCGGCGACGGCCTCGACGGCTCCGGGGTCGCGGACGTCGGCGGCGGCGGTGTGCACGGAGACGCCGTGCGCCCGGCAGAGCTGGGCGGTGTGCTCCAGCTGGCTCCGGGAGCCCAGCGGGTAGGGCACCCCGGCCACGTCACCGGCGACGTCGACGAGCACCAGGTCGGCGCCCTCGGCGGCGAACCGGACCGCGCAGGAGCGGCCCAGCCCCCGGGCGGCGCCGGTGACCACGGCGGTCCTGCCGGTGAGACGGCCGGCCCCCGTGGCGGGTGTGGCGGCGGTGGCGGTGGTCATGAGGCGGGCACCGCGGCGATCGCGTCGATCAGCGGCAGCGGAGACCCGGTGAGGTACATGTGGCCGCCGGCCGGTTCCACCAGACGGAAGGCGCCGGTGGTGAACTCCTGCCACTCCTCGGCCTCCGCGCGGGTCACCAGCGCGTCCTCGGTGCCGCGCAGCGAGGTCACCGGGATCCGCAGCGGCTCGTCGGAGCGCGGCCGGTAGCTCTCGTGCATCTCGACGTCGGCCCGCAGGATCGGCAGGAGCAGCTCCCGCATGTCGGGGTCGGCCAGCGCGTCGTGCTCGTACCCGGCGAACTCCTGCACGCGGGCGAGGAACGCCTCGTCGTCCAGTCCCGTCGCGTGCCGGGAGCGGCCGGTGCGGGGGCCGGGCGAACCGCTCACGTACAGGTGGGTGAGGGCCGCGGCCGGGTCGCGCTCCAGCCGGCGGGCGATCTCGTAGGCGAGGACGGCGCCCAGGCTGTGCCCGAAGAGCGCCAGGGGCTCGCCCGCGGCGAGGTCGGCCACGCGGGGGGCGAGGACGTCGGCGGCGGTGTGCGCGTCGCGGTACGGCTCGTCGAGGAAGAGTTCCTCGCGGCCGGGCAGCTGGATCGGGACGATCCGCGGGGCGTGCGCGGGCAGGTCTTTCCAGGCGCGGTAGAAACCTGCGCCGCCCCCCGCGAACGGAAGGCACATCAGGGAGTGCGTCATGAGCGGCATCGCTTTCTGGGAAGCTGCGTGAGGGCCACGCTGTCATCGGCTCCGGACATGGACAACGGGCGTTGCAGATTGCTGCCAACGCCCGCTGCCCAGCCGCCGGCGGGGGGTGTCAGGCGGCGTCCATGGCGTCGGCCAGCGACTTCGGCCGCATGTCGGTCCAGTTCTCGTTGATGTAGTCCAGGGACGCCTGGCGGGTGTCCTCGCCGTGCGCCACGGTCCAGCCGGCGGGGACCTCGGCGAAGGCGGGCCAGAGGGAATGCTGGTTCTCCTCGTTGGCGAGGACCAGGTAGCGGGCGTCGTCGTTCTCGAACGGGTTGGTGGCCATGGCCGGTTCTTCCTCCGGTTTGCGGGAGTGGACGGGGATGCGGGTGCTCGGGTCAGGCGGCCCGGGCGGACAGCTGCTCGACGAAGTCGGGGAGCCGGTCGACGCCCCAGTACTTGTCGAAGCCGCTGATGAAGAAGGGGACTCCGAACACCCCGTCGCGGTGAAGGGAGTTCAGCGCCTTCAGTCCCAGTTCGCGGATCTCGGGGTCCTCGTGGGCCCGGGCGAGCGCCTCGGCGTCGAGGCCGAGCCGCTCGCCGATCCCGCGCATGGTGCCGGGGTCGGAGATGTCCTCGCCGAGCTCCCAGCGGGCGCGGTAGGTCTCGGCGATGAACCCGGGGCCCGCGCCGAGCCGCTCGGCGGCCAGGTAGGCCAGGTGGGAGACCTCCCAGCGGGGGGCGGGGTCCACCGGCCACACCATGTCCAGGCCGCGGGCCCGGGCCAGGCGCCGGACGTCCTGGAGGATGTAGAGGTGCTTCTCCTTGGACATGGCGACGTACGGCAGCTTGATGTTGCTGCGTTCCAGCTCGTCCAGGGCGGGCTCGTCCGGCTCCCAGAAGGGCAGCCATTCGATCGCCGCGGCCACGTCCGCGTGGTGGTCCACCAGGTCCCGGTAGGCCATCCAGGAGTAGGGGCTGCGGAAGGAGAAGTACCAGCGCGGTACGCGTCGTGCCATCGCCGCCTCCAGCGGTTCGCGTGCGGGTGGTGCCGTGCGGTGGTGCGGGTGCGGTCGTGCGGGTGGTTCTAGATCGTGATGCCGCCGTCGATCTGCAGGACGGCGCCGGTGATGTAGGCGGCCTTGTCCGAGGCCAGGTAGGCGACGAGGTCGGCGACCTCTTCCGCGGTGCCCATGCGGCGCAGCGGGATCGAGGACAGGGCGTCCTTGCGGGCCTTGTCGTTCATCTGGGCGACCATGTCGGTCTCGATGAAGCCGGGTGCGACCGCGTTGACGCGGATGCCGGACCGGCCGGTCTCCTTGGCGAGGGCCCGGGAGAAGCCGATGATCCCCGCCTTGGAGGCGGAGTAGTTGGTCTGGGTGCCGTGGCCGTAGACCCCGGCGACCGAGGAGATGTTGACGATGGCGCCGCCGCGGCGCTTCATCATCCCGAAGACCACCGCGCGGCAGACGTGGTAGACGCCGTCCAGGTTGGTGTCGATGACCTGGCGCCACTGCTCGTCCTCCATGAGGACCAGCGGGTTGTCGCGGGTGATGCCGGCGGCGGTGACGGCCGCGGCGACCGGTCCCAGGCCCTCCTCGGTCGCCTCGGTCCAGGCGCGTACGGCGGGTCCGTCGGCGACGTCGACGCGGGTGCCCACCACCTGGACGCCGAACTCCTCGCCGGCCTTCTCCAGGGTGCGCGCGGCGCTGTCGTCCGAGCGGTAGCAGAAGGCCACGTCGAATCCGTCGCGGGCGAGCGCGCGGACCGTGGCGCGGCCGATGCCGCGGGAACCGCCGGTGACGAGGGCCACCCGGTTCGTGCTGTCTGGCATGTCGTTCGTCTCCTCAGGCGGTGGCGGGGCGCAGCGCCGCCGCCGGGCGGAAGGCCATGACGATCCGGCCGACGGTCATCACCGTCTCGCCGGCCGAGCGGGTCTCGCCGTCGAACAGCAGCGTGTCGTCGACCTTGCGGTCCAGGCGCACGCGGTGTTCCAGGACCTCGCCGGGCAGGACCGGCCGGTGGAACTCGACGCCGGTCATGCCGCCGAAGAGCATCACCTGGCCGTCGAGCACGTCCGGGTTGGGGTCGTCCCAGGTGGCCAGTACGCCGGCGGACTGGCACCAGGACTCCACGAGCAGCGACTGCGGGTAGGCGAAGTCCTCCTCGGGGGTGTCCGCGTCGAGCCGTTCGTACCAGGGCTCGTTGCAGGTGACCGCTTTGAGGGCGATCAGGCGCTCGCCGGGGACGACGTCCACGACGCGGTCCACCAGCAGCATCGGGAAGCGGTGGGGCAGCCGGGCCCGGATGTCGCGCTGGCCGGTCATGCGGCCGCCGCCTCTCCGGTCGTCGCGGGCGTGGCGTAGCGCAGCCGTACGCCGGCCGCGGGGCCCCGCCCGGTGGTGAGCTTGGCCCGCACCTGCCAGTCGCCGGCGGGGGTCCGCTTCCAGGCCATGGCGATGTCGATCCGGTCGCCGGGGAAGACGGGTCCGGTGAACCGGGTGGACTCCACGGCCGCGAGGCGGGTGCCCTTGGCGTCGTCGGGCCGGGTGGCCTCGGCGCCCTGGCGGGCGCATTCGACCAGGCAGACCCCGGGGAAGATGGGGAAGCCCGGGTAGTGGCCGGGGAGCACGGTCTCGGTGTCCGCCACCGTGAACCGGGCCGCGGTGTTCAGCTCGCTTTCGGCGGGCAGCACCTCGACCGCGGCGCGAAGTGGGCTCGCGGCGGGCATCAGGCGGCCTGCGCCGTGTCGATCCGGGAGCGCAGCACGTCGTAGGCGCTGTCCAGGGTGACGATGTGCTTGAGGTCCGATTCCGGGAGCTTGACGCCGTACTTCTTCTCCAGCACCACGACGACCTCCAGGGCCATCAGCGAGTCGACCTCCAGGTCGTCGACGAACTTGACGTCGTCGCCCACCTCGGCCACCTCGACGTCCAGCACCTGGGCGACGAGGGCGCGCAGTTCTTCCTTCTCCAGCACGGTGTTCTTGTCCTTTCGGGAGGGCGGGCCGGCTTCAGCGCAGGCCGAGCAGGGCGCAGCCGACGGTGCCGGTGCGGTCCACGGAGGTGATGACGCCGATCCGGCCGGCCGCCTCGGCGGGCCGGTCGGCGGCGTACGACAGCAGGGCGGCGGCCTGGAAGGCGGCCGCGGCGGCGCCGGTGTCGCCGATCAGGCCGGTCGGCGTCAGGTCGGCGTGGTCCACGGCGCCGAACACCTCGCGCACCGCGTCGGCCTCGCCGAGGCCCTCGCGGCCGGGCGCGCCGGAGCGGGCGACGGCGGCCACCTGCGCGGGTTCCACGCCGGCCCGGCGCAGGGCGGCGCGCAGGCAGGAGACGAGGGTGGGGCGGGGGTCGCCGTCGAGGACGACGCGCAGTTCCACGGCGAGGAGTTCGGCGAGGACGGGCTGCCCGGCGTCTTCGGGCGTGTGCGGTTCGACGAGCAGCATCGCGCAGCCCTCGCCGAGCGCCGGAACGGGCGCGGGGGCCGGGCCGGGGCCGGTGTCCTGCTCGCCGCTGTGGTGCTCCAGCCAGGCGCGGGCCTGGCTGAACTCCTCGGCGGCGCCGCACAGTACGGTACGGGCGCGGCCCGATCCCAGCAGTCTGCGCGAGTAGTTCAGGGCGTGCAGGCCCGCGGTGCGGCCGCCGGCGATGGTGGCGTTGGGTCCCTTGAGGTTGAACCAGATGGCGCTCTGTCCGGCGGCGCAGTTCATCACCGTGTTGGGGAAGCGGGCCGGGTCGACGAAGAAGGGCTGGTCGCCGGTGAGGGAGTCCCGGGTGAAGTCCATCATCGACTGGGCGCTGCCGGTGGTGGTGCCCAGGGCGAAGGCGGCTCCCTCGCCGGTGCCGACGGCGCGGTTGCGCGGCGAGTCGTCGAGCAGGGCGCCGGCGGCGGTGACGGCGAGGCCGGTGACCCGGTCCATCGAGCGGGTGCCCTTCTTGCCGAGCACCTCCCGGATGGAGAAGCCGGGCACGACGTGGCCCACGCCGTCGGGGGTGGTGCCGTGCTCGGGGCCGAGGCCGGTGACGGTGGCGCGCCGCTCCCGCAGGCCCTCGGTGAAGGCGGCCCTGCCGATGCCGTACGGCGACACGGCCGACCAGGCGGTGATCACCGGGCGTCCGGTGCCCGTGGTGGGGGTGGTCATGACCGTCACGTGTTCCTTCCGTTCAGGGTGGTCCCGGTCGGGGTGGTCACAGGAAGATGACCATCCGGTACTCGTTCCAGCGGGCGGCGGTCGCGTCGGCGGCGACGAGCCGGACGCCTGCGACCAGGGGGCGTGCGGCGCCGAGGGCCGCGATGTCCGGCTCCTCCACGAGGACGCCCGTGCCCTGGGCCAGCAGGGTGCGCAGGCCCGCGCGGGGGTCGGTGAGGGTGTCCACCGTCCGGTCGCCGATGCGCAGCGCCGGTACGGGGCCCGTGTCCAGGGCGTAGCTCGCGGCGGAGCCGCGGAGCAGGATGTCGAGGCCGCCCAGCTGCCGGTGCAGTTCGGTGGCGAGGTAGAGCTCGTCGAAGAACTGCTTCTCCAGTGCGCCGCGGTAGCCGTGTTCGACGATGGCCAGCACGCGGGCGCCCATCAGATGCCCCCCAGGTGCAGGACCTTGTCGGCGGCCGCCGCGTTGGCGGCGTAGCCGCCGGGCGGGCGGATCACCACCTGGGGCAGGTGGTCCACCGCCCCCCGGTCGTCGCTGCAGAAGCGGCAGCCGTACCAGTACAGCCGCCCCTCCCAGGTGGTGAGGAGCTCCTCCACCAGGGCCGCGGTGGAGGGGTACGCGCGGTTCCAGTCGGCCAGGTTGCGGGGCTTGTCGCCGCCGAGGCCGCGCTGGGTGAGCATGGTCGCGTAGCCGCAGGTCCATACCTGTACGGTGGCGCCGCGCTCCAGGAGGGACTGGGTCAGCCGCAGGGCGGTGGTGACCTGGTCCGATGTGTGGGGGGGACCCATGAGGGTGATGAGCACGTCCGTGTGCGGAATCTTCCTGGCCACTTCAGTGCCACACCACCCGGACGGCCGGATCGAGGATCCAGCCCGCCACCACGTCCATGCCCACGACGCGCAGTTCGGGGCGGAGGGACGCCGCTTCCAGGCCGCGCTGGGCGAGCGAGAAGCTGTCCGCGGCGAGCACTCCCCCCTCCTTCTGGAAGCGGTCCAGGTCGCTGTCGCTGTCGGGGACGGCGAGGACGACCCCGTCCTGGACCAGGAAGAGGAGCGCCGACTGCCCGGTGAGGACCTGGGTGACCGCGTCGCGCCGGAAACCGGCGTCCTGCGCGAAGCGGCCCTGGCTCTCGACGAGCAGCAGCCGTGGGGTGCCGCTCTCCCAGATCTCGCTCACGCCGCCGGCGTCCCGTTGACGGCGTCGAGGACCCGCTGGTCGAAGTTGACGAGGCTCCAGTCGCGGCGGTTCTTGATGACGGCGTAGCCGTGCACGATGCTGCCGGTGGCGGTCTTCACGAGCTCGCCGTCGCGCAGGACGTAGAAGTCCATGCGCGAGGTGTAGGTGAAGTCCTTGAAGACCTCCTCGACGGTGTAGACCGTGTAGAGGTCCTCCTCCATCAGCGCCTCGTCGAGGATGCGGATGTCGGAGCGGGGCACGACGGGGATCCAGCGGCGGTCGTCGAGCAGGGTCTTGATGGAGATGCCGCGGTCGGCGACGAAGCGGTCCTTGCCCTCCTCCATCAGGCGCAGGTAGCCCGACATCTGGATGCGCTCGGTGAAGTGGCAGTAGGGGTACGGGATGTTCCACTTCCAGGCGTACGCGTTCCGGCCGGCGGTGAGGGAGGCGAGGATCTCCTCCTCGGCCGGGGCGGCGGCGGGCGCCTCGCGCTCCAGGTCGTCGCCGAGCTTGGCGACGGCGAAGCGGGCGAGCAGCTCGGGGACCTCGCCGGCCGCCTCCAGGTAGGTGTCGATCCGCAGGGAGACGCGGACCTTCGAGGTGACGGCCTTGTGGATCTCGCCGTCCCGCTCGAACTGGATGGTGACCTTGAAGCCGATGGTGCCGTCGTCGTCCTTCGTCCACGGCACGACCTCCGCCTCGGCGGTGTCGTCCATGTGGAACGCGTGCAGGATGCGGCTGTCGATCGTGACCAGGTCCAGGCCCAGGCCGTGCTCCTCGTACAGCGCGCGGGCGGGCAGCCCGGCCTGCCGGAAGTGGTCCAGTACGGCTTCCTCGACGAGGTAGTTGACGTGCTTGAAGCCGATCCAGGTGCAGATGTTGGACCCCTCGTAGCGGGGGCGCACCGTGGTGGTCGTGGCGGTGGTCAGCAGCGCCTTGACGGCGGTGTCCGTGACGAGGGTCATGGTCGGGGCTCCAGGGCGTTGAGGAGGGCGGCCCCGCGCGGCGGGGTCAGGCCCAGGGTCGAGTTGACGAAGCTGCTGACGGCGGCGGCGAACTCCCCTGCCGCGTCGAGCATCGGGAAGTGCCCGCTGCCGGGCAGGGTGCGGAAGGCGGCGTCGGGCAGCGCCGCGGCCAGCGCCGCACCGTCCCGGGGCCGGGCGGCGAAGTCGTGCTCGCCGGCCAGCACCAGGGCGGGCGCGGTGATCCGCCCGGTCTGCAGGGCGGGGGTGCGCAGGTACAGGTCGAAGAAGCGGAGCCAGCCGTAGGGTCCGACCCGGTCGCGGACCCGCTCCCCCATCGCCTGCTGGATGTCGTCCGGGATCCGGCCGCCGGAGTGGGCGCGGATCCCCTCCTCCATGATCAGGTGGAAGTCGTTGAGGTAGTAGCTGATGGTGTTCCAGTCGAACTCCTCGGCCTTGCCCCGGTAGAAGGGGGACACGAGCACCAGGGCCCGGATGCCGTACTGGCGCAGCGAGTCGGCGCCGCCCCGGTTCTTCTGGTCCAGCAGGTCGAGCAGGACGTTGGAGGCCATCGAGTGGGCGACGACCACCTCGGCGCCACCGGGGACCGCCTCCAGCGCCTTGCCGAGCCAGCCCCGCAGGTTGGGCTGTTCGTTCCAGTCGGCGATGGTCTCGGTCCGCCACGGCAGCCGGGCCGTCCACACCTGGTACGACGGGGGCAGCTCGGGCAGGGCCTTCTCCCAGACGCTGTCGTTGGCGGCGAGTCCGTGGAGCAGCAGGACGCGGGGCCCGCTGCCCTCGGTGCGCCGTTCGACCGTCACGGGGCGCAGGTCCACGTGGGTGTTCATCACGGCCTCTTCCCCGGCCACTCAGGCGGCTTCGGGAGCGAGCAGCAGCAGGTCCGCGCTCGCGTCGTCGGCCGCGCTGCCGGTCACGGCCTGTACGGGGCCGCGCTCGCCGGCGTCGAACCAGCCGACGGCGGCGGCGACCTGGAGCAGCCCGGAGGCCCCGGAGGCCTTGCCCAGGTGGGCGGGGGCCTCCCAGCGGCGGCCCCGCGCGTCCACGGCGCCGGCTCCCCGGCTGTACGGGCCGATCACGGCGCGGACCGTCGCGGAGCGTGCGGCGGCCGCGGCCCGGGACTCGACGACCAGGGCGGCGCCGCCGTCGACGGCGTGGGCGCCGCCCAGCAGCCGGCGCACGACCTCGTTGTCGGGCTCGACCCCGAGGACCAGGACCCGCTCGGCGCGTCCGGCGGTGATGAGGGTGACGGCCCAGTGCACGGCGTCCAGGCCGGACGTCTCGCCGTTGCAGACCATGAGGTTGGGACCGCGCAGCCCGTAGCGGATGGCGGCCGAGGAGGCGATGACGTTGCTGGAGGCGTTGGGCAGGTCCATCGGCGAGGTGGCCGTGACGGTCTCCTCGCGGATGGTGTCCAGCGCCCGGGCGACGGTGTCGAGGTTGCCGAAGTTGGAGCTGGCCACCACGCCGACGCCGGCCGCGGCGACGAGCAGCCCGTCCTTCTCGTCGGCGCCGAGCAGGCCGGCGTCGCGCAGCGCGGCGGCGGTCAGGGCGTAGCCGAGCTGGGTGGCCCGGTCCTTGTAGCGCAGGCCCTTCTTGCCGACGTGCGCGGCGGGTTCGACGGGGGCGCCGCCGGCGGCGGGTCCGTCGGCCAGGGCCCGTACGGTGTCGGCTCCCGGCAGCAGGACGGCGGCGCCGGTGACCACCACGGCGGTGCCGGTGGCTCTGGTGGCGGACTGTGCGGTCATCGGGGACCCTCCACAATGGCGACGGCGTTGATGCCGCCGAATCCGAAGGCGTTGAGCTGCGCGACCTTCAGGGGCTGCTCCACGGCCGGCTGCCCGGTGACGAAGCGGAACGGCGCGGCCTCCTCGACCGGCTCGTCCAGGCCCACGGTCGGCGGCACCCGCCCCTCGTTCAGGGCCTTGACGCCCACGATCAGGTTGATGAGTCCGGAGGCGCCGGAGGTGTGGCCGGTCATGGACTTCACGGCGGTCATCAGCGGCCCTGCGGCGTCGTCGCCCAGGACGGCGGCGAGGGCGGTGGCCTCCGCCTCGTCGTTGAGCAGGGTGCCGGTGCCGTGGAGCATCACCAGGTCCACGTCGGACGGTTTGACGCCGGCGAGCTCGTGGGCGGTGCGCATGGCCTCGGCGATGCCCTCCGGGGAGGGCGCGGTGACGTGGTAGGCGTCGCAGTTGACGGCGACGCCGCGCAGGTGGCCGTGGACCTGGCGGGCACCCTCCGCGGTGCGGCGCAGCACGATCGCGGCGGCGCCGTCGCCCATGAGGACGCCGGTGCGGTTGCGGTCGAAGGGCCGTACGCGGTCCGGCGGGGTCGGGTGGACGCGCTCCAGGAGCCCGTACATCGACTCCGTCAGGACGTCGACGCCGGCGACGATGACGGTGTCGGGGGCGTCCTCGCCCTCCTGGCCGAGCAGGTCGCTGCCGAGCGCGAGGGCGTAGAGGGAGGCCGAGCAGGCGTTGGAGAAGGTGTGGGTGACGTCGGCGTTGAAACGTTCCTTCAGGCCGGTGCCGAAGTGCAGCCCGGAGTCGGCGAAGGGGGAGCCGTCGCGCCACCACAGTTCCAGCGAGCGCAGTTCGCGCAGGCCGGTGCCGACCAGGATCGGGATGCCGGAGAGGTCCTCCCCCAGCCCCGCGTCGGCGGCGGCCTGGGCTATCGCCTCGTGCAGCAGCCGGCTCGCCCGGCCGGGTACGTCCTGGCCGGCGGCTGGTCGGTCGTCGACCTCGTAGGCGTGCTGCGCCCGGAACCTGGTGCGGTCGAAGCCGCGCAGTTCGGCGCGGCCGCTGACGCCCGCGCACAGGTTCTCGAAGAGTTCACCGACACCGGAACCGGTGGCGGCGACGGCGCCCATCCCGATGATGGGGCGGATCGTCATGACGCCTCCTTGATCGCGTCGTACCGGCCGAGCAGCACCGCCGCGTTGTTGCCGCCGAAGGCCAGACCGTTGTTCTGGACGATCCGCAGATCCGCCTCGACGGCGTGGTTCGGTACGCAGTCGACGTCGCACTCGGGGTCGGTGGTGACATGGTTGATGGTGGGGGGGATGAAGCGGTTCTGGATGGCCAGGGCGCAGCCGATCGCGCCGAGGGCGCTGGCGGCGCCCATGCTGTGGCCGAGCATCGACTTCATGGAGACGGTCCGGGGCGGGGCGTCCCCGAAGACCTGACGGATGGCTCCCGCCTCGGTGATGTCGTTGGCCTTGGTGCCGGTGCCGTGCGCCGAGATGAGGTCCACCTCGTGCGGCTCGACGCCGGCGTTCTCCAGGGCGAGGCGCATCAGTTCGGCGACGCTGTCCCGGTCGGGGGCGACCTGGTGGTGGGCGTCGCAGTTGAGCCCGTAGCCGAGGACCTCGGCGTAGATGGTCGCGCCGCGCTCCAGGGCGGAGTCCAGGCGCTCCAGGACCAGGACGCCCGCGCCCTCGCCGGTGAGGATGCCCTTGCGGTCGACGTCGAAGGGCTGGCAGCGGTCGGGGGCGATGGTGCCCAGCCGGTAGAAACCGGTGAAGGTCTTGCGGCACATCGCGTCCGCCCCGCCGCAGAAGGCGAACTCCGCCTCGCCGGAGCTGACGGCGTCGAAGCCGTAGCCGATGGCGTAGTTCCCCGCCGAGCAGGCGGTGGGGATGGTCAGGGCCTCCACGTCGCTCAGGCCGAGCTCCTGGGCGATCGCCACCGACAGCCGGCCGGCCGGTACGCGCCGGGCGGCCGCGGGATCGAACTCACCTACGTCCAAGGCGAGTTCGCCCTCGACCAGCTGATCGAGGTCGTAGCTCTCGCCGTCGGTGGTGCCGATGGAGATCAGGCCGCGCCTGCCGCGCAGCTCCGTCAGGTCGAGACCCGAGTCCTCCAGGGCCATCCGGGCGGCCGCGGTCGAGAACTGCGCGGCCCGGCCGAGCTGTTCCACGTCCAGCGTGGTGATCCATTCGCGCGGGTCGAAATCCGTGATCTCGCACCCGTTCGCGTGGGCGAAGCCCTCCGTGTCGAACACGGAAATGGGCCGGGCACCGCTGCGGCCTTCCCGGAGTCCCTGGAGGAACTCCTTCGCGCCGAGTCCGATGCTGGACACCACTCCCAGTCCGGTGAGAACGACCCGGTGCCGCTCCGGCCGGATACGGCCGGCGCCGCGCTCTGCCGCTGTCATGGCAATCTCCCCATCCTTCCCAGCGCCGCTTTCCCTACCAGCCGGCCGGCTCCGCGACGACCTCGTAGACGCCCTTGAGGTTCACCATGCGGGGCAGCTCGCTCTGGTTGATCACGATGCCGAACTGCTTCTCCAGGGCGGCGAGGATCTCGATGGCGCGGAGCGAGTCGGCGTTGTGGTCCTCCTTGAAAAGGCTGACCTCGGTAACCTCGTCCTCCTCGATTTCGAGAATGTCGCAGACGGTTTCCTTGATGAGTTCGAGACGATCGTCGCGCGTTGCAGTCGTCACGCTGTTTCCCCTTATCCGATTTACCGCCGCAAGCGCGGCGCGGTTACTCGCACTCGAAATGGTGCGGGCGCGAGTTCTTTTCTCACAACGACGGCTGCAACAACCTGCCACCATCGCCGCTGAATTCAGGTTCCGGAGCGGCCGGCCGCGGAATTGGGCCGGGTGCCCCGCAGCAACGCGTCACCCAGGAAGACGGCCGCGTCCGTCGCGGCGCGCCGCAGCCCCCGCCCGGGGGCCTCGGGCATCCGGCTCGACACGCCGGTCAGTGCCAGGGCGGCGGCCGCGGCGCCCGGTCCGGAACGCACCGGTACGGCGTAGGAGACCAGCCCGGACCCCATCGGGTCGGGGCCGTAGGCCCAGCCCCGGCGGCGTACGGACGCCAGGTGCGCGGCCGTGAAACGGGCCCGCCGCAGCCCCTCGTACAGCGCTTCGGGTTCCTCCCAGGCGTACAGCACCTGGGCCGCGGGGCCGGCGGTGGCCGGGCGGGCGGTGCCGATGGCGGCCAGGTCCACGCCCGCCGCGCGGTCCACGGACGAGCCGATGCAGATGTGCAGCCCCTCGCGCCGGCGGTAGAGCCGGGCGTCGAGGCCGGTCTCCCTGCTCAGGCGCTCCACGACCGGGCCCGCGGCCTCGGCGAGCCGGTCGTGGCGGGCCTCGACGGCGAGCAGGCCGAGCCGGGGGCCGAGGACGAAACGCCCCCGGGCGTCGCGGGTGAGCAGCCCGAGCCGTTCCAGCGCGATCGCGATGCGGTGGGTGGTGGGGCGGGACAGGCCGCTGTGCGCGACCAGGTCGACCAGGCTCGCCGGGCCGCTCTCCACGATCTCCAGCAGGAGGGACGCCTTGTCCAGCACCCCCACCCCGCAGTCCGGCAGCGGCCGCAGGGCGGTGCTCACCTTCGCGGGGCCAGCCGTGCGCGGATGTCGCCGACGAGCTCTTCCCGCCGGTCCACCAGGTAGAAGTGACCGCCGGGCAGTACCCGCAGTCCGAACCCGTGCGGTGCGATGTCCGCCCAGGCGGCGACCGCGTCGACTCCGACGCCGAAGTCGCTGTCGCCGACGTACCCGACGACCGGGCACGGCAGCGGGACGCCGGGCCGGGCGGCGTAACCGGCGACGGCGGTGAAGTCGGCCCTGATGGCCGGGAGCACCAGTTCGCGCAGGTCCTCGTCGTCGAGCAACGCGGAGTCGGTGCCGCCGAGCTCCCTGACCTGCTCGATGAGCTCGGCGTCGGTGTCGAAGGCCGCCGTGCCGGGGGTGAGCAGGTGCGGGGCCCTGCGGCAGGAGACCATCAGCAGTTCGGGGGCGACCGAGAACCGCTCGCGCAGCCGCAGGGTGATCTCGTAGGCGAGGGTGGCGCCCATGCTGTGGCCGAAGAGGGCCAGCGGGGTGTCCAGGAAGGGCTCCAGCTCGCCGGTGATGGCGGTGGCGAGGTCCTCCAGCGAGGTCCAGGGCTCCTCGGCGATGCGCTCCTGCCGGCCCGGGTAGCGGACGGCGAGCACCTCGACGTCGTCGCCGAACGCGTGCCCCCAGTCGTGGAAGAAGCTGGCCGAACCGCCGGCGTGCGGCAGGCAGACCAGGCGCAGGCGCGGCGGTGCGGCGGTCGTGAACCTGCGCAGCCAGGTGCTGTGGGTGCCCAGTGGCATGGTGGGTGGTCTCCTTGTGCGCAGCGCGCGGTGGGCGTGCGGTGGCGTGGGGCGGGGCGGCGGACGTGGTCCGGGAGCGGCTTCAGGCCAGGGCCCCGGGGCTGTCCAGGGACACGGCCTCGACGTCCGGGGCGATCCTGCGGATCAGGCCGGCGAGGGTCCGCCCGGGGCCGATCTCGATCAGGCGGCGGCAGCCGAGCGGTCCGACGAGGGTGTGTACGGACGGCTCCCACAGCACCGGGGAGGTGAGCTGGCGGGTGGCCCGCCCGGCCCAGTCGCCGCCGGTGTGGGCGCGGGCGTCGACGTTGGCGACCACCGGCAGGTGTGCCGGGGCGAAGGCGGTGCGTTCCAGGGCGGCGCGCAGGCGCTGGGCGGCGGGGGCCATGAACGGGCTGTGGAAGGCGCCGCCGACCACCGGACGGATCATCTTGGCGCCGATCGAGGGCGCTTCGGCCTCGATCCGGTCGATGCCGTCGGCGGAGCCGGCGACGACCGTCTGGCCGGGTGCGTTGACGTTGGCGACCCACACCTCGTGGCCGGCCGTACGGAGCTGCTCGGCAAGGCCGGTGACGGCCTCCAGCGGGGCCGCGACCAGGACTCCCATGGTGCCGGGGCGTTGTTCGGCGGCCTCCCGCATCGCCCGGCCGCGGGCGGCGACCAGTCCGGCGGCCGCGGCGGCCGGAAGGGCTCCCGCGACGGTCAGGGCGGCGTACTCGCCGAGGCTGTGCCCGGCGCAGGCCACCACCCGCTGCCCCTCGAAGGCGCCGCGGCGCACGGCCTCGGCGTGGGCGACGAGGGTGAGCGTGAAGACGGTCAGCTGGGCCAGGTCGGTGCGCCGCAGCTGCTCGCCGGGGGTGTCGAGGAGCAGCCGGGGCAGGTCCTCCCCGGTGACGTCGGACACCTCTTCGGTGATCTTCCACGAAGGGGTGTCCCGCCAGACGGCGCCCATTCCCTCTTTCTGGGTTCCCTGTCCCGGGAACACGAGGCCTACCGACATCCGGTCCATTGATCCGCCTTCCGCGCCGTACACCGCGTCGTCCGCCTGGGGCCGCGGGGATCCGTCGTGGCCGCTGCCGCGGCCGGCGGATCCCCGCGCGCCGGGTGGCATGCAGGACGGGGGGCTCTCCATGCCACCGGGAAGGGGCCGAGGGCTCACCGGGAGCTCGGATCCCCGTCCCGGCGCCATACAACTGGCGGCGCCCGGCGGGCGGCAACGGAGGTTTCAGGAAGCTGCCAGCGACCGGCCCGGACGCCGGCCGGAAGCGGTGCCGGCGGCAGCGGTGGGCAGGGCGGTGTCAGGCGCGGCCGCCACGGGCAGGGGCGTCGGGCGCGGCGGGCAGCATGCCCAGGGCGGCGGCCCGGACCCCGGCCTGGAAGCGGGACTGGGCGCCGAGCAGCGCCATGATCTCGGCGACGTGCCGGCGGTAGGTGCGCACCGAGACGGTGAGTTCGCGGGCGGCCACCTCGTCGGTGACCCCGGCGCGCAGCGCGCCGAGGATCTGCCGGGCCAGGACGGCCCGGTCGCGGTCTCCGAAGACGATGCGTTCACCGGCGGGCACGGCGTTGCGCCAGATGCTCTCGAAGAGCGTGCCGAGGGTGTGCAGGACCTCCGGCGCACGGATCATCGAGGCCCGCATGCCGGCCGCCGACTCGGCCATCACCAGCGCGCTGCTCCCGTCGACCAGCAGGGCCTGGAGCGGCGGGACCCGGGCGACCCGGATCGCCACGGGCCGTTCCAGCGCGAGCTGTTCGCGGACGAAGTCCTCGTCCACCATGGCCGGGCTGGTCAGCAGCCGGACCGAGACGCCGTCGGCGGTCGAGTAGATCAGATTGCGCTCGGACCGCCCCCGGCGGGCCTGTTCCTCCTGCGCGCCGGGCGGCCGCGCGTCGACGATGTCGATCGTTCGCACGGCTCCCCGGATGAGGTTCGCCGCGGTGTCCAGGACGGGTGCGTAGCCCCCGTCCACCTCGGCGATCTGCTGCTCCCGGATGCTGCGGTCCCGGTGGATGGCCACCGTTGACTCGATCAGGGCCCGTACTTCCAGAAGCGCTCGTTCCAGCTCGTCCTCGGTCGCGTCCGACACGTGGCACTCACCATCCCCGTTGGTGTTCATGTGTTGCTGCGCGGCCCCGATTGGTCGATCGGCGCCACGCGATCCCCGTTGAAGCCGGCTCGCGGCCGTGTCATTCCGAGAGCAGCCCCAGTTCCACCGCACGCACGCCCGCCTGGAAGCGGGAGCTGGCACCGAGTTCGCGCATGATCTCGGCTACGTGGCGTCGGTAGGTGCGCAGGGACACGTTGAGGTCGCGGGAGGCCGCCTCGTCGGTGAATCCGTCGCGCAGCCTCTCCAGGATCCGGCGGGTCAGGTCGCCGCGTATCTTCGGGCTCAGCGTGAGGTGGTCCTCCAGCCTGCGCCCGCGCGACCAGGCTCCGGCGAAGAGGAGTTCCAGGGCTCGTACCGCCGCGGCGTCGTTGACCAGGGTCGCCTGCCCGTTGGCACTGTCGGATGCCGCCCGCACCAGTGCGGAGGAGCCGTCGACCACGACGATGTCGCGCAGCTCCGCTTCGCACACCCGCACCTCCAGGCGGACGCCGGGCGCCCTGGACGGCAGGGCCGGCGAGCGGTCGGCCACTTCGGGCGCGCACAGCAGGCGCACCACGAGTCCGGATTCCAGCGTGGTCAGCGCCTTCCGGGCTATGTGCTGGAACGCATCGCTGCCCGTGACCGCGACGCAGACCGAGTGCCGGGCACGGCGGACGAGTTCCTCGACGGCGTCGCCGAGCTCCGCGACGTCGGTGTGCGGGGCGGCGGGAGCCGGAGCCGGCCGCTTGCGGTGGAGCGACACGGTGGACTCGATGAGCGCGCGGGCCTGTAACAGGGTGCGCTCCACATGGGCGGCGTGGTCGGACGGCTCTGCTTCCGGAAGCTCCTCCCGCATCTCTTCCCCGTGAGTGGACTCGATGGCGGCACCTGTCATTGCATCCCCCTTGCTCGACCGGTGGTTGGATGAATGCTCTTCAGCCCCTCCGCAAAATAGATGCGTGCTCAACTATTTCATCAAGCAAATATCATAGCGAGTCTCAAGCAGCATTCGAGGTCAGACACTAGTTCGCCGAATCGGGGCTGGTCAACAATTCCCGAGGCGGCCACAGAGGTCACGGATTGCCTGGCCAGCGGGTTCCGACGGGGTTTCCGACGGACCGGGCCACGAGGGACGTCCGGGGCGCCGGGACGCCCGGCGGCGGGCCCGGCACGGGCCCCCTCGAACACCCCGCCGCCGCGACGGAGACGCGTACGGAACGACCTGACCCTCCGATCACGCCCGCATAACACCACCTGGTGAACAGTCACTTACCGGCGAGCGCAAGGCGACACGTGAAGAAGTGCCACACAATCCTTTCAATTCGCCCACTCGTACGACGCTTTCCAGCTGCGATGGCAGCAACCTGCACCCACTCCCCGGAATGCAAAACTGCCACTTCCGTTTGCATCACGGGGTGCTCCCCCTCCCTCACGATGCGTGGCGACGGTGTCCGCTTCTGGCCAACTCACCCCGGCTCAAGCGTCCCTCAGGCGGGGTTCAAGCCTACGGTGACCTCTGTGACCACACGCCACACGGGGACGGAACAGATCACATATGCGCCATTTTCGGAGACCTCCGACACAGTCGTCCGGTGGTGGCCGGTACCGGTCGGCACGTACCGGAGTGAGGACCTCGCCCTTCTCGACGACGGGGAAACGGGCCGCGCCGAAACGATGAAATCGGCGGTGGCGCGGGCCGAGTTCGTCACCTGCCGCGCGGCGGTCAAACGGGCTCTTTCCGAGGCGCTCGGCGTGCCGGCCACCGGAATTTCCCTCGGCCGCGACGCCTGTCCCGGATGCGGCAGCGAGGAACACGGACCGCCCGCGGTGCGGATCCCCGCCACGACCTGGCAGTTCAGCGTCACCCACACCGCCGGCCTGGGGATGGTGGCCCTCTCCCCCTTCCGGGTGGGCGTCGACGTCGAGCGCGTCCGCCCACTCGATGCCGACCGGTTCGACTCGGCCGTGCTCACCCGGGCAGAACGGCGGGCCGTGTACGCCCTGCCCGAAGGCGGCCCCCGCGCCCTGGCCTTCCTGCGCTGCTGGACGCGCAAGGAGGCCGTGCTCAAGGCCGTCGGGATCGGCATCGCCACCGATCTGACCGCTGTGGACACCGGCCCCGGCGGCCTCGCGCCCGGCACCGGCCGCCCCGTCGGCAGCGCTCTCGTCGACACGTCACCCCTCGGATTCCCCGCCCTGTGGCGAGCCCACGGCGTGGCCGTGCCCGACGGCTGGGTGGCCTCCCTCGCCCTGCCCGCGTCCGCCGGCGGACCGCACTCCGTCCGGCGCCTGTGAGCCCGGCCGGCCGGGCGCCATCCACGTCCTTCATCCCATTGCGCACGCACGCCCCGTCCCGGCGTGCCGCGAGGCCAGGAGACAGACGACCGTGCTTTCCGCCCAGCCCTCGAACACCCCTCACCCACCTGTCACGCCACCGACCGCCACGCCCGTGCCCCTCATCCCGCCGGCCACCCTCACCGACCTGCTGCTGACCGCCGCCGAACGGCACCCGGACTCCGGCCTGCGCCACTGCCACGGCGCCGCCCACCTCGGGTACGAGGACCAGCGCTACCCCGAACTCCTGGACCGGGCCCGCCGGATCCTCACCGGGCTGCGGGCCCGGGGACTGCGCCCCCGGGACCGGGTCGTCATCGCCCTGGACCGTGCGCAGGACTTCCTGCCGACGTTCTGGGCGGCCGTGCTCGGCGGTTTCCTGCCCTGCCCCATGGCGGCTCCGGCCGGTGACCCCGAGGCCTTCGCCGGGCGGCTGCGCCACGTGGGCGCCCTGCTCGGCGAGCCGCTCACCATCACCACCGGCGCCTTCGCCGACCGGCTGCCGGCGGCCGGGGGGCCGCCGGTGGCCCGGCTGGAGGAACTCGACGGGCTGGAGCCCGCCGGGGAGCCGTACCGGGCCGCACCCGGTGACACGGCCGTGCTGATGCTGACCTCCGGCTCCAGCGGCGCCCCCAAGGCGGTCATGCTCAGCCACGCCGCCCTGCTCGCCTCCATGGCCGCGAAGAACGGCCACCAGCGGCTCACCGCCGCCGACACCACCTTGAACTGGGTCTCCTTCGACCACGTGGCCGCCCTCCTGGAGTGCCACCTGCTGCCGCTGTCCACGGGCAGCCGCCAGGTCCACGCGCCGGCCGCGGCGGTGCTCGACGACCCGCTGGAGTTCCTCCGCCTGATCGACCGGCACGGGGTGACGATGACGTTCGCCCCCAACTTCCTCCTGGGGCTGGTGGCTTCGGCGGCGGACCGGCTCGCCGACGCGCGGGAGAGCCTCGACCTCGGGCGGCTGCGGCACGTCATCAGCGGCGGTGAGGCCGTGGTCGTCTCCACCGGCGAAACGTTCCTCCGCGTCCTCGCCCCGTACGGACTGGCCCCCGACGCCCTGTGGCCCGCCTTCGGGATGACCGAGACCTGCGCGGGCAGCGTCTACTCCCGGGGCGAGTTCCCCGAGGCCGACCGCGGCGCGGAGTTCGCCCGCCTCGGCACCCCCGTCACGGGGCTGCGGACGCGGATCGTGGACGAGGCGGGGCGGGTACTGCCCGGGGGCCGGACCGGCGAGCTCCAGCTCCGCGGCCCCATGCTCACCTCCGGCTACTTCAACGATCCGCGGGCCACCGCCGAGGCCTTCACCGCCGACGGCTGGTTCCGCAGCGGCGACCTGGGCCGGATCGACGACGGCCGGCTGACCCTGGTCGGGCGCAGCAAGGACAGCGTCATCGTCAACGGCGTCAGCTACTTCAGCCACGACATCGAGGCCGTGCTCGAACGGCTCGACGGTGTGACCCCCACGCAGGTCGCGGCCTTCCCCACGCGCCCGCCCGGCAGCGACACCGAGCAGCTCGTGATCGCCTTCACCCCCGACCTGCCCGCCGGCGACGAGGCGGCCCTGCACGGGGTGATGACGGCCGTCCGCAACACGGTGGTGATGCACTGGGGGTTCCGGCCGGCTCTGGTGCTGCCCCTGCCCGCCTCGGAGTTCCCGAAGACCAGCCTCGGCAAGATCCAGCGTTCGCAGATGCGCCGCGTCCTGGAATCGGGTGCCTACGAGGAACAGCGGCGCGCCGCGGCCGGCCTCCGGCAGCGCATGCTCGGCGGCCACACCCCGCCCGAGGGGCCCGTGGAGCGGGCGATCGCGGAGATCTACGCCGAGCTGTTCGGTGTGGACCCGGCCGCGATCAGCGCCACGGCGAGCTTCTTCGACCTGGGCGGCACCTCGCTCGACATCCTGCGGCTGCGGGCCAAGGTGGCGCAGCGGCTGGGCGTCACCGGGATGGCGGTCGTCACCGTCCTGACCGCTCCCACGGTGCGCGCGCTGGCCGCCCGCGTGGCGGGCCGCGCCCGCACCGGCACGGACGTCGACACCGCGCCCGGACCCCGCCCGTACGACCCGGTCGTGCCGTTGCAGACCTCCGGCACCAAGACGCCCCTGTTCTGCGTCCACCCGGGTGTCGGCGAGGTGCTGGTCTTCGTCGGGCTCGCCACCTACTTCGCCGGTGACCGCCCCTTCTACGCCCTGCGCGCCCGTGGCTTCAACGACGGCGAGAAGCCCTTCGCCTCGTACGCGCAGATGGTCGACACCTACGTGGACGCCATCCGGGCCCGGCAGCCGCACGGCCCGTACGCCCTGGCCGGCTACTCGTACGGCGCCTCGGTGGCCTTCGAGATCGCCAAGGTCCTGGAGTCCGAGGGGGAACGGGTCGACTTCGTCGGCAGCTTCAACCTCCCTCCGCACATCAAGTACCGGATGGAGAAACTGGACTTCACCGAGACCGCCACCCATCTGGCGGCCTTCCTCGACCTCATCGACAAGGAGCGGGCGGCCCTGCTCCCGGCCACCCTCCGCGGGCTGCCCCGGGAAACGCAGGTGGCCCGCCTGGTCGGACTCGCGCCCGCCGGGCGGCTCGCCGAACTCGACCTGGACGAGGCCAGGTTCGCGGCCTGGGCGGAGGTCGCCGACGCGCTGACCGATCTGGGGCGCGGCTACGAGCCGACCGGGTCCGTGCGCTCGATGAGCGTCTTCCACGCGGAGCCGCTCCAGGGCACCCGGGAGGAGTGGCTGGAGCGGCAGCTGCGCCGCTGGGACGAGCACACCACGGAGCCCAACCGGTACCTGGAGGTGCCGGGCGAGCACCACACCCTGATGGGCGCGCGCCACGTGGCGGCCTTCCAGGGGATCCTGCGCCGGGAGCTGGACCGCTGCCTGGCCGCCTCGGACGCCGGGCGGGCTGCCGCCGGCGCCGTACACACGACCGGTCCCGGGGGAGAGAAGAAGTGACGAAGGGCAAGAAGATCCTGATCACCGGCGGCACCGGGCAGGTCGCACGGCCGGTGGCCCGGGCGCTGGCCGCGGACAACGAGGTCTGGTGCATCGGCCGGTTCGGCGACCCGGCCGTCGAGCGCGAGCTGGCCGGCGCGGGGGTCACCACCTGGCGCTGGGACATGGCCGACACCTCGGACCGCGCCTTCAAGGGGCTGCCCGAGGACTTCACGCACGTGCTGCACTCGGCCGTGGACCGCGGGGAGGACGGCGACTTCAACCGCAGCACGGAGGTCAACACGGTGGCCACCGGCCGCCTGATGAGCCACTGCCGCACTGCCGAATCGTTCCTGTACGTCTCCACGGGCGCCCTGTACGCCCGCCGGACGCTGGAGCACGCCTACGCCGAGGACGACCCGGTGGACGCGTCCGCCGACTGGCTGCCCGCCTACCCGGCGGGCAAGCTCGCCACCGAGGGCGTGGTCCGCGCGTTCGCCCGGGTCCTGGGCCTGCCCACCACCATCGCCCGCCTCAACATCGCCTACGGGCCCGGCGGCAGCTACGGCGGCGTGCCGATGCTGTACTTCCGGCAGATGCTGGCCGGGGCACCGGTCGCGGTGCCCCTGGAGGGCCAGAACTGGTGCTCGCTCCTCTACACCGACGACCTCGTCGCGCAGGTCCCGCACCTGTGGCGGGCCGCCTCGGTCCCCTCGACGCTGGTCAACTGGGGCGGAGACGAGGCGGTCGGCGTCACCGACCTGCTCCGCCACATCGAGTCGCTGACCGGTGTCGAGGCGCGGCTCGCGCCGAGCGCGGTCACCCGGGAGACGTACCGGTTCGACCCCGCGCTGCGCCTGCGGCTCACCGGGCCCTGCCGGACCGGCTGGCGGGACGGGATCGAACGCACCCTGCGCGCCCTGTACCCGCAGCAGATCCATCGCTGATCCATCGCGGTTCCATCGCTGTTCTTCTCGCATCGACACAACGGGGGATACGAAGACATGACGACCATGACACCAGGCACGACCGACGCGAACCTCGCCCTCGTCCGGCGTGCCTACCGCGCCTTCCACGACCGCGACGTGGCCGCGCTGCTGCGCACCCTGGATCCCCAGGTGGAGTGGGTGCATCCGCACGGAATGGCCGAGTACGGCCTCGGCGGCACCAAGCACGGCCACGCGGGGGTCCGAGAGTTCCTCTCCCGGGTGCCCGCGGTCCTGGGCGGGATGCGGCTGGAGCCCCAGGAGTTCGTGGCCTCCGGCAACCGGATCGTGGTGTTCGGCGTCCGCCAGGTCACCTCGGTCCGCGGCACGACGCGGACCCTGCCCTTCATCCACTCCTGGACCCTGCGGGACGGGGTCGCGGTACGGATGGAGGACGCCTTCGACACGGTGGTCTTCCAGGACCTGATCGAGAGCTGAGCCGGTCCGGTCGCGGGCCGGTCCGCCGCCCGGGCGGCGGACCGGTGGACCGGGGGCCGGGGGTCAGTTCGGGGTGACCTCGCGGCGGAGTTCGACCAGCGCGCGCAGGGCCGCGCTGTACATGTGGATGCTCTTCTCGTTGTGGGCGTTGACGGCCGTCGCGACCTCGCGGAAGGTCTTGGCGATGACCTCGTCGAGGTCGTTGACGTCGATTCCGTTCATGGCTGTGTCTCCTGTCGTGGTGGGGGGTGGGGTGGTCAGCCGATGGGCCAGTGGGTGAGGCTCGCCCACTCGGCACAGTCGGTGGCCTTCTCCGTGCCCTTGCAGACCGTCACGTAGGCGGTGGTGGTGGGCATGTAGGACCCGCGGACGGTGACGTCGACGGTGCCGTCGCCGCACACCTGGGCCTGCTTGCGGGCGGGCATGGGGGCGAAGTCGAACTGGAAGCGGGTCCACACCGAGGAGCAGCCCTCGCCGGTGTGGGAGAGCTTTCCGTCGACCTGGAGCTGCAGCACTCCGGTGGCGCTGCGCGCGAGGCGCCGGTCGCCCTCTGCCTTGCCCGTTCCGTGGGTGACGGACCAGGGGATCCCGCCGCCGGCCGCGGAGGCGGGGGCGGCGGCGGTGATGAGGGCGGTGGCCGCGGCGGCCGCCACGGCCCAGGTACGGGTACGGGTACGCATCAGTGGTTTTCCTTTCGGAGGGGGGCCAGGTCGGGTGTGTCCAGGCCGTGGTGACGCTTCAGGGCGCTCCGGGCCGCCAGGTATCCGCACATGCCGTGCACGGAGGGCCCGGGCGGGGTGGACGACGAGCACAGGTACACGCCCTTCAGGGGGGTCGAGTACGGGTCCGGGCGCGCCGTGGGGCGGGCGAGGGACTGGCGCAGGGTCATGGCCCCGGAGGCGATGTCCCCGCCCACGTAGTTGGGGTTGTAGACCTCGTACCGGGCGGCCGGCAGGCCCCGCGAGGCGATGATCGTGTCGGTGAAGCCGGGGGCGTACGCCTCGATGCGCCGCCGGATCAGGTCGACGGGGTCCCGGGTGTCCCCGTGGGGGACGTGGGCGTACGCCCAGACCGGGCGTTTGCCGCCCGCGGTCCGGGACGGGTCGGTGACGGCAGGGTCGACGACCAGCGTGAAGGGGTCGTCGACGGGCGATCCGGCCACCGTGGCGTTCTCCTGCCGGATGATGTCGGCGCGGGTGCCGCCGAGGTGCACGGTGCCCGCCCGGCCCACGAGCGGATTGGTCCACGGGACGGGACCGCTGACCAGGAAGTCGGCCTTCGCCGCCCCCGGGCCGTAGCGGAAGCGGCCCAGCGCCCGCCGGTAGCGGGCGGGCAGCCGGTGTCCGCCGATCGCCAGGAACTCCTTCGGGCTGACGTCGAGGAGGACCAGCGGGACGTCACCGAGCTCGGCCAGGTCCCGGACGTGGTGTCCGGTGTGGAAGACGCCCCCGTGCGCGGTGATGTCGGCGGCCATCGCGTCGGCGATGCGGGCGCTGCCGCCCTCCGGTAGCGGCCAGCCGGTGCTGTGCGCGGTGTGGGCCAGCAGCATCGCGACGGCCGAGGAAGCGAGCGAGGGGAGCTTACCGACCGCGTGCGCGGCCACTCCGGCCAGGAGCGCCCGGGCTTCCTCGGTGGCGAACGGACTGCGGGAGGTGGCGTGGGCCAGGACGCGGGGCAGGAGCAGCAGCGGCGCGGTGACGTCCCGGGGCAGGGAGCGCTGGTCGGACAGGAGCAGGTCGACGACGGCGCGGGAGCGGCCGGCGAGGGGTCCCATGAGACGGGCCCAGCGGGGGCCGTCCGCTCCCAGGTGCTCGGCGGTGCGGGCGATGCTGCGCCAGGCGGCGGCCGCGCGGCCGTCCGGCAGGGGGTGGGCGTAGGGAACGTCCGGCTGCAGCAGCCGCACCCCGCGCGCGCTCAGGTCGAAGGCGCGGAAGAACGCGGACGCGGCGGCCATCGGGTGGACGGCCGAGCAGATGTCGTGCGGGACGTCCCGGTCGAACAGCGGCTCGGTGCGCAGACCGCCGCCGATGGTGTCGGCCTTCTCGAACAGGGAGACGCTCAGACCGGCCCGGGCGAGGGTGACGGCGGCGGCGAGGCCGTTGGGGCCGGTGCCCACGATCGCGGCGTCGGTCACGAGGCGGCTCCGGCGGGGGCGAGCTGCTGACTGGCCAGACGCCGGTAGGTGGTGTCGCGGTCCATCAGCTCGGCGTGGGTGCCGGCGGCGCGCAGGGCTCCGTCCTCCATGACGAGGATGCGGTCGGCGCCGATGGTGGTGGAGATGCGGTGCGCGATGGTGAGCACCTGGCAGCGGGCGCCGATGGTGGCGATCGCGTCGCGCAGCGCCGTCTCGGAGTCGGAGTCGAGGTTCGAGGTGGCCTCGTCGAGCAACAGCACGTCGGGCCGGGTCAGCAGGGCGCGGGCGATGGCCAGGCGCTGGCGCTGGCCACCGGACAGGCCGGTGCCGCCCTCGCCGAGCTTGGTGTCCAGTCCGTCGGGCAGGGCGTCGACGACCGAGGTGAGGTGCGCCGCCTCGACGGCCTGCGCGATCTCGTCGGGCGTGGCGTCGGGGTGGGCGTACACGAGGTTCTCCCGCACGGTGCCGCGCATGAGCGGGGCCTCCTGCTCGACCAGGCCGATGCGCGAGCGCAGTTCGGCCAGCGGCATGGAGGAGGCGTCGGCGCCCGACAGGAGGATCCTGCCGTGGTCGGGGTCGTGGAAGCGTTCGATGAGCTGGAACAGGGTCGTCTTGCCGGCACCGGACGGGCCGACGATCGCCGTGACGCCCGTGGCCGGCAGCGAGAAGGAGACGCCGGTCATGGCGGGGGCCGCGGCGTCCGGGTAGGAGAAGGAGACGTTCTCGAACGCGACCGCGGGAGCACCGCCGACGGTGGCGGAGCCTGCCTCGCCGGTCGTCTCCTGGTCGATGGCGGCCAGCTCGGTGACCCGGTCGATGGCGGCCCTGCCCTGCTGGAACTCGCCGAGGGACATGAACAGCATCACCAGCGGCGACACCAGGTAGAAGAGGTACATGATGAAGGCCGTGAGGTCTTCCACGGGCAGGGCCCCGGTGGCGGTGCGCGCCATGCCCCAGGCGATCACCACGGCGAGGGACACCTGCGTGCCCACGTTCATGGCGGGCATCAGCATCGCCGACAGCCGGGTCACCCGGATCCCGCTCAGACGTGCGGAGTCGGCCAGCTCCGCGAGGCGTTCGGCCTCGCGTCCCTCGGCGCGGGAGGCCTTGACCGTGGTCAGCGCGCCGAGGACCCGCAGCAGCCCGGAGCCGTAGTCGCTGGTGTCCTCCCGGTTGACCACGGCGGCCTTGCGGACGGCGCGGGCCAGCAGGAGGGCGATCACCGAGGCGGTGCCCAGGCAGCCCGCGGTGACCAGCAGCATCTTCCAGTCGATCCAGGCCATGACGACGATGCAGCCGAGGGTGGTGAACCCGGAGGTGATCATCTGGGCGACGGAGGACGACAGGGCGACGCGGGCGAGGGAGGTGTCGGCGAGGGTGCGGGTGAACACGTCGCCGTGTTCGAGCCGGTTGAACGCCTTGATCTGGGAGTGCAGCAGCCGGCCGGTGAGCGTGGTGCGCATGTCGAGGACGATGTTCTCCCCGGCGCGGCCGATCAGGTAGAAGTGCAGGGCGGCCAGCATCGCGTCCGCGGCGAACAGCGACGCGATCCAGACGATCGGCCACGCCACCGACTCGTCCGCCGCCACGGCTTCGATCAGGTCACCGATGACGAGCGGCTGTACGAGGGTCGCGACGGTGCCTGCCAGTCCGAGCAGGATGCCCGTGCCGAGCAGCAGCCGGTGGCGGCGGGCGATGACGGAAATGTTCACTGCGTGCCTTCGTTGAGGGCGGTGTACCAGTCGTACGGCTGGAAGCCTTCGGCCGGTGTCACGTGCTCGACGGTGAATCCGGCCTCGGCGAGGCAGGCTTCGACCTCGGCGCGCTCGATGAGGAGGATCTGTTCGGCGAACTCCACGGGCGGCGCGTCGTCCTCGTCGATGCGGGTGTGCATGGTGAGTACGTCGGCGTCGTCGAGGGTGACGGTGAACGTGGTGACGCCGCCGGCGCGGTGCGGCGTGGGCATCGTCAGGGTGTGCTGGGCCACGAGCGGCCGGTAGGTGCCGGTGGCGTAGTACTCCATCGACAGCGAGCCGCCCGGTTCGAGCACCTCGCGCACATGGGTGAGGGCGGCGACGAGCTCCTCGCGGGAGCGCACGCACGCCAGGGAACCCATGGTGGCGTAGGCGGCGTCGAACCGGCCGACGGGCGGCAGCGGCCGGCGGAAGTCGGCCTCCACGAGCCGTACGTTCGCGGGCACGGTCTTGGAGCGGAACTCGTCCAGCATCGGCCGGGAGTTGTCCACGCCGACCAGCTCGGCGGCGATCTCGGCGACGGGGAGGGCGATGCGGCCGGTGCCCACCCCGATCTCCAGCACGCGGGCGCCCGTGACGTGGGGGCGGAGCCGTTCCACGGCGTCCCGGCTGTCCATCGCGGGTGAGATGAACGAGTCGTAGACGGACGCCACCTCGGTGCCGTACTGGACGTCCTGGCTCACGGGTTCACTTCCTCGTAGTCGAAGACCATGTCGTACTTGGGGTCCTCGCTGTGGTCGTAGCCGGAGTAGCGCACGAGCATCACCTGGAACAGCGGGAAGCCGGGCTCCGGTGCGAGCCGCCGGCGCACGAAGTCGTTGACGAGGCGGTAGGCGGACTCCTTGGCCTCCCGGTGCAGGGGGGTCATGGCCCCCGGGTTGTTCAGGAGGGTGGAGGCCACGTCGAAGATCGCCTTCTCGATGCGGCGGCCGGGGAACCAGAAGGCGTGGACCAGCTTGCGGGGCGCGATGGAGTACACGTCGCGCCACTCGGTGTGCTCCGTCCGGTCCTCGTTGGCGAGCCGGTACAGGAAGTGCTGGTCGTCCACGGCCGGGTTGGGCGCGAAGAACCGCCAGTTCGGGATGAGGATCCCGGTGCCGGTCTTGTCCGCCTTGCGGACCTTGTCGTAGCTGCGGTCGGGGTGCTGGCTCAGCACCGACGCGATGAACCATCCGGCGAGGATCGCCGGGACCGCCTGTTCCATCCCGATCTTCGTCCTGCTCACGCCGCGTCCCCCTGCTCCTGCCGGTCGTCGGCGGTGAACCGGGCGGTGATCGCCGCCACCGCCTCCTCGATCGCCTTCGCGGTGACCGGGGTGTACTCGGTCCCGCCCGTGACGGACACGTGGGTGGAGCCCTCGATCGTGATGATCCGGCCGCCGTCGCCCGACGCGACGTAGTCGTCGTACAGGTCCTGGTGCTCGGGGATGTCGCGCATCGTCGACTCGGCGGCGACCACGGAGACGGGTATCCGCAGCTGGTCGAGCGGGCGGCCGCCGTCGAGCATGAAGGCGTAGGAGTAGTCCCACTCCCGCCGGGTGGCGCGCCAGGTGGAGGGCGCCGACGCTTCGAGGCGCAGCGTCCGGTAGTGGGGGCTGCCCTCGGCGAAGGCGAACATCCCCTTCTTGTCCAGCAGCAGTCCGCCTCCGAGCATCGCCGACCAGGTGCCCAGCTTCATGGTCAGGTTGGCGGCCCGGGACCCTTCGCGCTGCCTGCGCGAGTGGATCAGTTCGCGGGGGTGCGTGGGGTCGACGAGCACGAGCCCGTGCACCCGGTCGGGGGCGGTGGCCGCCGCGCGGTGGACGAGGTAGCCGCCGAGCGAGTGCCCGATCAGTACGCAGGGGCCGTCCTGGCCGACGGCCTCGGTGACGAGTTCCACGAGGTCGCCCGCGGACTCGTTCAGCGAGTAGTCCTCCGGGCAGCGGCGCAGCGAGCTGCGGTATCCGGCCCGGTCGTAGAGGACCAGCGAGATGGCGGGGTCGAGGTGGTCCGCGAGGAGGAGCCACGCGGCCGACGTGTTCATCAGCCCGGCCTCGCACACGAGCGTGGGACCGCCGGGCGCCCCGCGGCGCACGTGGTAGGTGAGGATGTTGCCGCTGCCGCACTGGAGGCGGCGGCGTTCGAAGCCGGCGTGGCGGCGGGTCCGGGAGCTGAGCTCGGCGTAGCCCTGGTGGACGACGCCGGCGGCGAGGCACGCGGCCAGGCCGACCGTGGTCAGCCGGGTGAACGTCGGGGAAGTCATGCCGCCCTCCCGGCGCCCTTGGCGAGTGCTCGCACGGACGGGTAGGTGGACACGAACGCCCAGGCGAAGCGGGACAGGCCCATGAAGCGGGCGTTGGCCAGGTGGAAGGCGCCCATCGCCAGCAGCCCGGCGTCGAGGTACTTGCCCTTCTTCAGGAGCAGCAGGGGGAACCCGCACTCCAGCGCGAGGACGGTGTGGCAGATGACGCGGGACGCGGCCGGGTACTTCTCCAGCCGGTTGAAGAACCACTCGTCGCCGTAGGTCTGCGTACGCATGATCTTGGCGAGGGCGTCACCGGAGCGCCAGGTGTCGCCGGGGAGCTTGGCCCACCCGGAGGCACCGTAGGACAGGACGGTCTGGGCGCCGATGAACTGCACGGCGGCGTTGCGGGTGGCGTCCGTGCCGCCCGCCCTGCCGAGCGCGGCGGCGGTCTGCACCAGGAACGAGACCTGGTCGGAACCGTCGGTGCCGAACAGGTGCCGCGGATAGATGAGGATCTGACTGCCCGCCAGGTAGGCGTTCGCGGCCATCCTCACCGCATTGTTCTTGACCGGCGAGATGAGCACGGCGGCTGCCAGGGCCCGGGAGCCGTGGATGGCCTGGGTGACGGGCTCGCGGGCGACGAAGTCCTTGACCGCTTGCACGGTCTTCGTCCTGGCGGGGACCTGCGACCTGGTGTGGGTCCAGTCGTTGAGGCCACCGGGTTCCCGGTCGGTCTTGCGGACGATGTATTCGAGGCTGGACAGCAGGTGGGTGGCGGCGGACAGCCGCTCGGCTGTGACGAGCGGCCGGGCGCACGCGGCTTCGGCCACTTGGCGCAGGCGTGTGAGCATGATCTATTCCTGATCGCTACGGGTGGAGCGAGCTGCGGGGGTGGGGAGCCTCGAACCGCTGGAGACTCCCCACCCCTCGCCCGGCTACTTCTGGCAGGCCTTGACCGCCGCACCGACGCCGGCGGCGGCGACGATGATGGCGGTCGCCTTGGCGCCGCCGACGAAGCCGAGCGTGAACGCGGCGGGGGTCGCCATCACGGGCGCGACCGGGCCGTCGACGTGCCGGCCGACACCCGCGTTGACCTTCTCGATGAGCACAGACATGGCACTTCCTCCAGCAATCTGATAAATGGGACAGTGCTCCGGTTCTGGCAGACACTTGGACTGTCTGCCAGAACCGGTTCGTCGGGACCGCGGCCGGCGGCGTGCCGTGGCTCGCCCTGCGCCCGGCTGGGGCGGTCCCTCCCTGATGTGGTGGTCAGGAACTCCGGTGTCAGCCGGTGGCGGTCTTGTACGCCACCGCGGCGGCGCCGGTCACCACCGCGCCACCGACGACGAAGCCGGCGGTCTTGGCGATCACGGGGGTGGCGAAGATGGCCGGAGTGGCCATGACCGGAGCGGCGGCACCGGCGGGGGCGCCCGCATTCAGAATCCCCTGAAGCGATGCGTTCGAGTTGACCTTCTGAGTAAGCACAGCTCTGTTCCTCTCGTTTTTTGTGATGTGGTGAGCCATTCACCATCCCGCCTTCACGATAATCAATGCAGGCGGGAATACTTTGGGATTCATTTACCGACGGCAGAATTCTCACCCGCGAAAGTGCACGCCAAATCGGCCCCGGGCGGATATGTTTTCAACGCCCGGCGGATGAATCGATTAACAAATGATCGGCCTGAACGCCATGAGGGCACGGGAATTCACCGCCGCGCGCAGCGGCGTCCCGGCGGGAGCCGGGCCGGGCCATGGGTGCAGGCAGTACGGAAGCGCGGGAAGGCAGGGCGTGCGGAGCGGCCCGCACACGCTTCGGCCACCGGTGCGGCCGCGCCCGGCGCGTCCGCCCGCGGGGCATGGTGGAAGCCGGGAGGGGCCCGAGAACCCGGGCGGTCTTCAGGATCGCCGGGTGGGCACCGCCCTCACCTTTACTTCTTCGCGGTCACGTACCCGACGGCGGTGGCAAGAGCGACCGCGGTGGCCTTGCCGGCACTCGGCGTGAAGATCAACGCGGGAGTGGCCATGACGGGCGCGACGGCACCCACCGGCGCGTTCGGACCCAGCGGGCCCGTGAGCGCGGCGTTCTTGTTTACCTTCTCCGTGAGCATGAAATTCCCCCTGTTTGGAAAACCCTTCAGCATCGAAGGCGGGCGGTCATTCCCACTCACTTCGTTGCTGGTTGCAAGTATATGAATGTCGAACGCGCCTTGATCAAGTGTTTGCCGAGTGATGACCGTCACATGGATCGATTTTCGCGGAATTTGAGGTTCACAGGTGGTAGTTCATTTTGGCGGAACTTGAGGTTCCGAATCGTCCGCCGGCATGACCCGGCGGCTGCTGGCACGCCGCGCGCGAGACATGAAAGGATCCATTCCGCTGCATTGCTCTAGAGGAGGGGCGCATGACCCAAGAAGAAACCAGTCACATTCAAGCCACCGATGTGTGGCGCCGTTATGGGCGGGGCAAGAACGCGTTCGACGCGGTGCGCGGTGTCAGCTTCAGCGTCGCCCCCGGCCAACTCTTCGCCCTGCTGGGCACGAACGGCGCGGGCAAGACCTCCACCGTCGAGCTCCTCGAGGGTCTCGCCGCCCCGCACCGCGGTCACGTCCGTCTGTTCGGACGACTGGATCCGGTCACCGACCGGGGCCGCATCCGGCCCCGTACCGGGGCGATGCTGCAAGAGGGCGGTTTCATATCCCACCTGACGGTGCGGGAGAGCGTGGAGATGTGGGCCCAGCTCGTCTCCCGGCCCCGCCCCGTCGCCCAGGCCCTCGACCTCGCCGGACTCTCCCACCGGGCCGGCGTGATGGTGCAGAACCTCTCCGGCGGCGAGAAGCGCCGCCTCGACCTGGCGATCGCGACGCTGTCACACCCCGAGGTGCTGTTCCTCGACGAACCCACGGCCGGCATGGACGCCGAGGGCCGCCGCGCCACCTGGCGGCTCGTCCGGGAGCTGCGGGAGCAGGGCACGACGATCCTGCTGACCACGCACTACCTCGAAGAAGCCGAGTCCCTCGCCGACCGGCTGGCCATCATGCACCGGGGGCGGATCGCCAGTACCGGAACCGTCTCGCAGATCGTCGCCGATCATCCGTCGACGCTGTCGTTCGGTCTCGCGGACGGGTGGAACGTGCACGACCTGCCCGTCAGCGGGACCGCGGAACAGCAGGACGGCCGGGTGACCGTCACGACGGACCGGCTGCAGAAGGACGCCGCCCGGCTCCTGGCCTGGGCCGAGGACAACGACGTCGTGCTGGACCGGTTCACGGCGCGCCCGGCTTCCCTGGAAGAGGCCTTCATCAGGATCGCCGGTACGCACGACGACACCGACGACAACGACGACAACGGGGATGCCGGGGACGCCGGGGACGCACGGCACCGGCAGGAAGGGGAGGGCGCGTGAACGCTCCGGCCGTACGGCACATGAAGGCTCTGTTCCGCATCGAGTGGAAGCTGTTCAACCGGATCAAGGCGAACTACCTGTTCGTGGTGTTCGTACCACTGATGATCCTCATGGCGATGCGGGCCGTGCAGGACCAGTTGGACCTCGCCGAGTACGGACTGAACGCGGGACCGCTCATGGTGTCCACCGCCGCGGGGACCCTGCTGATCTTCTCCCTCTACTCGTCCGTCACCGGCCTGTACGTGGCTCGCAGGGAGGAGCTCGTCCTCAAGCGGCTGCGGACGGGAGAGGTGTCCGACCCGGTGATCCTCGCCGGCGGCGCGTCCATGTACGTGACGATCTCCGTGGTGCAGATCGTCGTGGTGACCACCGCGCTGTCGGTGATGTTCGGCGCGGCTCCCCGGGCCCCGCTCGCGGCGCTCGTCGGACTCGTCACCGGTGTCGCGCTGATGACGGCGATGGCGGCCGCGACCGCGGCGCTCTGCCGGACCGTCGAGTCCGTGATGGTCGCCACGCTTCCGGCCATCTTCATCCTGCCGATGATCTCCGGGGTCTACATCCCCCGCGAGGTGCTGCCCGACGCGCTGGGCGACGCCCTGCTGTTCGCGCCGCTGTCCTCGACGGTCGATCTGATCCGCTCGGGCTGGACGGCCGAACTGACGGTGGGCGCGTCGCTGGGCCGGGTCGCGCTGACGGTCGTGTGGACGGCCCTGTTCGCGTGGATCGCGATCCGCAGGTTCCGCTGGGAGCCGCGTACGTAGCGCAGGGCCGCCGCCTCCCTCAGGGCGTCAGGGCGGCCGTGGCGAGGGTCCCCCGGAGGATCCGCTCACGCGGCAGGGAAAGACCGAAGAGGCGCCCCAGGATCTCGAACAGGGCGCGCCGCGTGCGCTCTTCGTCCTCCGCGCCCGCGTACCCTTCCCGGCCGCCGGCCGGCAGTCCTGCCCCGGCGATGGCCGCCGTCACCTCCGCGGCCACCGCCGGGTCCCCGTCGACGCCGTCGTATCCCCATGACCCGTCCAGGTGCAGGTTGAACGAGCAGGCGAGGTGCCCGTCGTGGTGGTACTCGAAGAACGGCGGCACGGGCTTGCCGTTGTCCTCCTCGAACACCACCTGGAAGACGTGCGCCCCGCCCTCCGAGGCCGGACCCAGCTCGCCGAACTCGCCCCACCACGGGCCGTACATGACCGCGAACGACAGTCCGGCGTGCTCGCCGTACCGCAGGAACACGTCTTCCTCGACCTCGAAGGCGTCCAGGTCCGCGAGCTCCTCGGCGGTGTGCTCGCCGGGCACCCTGTGGACGACGGCGGGCCCCGCCCAGCAGGCGGCCGCGGAGAGCCGCTCGACCAGCGCGTCCGGTGTCAGCCCGCGGGCCATCACCACGTTGTACCCGCCGTAGGGGATCCAGCGGGGCGCCGCGAGCCAGGAGATCCCGGTCTCGGCGTCGCCGGAAGCGGTGTCCTGCGGGCGGTCCTGCGTGTGTTCGGTCACCCGGACATGATCCACGACCCCACTGACAGCCGGTGAAGGACCCGGGCCGAAGCGGCCGGACCGGCCCGGACGGGATCCGCATCCTGTGGGGCCCCGTGTCGTTGGGCGGGGCATGAAGAAGATCATCACGGGCGCCCTCGTGGCCGCCCTCACCGCCGTCTCCGCCGGCACGGCCGCCGCGGACGAGTACCACCGGGATTCGCACAACGCGCCGGTGGTGGCGCTGGTCAACACCGGGCAGATCGACGACCCGCTGGAGGACGTGCTGGAGCACACGCTGAACTTCGGCGGCGGAAGCAGCGACGACCGGGACTGACCTGGCGCGGCCCGGCTCCCGGCCGGCGCCGTGAACGGCTCAGCGGGGCCCGCACCCGGCCGCTCCTGTCCCGGCGCGGGTACCTCCGGGCGGCAGGCCGTAACCGGTAGGGCCGGCCTGAGCCGGCTCAGGCGTACATCGTCCCGATCGCTTGGCGGGCCTGGTCCGCGAGTGTCACCGCCGTGCCCCGCCGGTTGTCGATGACCTGGTGCGGCACGGCCGGGCGCAGCTCCAGGTCGAGCGTGGCCATGTACTCGTCCCAGTGCTCCAGCTTCCAGGCGTCCCGGTCGTCGGCGCGGAAGGCGACATGCTCTCGCATCGACTCCTCGTCACAACGCACCCAGATCGGGTGGACGTCGGCCCCCAGGGACGCGGCGCGCCGGGTGAGCCCTGCCATCCACGCCGGGTCCGTCAGCTCCGAAACGAAGGGTGCGCAGAGCACCGTGCTGATGCCGCATCGGATGTTGGCCATGGCGGACCGCATCAGGCAGTCGTACTCCACGGGCCGGACCTGCGTCCGATAGAGGTCCGTGTGGCGGTCGTTCGGATCTCCCCCGAGCGCGATCAGCAGCTTCTCCACGAGCGGAAGGGTCAGCGGGTCCTTGTCGAGCAGCGGCCAGCCGGTGAGTTGGACCAGGAAGCGGGCGAGTTCGGTCTTCCCGGATCCCGCGTAGCCTCCGATCAGGATCAACACCGGGCGGTGGGGGTCGCCACCGGTGTGCCGGCGCTGCCACGCCTCGATGATCCCGCGCTGGAGACCGTGAGGGTCGTCGTCCTCGCTGCCTGGCACGAGGGCGCGAATCGCCCGCTCTACAGACAGGGCGTGCGCGCCGTTGGGGCTGTCGTCCGTCGGCGTGAGTGTGCCGGAGACCTCCTCGCCCGGCAGCACCTCCCGGAATCCCAAGTCCGTTTCTGTCGCCCGGTAGAGGAGGCAGTAGGCGCGGCGGTGGTGCGGGTCCGGATAGACCACGCCTTGCTCGTGCTGCCACGAAGTCAGCGGGTTCGCGGCGCGGACGCCAGCGAGCCCGGCGGGCTCGGCAAGCTCGCGGAGCCGTTCACCTGTCTCCTCCAAGGTCAGGCCGTGGGCCTCCCTCTGCTCGCGCAGACGGTCCGGCCTCCACCCCTGCCGCCCCTGTTCCGTCCTCTGACCCTCCGTCATCGTCATGCGGCCAAGCCTAGAGGGCGTGTCCTCGGCAGCCGCATTTCGTCCGCCTCGGCGTTCTCCGTGCGGCCGCGGGAAGGGCCCGCGTGCCGCCCGGGCAGTGCGATGCCGGTGCCGATGCCGATGCCGTAAGAGGCCTGCACCGTGAACATCCCCGCGAACATTCCATGTGCCTGCCGCACCCCTGGGCACCGGCTGCATCCGCATCGTCAGGACGCACCCGATGGCACTCATCGAAGTGGTGCATCGGGTGCACCGGTCCCTGAGCCCGGTGCGATACCGCTCCGTACCACCGCTGCACCCTTCCCGGCCGACCGCGGCTTCCCACTGGCCTGGGCGCGGGCCGCTTCGGACACGGGCACTCGGCATCCGCGTGAGGTGACGGCGGTGCCTCGCCCTCTCCCGACCCCTTGACCTGATTCCGGGCCCGGGAAGTCGGCCTGCCGGCCACCCCTTGACCAGGTGCGTGGCACCCCCTTGACCAGGGCCACTACGGACCTCGCACCCCTTGACCAGAGGTCTGGTCAAGGGGCCTCCGGACCGGATCGTGGGAATCCGCCGTGGTTCCGCGGAGCGCGGCGACGAAGGCTGATGCCGGGACGCACCCTCCCCACCGCCCAGGTGCGGCCCTGCCGAGACCGGCGCATCCGGTGCGGATGTCCGCGGGTGGCCGCAGCCGGGTGCGGATGCCGATGCGGCGGACCGAGGTACATCAGGGCGACCGGTGCGGGGGCGGCGCACCGGACTCGTCGGCACCGGCGGGTCCAGTGCGTCCGCCGCCACATCCGCCCCTTGACCCGTCACCCCTTGCCCAGCCGGACGACCGGACGTCCAGGCCCGTTTCCCCTTGACCACCGGCCCTCGCACCGCCGTCAGACCGCGGTCAAGGGGGCCCCGGGGAGTGTGAGCGCCATCGAGTCCAGATGACGAAAGGACGGACCCGGCATGGCCACCTCCCAGTTCGACGCGGAGCTCGACTCTTCCGAGTCCGTGACCCGCTACAACACGATCACCCTGATGAACCGCGACTGGGACGTGCTGTGCCACGACCTCCGCGCAGTCGACCGGGTCGCCGAGTGGGCACATCAGTACCCGGTCCTCGCCGGTGCCACCGGCCCCCAGGACATCGTCGACACGGTCACCGCCCACTACCGCCGCGGCGACTTCGACAGCCACGACCGCGTCATGCGCCTGCTGGTCGAACGCGTCGGCGGCGAGGGCTTCGACGGGCACCTCGCCTGGCGGATCGCGGTACGGATACTGATGCCCAAGGCGGTCCTGATGGCCAAGTCGCAGCGCCGGACCGGGCTGCCGTGGGATGACGTCTGCGCGGCCGTCTTCGGCGCGGCCTACGAGGTCGTGCGCACCTACCCGCTCGACCGGCGGCCGCACCGCATCTACAACAACCTCGCCCTCGACACCCTCCAGCTGACCCGGCGCACCCTGGCCGCCCACTTCGACGAAGGGGACGAGGCCCGGGACGTTGCCGCCCGCGTCGCCCCTCTCGCGGAGGCCGAATGCCACAGCCGTTACGGCCACGTCGTCTCCAGCGCGGACCCGGAGACTCCCCACGACAAGGTCGAGCTCGCGGACCTGCTGGTGCGCGCGGCGCAGATGGAGCTCGTCGACGCCGACGAGCCTGCTCTGTCCCGTCACGAGACACGGACTGAAGTCCTCGATCTGCTGCTGTGGGCGCTTGAGATCGGCGCGCTGAAAGGGATCGAGGCACAGCGCATCGCCCGCTACTACCTGTCCGCCTCGGTCCGTCCCGAGCAGCAGCACATGACCACACGGTCCATGGGCCACGAGGGTGCCCTGCTGCGGCAGCACGCCAGCCGCGCCGTCCGGACGCTGCGTACGAAGGCGGACCTCGCCCAGTACCGGGCCGTCGCCTGAATCCCGCCGCGACGGCGGCCGGTTCACTCCTGAAGCGGCCGCTGTGAAAGCCGTTCGAAGAAACTTCGGGCCCACTGTCACACCGGCCGCTCCTTCGACACCTGTAGCAACCGAAACCCCCGCCCACTGCGGCACCGCCCCACCTCAGCCCCCCTCCACCCTTCGCGACTCCGGGAGACCCGACGTGACCACGACGCCCCCGGCCGGCACCGGCCGACAGCTCCTCGACGCCGACGAGGCCCGCGTCGCACGCGCCTCCCGTCAGCTGACCAAGATCGCCGCCGCGCTGGTGAGCCGGCCGATGGACCGCACACTGCACGAGCAGATGCGTGCCTTCCTCACCAAGGAGTCGGAGTCCGCGCTGGCGTCCTGGGACGTCCTGGTCGCCCGCACACCCGATGAACTCAAGGAGCGCATCTCGACCGTCCTGACCGCGCAGGCCCAGCGGAGCGCCTCGTGAAGCGGGTACGGCGTCAGCGAAAGGGCGGCAAGAAGCAGACCGTCGAGGCGGAGGTCCCGGAGCAGGAGATCGACGCGCCACAGGAAGAGGCGGCCGACGCGGTCGCGACCGGGTGGAAGACGAGCACCGCGCACCTGTCCGGGATCACCAGCCTGGTCCGCATCGTCGCCTGGGCGGTCGTGGTATCCGGACCGGTCCTAGGTGGGTTGGCGTTCCTCGTCTCGTCCACACCGGCCCAGGGAGTCACCAAGCCGGTCGCGGCTCCGACTCCGGCGTCACCGGTCGGTCCCGCCGGATTCGCCGAGCTGTTCGTCGCCGCCTACCTCCAGGCCGGCCAGGGCACGGAGCGCGATCTGGCGCCGTTCCTCTCCGGCTCCATCTCGCTGTCGGTGAAGCCCGGCACCCGGACGGCCACCCAGTCGACCGTGATCGCGTCCCGGGAGGTACAACCGGGCTACTGGTCGATCACCGTGGCCGCCGACGTCACCGCCCAGGACGACAAGGGCAAGACCAAGCGGCAGGGAGTGCAGTACTTCCGTGTCGGCATCCACGCGACGGGCCCGGCGGTGGCCGGCGGTACGGGCAAGCCGGCGGAAACCGTGACCGGGTACACGGCGACGTCCCTGCCGGCTCAGGTCGCCGCCCCCGCCGCACTCCAGCCCGGCGAGCTGGCGTACGGATCCGACCGCGGCTCCAGCGGCACGGACCCGGCGGTCGAGACCGCACACGGTTTCCTGACCGCCTACCTCACCGGCACGGCAGAACTCGACCGGTACACGTCCCCGGGCGTGCACCTCCAGGCCATCAACCCGTCGCCGTACGCCACGGTCAAGGTCACCGGCGTCCAGGACGACTCCCGCGAGAACGGGCAGCAGAAGGTGCCCGCCGACGGCACGGTGCTGCACCAGCTGGTGCAGATCACCGCCACGGAACAGACCGGAGCACCCGTCTCCCTGAGCTACGCGCTCACTCTCAAGTCACGCGCGGGCCGCTGGGAGGTCTCGTCCATCGACGATGCCCCGGCCGTCCGCCCGAGCAGTGCGCCGTCCGCGGCGCCGCACGTCACCCCGACCCCCGGCGCCGTGGGCAAATCGCCCTCGCCGTCGAGCTCCTGAAGAAAGAGGAACCGTTCATGAACACCCTGGCCAATCCCGACCACGTCGTCCTCGCCGGCGATGTCCTCGACTGGGCCAACACGAAGACCGGCCAAGTCAAGGCGCTCATCATGGCCGTGGCCGGCGTCATGGCGGTCATCGCCGTGCTGATGGCGTGGTGGAAGACCCGGTCCTTCGTCGGCACTCTCGTCGCCTTCGTCCTGTCCGCACTGGTCCTGTGGGGCATCAGCAACCTCGGCGTCCTCCAGGGCAAGGTCGGATCCGAGATCACCGACAATGGGGCCCCGGTCTCCGTCGTCCACGTCACCGGCGACGCCGCCGGGCTGACGGGTGGGGACCGGCAGCTGTCATGAGTGCCTCGGAGGAGGAGCTGATCGGGCACTCGTACACACGAGCCCGCAAGCACCCCCTGGTCATCGGCAAACTCCCGGGGGCCGGCCGGCTCCCGGGAGGGCCGTACACGATCACGCAGGTCATGACGATGGTGGTCACCTTCGGGCTTCTCGTCATGACGAGGGACCTGTGGGCCCACTTCGGCGTGATGAACTTCGTCCTCATGGCCTCGGTCCCGTGGGGTCTGGCCTGGGTGCTGCGCTACGCGCGTCTCGACGGGCGCGACCCGGCCCGGGCGCTCCGGAGCCTGCTCACCTACTCCTCCACCCCGGTCCAGGGCCGGCTGGCCGGCCAGCCACAGCGGGTCGTTCGTCCACGACTGGCGTCCGCCACCTGCACGGTGCGCGTCCGGTCCGACGAACGGCCGGCCCCGGCGGTGGCCCCGGCCCCAGCCGCCAAGGTCGTCGAGCCCGCTCCCGTACCGGACACGAAGGCCTCCGCCACACCGGAGCGGGTCCGTCCGACCTCCCCGGCGGCTGCTGGGACCGATGGCCGGCCGCAGCCCAAGACCGGGCTGCAGGCCCTCCTCGCCTCACTCGACGAGCGCTGACCAGCCGGCTCAACGCCATCATCCGCAGAGAAAGCAGAGCATCATGCGTCTCCCCGTCCGGCACATCAGCGGCCACCTGATCTGGACCACCGCCGCCACCGTGTGGGCGGTGTGGCGCGTCGACACCGAGAACTACACGCATGCCAGCAAGTCGACGAAGCGTGAGCGGCTCGACTCCCTGGAGGCGCTCTTCAAGTCCCTGCGCGGCGAGGCTTTGCTGCTCAGCCTGTGCCCGAGTGTCGATGCCGCCTCGGTCGTCACCCGCATGACCGCCGGCGTCGACCTCGACCAGTCCCCCGAGTACGTCGACCTGGCGCTGAAAGTCCTGGACCAGCTCCAGGACCTGGAACTCTCCGGCCGCGTCGACTTCCTCGCCGTCCCGCTGGCCCACAACGACCTCAAGCAGAGCGCCCGGGCCGTCATCTCCTCCCTCCAGGCCGAGGTCTTGGGGACGCTCGGTCTGCCCGTGGGCCCGATACCCGTGTCAGAGGAGCGGCAGCGCCTGGAGCAGGCCACCCGCCTGGCCGCGGGCTGGCCCTCTGGAATCAGGATGCGGCCGGCCACCGAGGCGGAGATCCTGTGGATCTACGGTCACAGCGCCCGGCGGGGTGTGAGCGAACCCCTCCTCCCGGAGGACGGGGCCCCCCGGGCCCTGCGGGGCCGCGGCCACACCGTCACCGCCCACACCCAGGTCATCCTGGACGAGGGAGGACGCGGCAACCGGCCCTCCAAGGGCCCGACCAACCCGTTCAAGCGGCGCTACATGCGCGCGACGACCGAGTTCGGCGACTCGTACCAGGCGTTCTGCATGCTCGCGGAGATGCCGGAGGCCTTCCGGTTCCCCGGCAGCGAGTACCTGGCCGCCCTGGACGACTTCAACTTCCCCGTCGACTGGGCGGTGCGGCTCCATGTGGAGTCCGGGGCGAAAGCCGAACCGAAGAGCCGCCGCCAGCAGCGCGAACTCGCCCACCAGAGGGGCGAGTACGACGGCGAGACCTCCGGGGTGCCCGCCTCCCTCGACAAGGCGAGCCTGGCGCTGGACCAGTACCGCGACCGCCTCACCGCGTCCTCGACCGAGGTCGAGATCCGTGCCTCCGTCGCCACCTGTGTATGGGGGGAGACCGCCGAGGAGGCGGACGAGCGGGCCACGTCCCTGGCCAACCACTTCGGCGGCAACGACTACACCCTCGTGCGGCCCACCGGTGACCAGGTCGCGTTGTTCCACGGCATGCTGCCCGGGATCAAGACGCCCCGGCCGATGCTCGACTACACCCAGTACCTCCTCGCCCGCGACTTCGCGATGAGCATGCCGTTCTGCGGCGCCGGGCTCGGCGACGACTCCGGCAGCCTCTTCGGGCTCCAGCTCAACGGCGGCGGTGTGCGCCCGGTGCTCGTGGACTTCTCCCACGGCCCGCGGGTCAACGCCAGCGCGTCCGCCGCGTTCGTCGGTGAGCTCGGTTCCGGCAAGTCCGTCGCGATGAAGTGCGCGATGTACTCGATCCTGACCACCGGCCACCGGACCGGTCAGAAGAACTCCCGCGGCCGCGCCCTGGTCATCGACCGCACCCCGCAGCAGGAGTGGAGCCGGTTCGCGAACGCGTGCCCGGGCACCACGCAGATCATCAACGTCGACGAGAACGCCGGCGTGTCCCTGGACCCCCTGCGGGTCTTCCGCGGCCCTCGTGCGGCCCGCTACACCGAAAGCTTCCTCACCCCGCTCCTCGACATCGGCTCGATGAGCATCGAGGGAATCACCCTCGCCGAGGCGATCGAGGCCACGCGCCTCGGGCCTCAGCCGAGCATGCTCTCACTGACCGACACGCTCGCCGACCGGGCCCGTACCGCCGACCCCGAAGAACCGAACGACGCCGCGGTGCGGGCCGCTGCCTCCGACCTCGTCCGCAAGCTGCGCTCGCTGGCGAAGAAGGACCTGGGCCGGGTCATCTTCGACCCGTCGCTGCCGGTGGTCCGGATCACGGCCGCCGACAGCATCGTCTTCGCCGTCGACCGGCTCGGTCTGCCGACCAAGGAAGAGCTGTCCGAGCACCGGCTCCCGTCCCTCGAGGTCGAGAAGCGGTTCGGCTGGCGGCTCATGTACCTGATGACGGCGCTGTGCCGGGAGATCGCCTTCGCCGACTCGAGCGAGTTCGCCGGCGTCTTCCTCGACGAGTGCTGGTGGCTGACGAGTTCGGCCGAAGGCTCCGGCCTCCTGCTGGAAATGATCGCCGACGGCCGCAAGCACAACGCCGGCGCCTTCGCGGGCAGCCACGACCCGTACGACATCGGTCCGAAGAACGAGGTCGGCGACAAGATCCGGGCCCTGCTCAGCCACATCTTCGTGTTCCGCCACCGCGGCAAGGCGCTCGCCGCCCGCTGCCTGGAGTTCCTCGACCTGGACCCGGCCGACGGCGAGATGCTCAAGCTCATCACCGAAAACCTCAGCCCCCTCAACGTCAGCGACGCCGAACGCTTCATGAGGGCCGGTGAATGCCTGTACCGAGACCTGCGCAAGCGCATCGCGGGCCTGAAGGTGCTGATCCCGGCGGACGAGAACGCGGCCGCCGCGATCTACACCACCCCGGGCCAGGCCGACGCGGCGGACGACGAGGACGCGGAGCTCGCCCCGGTGGCGGACGGAGCCCTCACATGAGGACCGCGCGCAAGCGGGCGGGCCGGAGGAGCCGTCTCGCTCTGATCACGCTCCTGCTTGCCCTGTTCACCATCGGGCTCACCGCCTGCGGGCCCGCGGTGAGCGCGCCGGCGGCCAAGCCGACGGTCGTCGAGGGCAAGAAGCAGAAGGACGCCAGCGACGGCATCCTGCAGCCCTTCAACGTCACGGACAAGAAAGACGTACCGATCTCCGCCTACACGGTGAAGACGGACACCGGCGGCTGGAAGGACATCGACCTCAAGATCTGGAACATCGTCGCCCAGCTGCTCTTCGGACTCACGAAGTGGATCGTCGGCTTCACCTGCTGGTTGATCAAATGGGCTCTGAACTTCGGCCTGGCGGAGATCCTCGTCGCTCCGGTCGAGACCATCGCCAACGCGATCAAGTACCAGGTCATCGACAAGTTGGGACTGCCCGGGCTCTTCCTGCTCTTCGCGGGCGCCTATGCCGGCTGGGTGATCCTGTTCAAGGAGCGTTCGCGCGGCTTCGCCGAGATCGGGGTGTCCCTGGTCATCGCCGCGCTGACCACCACGGTTCTGGTCTCGCCCACCCAGGTGCTGCTCGGCAACCACGACCAGACTCAACCGACGGGCTCGACCATGCTCCTGTCGGAGGAGGGAATGGTCGGCACGGCCAAGTGCTTCACGCTCGAGGTCGCCACCGTTGTACTAGCCGGCGATCCCACGAAATCCCAGGGCTGCGCCGATCCCGACAACGTGGCCAAGCCGATCACCAACGCCCTGGTCGACGCGTTCATCGTCAAACCCAACCAGCTCATGGTCTACGGAACCACCTTCAAGGATTCCTGTGACCAGGCCTTCCGTGAGTTCAAGCTCGCGGAGTTCAGGCTGGGCGAGCTGGGGATGAACTACTGGGAAGCCGGCCTCGCGGACTCCATCTACGACACGAACTACGTCGGAGCGCTGACCGACTCCGCGAAGAAGTTCGAATCCGCGTGCGGGGACATGAAGCCCAAAGCCAAGCGCGCCTCCCCGGACCTCGCGTTCAGCGCCCTGTTCGTCGCGATCGCCGCCGTCATCGTGGCCATCCTCATGGTGCTCGTGACCGGCGGGTTCCTCACCTCGCAGGGCTGGCTGGCGTTCGAGGCCATCCGCGGCCACTGGGCGCTGTGTGTCGGCATCCTGCCCGGAGGCGGCCGGGCGTCCCTGTGGCGATGGGTCTCCGCGGTCGTCAAGGCCCTCCTCGGTGTCATCCTCGCAATCCTGTTCATGGCCATGTTCATCGTCATCATCCTCGCGCTCATCGATGCGGATACCGGCGATGTCCTGGCCGTCAAGTTCATCGTCATCGACGTCGCCGCCGTCGCCGGACTGGCCGGCCACAAGCGCATCAAGCAGACCGCGCAGAGCATCGCCGTCAACCTCAACCGCAAGCTCGCCGCCGCCCGAGTCGGCGGAGCCCGTAGCTCCGTCTTCACCAGCCCGGACACGGGGCTCACTCCCGACGTGAAGCAGATGTGGGGAGACGCGCGCGGCGAAGCGGAGCGCGTGACCGGTCCGATCGGCAAGGGCCTCAAGACCGCACGTGACGCCTGGGTGGGCAAGCCGCAGGGGAACGGCAAGTCGAGCCGCCTGAAGACGGCGGCCAAACTCGGCGCCAATGTGGCAGCGGCCGTCGGCACCGGTGGCACGGCCACGGCCGCCAAGGTCGCGGGAAAGAAGGCGGCCACGGGGGCCCTGAAGAAACGCCTCCAGGATGCCGCCGTGAACAAGATGTCCCAGACCCGTGGTGGGCGGGCCACCATGGCCACGGGCAAGGCCGCGGCCGTGACCGCGAAGTACGGAGCGAAGGCAGGCAAGTTCGCCTTCATGGCCACGCTCGGTGCGCCCGTGGGCATCCCCCGCGGCATAGCCGCGACGAAGCGAAGCGCCGTCGCGGCACGTGCCCGGGCGGGTGAGGTGCGCAATCAGCTGACCGCGGTGAAGGACGCGAAGAAGGCTCAGGTCGGGAAGAAGCTCCAGGAGGCCAAGGACTTCCACAACGAGGGCATGCGCAACCTGACCGCAGCCCAGATCAAACTCGGTCTGGCGCAGATCGAGCCGAACCCCAGGGCATCAGCTCCGCCCGGACCCAGGGCCGGCGCGATCTCGACCGAGAACCCCGGCCCGAAGGCGGGCACGATCGCACCGAAGACCCCTGGTGCCAACGTGAGGGTTTCCGGTACCAAGACGCCCGGCGCTCCGAAGCAGCCTGCTTCCAAGCCGAACGCCTCGAAACTGTCGGACAAGGGGCCGACCGCGGTTCCGGGCATGCAGCCACCGGCCACCCCCGGGGCATCCACCCCCGCGGCGCCCACTCCGCTGCCGAAAAAGGACCCGGCCACGCCCCAGCCGGGGCGAGTCGCCCGGCGCGTCACCCGCCCGGCCGGCCCGGCCAAACCACGGCCGTAGTCGCACCGCGGCCGGGGCCCGCGAGGCCCCGGCCGCCCAGTTCACCGCACCTGAAGCACCCGACGGGGGATCCCCATGCCCAAAGCCGATGCCGAGCGCGCCCAGCACGGCACGATCTGGCTGTTCATCGCCTCTGTGACCCTGGCGGCCGTCGGCGTGGTCCTGCTCCTCGACGGCGGCGAGCCGGCCCGCCCGGCCGGTAGCCCGTCGAAGTCCCCCACGACCGCTCCCCCGGCGCCGCAGGCGGGCGGCCGCGTATCCCCCGTGAAGGACCCGGCGCCCCCCACGCAGAGCGCGGTGTCCCCCTCCCCCGCCGCGGAACCCACCGAGCCCACCCATCCCTCGTCGCCCGGCCCCGTGCCGGATCCGGTACAGGAAGCAGCCCGTTCCTTCACGGTCGCGTGGGCCAGCCACGATGCCCGGCCCGGCCGGGACACCTCGTACGACGACGCGTCCCGGCGTGCCGCCGAGTACGCGGCCGGGGAACTCGGCGAGGACCTCCGCACCCACACGGGCGGCAGCGCAGGTGGGCAGCAGTGGCTGAACTGGAAGGCCGCCCAGGTCCAGGTGAGCGTCACGGTGCTACAGGTCTCCCTGCCGGACGGGGCGCCGGAACCGACCCAGAACGACAGTTTCGCGCGGGTCGTCTACCGGGTGACGGAGACGCCCGCCAGTGGCCCCGCGGCCGAGTCGGAGCAGCACCTCGCGCTCAAGCTCCGCCACAGCGAGGGCACCTGGCGCGTGGTCGGACTGCCGAATGTCTGAGCAGGACGACTCTAAGTGGATCAAGCGGGCGGTGATCGGCCTGCTCGTGTGTGCCCTCCTCGGCTTCGGCCTGATGCTGACCGCGGTCCTGGCCCTGTCCTCCGCCATTGGCAAGGACAACACCTCCAAGTCCCTGGAGAACGCCGGGTTCGGAGGCGGGCTGTCCGACACCAAGGACATCCCTGACTGGTTGCGTCCCATCATCCTCGACGCGGTTTCGAAGTACGGCTGTGCGGAAGTCACCCCGTCGCTGATCGCCGCCCAGCTCTACCAGGAGAGCAATTTCCGCACGAACCCGCCGGACGGTGGGGCCGGCGCCCTGGGGATCGCGCAGTTCATCCCCAGCACGTGGGCCACCGAAGGCGTTGACGGCAACAAGGACGGCAAGAGGGATCCGCTGGAACCCCTGGACGCCGTTCCCTCGATGGTGTCGTACGACTGCAAGATGGCCGACGAGATCCGCAACGTCCCCGGTGACGTGGTGGACAACATGCTCGCCGCCTACAACGCGGGCAGCGGCGCGGTGCGCAAGCACCACGGTGTCCCTCCGTACAAGGAGACCAGGAACTACGTCCGCCAGATCCGCGAGCGTGCCGAGAAGTGGGCGGCTCCGATGGACGGCAAAGTGGGTGGCGGACTCGCCAAGGTCGTCGCCGCCGCGAAGGAAGCTCTCGGCACGCCCTACATGCTGGGCGGTGATTGCAAGCCCCAGTTCACGGGCGCCAACCGCTGTGACTGCTCCAGCCTGGTCAAGTACGCCTGGAGCAAGGTGGGCGTGAACCTGCCCCGCACGACGTACGACCAGGTCGGCACCGGGACCCAGGTGTCGATGGGCGACCTGCGGCCCGGCGACCTGATCTTCTCCGGCGGCAGCGCGTCCCGTCCGGAACACGTGTCCATGTACATCGGGGGGGCGGGGAAAGAGGTCATCGACGCCCCGCACACGGGTGCCGACGTCCGGATCAAGCCCCTCTCCTACTGGGAGGCGCGGATCCTGATCATCAAGCGGCCGAACTACACCGAGCCGGACACGGGCGGTACCTCGGGCACCTGGGTCGCGCCGGTCGCGGACGACGCGGTGGGTACCGGCTACAGGGTGTCCGGCTCCATGTGGTCGAGCGGCTACCACACCGGCGTCGACTTCCCCGTACCCTCCGGAACGGCGATCCGCGCGATCGGCCCGGGCACCGTGGTCACCGCGGGCTGGAACAGCGCCTACGGATACCAGGTGGTGATCAAACACGGGGACGGCAAGTACTCCCAGTACGCGCACCATTCCTCCCTGGCCGTCGTCGTGGGCCAGAAGGTGAACGGCGGAGACCGGATCGGCTACTCCGGTGCCACGGGCAACGTCAGCGGCGCTCACCTGCACTTCGAGGTACGCGTCGGTCCCGAGTACGGGTCGGACATCGACCCGCTCCGGTACCTACGCAACCACGGGGTCAAGATATGACCCGGCCGGCCGCCGGCTCCGTGGGGAAAAACCGCGGGCGGGATGTCACACCGGGCGGGATCCCGGCACCTGTATCAGACGAAAGGCCCGTTCGCCCTTGGAGGTGCAGCCGTGCTCCCGTCTTCGCCCGTGTTCGTCCCGGCCGCCGGCCGGACGTCGCCCAGCCCGTCGCCGGGCGGTGGGCGATGACCACGAACGATCTCATCGACGGTGCCATCGGCATCCTGGAGGATCTTCCCGGCCATACCGAACGGCTCGCGGAGTGGGCGCGGCACAACGGCTGGTGGGCCGCCCCGGTCACCGTCGCCGCGGTGGTCGCCGCGGCTGCCTGCCACCGGAGGCTTTCCGGGAACCCGGCGCCCGCGGGAGCGAAGCGGGAAAAACCACGAGCGGCCGGCTCAGACCCGAAGGCGGAGGAGGTGGTTCTGCGCGTGGGCCGGCTGATTGCCCGCGCCTACCGGAGCATCTCGCGCCGACTGCTCCGCCCGCCCGGCGGTGCGCCGTCTGTGAGGGGGCCCAGTCCCGGCGGCAAGACGGCACCGGGGGCCGATCAGCCGCTGCGGTGGCGGCAGGCGCATCCGGAAGCCGCCGCGGAACTGAAGCGTGCCCGGGGGGTGATCGGGCACAGCGGTGTCCTCATGGTGCTCAGCCTGAGCCTGATGGGAACGTCGCTGACCATCGGGTACCTGCACCTGGCGGGGTGGCTGGAAAGCACGGTGCGCCCGGCGGCAAGTCTGGCCGCGGTCTGCTGCGGCGCGTTCGCCCTGTGGCGACTGGTCCGCGCCCTGTGGAGGGCGTTGAGGGCGGTCGTCCGCACGTTCTCGGACGGCGGAGACGGCGACTTGTCCGCCCCGTCAGGTGCGGGTCAGCCGTCGTCGGGCCTTGCGGCCGAGGACCCGGAAGACCGGAAGGGTCAGGCCGACGAAGAGCAGAACGATCGCGACGCCGGAAAGCGCGGGCGAAAGCTTCTCCTCGGCCGCGAGTGACCACGGCGATCCCATGGTGTAGGCGAGCAGGTAGCCGCCCTTGGACGCGGTGTAGCCGATGCCGGCCACGGCCGCCGCGGCGGAGGACCCGTAGGCGACGGTGGACCAGGGCCGCTCGGGCCAGTTGAGGGTGGCGCTCTTGCCACACATGAACGCGAGCTCGGAGCAGGTCACGAAGACGTAGCCCAGGTAGAGCAGCAGGTAGACGCGGACCGGAACGTTCGCGGCGAAGGCCGTCGTGAACTCGACGTCCCCCGTGTTGGCTCTGAGCCAGAGCGGGATCATCATCAGCAGAACGGCCGCGGTCACGGTGGCACGCTGCCAGATCGCCGTTCTGAGGTACTCCGGGTCGTAGGCGATGTCGACCATGGTGAGCTGGAGGCTGCCGCACCAGACGATGGCGCAGATGTGGGCGATCAGCTTGGCCACGTTGTCCACGCCGGTCACGTCCTCCGCCCACGAGGCCACGGTGGGGACGGCGAAGAGGACTCCGACGGTGCAGATGGCGAAGGCGCTGGTGATGCAACGGTTCGCAACGGTGGGCGTCGTCCGGGCGCGGTACATGCAGGCCGCGGTCACCACCACTCCCAGCACGGCGCACACGCCGAATATGAGGCCGTCGAGCGGTGTGGAGCTGCTGGTGCTGTTCACCCGAGTCAAGAACCCTTCCAAGGAATCGGCTGCGCGTCTCGCGCCGGCCCCATACTCCGACATCGGTGGTGACGCCGGTGCACATGGTCTCCGCCGCGGCCCTTCGTTGACAGTCAGGACGGAGGCTGTGGATGATCGGATCATCATGCGTCGGTCAACTTGGCTTATAAACAGCTTGCTTGGCGAACGGCCTCACATCGGCGACGCCGCGTACCCGGGGGCCACCACCTGCTCATCCGACCACGACACATACGGGGACATGCCAGTGGCACACCTGATTCATACCGGCACACGTCGCACGGCTCTGCCACTCGCCGTGGGCTCAGCCGCAGTCGCGGTACTGGCCGGCTGCACCAGCGGGGCGGCGCAGCAGCACTCGGCGGCTACGCCTTCCGCCTCGCCCTCCGCGCCTGCGGACCCGCAGGCCGCCGCGAAGGCGGAGGTGAGCACGGCCTATCGCGGCTACTGGGATGCCCAGACCGCGGCCTTCGCCAAGGCGGACGTCCGCGACACCGGTCTGGAGAAGTACGCGTTCGACCAGGCATACAGCAAGGCCTTCGCGGACGTGGCCACGATGAAAGTGAACGGGAGCGTAATGACGGGGAAGCCCCAGATCACGCCTGAAGTCACGGCGGTCAGCCTCGAACAGGACCCGAAGAAAGCATCCATCAGCGACTGCGTCGACGTCACGAACTGGAAGGTCGTCGACCCGAAGACGGGCAAGGAATTCCCTCTGCCCTCCGAGCGCCTCAAGCGCTTCATCACGAAGTTCGAGGCACGCACCGTCGGAGGCGTGTGGAAGATCGTATCCGTCGAGCAGCAGGACCGCACATGCTGAGGTCGCGCGTCGCCCCGGTCGTGCTCACCGTCCTTCTCGCGGTCATGGGTGTCGTGCTCCAGCCGATGACACCCGCCGTGGCGGACGGCCCCGATGTCGGTCACTGCAACTCGTGGGTATGCGGCGGCGTCAACGTGCCCGGAAAGCCTCCCATCGGAGGAGGCGGCGGCGGAGGCGGAGGCGGAGGCGGAGGCGGAGGAGGCGGAGGTCAGGGGCCCGGAACGACATGCGCCACCGGAGCCACGCACAACGGTATCTATCCGTGCGAGATCCCTGGGATCGGCCGGTTCGACGACGCGTCCTGCTACATCGGTCTCGCCAACCCCCAGCCGCCGAAGTCCGACCCCGTATGGCAGGGCCACGCCGATGGCGCCATCTACTACCACGCATGCCTGGCCCAGACGCACGGGCTGCCCAACGGGCAGAACGGCGGCTTCGTCCAGTGGCACGCCACAGACCCCCTGGGTACGGGCCCGTCGGCGGCCCAGCTCGCCCAGCAGGCCTTCGACCGGATGCGCTTGGACGGAGCCCAGATCGGCTCCGCGCCGCCTGCGGGCTCCGAGGGGCTCGTCGGTCTTCCCGTCTGGCTGTGGACCGCGCAGTCGCCCCAGACGTGGGGGCCACAGACGATGACGGTCTCCGCCGGCGGCCTGTCCGTCACGGTGACGGCCAAGGTGAAGGGCATCGGCTGGTCGATGGGTGACGGCACCACGGTGACCTGCACCAAGCCGGGCACACGGTACGAGAAGAGCTACGGCAAGGCGGACTCCCCGGACTGCGGTCACCGCTACACGAAGGTCGGCAGCTTCACCATCACGGCCACCAGCACGTGGACGGTGGACTGGGCCGCCACCAACGGCGAGAACGGCAGGCTTCCGGATACCACCCGTACTTCTTCGACCACGGCCCGCGTCGGCGAGCTACAGGTCGTCAACTAGCCCGACGCACAGAAGAGGGTGTGACAACGACGATCACATCCTGGAGCTCCGGGACCACACCAAACTGCACACGGCAAAGGTGATGGGATCCGCCGCTCTCGGATGTTCGGGCGCGGTTCGGCAGGGTCGCTGTGACCACCGCGCAGAGGGCGGCTCAAACCGCGCACACGGCACCGTCGAGAGGTGTGCCACTGATCGCGCTGATCACGAAGCGTTACATCCCGCCTTCCAGAGAGTCGGCCGCGTATGCCGCTGCCTCCCTCATGCTGCGGCGCCGCCGGTAGCGGCGGATGACACCACCGGATCCGATTCCGGCTTGGATTTCCAGCACGGGGACGTCGGAGGCAAGGCCGAGCTCAGCCCGGCGCTTCCTGAGGTCGTCCAAGACCACGGCCAGCTCCTCCTGAGGGAGACCGTCGAGATGTCTGACCACGTCACGGGCCACTTGGTTGCGCTCTATGACCGATAACACAACGAAGTCGTCCCAGCCAGGGAGCAGAAACGCACTGGGCGCGCCGAGGACTGCGGCCAGGGCCGTCAAGGTGTTGGTCGTAGGATTCTCGTCGTCGCCCCGGCGGAGGTTGGCGAGCTGCTGGACCGACCCTCCGCGTGTGTGTCCGGGGAGGGTGCGGAACTCTTCGGAAAGAGTCCGGTTCGATGGTGGCTCTCCGTCAGGCCCCGGTCGGCGGCGCAGGAGGAACCCGAGTTTGGCGGCTAGGCTCAACATTGGTACCGACCAATATCACCGATCAATTGCTTCAGGCCACAGGTTGTTGAAAACTTCACGGCCGCTGGCTTCACGGATGCAAGCTCTCATGTCACGTCACACTTTAGTTGACAGTCACTCAACTTCCTGTAGATGATCGGGTAGTCAGCCTTCTGGCCGCCTGCGTGGCCGGAAAGGTGTATCTGGTGCAACCCTGACCAGTCGGGTGGCACCGCGGGGACCTTGGGGGAGGGCCACCGTGAGCATGAAGTCGCGTTCATTTGCGTCCAGGCGAGGATCTCGCCGAGGGCCACGCCGGGACATCCCGCCTTCGCACACCCGTCGGCCGGACCTGGCCCACGGACCGATCGACTGTCCCCTTCGGGCCACGGCCTGCGCAAAGCGGCTTCCTGATCACCACTCATCCCAGGGGTACATCCCAGTGACACTCTCGGCACATGCCCGGACAAGCCGCACCGGCCTGGTTCTGACCACGGTCGTGGCCACGGCCGCAACACTCGCCGGCTGCGGGGGGAGCAAGCCGCAGGCGGCGCCGTCCGCATCACCCTCGGAGTCCGCCTCGGCGAGCGCGGACCCGCAGTCCGCGGCCAAGGCCGAAGTAGCCATCGCCTACCGCGGCTTCTGGGACGCACAGGTCAAGGCCTTCGCGAAGGCGGACGTCCGTGACACCGGGCTGGAGAACTTCGCCTTCGACCAGGCCTACACACAGGCGCTCGCCAACGTCGCGAGCATGAAGGTGAGCGGAAGCGCCATGAAGGGGGAGCCCTCCCTCAAGCCCGAAGTGACGGCCGTCAGCGTGGACGAGAGCCCGAAGAAGGCCACCATCACCGACTGCGTCGACGGCACCGCCTGGCTGCTCGTCGACGCCAAGACGGGCGCCGAACGCCCGTTGCCGGCCGACAGGATGAAACGATTCGTCACCCGATTCGAGGCTCGCACCGTCGGCGACAAGTGGATGATCGTCACCGTCGATCACCAGGACCGCGCATGCTGAGGCTCCGCGCCCTGCCGGCCGTGGTCCTCACCGTCCTCGCCTCGCTGGCGTTCCTGGTTCCCTCCGCTCCACGCGCCTGGGCGACGGACCCGAAACCAAATGTCGACTACTGCGGACAGCACGTCTGCGACTGGGTCGGCGTCCCGGGCAATCCGTCCAAGCCCGGCGGCGGTGGCAAGCCCGGCACGGGCGGCGGTGGCGGCGGTGGCGGTGGTGGCGACAAGCCGCCGGTCAGCGACGGAAAGACCTGCGCCACCGGCGCCACGCACGTCGGACCGTGGCCCTGCAAGCTCGACGGAGTCGGCGACTACCACGACGGCACCGGCTGCTACGTACAGCTGACCTCCCCGCAACCGCCGAAGTCCGAAGCCATCTGGGCAGGACACACCGACGGAGCGATCTACACGTTCACATGCATCGGGCTGACGCACGGCATGAGCGGAAGCCTGCGCTGGATGGCCACCAACCCCATGGAACAAGGGCCCACCCCTGCCGAACTGGCGCAGCAGGCGTTCAGCAGGATGCGCTTGGACAGTGCGGCGATCGGCATCGCGCCTCCCGCCGGATCCCAGGGTCTGGTCGGTATGCCCGTCTGGATGTGGACCGCGCAGACACCTCAGACCTGGGGTCCGCAGTCGATGACCACCGCCGCCGGCGGCCTCTCCGTCACGGTCACGGCGAAGGTGACAGGCATGGCCTGGTCCATGGGCGACGGCACGACCATCACCTGTACGAAGCCGGGCACCCCGTACACGCCGAGCTTCGGCAAGGCCGACTCCCCCGACTGCGGCCACCGCTACACCAAGGTCGGCAACCACACCATCACCGCCACGAGTACCTGGACCGTGTCCTGGGTCTCCAACACCGGCCAGACCGGCACGATCCCCGACACCACCCGCTCTTCTTCGACCACGGCCCGCATCGGCGAGCTGCAGGTCGTCAACTAGCCCGAGGAACGAAGCAAGACGATGGCAACGACGATCACATCCAGGAAGCCCAACGGCTCCGAGCAGCAGTCGGTCCCGGCAGGTCCGCTGCCGATCACCCAGGAGGCACCGCGCCGCCGACGACGACCCGTGGTGGTGGGCGCCGGCCTGGCGCTGGCAGCCGTGGGCGCGCTCGTGGCGGTCTGGCAGGTCAATGAGGCCGGTAACCGGGTTGCCGTCATCGCGCTCGCCCACGACGTCAAGGCGGGCGAGGTCGTCAAGGCAAGTGACCTCGTGGCGGCCGAGGTCGCTCCCGACCCTGCCCTCAAGCCTGTGCCGGTAACGCGGAGCAAGGAGATCGTGGGCAAGACCGCAGCCGCAGACCTCCCCAAGGGGACACTCATCACCGGCGCCTCGGTCAGTGAGGGTGCCAACGTGGCGAAGGGCCGCGACACCGTCGGGCTCCTGGCCAAGCCCGGCCAGCTGCCCGCCCAGCGCCTGCGGGCCGGTGACGCGGTCATGGTCGTCAACACCCCGCAGGAGAACGCCGACCCGACGAAGGGCGGCCAGAAGCCGGCCATGCCGGACAGCATCAGCGCCGTCGTCGTCGGTGTGTCCGACCCCGACGCGAACGGGGCGCAGGTCGTCGATGTGGCCGTCGCCCCCACGGACAGCGCACCGCTGGCCACCTGGGCTGCCCGCGGCAGTGCGGCGATCGTGCTGAAGGCGAGGAAGTAGTGGCCGTCATCGCGCTCGTGTCGGGCAAGTCGTCCGGGGTCACCTGTTCGGCTCTCGCGCTCGCCCTGGCCTCCCCGAGGCCGTCCCTGCTCGTCGAGGCGGATCCCGCCGGCGGAACCGTCCGGGCGGGGTACCTCGGTGGCGAGGGCAGCGCAGCCGTGGGCATGCACCGGCTGGCCGCCGCCGACCGGCAGTCCACCCTGCCCAAGGAGTTCGCCAAGCACTTCGTCAGCCTCGAACGGGACCTCACCGGCAACCGGATGCTGCTCCCGGGTCTGACCGACCCCTCGCAAGCGCCTTCCCTCGCGCGGACCTGGGACCAGATCGCCACGCTCCTGGGTGTCATGGACCAGAGCGGTTACGACGTGATCATCGACGCCGGTCGGATCGTTCCCGAATCGGAGACGCGGCTGAGCACTACGGCATATCCGACGCCGTTGCTGCGCCGGGCCGACGCCGTCCTTCTGGTCGTACGGACCACGCAGGCGTCGATCACCTCCGCGGCGCCCGCTGTGCGGATCCTGCGCGAGGAGCTGTCCCACAACGGCACCGGGGCCGACGCCCTGGGTCTGCTCCTCATCGAGGAGGGGACCTTTTCATCCAGCAACGTGCAGCAGGAACTGCAGACCCCGGTCATCGGGATGCTCGCATGGGATCCCGACACCGCTGACGTTTTCACCCACGGCAATTTCAAGCGGACTCCGAAGGCGCTGCTGCGCTCGGCCCGCACCGCGCACAGCCCCATCAACGAGCTCGTGACCCGGCGCAGGATCCAGCTGCGTCCGGCCACGATGGCCGCGGTGGCAGGGAAGGCCTCATGACCGACACCCGCCCGGAATCCCCGGGGATTTCCGACCTTGAGCACCTGTTCACGCAGGCTCTCAGCCAGACGCCGGTGCCTGCCCCGAAGCTCACTGCCGTTGCCGGCCAGGCCGCGGCAGTCACAAGCATTCCCGTGCCCGCGGCTTCGGCCTTCGACGGATCGACGCCCGGTACCCTCCCCGTCGGGCACGAGGTGATCACCGAACTCCGCGGCCGCGCCAGCGTCCGGATCGGCGAGGCTGCGGCGGCCGAGGCCGGGATGAGCGACCAGGACCGCCGTCAGCGCGGCCAGTCGATCATCAATGAGGTCGTCTCCCAGTGGGCGACGAAGTACGCCGCCACGGCCACACCGCTGTCCCCCGCCCAGGAGGCCCAGCTCAAGAAGGCCGTCTTCGACGAGCTGTTCAGGGCGGGTCGGCTCCAGCCTCTGCTAGACGACCCCAATGTCGAGAACATCATCATCAACGGCAGTCAGGTGCGCGTCGACTACGCCGACCGCCCCTCGCGGAAGTGGGATCCCGTCGCGGCGAGCGACAAGGACCTGATCGCGCTGATCAACCACATCAGCCGGATGCAGGGGCAGGGCGAAAGGGCTCTCACCCCGGCCACCCCGAACCTGAACATGCGCATGGCCGACGGATCGCGTCTCGCCGCCTCCGCCTGGGTCACGCCCAGCCCGCAGGTCGTCATCCGCCGTCACCGCACGCGTGGCCAAAGCCTCGAGGACCTCGTGCGCTGGGGCACCATCGACACCACCCTCGCCCACTTCCTGCGCGCCGCGGTGAAGGCCCGTCAGAACATTGTCATCGTCGGTTCCCAGGGTGTCGGAAAGACGTCACTGCTGCGTGCCATGGCCCGCGAGATCCCCCGTACCGAACGGGTCGGCACGCTGGAAAGCGAGTACGAGCTCTACCTCCACGAGGATCCCGACGGTCCTGAGGTCGTCGCCTACGAGGGACGCGAGTCCAACGGCGAGCGAGGGCCCGACGGCAAGCTTCAGGGTGAGCTGACCCTGTCCGACCTGTTCCCGCAGCTGCTGCGCATGTCGCTGCGCCGCGTCTTGGTCGGCGAGGTCCGAAGCCGCGAAGTCGTTCCGATGCTGCACAGCATGAACGAGGGCGAAGGCGGGTCCATGGCCACCCTCCACGCCCGGAGCGCGCAGCTGTCGATTGAGCGTCTGGCCACCCTTTGTCTGGAGGCCGGTATCGGCATGACCGAGGCCCTGGCCTACCGGCTCATCGCCCAGGCCATCAACCTGGTCGTGTACGTGCGCCTGGTCGACGAGACCGAGCTCGTCGGCCCGGACGGCAAGACGGGGCGAAAGCACCGTTTCGTCTCACACGTCATGGAAATCACCGGTATCGGTGAGGGCGGGCGGCCCAGCCACCAGATGGTCTTCGCTCCACGTGACGAAGACGGCCACCGAGAGGCCCGCGCGGTCCCGCACGGCAACATTTCCCCAGGACGGCTGGAAGACCTGGTCCGTTCCGGCCTCGACCGCAGGGTGCTGCACAACCGTTGGGGTACCTGGGGAGCGCCTCTGAACACGGTGATGCCGCTGTGACGCTCACACTCGGTTCCCTGCTCGCCGGCCTCGCCGGTCTCGCCGCGGTCGGTGGTCTCGCACTGGCCGTCGCGGGCGGTGTCGGCTGGGCTCCCTCCACGACCGTGCGTCGCCGTAGCCGTACCGAACGGCGGATCCGGTCCTTCCTGGGCAAGGACGCGCGGACGAAAACTGCCTGGTGGGCGCGTGGCAGCTCGCGCCTGGGCGCGGCTGTCCTCATCGGTATGGGGGTGTGGCTGTTCACGGGCTGGCCCATGGGCGGTCTGATCAGCGTCGCGATCATCGTCGGGCTGCCCTGGCTGCTCAACACGAGCGGCTCCGGCAAGAGCCAGATCCTCAAGCTGGAAGGCGTCGAGGAGTGGGTGCGGCGCATGTCAGACATCCACACCGTCGGCGTCAGCCTGGAGGCATCGGTCCAGCGGAGCCTGGAGACGGTCCCCAAGGCCATCAAGGAAGACGTGACCCTCCTGGTGTCGCGCCTCACGGCCGGCTGGCTTCCCCAGGACGCCTACCGGGCTTTCGCCGATGACCTCAACGACGCCACCGTCGACGAGGTGGTCGCCCTGCTGATTCTGCACGTCGAGGACCGCGGAGCCGGCCTGAGCCGCGCGATGCGCGAGCTCGCCGAAGCACTCAGCCACGAGGTTCTCATGCGTCGCGAGGTGGAGGCCGACCGGCAGAAGCCCCGTACCAACGACCGCTGGGTGACGATCTTTTGCCTGGGCATTTTCGGGATGACGATGCTCTCCGGCGGATACGTCGAGCCCTATGACACCGTGACGGGCCAGATCGTCCTGGTAGGTGTCGGAGTCGGCTTCGTCCTGGTGAAGATCTGGATGCGGAAGATGGCTGTCATCGAGCCCGCCCCCCGGTTCCTCTCCTCCGCCGACCGCTCCGGCGCCGGCCTCAGCCTGGAGGAGTCCTCGTGATCCTTTCCCCGTACGCCGTGGTCGGCGGTGCCATCGCCGGTCTCGGGCTGGTGGTCGCGGCCCGCGGCCTCGTGCCCGGCCGGCCCGATCTCAAAGACGTGCTGGCGCGTATGGACGCCGGCCGCCTGGAGAACCTCGAACCCAACCGTTACACCAGCGACCCCGACTCGCTGATGGAGAAGGCCGGCGCCGCCCTGTTGCGGGTCGCGGGCGAGGGCACCCTGCGGCTTCCCCGCCAACAGCTGGAACTCGTCGGCCGGTCGCCCGCCGCCCACCTGGGCCGCAAGATCGGTCTCGCGTTGTACGGATTGCTTCTGCCCGTACTGGGCGTGAGCCTGGCCAACCTCGGCGGCTTCCCGGTTCCCTTCGCGATTCCGGCGATCGCCGGTCTCGCCTTGGCCGTGGTCTTCTGGCTGCTCCCGGACCTGCAGCTCAAGCAGCAGGCGACCGAAGCACGCGAGGACTTCCGCCACGCCATCAAGGCGTACCTCCGCTTGGTCCAGCTGGAACGAGCGGCTGACGCGGCGCCCACCCAGGCCCTGAGGAAGGCGGCGGAGGTGGGCGACGGCTGGGTCTTCGCGAAGATCCGAGACACGATCACCCGCGCCGAGCTGGAAGGCATCAGCCCGTGGGAGGGTCTCAAGCGGCTCTCCGTCGAACTGGACGTCCCCGAGCTCGGCGCTCCCGCCGACATCATCGCCATCGCCGGTGAGGAGGGCGCAGCTGTCGGGGACACCCTCGGCGCCCAGGCACGCTCCCTTTCCGGAGCGCTCGTCACCGCGGCAAAAGCGCAGGCCAACACCGCCAGCGAAAAAATGGTCATGCCCGTGGCGATGCTCGTGCTGATCATGACCGTCTACATCGGCTATCCCGCGCTCTCGCGGATCATGGCCAGCTGACTCCCAGAAAGACAAGGAACTTCACCATGCAGAAAGACTCGACCTTCGACTTCCTCAAGGTCTACTTCGGGGCTCGTCTGGAGAAGCTGCGGCAGGTCCGCGACGACCGCGGGGCGATCTCCATCGAGACGATGATGATCGTCGCCGGTCTCGTCGTGGTCGCGGCCATCGCCGCCGGCGTCATCCTCACCAAGGTCAACGAGAAGGCGAAAGAGATCAAGTGACCTGGCCCCACAGGGCCGTCCGACGCTGGTCCCGCGCGCTCGCCGACCGCGGCGCGCGGGACCGCGGAGGGATGAGCCTTGAAATGCTCATCGTCTTCCCCGTCGTGCTGCTGATCATCCTGCTCGTCGTGCACGTCGGATTGTGGTGGCATGCCCGCAACGTCGCGATGTCGGCGGCCCAGCTGGGTGTCGAGTCCTCGCGGGTCCGTGGTGCGTCGATCGACACCGGGACCGCGGAAACCCGGAACTTCCTGGCCAGGGCGGGCGGCAGCATCTCCGGCACGGCCGTGAGTGGCAGCAAGGGGGCGACCGTACGCATCCGGGTCACCGGGTACGTCGACACCATGGTGCCCGGGCTCCGGCTCAGGATCGACCAGCACGCGGATGCCGCCGCCGAGCGCGTGACGGAGGCGCGATGAAGAGCCTCGTACGCCGGCTGAGGAGCACCGCGTCCGATCGTGGGGCGCTGTCGCTCGAGGCGATGGTGCTGTTCCCTGTACTGATCATGGTCCTGTTGCTCGTCGTGGCCTTCGGCCGCGTCACCTCCTCGCACAACGCGGTTGACACGGCCGCGCGCAACGCTGCCAGGGCCGCGTCCCTGGAGCGCAATGGAGGGTCGGCGAGCAGTGCCGGGCAGGCAACGGCCCGCAGCGTGCTGGGCCAGCAGGGACTGCAGTGCACGAGCACCTCTGTGTCGATCAGCACGGGAGGATTCGGCGCCCGCATCGGCGAGCCCGCGTCCACCACCGCGACGGTGACCTGCGTCGTCAACCTGTCCGACATCGCGCTTCCTGGACTGCCTGGGTCCAAGACCATGCGCAGCACGTTCACCTCACCGATCGACTCGTACCGCCAGCGCGGCTGACCAGGAAGAACGCATGAAATCCGCTCTCGCCCAACGCATACGCCCCGCCTGGCTGCGTGACCGCGGCTCGATGAGCCTGTTCGTCCTCGTCACCATCGTGGCACTGCTGGCCGTCGGCGCGCTCGTGGTCGATGGCGGCGGCAAACTGCGGGCCCGAACCCACGCCGAGGGCGTGGCCCATGAGGCGGCCAGGGCTGGCGGGCAAGCCGTCGATGCGGGCAAGGCCATCTCCGGCGGCGGGGTGAGCGTGGACCGCAACGCCGCGGTCGCCGCCGCACGCTCGTACCTGAGCAGCGCGGGCGTCAGTGGTTCGGTGAGCGTCAGCGAGGACGGGGGCTCACTGGAGGTCACCGTCCACGAGAACTACCAGCCCATATTCCTCGGAAGCGGCAGCTGGGCCGTCACCGGCCAGGGCCGCGCGAGCCTCGTCTACCGGGGGTAGCAGCGATGAAAACCCGAAGCACCACCGCAGCGATCCTGCGGGCGCTCCTCGCGCTCGTCGCCCTCGCCGTTCTCCTGGCCGGCGTGCCGTACGCGCTGCTGACCGTCGGAGTCCTGCCCGACCACGTGCCGAGCCTGGCCGAGGTCGGTACGGCCCTCACCAGCCCTGACAGCGGGGCCCTGTTCCTCGGGGCCATCACGCTGATCGGCTGGTACGGCTGGATCACCTTCGTCATATCGGTGATCCTCGAAACGGGCGCGGCACTGCGGCACCGCAGCGCCCCTCGCATCAAGCTCCTCGGAGGCTCGCAGCAACTCGCGGGCGCCCTGGTCGGCGGCATCCTGATTCTGCTGCCGACGGGCACCGCATTCGCCTCGCCCGCGACTACCGCGGCGCCGGTGGCTGCCGTCGCCTCGGCCCTCCCCCAGTCCTCCACGGCCCCGCAGGCTGTGACCGCGTCTGCCACCAGCGCGTACGACGGACCGGTACACCACGTCGTGAGCGGTGACTCGCTGTGGGACATCGCCGAGAAGAAGCTCGGCGGCGGTATCGAATGGCACCGCATCGTCGATGCCAACCAGGGTGTTCCCCAGGCGGACGGCACCTTCATCACCGCCGACACCACCGTGCTGCAGCCCGGCTGGATCCTGCGGCTCCCCGCAAGTGCCGCAGCTGCCGACACCGGCAGTTCCGGGGCAGGGGCCACAGCGCAGAACAGCGGCACGTCGACAGCCATCGGCTCCACCCATACGGTGCAGCCCGGTGAGACCCTGTCCTCCATTGCCGAGGACAAGCTCGGCGATGCCGCCGACTATCTCAAGATCGCGGAACTCAACCACGATGTCCGGCAGCCGGACGGACGGGTCCTCACCGACCCCGACAACATCCACCCCGGCTGGCAGCTCAAGCTCCCCGCGACCGGCGGCAGCGGCAGCGGCAGCGGCAGCGGCAGCGGCAGCGGGGGCTCGGCCACCCCTCCAAGTGCGCAGCAGCCGGCCCCGGAACACTCCGGGGAGCAGCACGACCAGACCGGGACTCCCGGACAGCACAAGCCGGACCAGGACGGAGGCCAGAAGGACGGTCAGGGCGGCGGCCAGCCCACGGCCCGTCCGGAGGCGCCCGCCGAGCAGCCGGCCGCTCAGGCGCCGGCACCCGAGAAACCGGCGGAGAAGCCTTCCACCGGCTCTCCCGCCGAGCAGGCCCCGGTGCCGCAGCATGACGGGTCCGACAGCGATTCGAGCATCAAGACGGTCGCTGCGGCCGGAAGCATCCTGGCCGCAGCGGTGCTCGCGGTCATCGCCACCCGGCGGGCACGTCAGCAGCGCCGGCGCCGTCCCAAGCGGCGCATTCCCATGCCCACGGGGGCGACCGCGGACTTCGAGAAGCAGCTCCGGGTGGCTTCCGACATCAGCGGTACCGTGCTGGCCGACCGCGCACTGCGCACCCTGGCCTTCAACTGCCGCAAGACGGCACACCCCCTGCCTGAAATCGAGGCGATGCGCATCACCGCGCGAGGGGTCGAGCTCCACTTGGCCGACGACGCCCCGCCGGTGGAGCCCTTCACGGAGCGCGAGGGCAAGCCGAGGGTGTGGTGGTGCCCGGCCCGCGGAGCCACCCTCCTGGACGAGGACCAGGCCACCGACGTCACACCGCCTTACCCGGCACTCGTCAGCCTCGGCGAGACGGAGGAAGGCGACGCGGTCCTGGTCGACCTGGAGAACATCGGCCTGTTGCGTCTGGCAGGCAGCCCGGCCGATGTGCGTGCGGTCATGCTCGCCCTCGCCGTGGAGCTCGCCTCCTCCAAGCTGGCGCCCGCCACTCAGATTGTTCTCGTGGGTGCGGGCAGCGACCTGTACACGCTCTACCCCGACCAGATCGGCCACCACGCTGAACTGGGCACGGCCACTGCGGAATTGCAGGCCCACGACGCCTTCCAGCGTGATGCTCTCGCCGGCGAGGGCCACGATCTTCTTCGCACTGCCCGGTTGAGCGAGGACACCTCTGGCGACACCTGGATTCCCCGCATCCTCATCGCCACCACCCCTCCCACTGGCCCGGCGGCCGCCGAGCTGGCGAACGTTCTGGCCGCGCGTCCGCGCACCTCCGTCGCCGTCGTCACCGCGGCGGCCGGGGAAATCGACGTCCCGGGTGCCTGGACCCTGCCCGCGCAGCCCGGCACCGCCGTCGAACTGCCGGACCTGGACTTGGCGGTCAAGCTGCAGTACCTGGACGACGTGTCCTATGACCGGCTCGTGCAGCTCCTCGCCACCTCGAGCCGGACCGACGACGTCGCCCCGCCCGCCTGGACCGACGGCACTGGGCCCACCGACCGCGACGGGCCCGGAGCCACGGTCGACAGCGACGAGGAGGCGTCCGCGCTCTCCCTGGACACCACCGGTGTCCTGCCGTCCTTGGACGGTTCCCCGGTGCCGAGGGTCGACCTGGCCACCGCGGTGCCCGACTTCACTTCTCTCACGCCCGCCTTCGTCGCCGAGCCGGACCGTCCGGACAGTGACGGCGGGGACTCCGGCCTGGCCGGGCAGGAGAGCGACAGTGCGCTGGCCCCTGCGGTCTCCGGTTTCCCCGCACCCGCGGGTGCCCATACCGACAGCGGCGCCGGGTTCGCCGAGGCTGAAGACCCCGTTTCCCCTGCCGACGAGCCCACGTACGCGCGGGGGCCGGAAGCAGAAGAAGCCTCCGCGCTGGGCGCGGAGGTGTGGGACGCGAAAGAGCCCGCTGACGATTTCGCCACCGTGCTCGACGAGGTGCTGGCTGAGCAGCACGACGACCAGGCGCTGACGCGCGACGGCGAGGAGGAGAAATCGGAGTCCGGGCTGTCGTCGGCCACGTTCGGAGAGTATGCGGCAGCACCAGCCGTGGCCGAGCCGCGCATCGTCCCCCGGCCAAGCGCCGCTACCTCTACCGTGCTGGCAGCGCTGTCCACACCCCTCCTGGTACCGGAAACGCCGCAGATCCATGTACTCGGCCCCGTGGCACTGGTGGGCGCGCGCGGCCGGGTGGGCAGCAACCGCCGTAACTCTCTTATGGAGATCGCCGCATGGCTCGTCCTGTACCCGGGGCTCGGGCGACAGGACCTCGACGACGCGATCTGGCCCGGCATGCGCATCAACGCCGAGACGCGCAACACAGCAGTCAGCCGGCTCCGCTCCTGGTTGGGCCAGGACGCCCGCCGGGCGGCCGACGACCCCCATGCCTCCTACCTCCCTCCCATCAAGGGCGGCGTCTACCGGTTCAACGACCAGGTGACCTCCGACTGGGACCGGTTCCGTGAGCTGTACCAGCAGGGCATGCACCATGACGGCCAGGACGCGGATGTCGCGCTCGCCCAGGCTCTGGCCCTGGTCCGCGGACGGCCGTTCGCCGACGTCGACCCCTCCAAGTACACCTGGGCAGAGGCCAACATCCAGGAGATGATCAGCGCGATCGTCGACGTCGCCCACGAACTCGCCGAGCGGCGCCGCCAGGCCCGCGACTACCGGGCTGCCGCCCAGGCCGTCACCAAGGGCATGCTCGTCGACAGCCAGTCGGAACTTCTCTACCGGGACCTCTTCACGATCTGCCACGAGATGGGCGACCGCGAGGGCCTGGAACGCGCTGCCCACCAGCTGGCCAGAATCAACGCCGAAGAGGGCGTCGACTCCACGCCCGAGACCGTCGGGCTGCTGCGCACCCTCCTCAAGGGCGAGCAGCCCCAGCCCACCCTGGGGTCCGCCGCCTCATGATCCCTCTCATCACGTGCCCGGTCCGTAGGTGTCACGCCGCACTGCCGCATCACACCTGTGGGGAGCAGAGGGCCTGTTCGACCGATCTCCCCATGGAGGAGACCAGGCCCATGAGCCGCCGGAAGCACTCCGCCGACCCGCTCGGCAGGCCGGTCACCCTGGCACACGCCCAGGAAGGAGGCCGCTGATGGACCTGTCCCAGTGGGCGATGCCCGCCGGCCTGGGCGTGGCGGGAACCGGCGCCGTCCTCACCGCCGGCTTGCTTCTCGGTCACCGGCGGCGCACCGGCGAGCAGAGCGCCACCGCCGAGGAGCGTGCCGAGCTCGCGCTTCAGCGCCGTCACGCCTTGCAGCGGCGCATGGCAGTCATCGCCCTTTCCATCGGCTGCCTGATGATGTTCGTCCTCGCGGGCATTGCCGCCTGGCTCAGCTTCGGTGCGCAGCGCGAGTACGCCCACGCTCACAACGGGGGCGACTGGGACGCCGCTACCGGGTTCGCGCTGTTGCTCGACGCGGGTGCGCTCAGCCTGTCCTTGATCAGGTTCTTCGAGGCCCTCACCCTGCGCTCTTCCGCCCTCACGCGGATATTGCTGCTCGCCTTCGTCAGCGCCTCGGCGGTGATGAACCTGCTCCACGCCCCAGGAGCCGGCGCCGGCAGCGCTTTCCTCGCCATGGTGCCGCCACTGGTCTACGCGATCCTGCTCGAGATGCTGCTCTTCAAAGTCGAGCAAGTGATCATGGGACCGCAGAAGCGCCCCAAGGCCGACCGGGAGCGGGGATACAGCCTGCTGCTGTGGCTTCCCTGGCCCATCGGCGCGCCGGTACAGATGTGGAAGGCGTGGCGGTCCGAGCTCCTTGCGACGATCGACAACGTACGGGTGACCGGCTCCCTGCGTCCTCTTCCGCGACCGGCCGAGCCAGTCGCGGCCACGGCTACCGCTCCGGTCCGCATGACGCTGGAAAGGACCGGTACGGACCGGCTTCCGGCCGTCCACCCGGCCGTCCCGGAGACGGCCCTGACCTCGTCGGCGAACGCGCTGCCCGCCCGTGTGCAGCCGCCCGTGGTGGAGGACGAGCCAGCCTCCGCCCCAGCGACCGCTGTCGCCACGGCACCGCTTGCTGCTGCCGATCCTGATGTGCGTGCCACCGCGGAACAGTTGCCGGAAGCGGCGTCGGCCACCGCCGGCCGCGGCCCTCTCGCTGAACCGGAAGCCGCTGCGGACCACGGCGAGCACCTCGAGGTCGCCCCCGGTCAGGTACCGAGCAGCACGGCCGGACGGGATGAGACCGAGGCGGAACGGCCAACCGCCGACGCGTCAGCCGGCCGGGAGCCCGGGACCCGGCACGATCACCCGGCACCCGAAAGGGGCAGAGGAGAGGTGTCAGGAGAACGCGGCCCGCAGATCGACCTGTCCACCCTCCCCGAGGACGAGGGGCCGCGCCAGCTCGCCGAGCGGATATACGTCGCCCACCAGGTCGCGGGGCTGCCCCTGGACAAGGTCGACCTGGCCCAGTGGGCCGGGTACACGAACCCGCGCTCCGGCGGAAACGAATACCGGCGCCTGGTACGCGAGTACGGGCCGATCCAGAAGGCGGAGGGGGCCTCCTTCACTGACTTGGACTGGTCCAGCCTCGACCGGCAGGACGGCCCCGCCTCGTCGCACGCGGCCGCCTGATCACCGTACGAGCCGCGTTCAAGGAGTCCCTTCACATGTCCGTTCTCAGCGTCGTCGTGGCTGCGGCCGCCGGAGCTGTGGTGAGCTACGTCGCGCGCCCCGTGGTCTTCGCCCGGTCGGTCCCCGCGCCCATGTCCTCCCGCTCCAGCTGCGCGCACTGCGGCAGCGATCTGCTCGGCCAGCGGCTCCGTCTGCTGCCGGTTTCCGGGCGCTGCCCGACGTGCAAGGAGCGAGTCGGGCCCCCTCGCCTCTCGGCGGAGGCGTTGGGCGCCGCCGTGTTCGCCGCGGTCGCGGCGGGTGGCGCGACCGGATGGTTCGCCGCTGCCCAGTACTGGCTCGCCGCGTGCGGCATCGCTCTGACACTGATCGACCTGGCCGTCCAGCGCCTCCCCGACGTACTCACCGCCCCGGCCTGCGCCGGAACGCTTCTGCTGCTCACCATGGCTGCCTTGGCCGGCGAGCCGGGCAGCCTCGGCCGCGCGGCTGCCGCCGCCGGCACCGTGACCGCCGTCTTCCTCCTGCTGGCGCTCTTCGCAGGGATGGGACTGGGCGACGTCAAGCTCGCCCCGGCGACCGGCGCGCTGCTCGGCTGGAACAGCTGGAGCAGCCTTTGGTGGGGCACCGTGGCCGGGTTCCTCGTTGGCGCGGTGTGCGCGGTGATCCTCCTGGCGGGCGGACGTGACCGGCGCTCCCAGGTCGCCTTCGGCCCTTTCATGATTCTCGGCGCTCTCGCCGTGTCCATCACGCACTGGTGAGATCCCCGCGAGCGGTCGCCGGCCCGGCACAGTCCTGAAGAGCCTCGGCCGGCTCGGCGCCGTCAGTCCGCAATCGGACCGCCGCCGAACACCTCCTTGACGAGGCTTTGTGTTGCCTTCAGGAACGCCGCTCCCAGGGACAGGGCCGCGTCGTCGACGTAGTTGAGGGCGGCGGTCAGGGTCCTGGTGCCGTCGGGGGTGCTGTACATCAGTGCCGCGTTGCCCGCCATGCCACCGTTGTGGGTGATGACGGTCCCGCCGTTCTCGCCCGTGTCCTGGACGAACACCCCCAGGCCGTAGCCGGCCTTGGGGTGCGGCGCGCACATCTCGGCCAGCAGCGGGGCCGGCAGGAGCCGGCCGCCCATCAGTGCGGCGATGAACGTGTGGAGGTCCCGGGGGGTCGAGATCATGTCGCCGCCGCTGGAGATCCAGGAGGGGTTCTGGCGGGTGACGTCGACCGTCTTCTCCTGCCCGGCCTCCTCGTACCGGAAGTAGCCGTGGGCGTACGGTTCGGGAACCTCCGGCTCGGTGGTCGGCGCCGTGGTGTCCGACAGCCCGAGGGGGCCGAGGATCCGGCGCTGCATCTCCTCGGCGACCGGGCGGCCGGTGACCTTCTCGATCAGCAGCCTGGCCAGTACGTAGTTGGTGTTGGAGTAGCTCCAGTCGGTCCCCGGCTCGAACCGCGCGGGCTTGGACAGCGCCAGCCGTACCAGCTCCTCCGGCCGGTAGGTCCTGAACCGGTTGTCCACCCACTCCCGGCCCGCGGTGGTGGCGGGGATCCCCGGCGCGAAGGTCCCGTCGTCGTAGTACTCGCCGGTGAAGTTGAACACCCCGCTGGTGTGCTGGAGCAGCATCCGTACGGTGATCCGCGGGTCCAGCCCGAACCCGGGCAGGTGGTCGGCCACCGGGGCGTCGAGGGTGACCGAGCCCTCGGCGACGAGTTGCAGCACCAGGGTCGCGGTGAAGGTCTTGGTGTTGCTGCCGATCCGGACGTGCCCGTTCGCCGGCGGCTTCGCGGTCTCGCCGCGCTTGCGCACCCCGGCGCTGCCGACCCATTCGCCCCGCTCGTCGTGCACGCGCAGGGTCACCCCGGTGAAACCGGACTCGACCATCTCCTCGATGACCTTCCGCAGTTCGGGGCGGTCCTGGCCGGTACGGGTGAGGGACATGGTGATGTGCTCCTTCGGGACGGTGGGAAAGTGCGACTGGGCCTGGGCGGTGGCTCGTTCAGAGGCTGCGGGCGGTGATGTCGCCGTAGGAGGTGGTCGCGTGGATGGTCAGGGCGGCGGTGGCGCCGTCGGTGTTGTTGAGGCTGTTGTTGATGCGGCCGTAGCCGGTGCCGGCGTCCAGGGAGGCGGAGACGCCGCGGGCGGCGCCGACGGTGACGTTGCCGGCCTCGGTGCGCAGGGTGACGGCGCCGTGGGTGGCCTCCGTGATGTGGAGGTCGCCCTTCTGCGTGCTGATCGTCGCGGGACCGCCGAGGCGTCCGACGGTGATGTCACCGGCCATCAGGGTCAGGCGGGCGTC
>NZ_JBWKGY010000031.1:0-69742 GCF_056433525.1 Streptomyces sp. NPDC044704
CGCGGACAACGCTTCCCACTCCAGATCCGACAGTTCATGACGACGCACCATGCGGCACATGATCCCCCATCAGAACCCTTTGAAGACAGTGCCTAGGTCCTGTCTGACAAATGATCACCGAGTTGGGATGTGCGCGCTCGACCCAATTGCCTTGTCAGCCTGGCGCCCGGCCAGTGATTCTGGGCGGGTGCCAGGACAGGGGAAAAGAAGGCGGCGGCAAGAGGACACGCGGCAGCGGCTTGCTGCTCGTACCGCGCCGGACGCGGGACAGTGGGAACTTGTTGTTGAGACTCTGGACCAAGCAGAGATGCGTACGCGTTTGCGCCGCCTTCAGGAGGCAGGAGCCGACGGGTCGATGATCCGGATCGACACGCTGTGCGGACGCCTGGGGCTGCCGACCACCTACCGGCTGAGCCGTTTCGTGACGGACCCCGCGCGGGCGCCCGAGCACGAGCACTCTGATCATTGATCTTGTGGCAGGTCGAGGTGAGTTGACGGATGCGGCGTGGGAGCGAACAGAGCCCCTGCTGTCGCAGATGGATGGGCGTGGTCGTCCTTGGTGTGATCACCGGCAGGTGATCAACGGGGTGCTGTGGCGGTTGCGGACCAGTGCTCCGCGACGTGACCTGCCGGAACGCTACGGGCCCTGGCAGACGGCCTATGAACGGTTCGCCCGCTGGGAAGTGGACGGAACCTGGGCCCGTCTGCTCGAACAGGCTCGGGTCCGTGACGACTCCGTCGGAGCCGTGGAGTGGACCGTGTCAGTCGACTCCACAATCGACCGAGCCCACCAGCACGCTGGCGGCGCCCGCAAAAAGGGGCGACTGCGGGGGACGAACTGGAAGATCCGGCATGCGCGTCGGTGGGCCAGGCGCTCGGCCGGTCCCGCGGCGGGCTGACCACCAAGCTCCACCTTGCCTGCGACGGGCGTGGCCTGCCCCTGGCTGTCGTTGTCACGCCCGGCAACGTCAACGACTCCACCGTCTTCGACACGGTCATGGACGAGCTGAGGGTTCCCCGGACCGGCGCCGGGCGCCCCCGCCGCAGGCCGGACGCGGTGATCGCGGACAAGGCGTACTCGTCTCGGGCAATCCGTCAGTCTCTGCGGAGCAGAGGCATCCGGGCGGCGATCCCGGAGCGGGCGGACCAGAAGGCCAACCGGCTGCGGCGAGGAAAGGCCGGCGGCAGGCCGCCAGCCTTCGACCTCGAGCTCTACAAGGCCCGCAACGTGGTCGAACGCTGCTTCAACCGCCTCAAGCAGTTCCGCGCGATCGCCACCCGCTTCGACAAACTCGCCGCCCGCTACAAGGCCGGAGTCCACCTTGCCGCACTCATCCTCTGGCTCCGCGAACCCAACCAAGATTCTTTGTCAGACACCCTCTAGGCGGCGCCACGCTCGCGTGCGGCGGCGCCCGCCTGCCACTCGCGGCCGATACTGCGGATCAGCGTCGGGTAGACGCCGAGGTAGCGGAACGGCTTGATCCCCAGCATGTACAGGGCGCCGAGTCGCCCGTTCGGTTTCACCAGCACCGCCATCTGCCCGCGGTGGCCGCCGGCCCCGTCCGGGACCCAGCCGATGTGCATCACCCCGTGCATGGTCCGGTTGGCCATCTCTGCCGCCCACTCGTCGTGCGTCAAGAAGACGGAGGTGAACGGAACGGACTTGGCGTCCGGTCCCCGCGGGCCCTCGCGTAGGTCCGCGGGGAGGCGGTCGCGCAGGGTCGGCACTCGGCCGTCGAGACCGCTGGAGGGTTCGTCCCAGCCGAGCAGGGCGCCGAGCTTCCAGCGGATCGCGAAGAGCGCCCGCCCCACAGGAGAGGGCACGGGGTCCCCCTTTCCGCTCGTGAACTGGGCGACGAGCAGGGGGAGATCATCGGGGCCGCCTGGCGTGGGCAGCTGCCAGACGTCCTCGATGCGGAAGTCGCGGGTGATCTCGTGGATCCGCCATGGGCGGGAGGTGTGCGCGGAAATCGGAAGTCTCACGAGCAAGCCCCTATCTATACGATGCCGTATAGAAGACTAGCACCCTTCTATACGGTGCCGTATAGAAAAATGGGCGTGAGGGAGGAGCACATCGTGGGCGTGACCCGCACACCGCGCGGCAAGTGGATCGAGGAGGGCCTGCGTGCGCTTGCCGCCGGTGGCCCGGAGGCTGTCCGGATCGAACCGCTGGCGCAGGCCCTAGGGGTCAGCAAAGGCGGCTTCTACGGGTACTTCCGCAACCGGGACGCGCTGCTCGACGAGATGCTCGACACCTGGGAGCGCGCGGTGGCCGAAGCCGTGATCGAACAGGTTGAGAGCGAGGGTGGCGAGCCCAGGGCCAAGCTGGAGCGGTTGTTCACGATCGCCTCGTCCGCCGAAGGGCCGACGATGGGCGTGGCGGCCGAGCTGGCGATCCGTGACTGGGCCCGGCGTGACGCGTCCGTCGCGGAGCGGCTGCGACGCGTCGACAACCGCCGTATGGACTACCTGCGTTCTCTGTTCAGCGCATTCTGCCCTGACGAGGACGAGGTGGAGATCCGCTGCATGTTCGCCTTCTCGCTGCGGATCGGCGAGTACTTCATCGCCGCGGACCACGGCACCCGCAGCCGGGCCGAGGTGATGGAACTGACCCGGGACCGACTGCTGCGCTAGTGACCTGAGTCGGTTTGCCGTTGGTTTGGGTACGAGCCGTCCGGGTCCAAGGATTCCTCCGTTGTCGGCGACCGATGCCCAGCGGGCGGTACTGGCGGGCTGGTTACGCCGTCGTACGACGGTCCAGGCCTTGGCCCAGCGGCCGCGGATCGTGCTTGAGCGCGCGGCGGGGAACTCGTTCGTGGAGGTGTCGCGGCGGCTGCGGAGGCCGCCGGTGACGCCAGGGCGGCCCCTTCACCTCGTCGGAATCCATCCCGAACCGCAGGTCCGCGTGCGCCTCCCGGCCGGCTCCACGCCCCCGCGACGTGGCTGCCCGCCGTACGCACCAAGGAACGGCCGGAACTGGCGACCTGCCCGCCCCCCCCGCGGCCGCACGCCGGCTCCGGCCGCCGTGCCGGTACCCGACGGAAAGGTGAGCGGCGGAACGGTGGACGGCGGAAAAATGTCTGCCGGGACGGCAACCTTTCGGTCGTCGGCGGCAACTGCACGGGTAAACGGCCCCTTGAGGGGCGCCGGCCTTCCCGATACGCGCAGAGGATCCCTCACGATGACAACCAGTGCAGGACGCCACCGCAGGACCCGTACGCTCCCGGTCGCGGCAGTTCTCGCCCTGACGGCCGGTGCCGGCGGGGTGTACCTGGCCGTCGCGCCCGGTGGGGGAGAGGCCGCCGCGGCCGGGAGTGCGCGGCCGGTGGTCGTCTCCACGACCGCCGCCCTGGAGCGGGCCTTCGCCGAGGCGGGGCCCGGGACCACGATCCAGCTGCGTGGAGGCACGTACCTTCCCACGCGCACGCTCAAGAGCCAGGCCGACGGAACCCCGACGCGGCGGATCACCGTCACCGCCCACGGCACGGAGAAGGCGACGGTCGACGGCTCCAAGCTCCCCGCGCGAGAGTGGCTGGTGGCGATAGGCGGCGACCACTGGACGCTGTCGAACCTGACGTTCCGGAACTCACCCTCGCACGGGGTGGTGCTGACCTCCTCCGTCGGCGGGGTCTTCAAGAACCTGCGGACCCACGGCAACGGCGACTCCGGATTCACCCTGCGCGGTGACGGCACCAACGACAACCTCATCCAGAACCTGGACTCCCACGACAACTACGACCCCAGGACCCACGGCCAGAACGCGGACGGCCTGGCCATCAAGTTCGGGTCGGGCACGAACAACAAGGTCGTCGGCGCCCGGCTGTGGAACAACGCCGACGACGGCCTCGACCTGTGGCAGTGGGCCAGTCCGGTACGGATCGAGAACAGCTGGGCGTACGGTAACGGGGAGAACCGTTGGAACGACCCTGCCTTCGAGGGCAACGGCAACGGCTTCAAGCTGGGCGGGGGCGGTGCGAGCGCCGCGCACGTCGTCACCGGCAACGCCGCCTGGAACAACCGGCTCCACGGGTTCACCGAGAACAGCAACCCGGGGGCTCTGATCCTGCACCGCAACACGGCGTACGCCAACCACGCGGACGGATTCTTCTTCGCCTCCTCGCCCTCGCGCCTGTCCCGGAACCTCGCCGCGCAGAACGCCGGGGGCACGGCCAAGCTGGGGCACCGCGCCGTGAGCGCCGCGAACAGCTGGGACGCCAAGGGCGAGGGCGGCCCCTTCCCGGACGGGCGCTCCTTCCTGCGCAGCATCGACGCGACAACGGCCTACGGCCCGCGCAAGGCCGACGGATCCCTTCCGGAGACCACCTTCCTCACCACCGGGACCGAAGACATCGGCGCGGCGATGAAGTGAGACCCGGCACAGGCCCCCGCACCGCGGCGTGCCGACGCGAGAATCGCGGGACGACGTGCCGGATCACACACACGGCCCGCACGGCCCGGACCAGCCCGGCTCGGCACTCGGTCACGGGTGGCCACAGCACAGTGAGAGGCAACCCCGCACATGCTCGCAGAGGACGCGTCCGAGGAGTTCCACGCCTTCTTCGAGCGGCACTACGCCGAACTCGCCCGGCTCGCCCACCTCCTGACCGGCGAAGCGGACGCCGCCGACGATCTCGCCGCTGACGCGCTGGTCGCGCTCTGGCACCGGTGGGACCGGCTGCGGTCGGCCGAGCACCCGGTCGCCTATGCCCGCGGTGTCGTCGCCAACCTGGCACGCGCCCGCATCCGTGCCGCGGTCCGTGAGCGCCGTCGCGTCGCACTGTTCTGGTCCGTGCGTGCCGAGCGCGTGCACGACCCGGACGTGGCGGTGGTGGTGGACGTGCGCCAGGCCCTGGCCCGGCTGCCCTTCCGCAAGCGGGCGTGCGTCGTCCTGCGGCACGCCTTCGACCTGTCCGAGAAGGACACGGCCCTGGCCCTGGGCATATCGGTCGGTACCGTCAAGAGCCAGACGTCCAAGGGCATGACGGAGCTGGAACGACTGCTGGCGGCACGAGACGCGGGCGCACTCCTGGAAAGGGTTCAGCGATGACCGACTTGGGCGAACAGCTGCGGAAGGCGGCCGAGTCACACCAGCCCGACCGCGCCCGGATACTGGCCCGGGTGCAACGCGGTACGGCCGGCCCCGGCCTCGCGCGACCGTACCGGCGCCGCCGGACGGCGGCGGCGCCCTGGTCCCGGGTCACGCTCGCCACGATGGCCGCGGCCGGTGCCCTGCTGGTCGCCGGCTACGTCACGGCCGAGGCCGTCCAGGACACGGTGCCGCGGCACGACACGGGCGCGGCCCCGCTACCGGCCGACCCCGGTCCCGGTACGTTCGGGCAGGCGACCCCGCATCCGCAGCCGGACCGAAGCACTCCGGGCGAGCCGGGCCACACACCCGTACCCACGCCCACCCCACCCGCCCCCACACCGGATCCCGACCCGGGCCGCACCGCCCCACCCGCCACGACCGGCGCGCCTTCACCGTCCCTGCCCTCCGGCGGAGGACGGACGGAGGACGGTCCGCTGTGGGCCGACGGCTCCGTCGACCCGGGCAGCAGGACCCACTGGTCGCAGAGCAACGTCACCCTCAAGACCCGACAGCCGCTCACCGCGCTCACCGTCGAACTGCGGGTGGCGCAAACGGGCGGCGTCAAGAGCAGCGGCTCGTGGCAGACCCTGCCCGGGGCCGACTTCACCTTCTCCGTACACGAACAGAGCGGCACGCTGGTTTACCGCTGGGAGCTCAAGGCCGGCCGTACGGTGCCTGCGGGAACCCACGTGTTCGCCGGCCAGTACGACCACACGACGAGCGGCCGCAACGCGGTGGCCGACCGGTACGAGGCCACCGCCGGCGCCGCCCGGTCAACCTTCAGGGTGGGGGGTGACTTCGCCCGCACCACGTGACGGCGGGGGTGGGGGGTGTTGGGGGCGCCTCGGTCCCCGCAGCGGTGGCGAAGACCGCATCAAACCGGCCTGAGTTCCGGCTCAGCGTCAAGTCCGGAAGAACGTCGTCGACCCGATCAATCCCGCTGCCCGCGTGGATGCGCTGTTCACGCGCCCGCAGCTCCGCTGGTTGTGACGTACTGGTCCGACGACAACTCGAACACGCGAACTCGCCGGCCTCCTGTGGGATTGACGGTCTCACGAACCGGATGCATCCCCAGTTTGGTCATGATCCGTTCGGAGGCGTCGTTGCCCACTTGAGTGATGCTGACGATCCGCTCCAGCCCTCGCTCTTCGAACCCGAACCGGACAGCGGCCGCAGCGGCCTCGGTGGCCAAGCCCTGCCCCCAGTGGGAACGTCCCAGCCGCCAGCCGACCTCCACCGCCGGCAGTACTTCCGGCAAGAACTCGGGCACCGAAAGGCCGGTGAACCCGGCCAGCTCGCCAGTGGACCGGATCTCCACGGCGAACAGGCCGAAGCCCCGTGACTCCCACTCGCTCTCCCACGCCTGGATCCCGCGGCGAGTCTGCTGCTCGTCACGGACGCTGCCGTCACGGATCCACCGCATGACCTCGGGGTCGGCATTGACGGCAGCCATGGGCGCAACGTCCTCTTCGCGCCAGCGACGCAGGATCAATCGGGGAGTTTCAAGCGTGACCATCCAATCATTTTGGATCACGAACTGGGTCTCCGCCATCATCACCAGGCACTTTCGATCCACGCCCTGGAGGTCCGGGACCCTCGGCAGCCGCGCTGGTCAGGTGTGGATGCCGCTGTTGGGGCCGTACTGGCTGTCGGCGGTGTCGTCGTTGAACCAGTAGGCGCCGGCGGCGAGGTAGGGGAAAGAGCGGGTGCTGTCCTTGGCAAGTTCCACGGCGTCAGGGGACGGCACCTCGCCGGCAAAGCAGGTGCCGGTAGAAGTGGCCCCTGTTGTGTCGATGAGTGTCGGCAGCACTTCGAGGCGTGTGGGCAGGGGCGGGTTTCTCTTGCATGCGAGGGCTTTGTGGGGGCGATCGGGCGATCTGGGCGTTCATCGTGTTCACCGTTTCGCAGGTGAAACGTTGTGTCTGCAGTCCCAGCGTTCCTGGCGCCCTGGCCTCAGACGGCGGGCCGGGCTGCGCGGTACCCCACACAACAGGAGAATGATCATGAGCATGTGGAATCGGCTGGGCCGGCGGATGGCCTCCCTGGCCACGGTGATCGGTACCGGCGTCGCGCTGCCCTTCGTCGCGGGCGCGACACCGGCGCACGCCGCGCCCGTGCTCGACGTGGCGAAGTTCCACACGGGCGGCTTCGCCAGGGGGAAACCGGGGTGTACCGCTTCCAGGTGAGCAACCGCTCCACCTCTGACCCGACGACGGGAACGGTGACCCTCACGGACACCCTCCCGCAGGGCCTCACCGTGCAGGGCACGCTTTCGGAGGCCTCCTGGGACTGTGATCTCTCCACGACGTCGATCACGTGCACCAACAGCAGCGTGGTGGGCCCGTTCGAGTCCTACCCCATCATCGAACTGACGGTCAACGTCGCGGCCGACGCCCCCTGCACGGTCACCAATACGGTCACCGTCTCAGGCGGAGGCAGCCCGGCGGACTCGTACAGCGACCCTACGACCATCACGGGCGGTGACTGCGACGACGATGACAACGGCAACGGGGGCGGTGGCTCGATCCTGCCCGTCAACCTCAACGGCGTCCTCCCGTTCTTCAACAACATCAGCACGAACAGCAACATCAACAGCCCTCAGGCCAGGAACAGCAACCGTCAGGAGCTTGGGTTCAACGCCCCCTGAAACCGCTGACCTCCCTGTGAGGGGCAGTCCGTGACGGCACGGGTACGCGGGTCAGGGCCGGAACCCAGGGCGCTCTGGGGCACGACCGGACCGCCCCCAGCCCCTGGCCTCCCGATTCCTGCGGGATGCCAGGGGCCGCGTCCGCGCCCCGTGCCTTCGCGGATGCCCGCCCGAGCGATCCGAACTGGCGGCCACACCTTCGGCGCCTGGTCGATGTCCTTGCCGCGGAGGCGGAGCGACGTTCGGGAGGGAACTGTCCCGAGCGCTGCGTGACATGACGGCGGGTGGGGCCACGCCGGGCCCGCGAAGCGGAGACCGGCCCGTCGGGGCACGGACGCGTCGCAAGGCCGGTGACGGCTACCGGGTGGAGATACGGGCGGGCGGAGGGGGTTCAACGGTGATCGGCCGGGTAGGCGGCGGTGACCTGATGATCCTGTTGGCGAAAGGTACTGCTCATGCTGATGGCTCACCCGGCGGTGCTCCCTGGTCTCGTCGAACGCTACTGGGCGCTGGCCGTACTCGACGCCGCGGAAGACGGCTCACCGGTGGGCCGGGAGCTTGCGGACGTCGAGAGGGCCCTGTGTGTGGCCACCGGCACCATCGACATCCACGCCGCCTTGATCGCCGCGCGTCATCAGCTCCCCGGGGCCGGCGTCCTCGACGACTCCCTGCTCGCCTCTCACTGAACGGCTGAGAGCCCATCCGCTGCCCTCGCCCTCAAAGAGGCGCGCTGTGGAGCGGGGGATACCGCCCGCGGAACTTCCGGTCCGGTTAGGTGGTCAGCGGGGGCACTTCGCCGGCAGAGCCGGTGCCGGCACGGCCAGTCGCTGTTGTATATTGGATCTTGAGCTCGCGGCCGTGAACAACGGTTGCCGGGTCTGGCGTTGGTGGTCCAAGGAAAGACACCCCACTTCCCGTGGGGGAATGCAGGTGCAAGGCCTGCCCAGCGCTCAGTCAAGGCCCGGCCTCCTTCTGGAGGTCGGGCCTTTTTGCTGGGTGCTGCCGGTTTTTTGGGTGCGTCCGGTGGATGGCCGGGCGTACGTTCCCCTGGGGGCAGCGGGCCGGCAAAGCGCCCTGCCCTGTGCTGAGAGCGAGCTGGGCGTAGGACCGGACCTGACCTGGTCCGGACCGTCCTGTCGTCGACCCCAGAGACGACGCGGGGGACACACCCCCGGAGCGCACTGCTGACGACGGCTGGGAGGTCGCCCGCCCTCTGGGCGGAACCTCTCTCGACGGTGTACGGATGGCCGGGTCCCGGGAACTTACGGGCAGCGGGCTGGACATGCGGGTGCTGGCAGCCCGCCGTGATCGTCGTCATCGGGCTGGGAGCCGGCCCGGTCACGGTGGAGAACGCCTCCGGGCACCGGGCACTGAGGGGTCTCGTCGCCTCCCCGTCGGCAGGTCCGGCCCGTATCCGCGGCGAGGGCGTCGAATGCGTCCTGCTGGACGAGCTCGGTCCCGAGGAAGCCGTGCCGCCGATGATCAGAACTGTCACTGTAGAACTCGCCCCGGAGGCGTGACACTTCCGGGGACGTTTGCCTCCTGGCCGCAGAGGAGGTCAGGCTTGCTGGCCTGATGTGTCGCTGGAGCATGCTTCTTCCCCGTAGTGCGGGGTCCCGGTGCCGTGTGGGGCTGCGTGGTAGCGGCCTGCTTCGGTCATCCATTCCAGGTTGGCGTGGGGCACGAGCAGGTAGGCGCAGGCGACTTTGCTGGCGGCGCGGGCCGTGGCGGGGGTCAGCGCCAGCCGGGAGTACAGGGGCGACAGGGCCCGGGCCGCTAGGTGCAGGTCGTTCATCCGCTCGGCGGTCCGGTGGATGACCCAGTCGATGGCCTCGGCGCGCGAGAGCCCGAGTTCGTGCTCGGCGACCAGGACATGGTTGGTGAGGCTGCCGGCCTGCTGTTCCCTGGCCAGTGAGACGAGGTCGTTGCACCAGGCGGCGGCGTCGTTGGCCGCGTCCGCGACGTCGGTCCAGGCCTGCGCGGTCGCCAGGGCATGGGGAAGCTCGGTCCCCAGGATGGCCTCGCCGACCTCGTAGATGAACGTGGCGAAGGTGGCCCGGCGGTGGGCCGGATACGCGGCGAGCGAGGCGGGAAGGCCGGCCTGCCGCGTTTCGAGTTCCCAGAGGGTGGCTTTGCGGGTGTTCTCCAGACCAGCGCGAAACCGGCCGCGCCAGGCTGGGCTCATCGGCGGCGCCGTGGCGCGCCAGAGCTCGTCGAAGGCCTTCACGAGGGGCGCGCGCGAGGCAAGCTCTCCGTCGTGCTCGGTGCAGTGGATGAAGCTGTTGAAGGTGTCGTCCACCTCCCGGGCGCTCGCGGGGCGCATCCGTTCGTCCCAGTGGTCGTCGAGCAGGCCGATCCAGGTGCACCAGCGGGTGAGTAGGGCCAGCTGTCCGAAGCTCAGCTCGCTGAACATCCGGCCGGCCAGGCGGTGGCCGCCGATGCCGCGCAGGCGGTGTTCGCCCGCGTCGTCGGCGGCCAGGCCCACTTCCCGTGCCCAGGCGCGCGCCAGGTGGCCGGCCCGCTCGGTGTCCGGGTGCAGGCGGCAGCTTCCGCGGAGTGCGGGGACCTGCGCGACCAGCGCCGCCTGGGGGCTCGCGTAGGTCAGCAAGGTTCGCCGAAGAGGAAGTTGCCCACGGCGTCGGGGTCGGCGGAGGTGTAGTACTCCCGGGTCGCAGTCAGCAGTTCGGTGACGGTGAGCTGTCCGTCGCCGTCGCGGTCGAGCTTGGCGAACGCGGTCGCGGCGTGTGCCTCGGTGCGGCCGAAGGCATCCTGGAACACCTTGAATTCCTGCTGGTCGACCTGGCCGTCACCATCCAGATCCAGGGCCGTCACCACCGCGCGCGCAGCCGGCTCGAAGAGGGCGTCGAACCGGTCGCCGTCCACGAAGTTCACGATCATGGAGCGCTCGAACTCGTCCCTGGAGAGCCGGCCGTCCTTGTTCTCATCGGCCACGGCGAGCAGGCCGTCCCAGAAGGTGTCGAAGGAGTCCAGCACCGCGCGTCCCCGTTCAGAGGCCGGTGAGACGCCCAGACCGGTGAGCAGCCGGGCACCGAGGCCCTGCATGTCCTCAAGCGCGGCATAGCCGCTGTTGTCCACATCGATGTGCTGAAAAGAGTTGTTGATCTTACGGACCTGCAGATCGGTGGCCATGTGCTACTCCTGTCAAAGGGACGAAGTCGTCCTCAGGGTCATCCGCCAAAAGAACGACCGCCCCCAACACCCCGTTACGGGTCCCCTCACCCGACATCGGGTAGTCAGGCACAGTGAGGCGGCCGCTCCTGGTGCTCAGGAGGGTCAACCTGAACAGGTCATTAAGGAAGGGGCAGAACGCTGACCTGGGTTCGACACGGGCATCGCCCACTCGCCGACGGGCGACGCGACCACTCCTCCCGGGAGACGGCGGCCTTTCTGGTGCAGGGTGGCGCGGCAGGCGACCCGAGCCCCGGTTACCCACCCCCGTAGTGGACCAAGGGGATCGGCCGCCTTCCAGGACCGGCGGTTCGCCGACCTCGAAGCCCACATCGCGGGCAACTGACAACCCGGTGCAGAACCGCTACGTCCGACCCGATGGCCACGGGATACCGTGGCCGCGGGCCGGACAACATCCCAGACTCCGCACATTTTCGACGCCTGACGAGTCAGCCGCCGTAGCCGTCATCGGTCGCCTGCTTCCGGTGACGATCAGGGTCGTAAATCGCGGTGAGAAACGGCGTGATTCCCAGGGCATAGAAGCCGTACTCCAGTTGCTGGTACCACGCTCGTTCGCTCTCAAGCTCCTTGGACACCTGAACGGGTACTCCGCCGGTGTGGTCGCCGGTCGACACCATGACGACGAACGACGTGCCCTCGTCTGCTGGGGCAGACGGATTCGCGATCACCGTGAAGTCCCATGTTGCCGCGCCGAGGACGTCCGAGCCGGCATCCAGGCGCCGCAGGACGAACGTCGGCTGTCGCAGCAGCACTTTGGACTGCGCCCGGATCGCCATCGTCTTCTGTCCCACGATCCGCCAGGGCGGCTCGGGGCGCGTGTGGTGAACGTCGGAAAAGAGTTGCTCCCGCAGTTCCGAGTACTCTGCGGCTGTCTGGGCCAAGGCTCTTGTGTCCTCTGCCAGTTGACGTCTGGTGTCGCAACTGTTGAGCAGGCCGCCCAGTGAGTGAAGTCTGTCCCGGATCCATGGCTTGAGGAAGCGGTCAAGGGCGCCCAGCCGGTAGGCGTCCTCGGCAGACTCCGCAACCAACAGCGCCCCACGCGCCAAAGCTTGATATTCGTCTGTGAGACCCATCAGCTCCCCTCCCCGAGGCGACAATCACCTCTCACTGTATCGATCAACAAACCGACAGCGAAGGTTGATCGGACAGAACGCGACGTTCCGTTGCAGTGACCCGTTCCCGGCACACCCTTGGTGACAAGCAGCGCACCGATCTTGGTGCCGCTCCGGCCATCCTGGCCCGAAGGTGGGACGAAATCTCGGCGCAGTACGCGGAGAAGGAAGGCGCCGCGGCCCCAGGAAACCGCTTCTCGGCAAGGCTCATCGACGGAACCGACGGCGAAACCGGCGGCCCTAGGCTCAATGAAACGCTCACGCTGAACCGCATCCTCGACGGGGACGCGTTCTACGTGAAGATCACCCCCTGAGTAGCGACGGAGTCCTCGTGCCCCTCATCGCCGAATACAGCACGTACGCCCGGCCGGATCGCGGGATCGTCGAGGTATACGACAGCGACGCCTACCCCGGTGACGAGGAGGCCTTGGACCGTTCAAGGACACAGGTGATCGCCGGAAACGGCTACCACCTCTACCTGCACAGCCTCCAGCCGGACATCGAGGTAGAGGTCACCATCAGGATCTGGGACAGCCCCCAGAAGACCCCGGAAGACGGTGAGGGCACGGTCCCGCTGTCCTTGGAGTCTGAGACCGGCCAGCTCGTGGTCAACCAGCTCACCTTCGGGCCTGCAGGGGTGATGGACCTGCCACGACCGGGCGTCTACGAGGGGCACGCAGCCTGGAGCGGACGCCGAGCCACGGCCGCCTACTACAACACTTGCCTTCAGCGCTCGGCCCAAGAAGAGTGGAGCTCGGAACGGATCGGTGCAGCGTGGAGACAGAGCCCCAACGCGGAGAGGTACATCCTCAACCTCTGGTTCGTCAGGGAGTCCGAGCCGGACGACGAGGACGACGAATAGAGCGCGTGATGCTCTGCTGGAACGATGTTGTGTTCCCTGCTCCCGCGCTGGCCCCACCTGGGGTGGGGGTCAGTCAGTCACGGCTTGAGTCGCGGAAGAGGAACCCGTCTCCAGATGGGACAGCCCGCGGCCTCGTAGCCATACAGGGAAAGTGACCCGAGTTGCACCCTCTGCGCTGTCTTTAGCCGAAGTTGCTAGAACAGCTCGGTCTCTTCCTCAGCCGCACTATCGTCCACAACTCTCCATCGCCGAAGGGATTTCCGGGCGGTGGTGCCGCCGTTGACGACTGCCGCCGGAGACCGTGCCTTCATGCCCAGTGGATCATTTTCTGCGAGGAGGTCATTGACCATCCTGGCGCTGGTTGCCGCCACGTTCGCACTGCTCCTCAGCGGGGCTGGCGCGGCATCCGCACATGCCAGCCTGAGCGGCTCAGACCCTGGCGACGGTAGCGTCCTCAAGACGGAACCCAGGCACGTCACGCTCACGTTCACCGAGTCGGTCAGCTTCGCCGAAGACTCACTCAGAGTGCTGTCGCCGGAGAACGAGCGGGTCAATCCCCGCCCCGCGCAGCACGTGGACGGCAAGGAGAACACCGCACGGGTGGAGCTGACCGGCAAGCTGCCCCAGGGCACCTACACGGTGGCATGGCGCGTGGTCTCCGCCGACGGGCATCCGATCTCCGGCGCCTTCGTCTTCTCCATCGGCAAGCCGTCCGAGACCGCCGCCGTGGTGGCGAGCGACTCACCGGACGACACAGCGGTCGGCCGCCTGTACGGCGTCTTCCGCTACGTCGCCTACAGCGGCCTGGCCCTCCTCGTCGGGGCTGCCGGGTTCGTCCTGCTGTGCTGGCCTGCCGCAGGCGCCACGCGTCCGGTACGCGTCCTGCTGGCAGCGGGGTGGGTGGCAATGACGGCGTCCACGGTGGCCATGTTCCTGTTGCGCGCCCCCTACGAGACTGCTGGCGCGGTGACTTCGGCGTTCGATCCGGCTCAGCTGGTCCGGACCGCCAGCGGTAAGTCCGGCGTCGCCCTCATCGCACGGCTCGTGCTCCTGGCCGCCACCGCGGTGTACCTCCGGCGGCTGGTCCCACAGCGCGAAGCTGCCGGTGACGGATCGTCGCGGGACCTGGGGGTCCGCGTCCGCCTGGCCGGCTTGTCGCTCGCCGTGGCCCTGGCGGTCACATGGGCCGCGGCCGAACACGCCTCCGCCGGCCTCCAGGTGGCACTGGCCATGCCGGTATCCGTACTGCACTTGTTGGCCATGGGGGTCTGGCTGGGCGGCCTGCTCACCCTGCTGCTCCTCCTGCGGCGCCGAGGACACGGCAGCCGGGACATCCCGGCGTCCGCAATCGGCCGCTTCTCGACGCTGGCCTTTCGCGCCGTCGTGGTCCTGGTCGGCACCGGGGTGTACCAGTCCTGGCGGCAGGTCGGCTCCTGGGAAGCGCTGTCGACCACGGCGTACGGCAGGACCCTCGTAGTGAAGGTCGCCGCTGTGGTCCTGGTGCTGTGCGTCGCCTCCTTCTCCCGCCGCTGGACCGCCCGCCTCGTGCACGAGGCGTTGTTGTCGGCGAAGGAGGTGATGACGGTGCCCGCCTCCGAGCGGATGCCGCTCGCCCAAACGGTCGGGGCTGCCACCTCACCGGTGGGAAGCCGCTCCGACAACCTGTCCGCTGGGTCGGCCGGGGAAGGGCTGAGCGACGAAGCCGAGCCGTCCGTCCCTGAGGGCGACACCGGCCGGCGGAGCCTGCGTCGCCTGGTGACTGCCGAAGCCGTACTCGGTGTCATGGTCCTGGCGATCACCACCCTGCTCACCGGCACCCAGCCCAGCCGCGCCGCCGACGAGAGGGCCTCGGCGACCTCCGTCGAGGAACCGCGGGTGAAGGTGGTCACGGTCCCCTTCGACATGGGCCAGGCCGATCACCGCGGCGCGGTGCAGATCACGTTGGCGCCGGGGCAGGTCGGAGAGAACACGGTCGAAGCCGTCGTCTTCACCGCGGACGGCGGCCTCGCCGCAGTCCCGGAACTCCGCCTCACCCTCACCCAGGAGGCCCTCGGGATCGGCCCGCTCGACGCCAAGCTCAAGGACCAGAAGGGGTACTGGGCCACCTATGACCTGCGGCTGCCCATGCCCGGTGAGTGGACCCTGAACATCACGGTGCGTACCACTGACATCGACCAGGTGACCGTGCGCGAGTCCGTCCGCATCACGCCGGTATCGAGGTAATGGCCCCTGCCTGAAACGTCCCAGGGAGGGAACGTCGACCGCTGCCAGACCGTCCCACGCGGTACCCACCCGCGACGCCGGTACGCGGCGCCGTCGCGCACCGATGCCGCTGGCGCTGGCCGCCGCCTGCGCGCTGCTGATCGCCGGCTGCGCCGGGGACGCCCAGCCCAACGCCCAGCCCAACGCCGAGGCATCCGCCGAGAGCGCAGCCATCGGCCCTAACCCGAGCGCTCCGAGCGCCCCCTGTCTGGCCTCATGAGCTGTTCAAACGCTGCGCGATAGGTGCTGGAGTGGCGCATGAGGCCGCTGTGACGGTGATCTCAGCAGGTGAGAGCACTTGGCGGGGTGGCATGTGCACGGTACGTTTCGCTGCGACAACAACGACGGCACGACGGAAGTCCGGTGAGATTCCGGCACGGTCGCGCCACTGTATAGCCGGACCCGACGCCTTTTCGGAGCGGTCGATGCCGGTGAGTCAGACCCGAGGGCCGTCGTCCGAGCTCCACCGTATTGGGACGCGCTGTTCCCAGGGAGGTCTTGCCGCCATGGCTCAGTCCACCGTTTCCGCTCCTGTTGCCCCCGCCCTGGGTTCCGACGCCCCGCTGCCGGTCCGCGCCGTGCTGCCCTGGGCCGTGTTCGTCGGTCTGCTGATGATCGTCGCCCTCTACTTCGTCGGCGCCGAGCAGGGTGCCACCGCCGTCTTCGCCGGCGAGGGGGTGCACGAATGGGTGCACGACGGTCGTCACCTGCTCGGTTTCCCCTGCCACTGACCTCGTAGGGAACCGATCTCATGCATGCAGCAACCGTAAGAAGGCTTCTCGTCCGCGGAATGATCGCGGGCCTCCTGGCCGGATTGATGGCGTTCGCCGTCGCCTACGTCCTGGGCGAGCCGTCGGTCCGTTCCTCCATCGCGTTGGAGGAGGCGGAGGCCGCGCCTGCCGCCGGGCATGGTCAGCACGGTGGCGACGCCGCCGCGGCTCCTGCTCCGGCGGAAGAGGAAGAAGAGCTCGTGAGCCGACCGGTCCAGTCGACGTTCGGCCTGGCCACCGGGACGCTCGTCTACGGCGTCGCGCTCGGCGGCATCGCCTCGCTGGCCTTCAGCTTCGCCCTCAACCGGATCGGGAGGTTCAGCCCTCGGGCGACCGCCGCCCTCACCGCGGCCGGGGTCTTCACCACCGTCTACCTGGTGCCGTTCCTCAAGTACCCGGCGACCCCGCCGGCCGTCGGCAATCCCGACACCATCGGCAAGCGCACCACCTTGTTCTTCCTGATGATCCTGCTGAGCGTCCTGCTCGGACTGGGAGCGGTGATCGCGGGCCGGCGCCTGGCGCCGCGCCTGGGCAACTGGAACGCCACGGTCGTGGCCGGCCTCGGCTTCGCCGCAGCCGTCACGCTCGCGTTCGTCTTCCTCCCAACCAACGGCGACGCGGTCCGGGAGAGCTTCCCGGCCGCACTGCTGTGGGAGTTCAGGATGGCCTCCCTGACCGTCCAGGCAGTGCTGTGGGTGGCCTTCGGCCTGATCTTCGGGGCGCTGGCAGCGCGGGTCCTGGGGTCCCGGGACGCCGCGTCGGACGACAGTCCGGCGGCGGAGCGAGCGGCCGCATCCGCGGCCTGAGCGAAGCGGAAGGAGGGGTCCACCAGCTGAAGCCGGTGGACCCCTCCTTCGTATCCGGGACCGTCGTGTCCCGGGCTCGCAGGGCGGAATCGGATCCGGCTGCGACGACAGCAGGGCACCGGGATACCCTGCGGGAGGTCCTCAGGCTCCTTGCGAGTCACGGGCCCGCCCTGGAACGTCTCCCGAAAGCGCAGCAGCCCATGTCCGCCACCCTCGTACCGTGGCCGCCTTCGCCGGCCCGCGGAGTGGTGCGCGGTTTGCGGGCCGGCGCCCTGGCGGCGTTGTGCGTATTGCTGCCGTTGGCGGGGCACCTGCTCGCGCAGGGGCACATGCCCCGGTGGGCGCTGCTGCTGGGCATGGCCGCGATCGCCGTACCCAGTGCGGTGCTGCTGACCCGGCGCAAACTCTCCGACACCCAGCTCATGGCAGCGTTGGCCGGTGCCCAGTTGGCCTACCACGCGGCGTACTCGCTGCCGGGAGCCTGCGCGGCCGTAGGCGGTTCGCGGGAACCCATGGCCCTGGTCGAACACGCCTCCGCGGCGGGTGTCCCGCCGGAGGTCTTCTTCGCCGGGCACCTGGCCATGCTGGTACTCGCCGCGCACTTGTTCGGGCTCACCGAACGGCTGCTGTGGCGCGGCGGACCGGTCCTTGAGGCGCTGCGCGCCCTGCTGATGTTCGTCTGGCCGCCCCTGCCCGCAGGCAACGGGCCGAAGGCGGCCTTGCGGGATCTGGAGCCGGGCGCGATGCCGCCGTCCGCGATCGTGGTCCGGCTGCACGCCGGACGCGCACCGCCGAGGTCCGGGCACGCCGTCCTGTGGCGTGCCCCTCTCCCGACGACCGGGCTGTCGTCCGGTGGAGGTTTCTGCCTGGCCTAGCGGCCGAGGGGAGAGGCCGTCCGCGGGCGGCGGCGTGTCCTGCTCCGGCTGGTCCGGGGAGCACAGAGAGACCTCTCCCTTTTCATGCACTCCTTTTCTCGGCGTGCCGCCCGTGCGGCGGCCCGCACCCTGGCCGTACCCCTGAGCGCAGCCCTCCTGTGGGCTGCCGCTCCGACCGCGTCGGCACACACCGACCTGACCTCCAGCACGCCGGCCGACGGCACGACCCTGGACGCCCTGCCCGCAAGCATCGGGCTGACCTTCAGCGACGACATGTCGCAGGAGTACGCCAAGGTCGCTCTGACCGCACCGGACGGAACCCCGGCGGGTGCCGGGGAGCCATGGGTCGAGGGCAAGAGCACCTCCCTCGCCATGAAGCCGGCCCTGCCGTCGGGCAGGTACACCGTCGGCTACCGGGTGGTCTCGGCCGACGGCCATCCCGTGTCCGGCTCCTGCAGCTTCACCGTTCGGGCGGCGGCCCCGGCGGCCCCGGCGGCCCCGGCGGCGCCGTCGAGTCGCACGCCGTCTTCGCCGAAGGCGTCTGCCGAGGCCGGTGCCGCGGCTTGTCCGTGATGAGCTCCACCGGCATCATCGGCGTCGGCCGGTGGGAGGCGGTGGGCCGCACCTGGGGGCCGGACCTGGCCCAGGACCAGTACAACGGCGGTGCGATCGCCTGGGCCACCGGCGACATCCCTGCCCTGATCACCACGATCACCCTGGCCGTGCAGTAGGTCCGCTCCGACCGCCGTGAGGCCCGCCGGGTCGACCGGCACATCGACCGCGGCGATTCCGGCGACCCGCTGGCCGCCTACAACGCGTACCTGGCGAGTCTCCTCACCCGCGACCGCCGCCCGCAGCGGCCGACAGCCCAGCCCGCCCGCCGGGCCGACACGGCCGAAGACCGGACCACGTAGAGGAAATCATGACGAAATTCAAGAAGAACCTGCTGGCCCTCGCTGCCATTGTCGCCGTGCTGGCCGCCGCCTTCGGGACGTTTCTGCTGGTGAAGCCGGACGACTCGGCCACAGCGGCTCCGCCCCTGCCCGCCGCGGGCGAGGCGCGGGCCGTACGCGAGGACAGTCACCGGTTGACCGATCCGCAGCGCAGCGAGATGACCCTCGTCGAGTTCCTCGACTTCGAGTGCGAGGCCTGCGGAGCCGTCCACCCGACGGTCGAGCGGCTTCGCGAGGAGTACGGCGACCGGGTCACCTTCGTGGCCCGCTACTTCCCGATGCCCGGCCACCGCAACAGCCGGACCGCGGCCGTCGCCGTCGAGGCCGCGGCCCAGCAGGGCAAGTTCGAGGACATGTACAAGAAGATGTTCGCCACCCAGAAGGAATGGGGAGAGCTCCAGAACTCCCAGGCGGACCTCTTCCGTACCTATGCCGAGCAACTCGGCCTCGACATGAACAAGTACGACGCGGCAGTGAAGGACCCGGCGACCGAGGAACGGGTCAAGGCCGACCAGCGGGACGGCATGGGCCTGAACGTGCAGGGCACTCCCACTTTCTTCCTCGACGGCGAGCGCATCCAGACGCCCCGCACGTACGAGGCGTTCAAGGCGCTGATCGACGAACGGCTGGCCACATGACAGGGGCCAAGGAGGGGCCGGAACTGGCCCGCAGGACCAGTGAGGCTCGCGGCTACCCGGACCGCGTTTCCGCACTGAGGACCGAACTGACCGACCTGTCGGACGGCCGGCACCCCCGGGTGATGGTCGTTGCCTGCTCCGACGCCCGGCTGGCGCCCGAGCTGCCGGCGACTTCACTGCCGCCAGGCCACAGCCATGCGCTGCGGCAGCTGGACGTGCTGAGCGACTACGCCTGCATGGCGCCCCGCGTCGCGGACGGCACCCTCCGCCTGCACGCCTGGTACCACGAGCCGGGGACCAGGGCCACGCTTCGCTTCCGGCCCGACGTCGGCGCCTTCCTGCCCCTGTGACCCACTACCCCGCCACCGACACCACCCCGTACGAGCGAGGACCTGCCCCCATGACCTCACCCGCACCGCTCTCCTACGACGAACGGCTTACCGCACCACGAACCTGGTGGCTGATCGCCGTCGCTGTCGGCTTCGCCATGGCACTCATCGTCATGCCCTACGGAGGCCTCGCCGCCCTGGGCGGATTCGCCGTCGGCACCCTCATCGCCTGCATGTGGGTCAGCGCACAGGGCTCCTGCCGCATCCGTGTCACGAGCGGGCTGCTGGTCGCCGACGACGCACGGATTCCGCTCAGTGCGCTGGGCGAGGTTCACGTCCTGGAGGCCGAAGAGGCGCGGGCCTGGCGGACGTACAAGGCGGACATGCGGGCCCACATGATGATGCGCAGCTACATCACCGGGGCGGTCCGCATCGAGAACACCGACCCGGGCGACCCGACACCGTACGTCTACCTGTCGACCCGCACCCCGCAGGCGCTGGCCGAAGCCCTGGAAGCAGACAGGACCCTCTGAAACCACCGCTGTTGCCTCGCTCTCACCAGGATCTGCTGCACGCCATGACGATCACATCGACGCTCCCGCCGCCCATTCGGGCGTCGCGGTGGCGTGCGCTGCTGAGCTGGTTGTGCTGTGTTGCCGCACGCCTGCTCGCCGTCACGGTGTGCCACCGGCCTGCTCCCGCAACGGCCGCCGCAGCGCCATCAGTTTCGCCACCGACCACCACAGTCGGCGTCGAGGACGGTGGTGCGATGGGAGGCGAGCGGGACTGCGGTATGACGTCAGCCCCGGCCGCCGACGTGGCAACGTCCACCACGTCGGCACGGTCACCTCGTCCCACGGCACGAAGGTCCTCGCCTTGCTGCCGACCGACGACAAGGCGCACGTCCTCTACACCCGCGGGACGCCGATCGGCTCGTTCGTGAAGGACCTGCCGTGCCGGCCAAGGGCGCCAGCACGGCAGGTCCTGACCGGCTTGCTGCCCGACGGCCCAGTCAGAATCCGACCGGCTCCTCCGTGTGGTCGGCGGGCTCGACCTGGATCGTGGGGTGCGTGACGCCGTACCGCTCGGCGAGGATCTCGCGGCTCTGGTCGAGGACGGCGTGCCAGTCGGCGCCGTCCTTGATCATCACGTGTGCCGATGCGGCTTCCATGCCGCTGGTGATGGTCCAGATGTGCAGGTCGTGCACCTGCTGGACGCCCGGGATGGCGGCGAGGTCGCGTTCCGCCGCCTCGACGTCGACGCCGGGTGGCGCCACTTCCATGATGATCCGCAGCGCCTGGCGCATCAGCTTCCAGGTGCGCGGAAGGATGAACAGGCCGATGGCGGCGCCGATGATCGGGTCGGCGTACTCGAAGCCGGTGGTCCAGATGACGAGGGCTCCGATGATCACGCCGATGGAACCGAGCATGTCGGCGAGGACTTCGAAGTAGGCGCCCTTGACGTTGAGGCTCTCCTTGGCGCCGGCGGTGAGCAGGCGGAAGGAGATGAGGTTGATGACGAGGCCGATGACGGCGACGACCAGCACGGGGAGGCCGGGGACCTCGGACGGGTCGCGGAAGCGTTGCACGGCTTCGTAGAGGACATAGAAGGCCACGCCGAACAGCAGCAGGCCGTTGATGATGGCGGCCAGGACTTCGAGTCTGTAGGTGCCGTACGTGCGCTGGCCCGACGCCGGGCGCTTCGCGAGACGGATCGCGGCGAGGGCCAGACCGAGGCCCAGGACATCGGTGCCCATGTGGGCGGCGTCGCTGATCAGGGCCAGGGAGCCGGTGATGACGCCGGCCACGACCTCCACCAGGGCGTACGCCGCGGTGATGGAGAAGGCGATGGCCAACGGCTTCTGGTGGCGCTCGCCGGCGCTGCCGATCCGCGGGCCGTGAGAGTGCCCGTCACCGCCGTCGTCCCCGGGCGAGGAGCCGTGGCTGTGGCCGTGTCCCATGATGCTGTTCCTCCTGATCTGTGGCGCCGGCTGAGCCCGTGGTCAGCCTGGCATTGGTGGGGCCCGAAGCCGCGGACGCCACGGGGATGTTCCGGCAAGGGCCTTCCGACTTCGATGCCCCGCCCGCTCCGTACCCGATGGCCGACATGGCCGGTGACCTCGCAGGCCTGCTGGACGCACTCGGCACCCGGAATGCTGGGGTGATCGGGTATTCACTGGGGAGCTTCACGGCCGAACTGCTGGTCCGCACGCGCCCCGACCTCGTGCGTTCGATGGTGCTGATGGCCGGCGCGGGGCCCGTGACGGCAGTGCTGGAGGCGGTGCTGGACGCCGAAGCCGAGCTGATCGGGGTGACCGGTCGGCTTCCCGCGGCTGTAGATGCTCCTCACCCCCTGCTGAGACCACGGCCGCCATCCTCGGTTTCCTCACGCCTTCCTGAGCCCGGACTCGATCAGGCCCCGGCGGCGCCGGCGTACTGGCGGCCGACGCCGGGCACGAACCGGCCCGCCCGCGCGGTGTAGTTGACGTAGGCACGGCCGTGGACCCCGGCCAGGTACGGCTCCTCCACCACACGGACCTGGAGCTCGATGGCGAGGACGAGCACGAGCCACGCGAGGACGGACAGGGCATTCGGCACCATCAGCGCCAGTCCCGCGGCGGTCACGGTCATGGCGGTGAAGACCGGGTTGCGTACGTACGCGAAGAGTCCGGAGGTCACGAGTTCCGTGCGCTCGGTGGCGTCCACGCCGACCCGCCAGGAGGTGCCCATCCCGCTCTGCGCCACCAGCGTGGCGGCCATTCCCGCCAGGGCCACGGCGAGCCCCGTCCAGCGAAGGGCCGTACTGTCGCCCGCGCCGGGCAGCGCGGGCATTCCGGCCAGTGCGGCCGCGGGAGCCGCCGCACCGCCCAGGAGCGCGAGGACGAAGAGGACGCCGGCCCACCACGAGGCGGATCCGGGCCGGCCCGAGATGCCCCGGAAGCCGGCGTCACCGGTGCGGCGCCGTTGCACGGCGGCGCGAATGCCGAACGCGGTTACCGCCCAGAGGGCGAACAACGCCAGTGCGGTCCATGCCCAGTTGTTCACCGCTCCTCCTCCGTCTTCACCTTCGCATCGGTGGTGCAGCACGTGCTGATCGGCCCGGCAGCGCGCCCTCCGCCCTCCGCAGCGGAGGGTGCGGACAGTGCTCCCGGCGGGGTAGGTGCGCAGCAGCTCTTGCCCTGCCACGCGTCGCGGCCTTCCTTGACGGCGATGACGGCGATGACGAGGGCGGCGATCGGATCCGCCCAGGTCCAGCCGAGAGTGGCGTTGAGGACGAGGCCGGCGAGGACGACAGCGGAAAGGTAGGTGCAGAGCAGGGTCTGCTTGGAGTCGGCCACGGCCGACGCGGAGCCCAGCTCGCGCCCCGCGCTGCGCTGGGCGGCGGACAGGAACGGCATCACCGCGAGCGACAGGGCGGCCAGGACGATGCCCGGCAGGGAGGAAGAAGCCTCGCCCGCGCCGGTCAGAGCCCGCACCGCGTCGACAGCGACGTAGGCGGCGAGCGCGAAGAAGGAGACGGCGATGATCCTCAGCGCCCGGTGCTCACGGGCCTCCCGGACCGCGTGATCCTTGGCGGAGAACTGCCAGGCGACCGCCGCGGCGGAGGACACCTCGATGATCGAGTCGAGACCGAAGCCGACCAACGCGGTGGAGGAGGCCATGGTGCCCGCGGTGAGGGCGACGACCGCCTCGACCACGTTGTACGTGATCGTGACGGCCACGAGCAGACGTATGCGGCGGGCCAGCGCATCGCGCCGGGCCAGCGCATCGCCCTGAGCCGGTGAGGGGCCGAGCGATAAGGTCGCCATCAGCAGCAGCCCTTCTCGTCCGCCTCGACACAGGTCCGGTCGGCGGCCACCGTGACCACCGCGGAGCGCAGGTCGTCCAGGGCATGGCCGAGGCGGGAGTCGGCCAACTCGTAGCGGGTGCGGCGGCCTTCGGGGACGGCGACGACGAGGCCGCAGTCGCGCAGGCAGGCGAGGTGGTTGGACAGCCGGGTGCGGGAGATGCCCAGCTTGTCGGCGAGGTCGGAAGGATGCGCCGGGGCCTCGCGGATTTCGAGGAGCAGACGGCAGCGGATGGGATCGGCCAGCGCGCGCCCGAAGCGCGCCAAGACCTCGATGTCTTCGGCGATGTTCAGCACGCCTCGACAGTACATCGTTTCGTGGATTCAGGGAATCCTGAACTGTCGACCGGGGTGGGCGAGCGGTCCCTCCCCACCCGCCGCTCGGCCTCCCCGCCAAGGCGGCACCTGCCGCCGTGGCCCAGGACGTCTCCGTGCTCACTTCCACTCACGCACGGCCTGACGCTGTCCTATGCCGCCCCTGGCGGTGCGCCGGTACGCCGCGCCGCACGAAGGACACCCGCACCACACAGGAATCAGGGCCTCGAGTGGACTCGCGGGCGGGGTCGGGACACGGCATCCGCCCTGTCCCGGCCCCGCCCGGTCGCGTCAGGCCTGGCTACGGTTGCGGCGTACCCACCAGAAGGTGCCGGCGGCAGCAAGCAGCAGTACGGCGGCGAGCACGCCGATCACGGTCCCTGCGCTGCCGCCCGAACCCTTGTCGCTGGTCGCCTGCGTGTTCGCTGCCGCGACAGGAGCCGTGGGGGCCTCCACCGAGGGCTGAACGGAGGGGGCGGAAGAACCTGTCGCTGGTGACGGTGACGGTGACGGGCTGGGTACGATCGGTTTGGCCCCTGGGGCTGCGGCCTTCAACTCGAGCACGGGGGCGGGGTTGTCGACCTTCTCGCCGTTGGTGGGCACCTCGATCCAGCGGGAGACCTTTCCGTCGCTGTAGGTCTCCAGCGTCTTGAAGGCCAGGGACTTCTCGTCCGGCAGCTGGCGCACGGTGACGCTGTACTCGGCGTCCGTGCCGACGGCCAGGGCCGGGCCGCCGATCGTGTACCCGTCCGGCGTGGCGGTCAGCTTCCACTCCTTGGGAGCGTCCTTCACCGCCACGGCGTCCGGAGCGATACCTTTCGGCAGGACCACCCGCAACTCCGAAATCCCCGCGGTCTCCGACTCGGCCTCGGAGGTGAAGGACAGCGTGACGTTCTCGGCGAGCGCGCGCGGGTCGGAGGCGGTGACCTCTGCGTGCGCGGCGGCAGGACCGGCGGCCGCGCCGACAACCACCAGGGCGCCGGCGGTCGCGATGCCCAGCCTGCGGAGCTGGAGGCGAGTGTGTGATCCGTTCATGATGGAGGAGCCCTCTCGGTACGCGGGACGGGTCTCAACCTGCAGCTGAAGAGCCCGCCAGGGTCAGGGGAACGTCTCCTGCACATCCGGCAGGAGGCCCTCGACGCACCACCGCGTGACAAAGCATCGTTGCCGCCATGGGCCGCACGGCCACGCCGCTGAGCGCAACGGGTACGGTCCGCAAGCGCGGCCGTGCCCCTGGCCGACTGCGGAGACCGAACGTCGCGATGGCCGCCGCAACAGCCGCCTGGACCCATCTGCCCACGGTTTCCGGCAGGCGGCTCAGAGTCCGGTCCGCCCGGTGCATGAGCAGAGCCATGACGCAGGCGGCCACGCAATGAGCTGCTGTCATCGTCCCCGTGCTGTGGTGTGCCCGGCGTCCGATCTCCAGCACACTGCCGTGCGCCTCCGTGTGTCCCGCACCCGCCGCCTGCACCGACAGGGCGCGGTGCAGCAGCAGTTGCGCCATCCCGGTCGCCATGACCACGTGCCACCCGGGCCGGCCCGGTCGGGCCGCGAGCCACGAGAGAGCGAAAACGACCGCCGTAGCAACAGCCGGCCACTGCCAGGACACCGGATCCTCCGAGGCCAGGTGATGGCCGACGACCGCCAAAACGGAGCTGAGCAGCGTGAAGACAGCAGCCCGCAGCCCCCGTCCGCCCCACCCCACAGGCTGCGGACACGAACGCATCTGGGCAGAGGCTTCGGCCATGTCGGCCCATCATCCACCCGGGTCGGCTGACCTCAGACCCCAACTGTCAATTGCGGAGCAGTTTTCCCGAATTGACGATCTCCGCCGACAGGCTCCCCCCCCGCCTACCGGCGCATGGAGAACTGTGCGTGCCCGGTCCCGTCGAAGTAGGCCAAGCTGGTGGTCTACCTGCAGGCTGACCCGGCGACGGTCGACCTCGTCCCCGGCTTCGCACGCGATGTGACGGGGCTCGGCCACCACGGCACCGGCGGCCTGGGAACTCACGCTTCAGTCCGAACACGATCTGGAGCGCGCGGTCGAGTACTTCTGGCAGAGCTACGCGGTGGCATGGGCCGGCGAGAGCCTTGATGCCGAGGGAGAGCAGGATGCCGAGAGCGAAGACGATGGCGGAGTGGCCCAGCGAGAACCGGAAGCCGACCGTCGTCGCTGTCGTCGCACCCGAGCACTACAGCCTCGGGGACAAGACCTTCGGGATCGGGATCCGGATCGGCGTCACGCGTCCATCCGTCGGCGCCTCCTGTTTGCCCATGCTGACTTGGGAGTTCAGGGCCGGGTGATGGCAAGGATGTGCGCAGAGGCGTCGGTGAGCGCAGTGTGGGGTTCTGCGAGCCGAGCTGCGGCGAGGGCAGCGTCGTACATCGCCGTGTCCAAGAGGTTGGTGGCGGTGTACTTCTCGATGGCCTTGACCGCCACCCAGCCGGGTCCCTCAACGCCATACAGGGTGGGGTCGGCGAGTCCCGCTTCGGTGATTTCCTCGCAGAGTTCGTCCGAGGTCTGGAAGTAGGCGACGGTGAAACCGCGCTGTCCGGCGTAGCGGCCCTGGTCGAGTGTGTCGCGTACTCCGTCCTGGATGGCGGGCTCGGTCATGCCGGTGGTGGCGATGTAGTCGAGCAGGGGGGAGTAGCGGGAGATCGCGGCGGCAGCGACGACACCTCCCGGCCGTGCTACGCGGGCCGCTTCGGCCAGCGCCAAGAACCGGTCGGCCTTGTCGTGGAGGTGGTACAGCGGACCGAGGAGCAGCACCACGTCGTACGAATCGGCTGCGGCGGTGAGGGCGCGGGCGTCGCCCAGCTCGGCGGTCACGCCGTCAAGGGCGCCGGCCTGGCTGATGTGCTTGGGTACTGGGTCCACGACGTGCACCGAGTAGCCGTCGTCGGCGAGCCAGCGGGCGTGGGTTCCGGGGCCGCCACCGACATCGAGTACGCGGGCTGGGGCGGGTGGGAGGTGGCGGCGGAGTAACTCGCGAGTGCGTGCGAGTTCCAGGGTGCCCGTGGCAGTCGCGTGCAGTCGTGCAGCTTCGTCGGAGCGGGTGTAGAAGTCGATGATCTCCGGGCGTACAGCGGGGGTTCTCGTCATCGGGGAGACCTCATCCTGTCGGGAGTGGTCTCCGGCAGGGTAGGGGACATGACGAAGTGATCACTGCGATTTTCGGCGGCTCAACACGGCGGATCCTGCCCGCTCGCACGAACGCGGCTCGGCGTCGGTGGGGATGTGGTACTCCCCGGGGGCGCAGGGTGCGGAGGCCAGGGCGCGCCGAGCTGCGCCCGTCGCCACGATCCGGACGCCCCGCACAGCAGGTTGTCCGGGAGCGCGGGTCAGACGGGGACCCTTCAGCTCAGGCCACGGCCGCATGCCCGGCCCAGTGGCGGGCAAGGCGGCAGCCTGGGCAGCGGAGCCGCCGGAAGCCCTTCGCACGTCGACCGGGCGGACCGCCTCACCAGATCCGCGCCCAACGCCCCCGACGCCGTCTCCGCCAGGAAACATACCCAGGTCCTCCGCTCCGTACGGGCTCCGACGGAACGTCGCTTACGCACTACGGTGTCTCGGTTCAGCCGGAGGTTCAGGCCATGCTCCACTCGGATCAGTACCCCCTCAACGGACTGGTGGAGCAAGTCCACGGCAGCGGGTACGGAGCCGACCCTCAAACCTCCTCGCCAACTGCACGACCGTAGCAAGGGTCCGAGCCCGCGCGGGTGCTGCGGAGCGAGCGGACCTGGGGTGGATCTGCGTCCAGAACTACGATCCACCCCACAGCCGCTCTGGCCTCATGAATCTCCGCATCGCGGCTCCGTGAACCTTGCGGACTTCCGGGCGAGTACCTCGGCGAGGAACCCGGGTGCCTGGGCGCCGAGCATTCGGTACAGCGTGACCATGCTGGTGATCGCGGTGTCCGCGACTTCCTCCTGGACATGCAGCCAGGAACCTTGCGTCTTTCGCGGGTTCGTCCCCCAGGCGCCGACCACCGCCTGCGCGGATTCGCCGACCTCTTCGGTGAGTTTGAGGACCTGTAGCGTCCACTGCTGCTCCGGGGTCATCCCGCGCTCGGTGTCCAGGCCGTTGAACAGTTGGCCGAGCGTGCCGATCGTGTCCCACACGGCCGGGTACGGCGGCTGCTGCGTGAGGGAGCCCTGCACGGGGCCGGCCAGAGGGCTGGTGTCCAGGCGGGTGTACCACTCGGTGGCCAGGATCCGGTGCCGGACGTCGACCGGGGCGCCGGAAAGAAGAGCGGGCAGGGCACGCTGGCCTTCGACTTGACTCCGGTGCGCGAGGATGGCCTCCCACTTCGTCGCCGCCACGGGCCCCACGTCGACGCTCGCGGTGACCTGGTCGTCGGGGGCATTCCGGACCGTCTTGCCGACGCGCGAGAGAAGCGGGCCGAGGTCGCCGACGCCCGACTGCGGGTGCGTCGCCAGGTACAGGGCGCCTGGCGTCCAGGGTTCGCCTGCCTCGGGGTAGAGGTGGGGGAGACCGGCGGCGTGAACGGCGAGCTGGGTGACGCGGTGGGTGTGCAGATGGTCGGGGTGGCCGGTCAGCTGGCCGTACTGGTCGTGGGTGATCACGATGTCCGGCCGCAGCTCACGGATGTGGCCGACGATCCGCCCGACCACCTCATCGAGGGGTGCTTCACACAGGCGGGGCCGGCCCGGCGCGGACTCGGGAACGCGGGCGTCGGCGTAGCCGAGCATCCGGGGTTTCCCGGCCCCCAGGATCGCGAGGGCGTCGGCGAGTTCGGCGGCCCGGTGCGTGTCGGCAGCCCACGTGGCGGTGACCACGGCGGTCGCCGCGCCCGCGGCGGCGTGCTGTGCGAGGACGCCGCCGGCGAGGAGCGCTTCGTCGTCGGGGTGTGCGAAGACTGCGAGGAGGGAGGGCTTCGGTTGTGTCACGGGTGTCTCCAGACAGAGGGGTCGGTGTGCGGGGACGGGGTGGCTGGCGGCTACGGGTTAGGTGCCGAGCCCTTCTCGGTGGCTGCGGCGGGCGGGGCAGCGGACCCGGCGGTGGTGCGCTGCGCGGTCAGCAAGATCGCCGCGAGGGTGCCGGCCTCGGTGATCCGGCCGTCGCCGCACATCGCCACCGCTTCGTCCGAGGTGATCCAGCGCAGCTCCATGTCGGCCTCGCTCGGATCCCGGTGGTGCTCCCCGATGCTCAGGCCCCGGGCGAGGTACAGGTGCTCGCGGGTACGCGCGCCGGCAGGCATCCGCCACATCATCGTCAGCAGCTCGAACTCGGAGGCGCGGATCCCGGCTTCCTCGGCGAGTTCTCGTCGTGCGGCCGACAGGGGATCTTCGCCGGGCTGGCATCCGCCGCCGGGGCACATCAGGAGCCGTTGTCCGCAGACGTAGACGTTCTCCTTGACCAGGGCGATCCGGCCGCGGTCGTCAAGGGCCACGACGCGAACCCCGTCGGCGGATTCGGTGTACTCGTACGTCCCCATGCTCTGGTCGGTGCGCCGTACGGAGTCCCGGCGCACCACCACCCGGACTCCCGTGTACTGGACGGTCGACGAGACGGTGGTCCAGCCGTCGATCATGCCGACTCCTTCGTCTGGGACTGCTCCACCGGCTGGACGGCCAAGGCTGCTCGGCGGGCGACCCGCCTGCCCGGCGAAGCACGCTGGATGCGCGGCGAAATGGCGTGGAACGTGTACGAGGGCATGGCACTCCCAAGGTGGTGAGGGCGGTCTTGCGGTCCCGAAGGCCCAAGGCTCACGCGCGCCCGCGTGGCGCGGTAGGGCTAAGGCTGGACGGGCCGTTGGTAGGGCTGGAAGTGGGCGGGCGGGTGATCGAGGGGGAGGGCGGGATCCCAGGCCGTCAGGCACTGGGCGCTCGGTACGAAGAGCGGCTGGGGCAGCGCGTCGGCGGGCCAGAACCTCCAGGACCCCAGGGCTTCCTCACGCTGGCGGGGGGTGCCGGTCCAGCGGGTGACGAGGACGGGGACCGTGATCCGGACGACGTCGCCCACCCGGTCCAGGAGTGTGCCCAGCACCTGCACGGCATCGGGTTCGGCCACGATCCCGGCCTCCTCGTGGAGTTCACGGACAGCGGCCTCGGCAAGGCTTTCGCCTGGCTCCACGGTTCCGCCAGCGAGCTCCCAGGCTCCGCGGCGGTGCAGCCCGAACAGGACGCCCTGCGGGCCGTGGACGATCACGCCGACGCCCAGGGCGGCCGTCGGTGCGGGTGGAGCGCTGCCGCGGGGGCGGCTCGGTACCCGGTTGGGGCGGCGTGCCGAGTACAGCCGGTAGGAGACCGTGCTGTCCGGCTGAGGGGAGTCGATCGCGGTGACCGACTCCACGACGAGGCCGCGCTCGCCGAGGAGGTCCTCCCACAGCTGCGGAGTCAGCGTCCACATGTTCACGGGATGGTCCTCGGTGGTGCCGGGCAGCCGCAGGATCTCGGGCCGCGCAGCCACCTCGGTAGCGGGGCCGACGCCGGCGGAGTTCGTGTGCAGCGCGGAGAAGAGCAGGCGCCCGCCGGGCCGAAGACCGTTCGTGAGGGCGGGCAGGAGCCGGGCCGGGTCCAGGTACGGGACCGAGCAGACGGAGTAGATCAGGTCGTACGGATGAGCGTCCCGCAGGTGGTCCACGGCGTCCGCGCACACCAGGCGCAGGCCAGGAGTCTGCGGGTACCGGGCCAGAGCACGCTCGTGCTGTGCGGGGGAGGCGTCCACGGCGGTGACGTCGGCGCCCGCGGCGGCCAGGCGGGCGGCATGCCGTCCGAGACCGCTGCCGAGGTCGAGGACCCGCAGTCCCGCTACCTCGCCGAGGACCTCGACGCCGGGCCCGGCGCCCTCGACGCCCCAGTGCCACTGCTCCAGTTCGGGCACCTCGATCCCACGGGCCAGTTGGTGTGTCCCGTAGGTGTTCCAGAGCGCGACGGTGTCCTTCTCCATGGTCGACAAGTCCTCCTTCAGAAAGCGGGGCAGGGGCTCAGGGGCTGCGGGGCTCAGGGGCATAGGGCGAAGCAGCGGAGCACGTCGAGGTCGGCGGTCTGGACGCTGGACCAGCCGGAGGTGAGGAGTTCGGTCTCGGCGGGGCTGATACCGAGGCTGTGGAGGGGGTCGGTGTCCTCGCGACGGCCTGCGATCTCGGTGACCACCCAGAAGACCCCTCCGGGTGCGAGGAGGTGGCGGACGCGGCTGAGGAAGGCCCCTTTGTCGTCCATCCACCGGTAGACCAGACGGCAGGTGATGACCGCGTACGCGGGGTCCGGTAGGGCCGTGAGGTCACCGGCGGTGACATCGGTGCACTGCCAGGCCGGCCCCGAGCCGGACGGTGTGGCATGGGAGGCGGCAAGGTCTACGGCGGTGGGGGAGATGTCGATGCCGGTGGCGCGGTATCCGAGCTCGTGGTGGAGGTGGCGGGCCAGGGAGCCGTCGCCGCAGCCGATGTCGAGGGCCGGGCGCCCGCGGCCGGCGCCGAGGCGCTCGTCCATCACACGCGCTTCGGTACCGTCCAGGTGCCGGTAACGCCGGCCCCCGGACCACAGGGCCTCCCAGTAGCCGGCGTTCACGATCGTCGTAGTCACGATGCTCCTTCACGAGAGGGCGGAACGGCGGTCCGCGCGAGCGGGGAAGGCATCTCCCGCAGCGTGCGAACGGGGGAGAGGAGCAGGAGGACGACGGGTACGGTCTGGAGGACCGCGCCGACGGCGAGGGTGCCGCGTACGCCCAGAAGGAGGACCAGAGCGCCGGCGACCGCGGCGGCGACGGGTCGGGCTCCGGCGGTGAGCGTGGTGCTCGCGGCCTGCATGCGGCCCTGGAAGCGTGGCTCGCACAAGGTCTGCCGCAGGGATCTCTGGCTCGTACCGGAGGCCGTTGCCCAGAACAACTGGGCGGCCAGCGCCGCTGCGAGGGCGATCTGCCAGGTGAGGCCGGGTCCGGCGAGCAGGAGGGGGATTTGGGCCAGCGGGCTGACAGCGAAGCCGATGATGATCGTCGGTCCGATGCCGATACGGGAGGCGATGCGCGGGGCGAGGAGCGCCCCGGCCAGGCTGCCGGCCCCGCCCACCCCCATCATCACGCCGAACGCGGTCGGGGACATGCGCAGTCCGGTCAGCAGGTAGTACGCCCAGTACGTGTTCATGACCGCGAGGCCGAAACTGAGCGTGGACAGGGCGGCGATCACCGTACGGATGGTGGGCTGCCCGGCGACGTAGCGCAGGCCCTCACTGATGTCCCGCGCGAGGCTGCCGCGGCCCTCGCGACGCGGTGCGGCGGCCGGCTCGGGGGTGCGGATGCGCCAGACGAGGAATGCGGAGACGAGGTAGGACAGGACGTCGGCGAGGACCGAGCGGGCGGCGCCGACGGCGCCGACCAGTGCGGCGCCCACGGTGTTGCCGGCGCTGTCGGCCACCGACGAGGCCGCGCCCAGACGCGAGTTCGCGTGCTGCAGCAGGTCGGCCTCGACGAGGACCGGCAGATAGCTGATGGACGCCGAACTGTGCACGATCTTGGCGATGCCGAGGACGACGGCGACCGCGTAGAGCTGGCCGATGCCGAGCACGCCGGCGAAGGCTGCGGCCGGAATGGTCACGAGGACTGCGGCAGCGGTGAGGTCCGCGGCGATCATCATGGGGCGCTTGGCGTGCCGGTCCGAGAACGCGCCGGCCGGGAGCGCCACGATGGCGTTCGGGAGCTGGCCGAGGAAGGCGAGCAGCGCGATCTGGGTGGTGGAGGCATCGAGGTCGAGCACGGCCAGGGTGGGGAGGGCGACGGTGCTGACCGCCGAGCCCGACAGGCTCGCGCACTCGCTGCCGACGAGGCGCCGCAGATCCGGGGAGACGGGCTTGCGGACCTTGGCCGGCTGGGTGGAGGTCGTCACCCGGCCTCACCTCCGCGCATCTCCGGGGCGATCACGTTCGCGTAGAGCCGGCCGGTGGCGAAATGGGTCAGGACCTCACGTGTGAACGGATGGCAGTCGGGCGGTGGCGCAGCAGGATCGACCCACACGAGCTCGTTGTGCGTCTGCGGCTCGCGGTTGTACGGGGTGCCCTCCCACTCCCGCACCGTGAAGACGGCGCCGATCACCCGCTCGCCGTCCGCCGCGTGGAAGTGGGGCAGCTGGCAAAACCGCAGCCGGTCCGGGGCGAGGTGGACGCCGACTTCCTCGGCGAGCTCCCGCGCCGCACCCTCGTCGAGGAACTCGCCTTCCTCCAGGAGTCCCCCGACCACGGTCAGCATCCCGGGGGAGTGCCACGACGTCTCCCGGTGCCGCACGGTCAGGACCCGGCCGTCGCCGGGGCGCTGGAGCAGAACCATGACGTTGCCGATGCTGCGGTGTACGACGTTCACGGGCGGTCCTCCCTCATGAGGCGGTCCAGGGTCCACCGGCCCCGCGCCGTGACGAGCCCGTCTCCGTAGCAGGGACAGGACGCCGCCGGTGGTGACCGGGCGGATCAGCGAGGACATGAAGCGCTGGGCGTCGGTGACCATCACGTGGGTGCGGACCACCCCCCATTTCGGCCGCCTCCAGCAGCACCGCGGCGGATACGCCCGTGATGATTTGGCACCCGATCAGGAGCCGGACGGCCTGCCGGTCGGTCCGCCACGACAGGCGGCCGATCCGGGCCAGGACGGAAGGGAGCGTGGCGCACATCTTTCGGACGGAGACCTCGGCGAGCGGATGGACGGAGTACTGCCCGCTGTAGGTGCTCTCCGCCGGCGGCGGTGGAGGCGGTGTGTCGGCCGGTTTGCCATGCAGTCCGGATGTGGTCATCGGGCCCCCTGGATCGCCGTTCGGCTGCTGTCGGAAGCTCAACGACAGCCGCCGATTCTTCGAACACATGTGTTTCGGTCGGCCATGAAATCCTGGAATGACGGGCCTGTCGGATCGTGGGCGCTACACCGACCCGCCCCCCATAACCGCCAAGCCACGAAAGGGGGTTGGCCGAATCGCCGAGGGTCTCAAGTGCCGCAAGACAACGGGCTCCCCGGCGCATGTCGGGGTCGAGGCCGAGAACGCCATCCCCGCCCAGCCCCTCGCGCGCCCGGAGGACCAGATCAAGCGCCAGTACGTTCCCTCCTGGGGTCGGCTCGAAGATGTCGCGGCCCTGGTGGCGTTCCTCGTGGGCTCCTCCGCGTCGTTCATCACTGGGTAATCCGATCACGTCGACGGCGGCTGGCTGCTGTACTGAGACGCCAACAAGCAAGGAGACAGACCGAAATGAAGGAACGAGTCCGCGCCGTCCTCGTCACTGCTGACGACACGATGCTGGTCATCCGCCGCACGAAGCCCGACATCCCCGACTACTGGGTGCTCCCTGGCGGCGGCGTCGAACCCAGCGACGAGTCGCGGGAGGCCGCCCTTCATCGGGAGATCCACGAGGAGATTGCGGGGAAGGCCGACATCGTCCGACTCCTTCACACGATGGAGTCCGAGGACGAGCGTCAGCTCTTCTACCTCGCCCGCATCGCCACCTGGTCCTTCGAGGACCGCTCCGGGCCCGAGTTCAGTGCCGAGGGCCGCGGCGCATACGCGCTGGAGGAAATCCCGCTCACCGTCGAGGGGGTCGACGGAATCGACCTCAAGCCCGAGGAGATCGCTGACGTCCTCCGGGGTGCCATTGGCGCCGGCATTGGTCAGGCAGAGGCTGCGAAGTAGCCGCCCGGCATTGTGAACTTGCCGTCGGGACCAACGCCGAAGTGCATCGGTCCCGACGGCGTGCGGCTGCTGGTCGTTGTGAGCTGCTCGCGTCGGGACGGACCCAGTGTGTTGGCACGGGCCAGACTGCGGGTGTCGGCCAAGGGATCTCAACACGCAGAAGGCTGTGTCAGTGGGGTTCCGGACCGTGGTCGGACAGACGCCCCAGCAGCGCGCCTTGGCCGGCCTGGAGAATGTGCGCGGCCTCCAGCGGGATCCAGAAACACTCGAAACAGATTGGCGCCTGCTTGCCGTCGTGGTCCTCCTGGCTCATCCAGCGCTCCGGTGTCGGCTCGGTCAGCTCCAGGTGGAAGACGTGCCGGTGCTGGATCTCGAACCGGTACGGGCTGATGTCGTACTCGGTCTCGCCGAGCTTGCGGACGATCTTGAACTCCGACAGTCCGGTCTCCTCGCGGGCCTCGCGCAGGGCAGCGGCTTCCGGGGTCTCACCGGGGCGGATGCTGCCGGCGGGCACCTGGATGCCGACCTCTTCATAGGAGTAGTCGGTGTGGCGGAACACCAGCAGGCGTCCGTCACGGACGACGTAGACGAGGACCTTCTCCTTCGTGGCCTTCTCGGGCACAGCGGCAACCTCCACTTGGTACAGGAAATGGTCCACGAGCCCGGGCCTGGTGGAGGACCAGCGCCTGCTTGTCCTGTGGTCGACCCGTGATCGGGTCGGTGTCCGGGGGAAGCTGGAACAGTGGCTGGGGGAGGGAGACCCTGCATGGTGGTTCGGTGCGGCAGCGATCCTGATCTGGTCCCGCTCGACGCGGTGATCAGAGCAGCTCGTGCACGACCAGGCGGGATTGCTTACCCGAGAAGGCGCTTCGCAGAGCTCGGGCCTCGCGGGTCCGGGTAGCGAAGACCCCTCGTTTGTCCACGTGTACGACCAGGACGTCATGGCTATCGACGACTTCGGAGATGCCCCGCGTCTGGATGGCGTCCCGCCAGGCTTCCGTGTTCCGACCGAACCAGTCCGGCAGTTCGCAAGGCTCAGCCACGGCGTCCCAGAAATCGTCGAGTGTCTCGATCGGCCTACCTCGCAGGTCAACCACCAGTTCCGACTTAATCCTCTTGGCCATCACAGCAGAGTAGTCGGCCCTCTTCCGAGATGTCAGAGCTACCAAGAGACAGGCCCTGGCGCGTCTCCTGATCCGTCGGTGGCGTCGTGCGTTTCGCGCTGTCGGGGTGGCGCCCACCACGACGCGAGGTGCGGGGTGAGGGGACGGCGGTGATGGCCTCGTCCGGGTGCGGGTAGCCCTTGCGGCCGGAGGGGTGGCTGGAGCAGGTAGCTGACTCCGGACGTACCGTCATAGCCGCATCCCATGTTGGAGATATCGAAAGCGGGTCCCTCCCACCGCGTGAGCGAAATGGGAGAGACCCACCCTCTCTGGCTTCTGCGGGCCGAGAGGGAGACGCCCAGTTCCTGCAGGAAAGCCGCGGGGAATCAGTCCCGCGGCGGCCAGCTCGGCTAGGCACTGACGGACGGACCAGCGGCACCGCGCGTGTGAGTGCCTCGGCACCAAGGCGGGGCCGGTCGGTGGACTCGATCGCCTGCACCCAGGCGTCCACGTCGTCCGGGTGGAGGATCACCCCGCCGCCCCTCGGCGACACCGGCCTGCTCCCCGCCGACCCGAATTTCCCACGGGCCCCGCCCTCCGACTGCCGTTCCCGTACCCGCTGCCCCTCGCCGACGCCCGATTCGTACGGAGACACCCGTCCTGCGCGAGGTCGCCCCGGGCCGAACGACCGCGTGCCGCCGGCCGCTCAGAGCCCGTACAGGTCAAGGGTCGCCATCAGCTTCCGTTTGCGTTTCTGGTCGGCGCGCAGGGTGGCCAGGTAGTCGGCGAACTCGGCCTCCGTGCCCAGCGAGTGGTGGCAGGCGCGGACGCTGAGCAGCAGTTTCGCCATGCGTTCGTACGTGGTGTCGCCGGTCCGCGTACGCAGCGGGTCGATCCAGCGCAGGTAGACGGTCAGCGCGTCGGCCGGTCGCTGGTCGCGGATCCGGTCGGCGAGGGCGAGCCACTGCCGCTGGTCCGCGTACCCGTCTTCGGCGGCCTGCCAGGCGGCGTCGAGGTCGGCGTCGTCGATGAGCGCGTCGACCAGTACCGAGCCGCTGTACCCGTGGCCGGTCTTGGGCTGGGGGACAGCCTTGAGTACCTTGAGGGCGTCGGTGCGCTCGGCGCCCTCCCAGGCGCCGGCCGTCCGGGCCGCCGTACGCAGATGGCTGTAGGTGGCCAGTGACGGGTGGACCCGCAGCATGTTCCGCCGGACCGTGACGGCGTCGGCCAGGCGGTCGGCCCGCGAGTACCGTTCGCAGACGAAGGCGATCAGCTCGTCGTCCGGCACACAGTCGGACCCGGCCTCCCGCAGGCCGCGTTCGGCCCACTCCAGAGCCTCGGCCGTGCGGCCCGCCGTCTCCAGTTCCCGGGCGATGACCAGGTGGGTGTGTCCGTTCGGGGCGAGGTCCGTCGCATGGACCGCGACCAGCATGTCCACGCTGCCACCATCCGCCTTCAGGAGCCGCTCCATGAGCGACTTCTCCGCCCACCTCTTGGGGTTGGCCCGCCAGGCGGCCACCACCAGATCGCGCGCCCGGGCCAGGCCCCGCTCACCCAGCACGTCCCGATAGTCGAAGAGATCGATGTCCGTGGCGTCGTTCACTTCGTCCAACAGGTGGCCCACGAGCCACTCGGCGCACGCCACCGGGTCGGGCCGGGCAGCGCGGCAGGCTTCCAGATGGGCCTCGGCCAGCCCGGTCGCGACCTTCCCGACCAGGCCGTCTGAGTCGTCGATCTCCCCGTAGGTGCGGCCCAGTGCCCGCAGGGCCTCTCGGGCCACCTCCACCGCGTCCGCGGCTCGGCCTCGCGCGGTCAGCGCCCGAAGGGCGGTGACCGCCTCAGCGGCCTGTAGGCCATAGGCACCGGCGTCGGCGTACTCGACGTAGCCGTAGCGGGCGAAGGGCCGGGTGTCGAGGAGGCTCAGGATGCGCTCCCGGACGACGCCTATGTCTTCCCCGGCGGTGGCCGCACGAAGCTCGAGGCGGTGGCGCAGGTCACGGTCGTCGGCGAGCTGTTCCCTCACCAGGGCGAGTAGTTCCTCGCGATCACGGGACTCCAGCCAGGTCTCCAGCAGCCTGGTACGCGAGGCAGCGGCCGAGCGCCGCTGAGGTACGGACTCGGCCTGGCCGAGGACGGCCAAGCCCACTGCCACGCAGTGTTTGCAGAAGTTGCCCTCCTGCCCGTACGGGCAGTCGCACCACCCGGTGAGGCCACCGTCCCCGTCCTCGGTCAGTTCGACCTCGTAGGCGTCGGTGCCGTCCACGGTCGCGGTGATCGCCTGCTCCCCGATCTCCAGCCGGGACAGCGCGGACAGGTAACCGAGCCCGCGCTCGAACGAACGTGCACCTGCCAGCCGGCGCAGGTCTTCCTCCGTGAAACCCAGAGCATGTGTCACGGAATTCATTCAACCGGATGGCTGCCCTGCCCTTCACCGCATCGGACAAGCTCCTCTCCAAAGGGACTCGTGCTGTACCCAGCCCGTTGGTGATGCCCGGCCGGGTCCCGGGTCAGCCGATGTCAGCGGAGAACTCCCGTGAGGTCGGGGAAGAGCGCCTGATCGACGGCGAGGTCGGATCTGGTCCGTATCTGACCCGGCAGTCTTGACTAGCGAGTGGCAGATGGGGATGAACGATTGTCTATCCGGTGGGGAGTCCGGAGCGGGCTTGTCAGAGTCGCTGAGAGCTGCCACTACTGCCCACGATCCTGAACCGGCGACGAGCACCGCCGCTGCGGTCGGGAGGGACTTCAGCAGCACAGGTTCCAGGTCGACGGCACGGCGGGGAGGCGGGGGCTCCTCGGTGAGCAGAGCGGTCAGCGTGGCGACGTAAGCACTCGGTCGCAGGGGCCGTACCCCTCGACGGCGTGATAGAGCGTGGCGGCGAGCGAGACAGGTCTGATTCGGTCGTCGGTTCTGCGACGCGCGCGTTCCGGCGCGAGATAGCCGGGCGTCCCTACGATTCCGGAAGCCGCGGTGAGAGGTGTTTCGCCGCTCTCGTGTTGGAGCGAGATGCCGCAGTCGGTGAGCAAGACCCTTCCGACTCGCTCGGAGTCGGGGACCTGCGGTCCGGGCGACGACGTCGACATCGGTTGCAGTCGGCTGGCGGTGAGGAGCTGAGGGGCGATCCAGTAGGCCGAGCCCTCGGCGGCCTTCGGGGGACAGCGGCGCTCTGCGATGAACCGTCCGCGTCAGCGTGTGCCGGGGTGCATCGCGAGTGCCGTTTCCGCGGCGACAGTGAGCGGGTCGGTGAGCGGTCGGTCGAGCAGCAGTACGAGGTCGGGGTTGGTGTTGCTGAGGAACCCGTGGCGGACACTGCTCGCGATCGAGGCGAGCATCGGCGGCTGGAACGGTGACAGGGTGCCATCGGTGAGGAGCCGCTTGCGGTACTCGCCGAGTCCGATCGCCCGGTGAGTGACGCCGAGGCGTTCGGCGACCCCGATGGCGTTGATCGGTTCACCGACCAGGTCATAGGTCTTCCCCGCGTGCGCGGTCGGGTTGCCGGCCACGATGGCCGCGGCTGCGGCCAGGTCGGCGCGCGCCACCGCGGAGAGTGCACCTTTGTCGAACGCTGATTCCAGGCCGTCGGGTGTCCAGGTCAGCAGCGCGCCGAACAGCTCCGCGTAGAGCCCGTTGCGCATGATCGTCCACACGAGTCCGCTGGCCTTGACCATCTGCTCGGTGGCCCGGTGGGCGAGTGCGAACCCGAGGTGATCACCTGACCCGGTCAGGCTGGTGTAGACCACGTGGGAGACTCCGTCACGGCTCGCAGCGTCAAGAACGGCCCGGTGGCGGGCAACGACCTGGTCGTCTTCGGCATACCCCGCCGATACCAGGACCAGCGTGGAAACTCCAGTGAGGTCGAGGGTTGCGAGGTCATCGAAGTCGAGGCGGCGCTGTCCGTCGACGGGCGATCGACTCCCGCCCACTGCGGGCGCATCGCGCTTGGCCAGCTCTTGAAGTGTGAGGGAGGCGAGCTGTCCGTTGGCGCCGGTCACCATGATCATTTTGGTTCTGTCTCCTACCGTGGTTCTGTTCAGTAACTACGGTGAGATCTTCAACCGGCCGAGGTCGGCTCACAAGGAGGCAGTTTCGTGTCAGTGACGCACACCGGTGTAACCGCTGGAGCCGCCGAGCTCGAGCCGTGCGGGCAGCCGGAGCACCCTGACTGCGGGATCCGGGACGTCCTCGACCGGGTCGGGGACAAGTGGTCGGTCCTCGTCATCGTCGAACTCGCCAACGGACCGCGGCGCTTTCGGCAACTCCAGCGCGCCATCGATGGGATCTCCCAGCGGATGCTGACACTGACGGTGCGACGCCTTGAGCGAGACGGGCTGGTCCTTCGGACCGTGTATCCCACCGTGCCTGCTCAGGTCGACTACCGACTCACGGAGACCGGAGCGAGCCTCACCCACCTCGTCAAGGCGCTTGCGGACTGGTCATTGGAGCACCGAGACAGCATCGCCCGTGCCCGCCAGGCCTACGACAACCAGCACCCCGAGAACGAGATCCGATGACGCTTGGAGCGTCAACAACCAGCTGACCCGCAACAGCTGTGCCGGGCCGTTTCCTTCAGCGCAGTGTCGTCTTGCCGGGACAACTGGCGGAGGTCGGCCGGATGATGTCGCGCGCGCTCTATCCCTCGCGCACCGGGGCGGCGGAACCCGAAGCGCACACATGAGCAACCGGGCCACGGGGCAGCGGATGGATGCTGCCGGCTGTGGAGCCGGACGCGTGGATGCGCCGCCTGGGCGTGCTTCCGCCGATGTACCGGCCCGGAGAACGGCGGCTGTACAACGTCAGTGACGACGTGCTGGGCGTGCACGTCGCCCGGGTGACCGGCCAGACCTTCGATGCGTTCCTGCGCCAGCGCATTTTCGACCTGCTGGGCATGCAGGACATCGGCTCCACGTGCCCGCTGACAAGACCGACCGGCTGCCGCCCCTGTACGCCCCCGATCCGCAGACTGGGGAGTTCACGTTGCAGGACCCGGCCAAAGGGCGACATCACAGCAAGCTCCCGGCCTTCCAATCCGGCGGCGGCGGAATCGACTTCACCGTCGAGGACCACCACGCCTACTTCCGGATGCTGAAACCACACGTCGGCGACTCACCGATGCATGGGGCGTGCGCAACGAGACGCGCGTTCGGGAGGCCGCGACGGCGGCAGCGTGGCCCCCGCTCGGGACGAGGGCTCTCCGCCCACCTCCAGGCCCTCCGAGCCGAAGGCGACGGGCCGGCCAGATGTGCCACCTCGCGCCCTGGAACCTGTACTCGCTCCCCGAGCGGGACCGGCAGCCACCCAGCCGGACCACGGGCCACCGCGGCACTCGACGCACGCAACGCGATGCCCGAGCTGTTGTACGACCTGTACTGATGCGCCGTGTCGGCGAGGCCCGACTCCCTGAGCGACGACCCGCAGAGCTGCGTGACTGCAGGACTCGTGACGCCGTGAGAGGCCCGGCAGAGTTCGGCCGTGTCAGACTTCCTCGGCACCCGCCCGGGCTGCGACCGCCGAGGAATCGACAGCACTGGCTCCCGCACCTTCCACGCCTTCTGCTTGGCCTGCGGAACGCCAATCGACGAGGAGCCGGCTGCTGTCCGGCGCCGGCATCGGGGCGCGTCGGCGTGGAGGCGCGGATCTCGCTCACCTCCGCCTCCCCGTAGCCTTCCCTCGGCCTGGGGCTCGGCCCGGGCCTGCTGGGTGGTTACGGCCGGGGGAGCGGCACGGCATGCGGCACGTCGGTCGATGACGCAGGCCCAAGGGGGGAATGGCAGCCTCGGGTACAGGTGCCCGCAAGCCCCGCAGCGGCCGGTCTGCTGCGGGGCTGTCAGCTCATGCCACTTCCGAGCGGCTGGTGTCAGCCCTTGATGGTGGGCACGTTGGGTACGCAGAACAGGCCTTGCAGGTATCGGAAGACGATGTGCTGGCCCTCGGGACACCACCCCTGGTTCGGGTCCTTGTCGAACGGGATGCCGTCGTAGACGCCGCGCGTGCAGAACGCCTTGGCGTCACTGTTGTAGCCGCCGAAGAAGCCGCCGTTCTTGAAGCACTGGTCGGCGGTGACGGTGGTCGGGGTGGCGGCGGAAGCGGTCGCCACGGGTGCGATCGCGAGAGCAGCCCCGAGGGCCAGGGTGGCGGAAATGCGGCGTCGCATGACCAACTCCTTCATGTGCTGGACGATTTGGCAAAGGACGCCACCCATGCTTCCCGCCCACCAACCCGCGGACCATACGACCCGCCCCCTGTTGCGCCCCTAGAAGCCCCTCAAAGCGACCTCCGAGAGCTGCCCATAGCCGGGCAGGAGCCTGCCGGGGTGCTCCTTCGAATGGACAAGCGGGCGGGGCGGTGCCCCGGGCCAGGCGCCGTCACCCCTGAGAATCCATCCCCCGACCGGCGGCTCTTCAAGCTGCCTCACGTCATGTCATGGCGACTCTGTCTCAGGGCACGTGTCATTAACTCGGTTGCAGGCCGAGGCCTCCGGCCCGCAACCAGAGCGACTTCTTACGATTCGAGACCTTCGCTAGATCTGCGGTCAGTCGAGTTCCCTGGGCCCGTAGTGGGCGGCTTCCGCTCCTGTTTGCAAGGCCCAGTAGCGGTCTCCGTATGACCAGTGCCACCACTCTGTGGGGTAGTTGACCAGGCCTGCAGCGGTGAGCGCAGTGCCCAGGATGTCCCGATGAGAGCGAGCCTCGTCACTGATGCTGCCGGCCTGCGTGTAACAAGCCCCCGCGCTCTCCTCCGGAGTGGCGTTCATCCGAGTGCCCATCTCAAGCTCGCGCCCGTCGTCATCAGCGAGCGTCAGGTCGACAGCCGCCCCGGCGCTGTGCGGCGCGATCTCGGGCGGAGACACGTAGCGGCTGGCTGCCGAGCGGACTTGTTCAGGAGTCCATTCCGGGTGCTCCGCGCGCAGTTGGGCTGCGTATTCGTCGAAGTAGCGACGTTGAAGGGAGGGAGGGCGGTATCCCTCGACGAACAGCAGCCGCATTCCTTGAGGCAGCTGCGACTGTGCTTTGAGGAGCCGGTCGAGCACTCCTTCCCGCAGGTGGGCGAAGGCGCCGGCGGAGTCTTGCCACTTCCGCTCGTCGACCAGCAAGAAGCGTTCTCGCCGCACGTCCACGAGCCGTTCACCGCACTCGTGGACAGGCATGGCTGCGACCTTCGGATCGGACATCAGAACTATCTCAGTCATGAATCGATCATCTCGTGGCCTCGCGACCAGCCTTCAGTCGGGAGCCGAGCAGCCCGAACGAACGAACGTTCCGACCTGCTCGTCTCACGATCGCTTCATAAGTGCAGCAGCCGATATGAAGCGGAGCGTGAGACTGTGCAGCGAACTCCGAGACCCTGCATGGTCCGCCTCAGGTGCTGGGCATGTCGACGAAGCGCGGGTAGTGGCCCCGGAACGCGGTCGTGATCGTGGCGGTCGGGCCGTTGCGGTGCTTAGCGACGACGTGGTCGCGGATCGCCCGGAGGCCGATGGCCTCGCCGTGGGTGCCGTGGACCTTCGCCCGTCGAAGCGGCACCCGGGCGGTGAACGCGGCGTTGAGTCCGCAGGCCCCGATGGTCAGACGGGGCGCACTCCTGGCGCCATTCCCCGTAGTCGGCACTCACCGGTGAACACTTCCGCGAGGAACTCGCCGAGCGCGGTGAGCGCGCCGTCGGGGTTCAGCCCGTCGGCGTCGGCGCACAGGTGGATGGTCAGGCCGTCGGCGTAGGCGGCGATACGGGCGGCGGTGGTAGAGGCGTCCGTGGCGTGCGGGACCTCTCCGCACTCCTTGGCGTTGGTGACGGCGGTCGCGATGAGTGAGCGCAGGCGGCGCAGTGCGGCCGCCTTGACCTCGCCGAGGTGCGGGTCGTCGATCGCGCGGCCCGTGAAGGCGAGGGCGACACGACACTCCTGGCGGCGCCGTTCGTCGAGCGGCATGGTCTCGGCGAGACCGTCGAGCAGGATGTGCTCGATGCGGGTGCCGGCCTTCTCGGCGCGGACGACGAGTTCCGCGAGGCGGTGTTCGACGGTCTCCAGGATGTGCCGGTAGGTGAAGAGCAGCATCTCGTCCTTAGTGCGGAAGTAGTGCTGCACAAGGCCGACCGAGATACCGGCTTCGGCGGCCGTCTTGCCGACCGTCACCGCGTTCAGGCCCTTGGTGGCGATGAGCCGGCCCGCGGCGGCGGCGACCTGCTGACGGCGTTCTTCGTGATCGGCTACGCGAGGCATGACGTAACCGTACCGCTGTATTGCAAAAATAACCGTACAGCCATACGGTAATCGGTGATCAGGGCCGCCTTTCCATGTCCGGGGGGTGGGGGGATCGCAAGGGATGCGGTGATGGTCATGAGGTGTCGAGGGCGTGCTTCGAGGTTGCTGCGGGGGGTCGGCGTGGCGGGGCTGGTGTTCCTGGCGTCGCTTGTGCCCACGACCGCATCCGCTGCCGAGCCCGCACCCGAGGGGGCGGTGTTCGCGAAGGTGGACCGGTTCGTGCGGGAGCAGAAGGAGCGCGCGGATGTTCCCGGAGTGGCGTACTCGGTCGTCCGCGGCCACGAGTTGATTCACAGCGGGACGTACGGGGAGGACGGCCGGGGTGATCCCGTGACCACGCGTACGCCCTTCCTTGTCGGCTCCCTGGCCAAGCCGGTCACCGCGCTCGCGGTGATGCGACAGGTCGAGGCGGGCAAGGTCGAATTGGACGCGCCGGTACGGCGGTACCTACCCTGGTTCCATCCGAAGGGTGAAGGACAGAAGCCCGTCACCGTAAGGCAGTTGCTCAACCAGTCGAGCGGACTGTCCGAGCGGGACGGCATCACGCGCGCCGACCGCTTCGACAACGAGCCGGGCGGCATCCAGCGCGTAGCCCGGGACCTGGCTGACGTTTCGCTGTCCGCGGCGCCCGGCGAGCGGCACGAGTACAGCAACGCCAATTACATGTTGCTCGGGGCGCTGTTGGAGGAGGTCACCGGGAAGCCGTTCGATCAGCAGCTGAGGGAGAACGTGCTGAAGCCGCTGGGGATGGACGGTGCGCTCACCAACAGCGAGGAAGCCGAGCGGGCGGCGCTCGCCCCCGGGCACCGGTTCTTCTTCGGTCAGTCGAAGAGGTTCGACTTCGGGTACGACACCTCGGGTGTGCCGTACGGCTATTTGGGCGCCAGTCTGAAGGACCTGAGCGCCTTCGCCTCTGCTCAACTGACGGGCGGTGGAAAGGGCGTGCTGTCCCGGGACGGCTTCCGGCAGATGCACGAGGGTACGGTCTCCGTCCACGACCGCCATCGCTACGGCTTCGGCTGGCGCGACGACGAAATGGACGGACTGGACGAACGGATGGTTTGGCACTCGGGGGCGACCCCCGGCTATCACGGCATCGTGGTCCTGTTGCCCGAGCACAACCTCGCGGTCGTCGTGCAGTACAACGCCGCCGGGCTCGCCAAGGAGAACCTGCTCAACAACACCGCTTTCGGGGTCGCCCGCATCCTGCTCGGTGCCGAGCCCCGGCCGGCCGATGAGGACTCGTGGTTGACGTGGATCCTGGTGGTGCTCAGCACGGTTGTGGCTGCGCTCGCCGCAGCTGTCGGATGGTCGGCATTCCGTGTCGTACACCCCCGACGCGAACTGCGTTGCGGCGCCTTGCGGGTCGTGATCGGCGGTGTCGCGGCGATGGCTCTCTGCATGTTGACTGCCGCGGCCACCTGTTTCGTCCTCCCTCAGCAGATGGGCGGGAACTTGAAGGTGGCGTTGTTGTTCGTGCCGGATGCGGGGTGGCTGCTCGTCGTTGCGGCGGCGCTCGCTCTGGTGCTCGCGCCGCTGCGGGCTGGTATGACGATCCGGGCGCTGACGAGTCTGCGACGGCAGGGCCGGGTCGAGCGGGCCGAACGCAACGCGGCGGAAGTCAGCAGTGTCCACCCGGTGGCGACCAGATAGTTAGCGCCATTCTGTTTGTAAAAATGCGCAACGTACGAGTCGTTACCGGCGCCGGGCCGGTACCGCGGAGGGGCCGCACGTCAAACGTGCTGAAGAGGGTCTCAACCACTCCCGCCACTCTCTCGGAGCCCCCCCCGAGGGGCGTATGGCTCAAGGGGGGGGTGCCTGGGTGTCACGGAGGCGGCAATTCTGACTGGGCGCCATTGCGCACAGCGGCACGGCGGACGCGGGGGTCAGTCGCGCAACTGGCCGAAGAGGACGCGGTAGCCGATCAGGAGGGGACAGCGACCGCCGATGGCCGCGCCCCACGTGGTGAGGTCGAAGAAGTGCTTCTTCACCGGCTTGGCGAGGAAGGTGGCCGATGGCCACCCGCCGAGGAACGCTCCGGCGACGCCGATCGCCGTGGTGCCGACCAGGCCCCCGGGGTCGCGTCCGGGTAGCAGAATTTTGGCGAGGGTGCCGGCCACCCAGCAGCAGCCGCGTCCCGCGTGCTAGCCGACCATGATCAATCTCGGCGGCACTGCCTGTACCGCAACCACCCGCACCCGGACGAGCCAGGCAACCTGTCACGCCCAGTCCACCCCTGGCCGCGCGAGGGCTGCGAGCTGGTCGGTGGTGAGCTTGTCGTGCCGGGTCTTGGTGTCGGAGACCCACACCCCCAGCATCACGATCACCGGCTCCGTTTCGCCCTCGACCGCGACCTCTTCCCCGTGGTCGTGCGGCACCGGCCGGTCCGCGCCCTCCCGCTCTACCCATTGCGTGAGGGCCGCCAGGCCCCGCTGGAATGCCTGGTGCGCCTTGCTCGGCCCCTTCGCCGTACGATCGGCCGCCGGGGCCGGAGGCGGGGCCTGGGTGGGCCGTACGCCGAGCTCGGTCAGCCGCTTCTGCTGCTCGGCGCAGCAGCCGTGTCCAACTCCGTGAAAGCCAGAGCATGCGGCACGGAATTCATTCGGGGGCCACCAGATCCGTTGACGAGCCATACCGGTACATGTACACCTGTGGCGCCGCCAGTCCAGCAACAGAAACAGCCAGCCAACGCTTACCGGCATACCGGCGCGGTCGCCCGGCCCGGCGTATGACCAGGGCCGGAGCCGGCCTTGCCGCACCGGGAGCGCGCCTCGGATGCCGGAGCGGGTTCTTAGCACGTGCGGCTCCCGCCCCAGGGGAACATCGCCATCCCGTCCCGGAGTGCGTGCGGTCTGGCTAGCGTGGTGAGACGGATGCGGCGGTCAGCGGAGGGCGGCGCGAGATGGGCACGATGGTGGTCGGTTTCCGGCTCGGTTCGGACACGAAGGGGCGGCAGGCGACGCTGGTGCTCACTCAGGCAGGCGTGCTGCACCAGAGCACGGGCCTTCTCGGGATGGCGCCCCGGCCCGCGAAACCCCACCCGCCTGTCACCCCCGACCCGCATCCGGTACCGCGCCAGGCGGCCGAGCTGCGCAGGGTCTACGCGGCCCTGCTCGCCCGCGGCTACACCCGCGAACTGATCGCGCCCGCATGCGTACGTCTGGAAACCGACGAGTATCCCCTGCACGACAGGCCGTTCGGTCCGCACGCCCCGCGCCCGCACCCGGAACTCATCACCGACTTCACCGGCGCCGCACCCGCCGGCCCCGGCTCGCTCGAGGACGCCCTGACCGCCTTCTACACGGTGATCGGCCTGACTGCCCGGCTCCGTACCCCCTTCCCGTCCGGCACCGGCCGTGTACCCGCGCGCATACGGGAGGCGCTGCGCACCCTGGCCGAGGGCGGAGCCCTGACCTCCGCGCCGCGACGCGGTCCAGCCTGGACGGTCACGGCCACGGGAGTACGCCTGCACACCAGCACGACCAGCCAGACCCTCAACCCCAGCGAAGCAGCCGAGCTCCAGGCAGCACTGACGGCCTGGCTGCACCTCCAGCAACGCACCGTGCCTGGCGGTAGGTGAGTCAGCCGACGTTTTTTGCAGGGCGCGATCCTGGTGTGGAAGGCACGGCCAGACGCCGAGGTGCTGGGCCGCTGACCGGGATGAGATTGCGGTGGAGTACATCGCCGACAGCCCCTGGCGGCCGATTCGGGCATCGGAGCGAGCGGGACCGAGGCCGCCCGCAGGTTCATCCTGGACCTGCACCCGGCAGCACGGGCCCAGATGCCGGCGGCCTCCGACATGGGCGAGACCGGCGGAGCCCGGCGGAGGGGCTCCCGCACACCGGGCCCCGGCCGGCGCCCACGCCTCGCGCACGCGGTCCATTGAGCTGGAGCATGCAGTCGCGGCTCCATCGCCCGTCCCCGCGGGGGACCTGCCGGCTCTCCTGGACCGGCACCTCCCCCTCGGTCCCGACCAGGCCGCGGTCCGCCTCGGCGCCCGCAGGACCGACTTCGACGTACTGGTGAGGCCCGGGTATCCCGCGCCGGTGGTGCGGTGGCGCCGTCGCCCCGGCGGCTTCCCCGACCCGGTCGCCGGTACGGACGTGCATCCGGAGTTCGGCCGCGCCGCTGTACTGGCGTGGCTCCTGGCCCACCACGAAATCGAGGTGCCCGCCCGGATCCGACGGCATAACTCCTGGTGGCGCGCTCCGGTGGTGGTACGAGGACGTTCCGGTTGGATGACCCCTTCTTCACTCCGGCCCTCGATGTCGAGGGGGAGGACCGGTTGTCGGGCTGGTCCACTCAGTTGGATCAAATACGTGGGCCAATATGTTGATCGGTCCGCGTGGCAGGGTCACACGTTCCGCCTGCGGATAAAACCATGCCGACTGAGGCGCACAAGCTCCTCAAGATCACTCCGTTCGGTTCCACGAGGAGTAAAGCGCATGAGTTCTGAGAGAAGGCCGGTCGCACGTCTCGGTCCGCTGACCTGTCAGGGCGGCCGGATCGTGGGGAGTGTGGTGGCGTCGCTGGCCGCGGTAGTTCTCGGCTTCGCCGGCCCTGCGCAGGCGGCCCCCGAACCGCCTCAGGCGGCCGGAGCAGCAGCGCCGACCAGCCCATCGGGTGACGACAAGTGCCACGACGGGCGGGAGGAGGACGACTACGACTACGACTACGGATACGACGAAGAGGAGGACGAGGACGGGCCTGACGCAAGGGGCGGGGGTGACCGTCACGACCGGGACAAGTGCAAGGGGGCCACGGGTCCGGCAGGTCCTCCCGGACCGGCAGGGCCTCCTGGACCGGCGGGTCCTCCCGGACCGGCAGGGGCCAGCGGCTGCGGAAACTCGATCGACTCCATCCTCTCCAACAGCACCGAGGAATTCAGCGTCTTCCTGATCAACGGTGTCACGTACGGGGGGCACCGGGACGACCCTCAGACGGGAAACTACAAGCGCGAGGATCTCACCACCCCCACGCAGAACCCCGGCTACCCCGCCCCCGCCACCGTCTGTGACGCCACCATCTCGTCGCTCGGTCAGGTGACGAACTTCAAGGTACTGACCACGACCGGTGACGTGTACGAGCTTCAGTGCTCCTCCAACGGCACGACCCTCGACTGCGGCACCGCGACCGCCCCGAGGAGATGGCAACTGGTCACCATCCAGCCGGTGGCCGGCGGACCGTTCGTCAAGGGTGGCGCATCGCCACGGCTGAACCACCCCAGCCCGGCCAAGAAGGAACTCGCGAAGAGCTCCCAGCGCCCCTGACGCCCAGGCATCGCGTCGGCGAATGCCGTGCCCGGGCGAACCTGGGTGCGGCATTCCTGCGAAATCCCTTCGCGCGGCCGGCGGGCGTCAGCCCTGCCTTCCCACCAGGACCCGCAAGAGGGCGCGTTCCTGGCAGCGGCGGCTCCGCTCGTGGTCCGAACACGCACAAGCGACCGATCACCGTGCCCGAGGCTGCAGCTTCCCCTCTGTCGGTGACGGGTGAAAGTGGTTCTGGAACTGGATCGGCCGGAGCATCGAGGAGTTCGTACAAGCCTGCAAGGACTGGATGGAAGGCACCCGCTACGGCGAAGTGAAGGGCTACGACGGCCCCCCGATCCCCGCTCCGCAGCTCCCGGCGGTTCCCCTGAAAGCACGCGGACGGGCGCGCTGAGCTGCGCTTTTCTGCAGTAGGTCGATCAGTCGACATCAGCCGAGGAGAGGCCGCTTCCCGTGCGGAGATCGTTCCCGCGGGGCGGGCGACGGGAGGCTCCAGCTGGGGTCAGCTCTGCCCGGACCCATGCTGACCCAACGCTGACTTTGATGACAGTTCGTCAGCTCGCTTCATCGATTCCGGGGGCCGTGAAGGAGTCGTGGGTGGGGTTCTCGGACGCGGTGCGACGGGTTGTACGGAGCGTAGTCGTCTGAGGTTTCGTCGCATGGCCTGGATGAAGGGCTGCCTGCGGCGTTCGACCGGTCACTCAGGTAGGCCGCTCCGACATTCATGCCGCTGTCGGTGTCTATCGAGTGCTGCCGCCCTGGCCGTGCCCGTTGAGGTACGCGCGCCAGTGGGCGCCGGCCGTGTCGCGCCAGGCGCGTGCGTTCCCTGGCTGCTGCGCAGCCACCAGTCGCGGAAGGTTCGTACGAGAGGCGGGGTCGGGTGAATGGTCCAGCGTGTAGGCCGCGGGGTCGACCAAGAGCCGGGCCGCCTCGGGGTCTGGCGAACGTACCGTGCGGTAATGATCACCCAGCCCGTGCCGACGAGTGTCATGGCCCGCGAGGGCAGGCGCGTGCACTGCGGCTGCTGGGTCCAATCGAATCAACGGTCCGGACGCTCGTGTGAGCGAGGCCCGGGGACGGCGCCTGTCGCGCGGTTCCCGGCGGGATCAGGTAGTCAGGAAGGGTGAGCAAGGACGCGACCGATCCCTTCGTGCATGTCCGGGGCGCCAGTGAGAACAACCTGCGGAACATCGACGTCGACGTTCCGCGGGACGCGATGGTCGCCTTCACCGGCGTCTCCGGTTCGGGCAAGTCCTCGCTCGCGTTCGGGACGCTCTACGCGGAGGCCCAGCGGCGCTATTTCGAGTCCGTGGCCCCGTACGCCCGAAGGCTGTTGCAGCAGGTCGGCGCACCTCACGTGCGGGAGATCACAGGACTGCCACCGGCCGTGGCCCTGCAGCAGCGACGCGGGTCGCCCGGCTCGCGCTCGACGGTCGGCACCCTCACCACGCTGTCGAATCTGCTGCGCATGCTGTACTCCCGCGCCGGCACCTATCCCCGCGGGGCGGCACGGCTGGAAGCCGAGTCGTTCTCGCCCAACACCACGGCCGGTGCCTGCCCCGAATGCCACGGACTGGGCGTCGTGCACGACGTCGCCGAGGACCTGCTCGTCCCGGACCCCTCGCTGAGCATCCGCGAGGGGGCGATCGCCGCCTGGCCGGGCGCCTGGCAGGGAGCCAACCTGCGCAGTGTCGTGAACGGCCTGGGGATCGACATCGACCGGCCGTGGCGCAGGCTCAGGAAGAAGGACCGGGACTGGCTGCTGTACACCGACGAGCAGCCCTCCGTGTACATCGAGCCGGAGGAGGACCGCGTCGACTACGGCTACCAGGGCAAGTTCTGGAGCGCCCGCAAGCACGTCATGCACGTCCTCGCCGACTCCAAGAGCGAGAAGATGCGCGAACGGGCGCTCCGGTTCGTCAGGAGCGTGCCCTGCCCCGAGTGCCACGGCAGCGGACTGCGGCCCGAGGCGCTCGCCGTGACCTTCGCCGGACGTTCCATCGCCGAGATCAACGCGATGCCGCTCACCGAGGTCGTGAGGCTGCTGCGGCCCGTCGCGGGGCGGTCCGAGCCCGACGCCACCACCTCGACCGCCCGATCCGGGGAGACGACCGAGGTCGCGGTCCGGATCTGCGGCGATCTTCTCGCGCGGGTCGACGTACTGCTCGACCTGGGCCTCGGATATCTCAGCCTCGGGCGCCGCTCGACGACCCTGTCGCCCGGCGAGGCGCAGCGCCTGCGGATCGCCACCCAGCTGCGCTCGGGGCTGTTCGGCGTCGTCTACGTCCTCGACGAACCCTCCGCGGGCCTGCACCCCGCTGACGCGGAACCGCTGCTGGACGTGCTGGAGCGTCTCAAGGCAGCGGGGAACTCGCTGTTCGTCGTGGAGCACGACATGGACGTCGTACGGCGCGCGGACTGGGTGGTCGACATCGGCCCCGGCGCGGGCGAGGGCGGCGGGCGCGTGCTGTACAGCGGCCCCGTCGCAGGTCTGGAGCGGGTCGCGGAGTCGGCCACGAGCCAGTACCTGTTCGGGCGCGCCGAACCGCTCGATCACCGCCCGCGCACACCGCAGGGCTGGCTGCACCTGAGCGGCGTCTCCCGCCACAACCTGCACGACGTGTCCGTCGACCTACCGCTCTGCGTGCTGACGGCGGTGACGGGCGTGTCCGGTTCCGGAAAGTCGACACTGGTGACGCAGGTGCTCGCCGAGGTCGTCCGCGGCCACCTCGGACTCGTACCCGAGGAGCCTGATGAGGCGCAGCTGGTGGTCGACGTCCAGGACGCGTCGGGGGTCGAGTCGTTCGACCGGCTGGTCCGGGTCGACCAACGGCCCATCGGCCGGACTCCCCGTTCCAACCTGGCCACGTACACGGGCATGTTCGACGCGGTGCGCAAGCTGTACGCGTCGACGGACGAGGCCAGGGCGCGCGGCTACTCGGCCGGGCGGTTCTCCTTCAACGTGCCCGAAGGCCGGTGCGAGACCTGCCAGGGCGAAGGATTCGTCGCGGTGGAACTGCTCTTCCTGCCCGGCACCTACGCACCGTGCCCGACCTGCCACGGCGCCCGGTACAACGCCGAAACCCTGGACGTCACCTACCGAGGCAAGAACATCGCGGAAGTGCTGGGCCTGTCCGTCGACGCCGCGGCCGCATTCCTGTCCGCCGTCCCGGCCGCCGCCCGCAGTCTGGAGACGTTGCGCGAGGTGGGACTGGGGTACCTGCGGCTGGGGCAGCCCGCGACGGAGCTCAGTGGCGGTGAGGCGCAACGCATCAAACTGGCCACCGAACTGCAGCGAGCCCGCCGCGGCCACGCGCTCTACCTGCTCGACGAACCGACGGCGGGGCTCCACCCCTCGGACATCGCGCTGCTGCTGCGACAGCTGCACCGGCTCGTCGACGCCGGCAACACGGTCGTCCTCGTCGAGCACGACCTGGACACGATCGCCACCGCCGACTGGGTCATCGACCTCGGGCCGGGCGGCGGCGACGCGGGCGGACGGGTGGTCGCGGCGGGCCCACCGGCCAAGGTGGCGAGAGCCCGCCGCAGCGCCACCGCGCCCTACCTCGCGGCCCGACTCGCGCGCTCCTGACGACGGCGCGAGGGGCTGCGCACCGGTCAGCCGGGTTCGGGGCCGGATCGGACTCATGCTGTATCGCGTTCAACGACGTCGTCCTGCTTGTTCGCCCAGCACGATCTTCCACACCCGGGTCGCCACCTGGAGGTTGAGCCGGCTTTCGACGTTCGCGAGGTCGTTGCCGCTGATGTTGCGGATGCGCTGGAGCCGATAGCGCAGCGTGCTGCGGTGGATCGCGAGGGATTCGGCGGTCTCGTCGTAGTTGCCGCCGCAGTCGAAGTACTGGGACAGCGTCTCCACCAAGGCCGTGTGGTGCCGGGAGTCGTAGTCGATCAGCTGCCCGAGCCACTCGTGGACGAACGTCTCCAGTTCACGGTAATCGTTGCCGGGTCCCAGAATGCGGTAGAGGCCCAGCTCGTCGAAGAATGTCGTGCCGTAGTGCTCGCGGGAGTGGCGGCCTACTTCCAGGGCGCGCTGCGCCTCCTCGTAGCGGTGGGGGATGTCATCCGGGGAGTCGCACAGGGAGCTCACGCCGATGGTCCCGGACCGTGTCCCGGTCTCCCGGGCGAGCGCCTCGTACAGTGCGCGGGCGTGCGGCCTGTCGTCGGCGATCAGGACCACGTGGTCGGCCCGCCGGGTGAGCAGCGAGTGCATGCCCACGGCAGAGGCCGCCCGGCTCACGGTCTGCTCGAAGGGACCGTCCGCGGTCCGGTTCGACCACTGCACCACGACGACGTAGTGGCGGCGGTGCAGGTCGTGTCCGACGGCCTCGGACCGGGCGTAGGCGCTCGCCTCGTCCGTCCCTGCCAGGAGGTCGTCGGCCACCTCGCGGTGCAGCCTCGACTCCAATTCGGCCAGATTGCGCAGGTGCGCCAGCTCCGGGGCGAGCGACGCGGCGCCGTCCTCCAGCGCACGCAGGGTGTGCTCGTCGGCCTTGCCCCGGACGTCGACCAGGGCCAGCACGCCCAGGATCTCGCCATGCGGGCGGACCAGGGTGACCAGCCGGTCCTTCACCCGCACCGGCCCGGCCTGACGGCCAACGGCGTGCAGCATTTCGTCCTGGCGCACGGGGTCCGGTTCGGGATAGGGGTCGGGCCGATCAGGACCGGTCCAGGACCTCAGCCGACCGAAGCGGTCCTCGACCAGCGCGGGGAGTCCCGTGAGCCCGTGCAGTACGCGGGTGATGGCTTCCTCGCCGCCGCCCGAGGCGGCGACGTCGGCCATGAGCGCGTGAACGGACCGCTGGTACCCCATCTCGGCCACGACGGAGATCAGCTGCCCCTGGAGGGCTGTCCGCTCTTCCCTCAGCCGGTGCAGCTCCAGCGCATCCTCGCGTCGGAGGCGGTGTGCGAAGGCGACGGACAGTGCAGCGGCAGTGTGCCGGACGAGCGTGGCGAGCAGGGAGCGCTCGGCGTCGGTGGGCCGGGAGCGGGACGTCACCACGAGGTAGCCGTGGAGCCTCCCGAACCCGCGCAGCCCCAGGGCCCGGCCCCAGGGTCGGCCGGGCACGCTCACCGGGCCGTCCTCCCCGGTCAGCTCCCGTACCCTCCGGTCCACGGCCACGGCATGGACCTGCCCGTTCTTCGGGCTGGGGACCAGGGCGCCGTCCACCTCGAGGTATCCGGCCTCGGCGCCGTACGGCCCTGCGGCGGCTACGTGGTCCATGGCCAGGCTCAGGATCTCGCCTTCGTCCAGGGTGTCCACAGTGTCGAGCAGGGCGCTGGAGAACACCATCAGCTCGTGGGGGACGCGGTCGGCCGGGAGAGACCCTCTACGCGCGGCCATGGGGAGCCGCCCGCCGCTGTGCCGCGGAAGGCTGCTCTCCCGGTCGCAGCGGCGGCGGTACAGGTTAGGCGCCCGGCTGCTGGCCATGGGATCACTCCGTCCTCTTCGAGCCTACAGCCGAGCGGTGGTGCGTGGTCGGGCTGCTCGTGCGAGAAGTTCGGATTCCTCCTCTCGTACTCGTGGGGTGACCGGCCCCGTGCCTTTCCGACCCGCCAGGCGCAGGCGTGGAGCCGCTGGGCCCGCCACCCTGAGGGCGTCGTGGACGAGGAGTCTCCGACGAGGCCGCAGGGCTGATCGGCGGGCTGCAGAGCACTGGCAGAGGTCCCGCCCGTACCTGCGCCCGTACCTGAACGAACGTGATCCGGACAGTCGGCGCAGGCGCCGTACCGGGAGGAGTTCCTCATGGCCAAGGCAGTGGGCATCGACCTGGGCACCACCAACTCGGTGATTGCCGTGTGGGAGGGCGGAGAGCCGTCCGTCGTGCCCAACAGCGAGGGCAACCGCACGACACCGTCCGTGGTGGGCTTCACCGACACCGGGGAACGCCTGGTGGGCCAGCTGGCCCGGCGCCAGGCGATCCTCAACCCCAAGGGCACCATCTACTCGGCCAAGCGGTTCATCGGCCGGCACTTCGACGAGATCTCCGACGAGGCCAGGGCGGTGGCGTACGACGTCGTCGAGGGCGACGGCGGGGCGGCTCGCTTCAAGGTGCGCGACAAGCTGTACGCGCCCGAGGAGATCAGCGCACAGGTGCTGCGCAAACTCACGGACGACGCCTCCAAGCAGCTGGGGGAGCGGGTTACGGAGGCGGTCATCACGGTGCCCGCCTACTTCAACGACGCGCAGCGCACCGCCACCAAGGACGCCGGACGGATCGCGGGACTGGAAGTGCTGCGGATCATCAACGAGCCGACGGCGGCCGCCCTCGCGTACGGCGTGGACAAGAAGGAGCACGAGACCGTCCTCGTCTTTGACCTGGGCGGCGGCACCTTCGACGTGAGCATCCTCGACGTCGGCGACGGCGTGGTGGAGGTGCGCTCCACCGCGGGCGACAGCCACCTGGGCGGCGACGACTTCGACCGGCGTCTGGTGGATCACCTCGCGGACGACTTCCAGAAGGAGAACGGCATCGACCTGCGCCAGGACGCACAGGCGCTGCAACGCTTGTTCGAGGCGGCGGAGAAGGCCAAGACCGAGCTGAGTTCGGTGACGCAGACGCAGGTCAGCCTGCCGTTCATCACCGCCGACGCCGCCGGGCCCAAGCACCTCACCGACACGATCATGCGGTCCACGTTCGAGCAGATCACCGGCGACCTGGTGGAGCGCTGCCTCGGCCCGGTCCAGCAGGCCATCGCCGACGCCAAGGTCGGCGAGAGCGACATCGACGAGGTCATCCTCGTCGGCGGATCCACCCGCATCCCCGCTGTCCAGACCCTGGTCCGCCGGCTGACCGGCGGCAAGGAACCCAACATGAGCGTCAACCCCGATGAGGTCGTGGCCCTGGGGGCCGCGATCCAGGCAGGGGTGCTCAAGGGAGAGGTCAAGGACGTCCTGCTGCTCGACGTGACCCCCCTGTCGCTGGGTGTGGAGACACGCGGCGGAGTGATGACGAAGATCATCGAGCGGAACACCACCATCCCGGTGCGCCGCAGCGAGACCTTCTCCACCGCCGAGGACAACCAGCCGGCCGTCGACGTGGTGGTCCTCCAGGGCGAGCGCGAGCTGGCCGCCGACAACCGGGTGCTGGGCCGGTTCCAGCTCACCGACATCCGGCCGGCGCCGCGGGGCGAAGCACAGATCGAGGTCACCTTCGACATCGACGCCAACGGCATCCTCGAGGTCAAGGCCCGTGACCGGGACACCGGCAAGGAACAGGGCATCACCATCAGCGAGAGTTCCAACCTGGACCGCGGTGAGGTCGAACGCATGGTCCAGGAGGCCGAATCCAACCAGGGCCAGGACAAGGCACTCCGCGAGGCCGTCGACGCCCGCAACGAACTCGACGCCATCGCGTACCAGGTCGAGAAGCGTCTCGCCGAACTGGGCGACGCAGCCCCGGCGCACGAGAAGGCACGCGGCGAGATGCTCGTGTCCGACGCCCGGGCGGCGGTCAAGGAAGAGGCGGGCGTGGAGCGCGTGCGGCCCCTGGCCTCCGAACTCCAGCAGGTGCTCGCCGGGCTGGCGGCCCATCAGGGCGCCGCCGCCACGGGCGGAGGTCCCGGCCAGGATGCCGCCACCGGCGGTTCCACGAGTGGCGGTGGCGGTGACGATGATGTCATCGACGCCGAGTTCGACAAGGGCTGAGGCGCGTCATGCCCATCTACCCCCAGGAACCCGACCGGGCCGCGCCGGATCCGGTCGAACCGGTCCCGGACGGTGCCGGACGCGCCCCGCGCGGGGATCTGCCCGAGCCGGGTCCGCCCCGGCCCGGAGCGGCGTACGGCGATCCGGGATCCGATGCCGCCGGCCCCGCGCCCGCCGAGGACGAGTACACGACCGCGATCCAGGAGCTGGAGGACCGTTGGCGGCGCGCACTTGCCGATCTCGACAACCTTCGCAAGCGCCACGCCAGGGAACTGGAGCGCGAACGGGCGGTGGAGCGGTCCCGTACGGCGGCCGCCTTCCTGCCCGTCCTCGACAACCTGGAACTCGCCCTGTCCCACGCTGGCGCCGATCCGGGCGCGATCGTGGAGGGCGTCCGAGCCGTACGCGACCAGGCGGTGAACGTTCTCGAACTGCTCGGCTACCCGCGGCACGCGGAGACCGGGGTCCCCTTCGACCCGGCCCGGCACGAGGTGGTCGGCGTCGTCCAGGACCCCGACGCCCCACCGGGCACGGTCATCGAGGTACTGCGCCCCGGCTACGGGGACGGCGAGCGGCAGCTCAGGCCCGCCGCCGTGACCGTCGCGAAGCGGGAGTGACCGGTCATGGCGCGGGACTACTACGAGGTGCTCGGCGTGTCGCGGTCCGCGAGCCAGGACGAGATCCAGCAGGCATACCGCAAACTCGCCCGCAGGCACCACCCCGACGTCAACAAGGACCCCGGGGCGGAAGAGCGTTTCAAGGACCTCAACGAGGCATACAGCGTCCTGTCCGATCCCAAGACCCGGGCCCGCTACGACCGCTTCGGCGAGGATTTCCGCAAGATCCCGGAGGACTATGACGAACGGGTCGCGGCCGGAGCGGGCGGCGGCTTCCGCGGTCGCACGACCGCAGGCGGCGGCGGTCCTCGGGTCCGGTACGCCGGCTTCGGCGACGACTTCGCAGCGGAGGGCATCGACATCGAGGACCTGTTCGGCTCCATGTTCGGAGCCGGCGCCGCCCGGGGGAGCGTCCCCGGAGCGGACCAGGAGGCCGAACTGCCGCTCACCGTCGAGGAGGCGTACCGAGGCGGCCGCCGCACCGTCACGCTCGCCGGTCCCACCGGGCAGCCGCGGCGGTACGAGGTCGACGTGCCGCCGGGCGTCACCGACGGGCAGCGCATCCGGCTGGCGGGCGAGGGCGGCCGGGGCAGTGGTGACGCCGCCGCGGGCGACCTGTACCTGCGCGTGCGGATCCAGCCCCATCCCAGGTTCCGGCTGGACGGCCGCGACGTGCACGTCCAGGTCCCTGTGGCCCCCTGGGAGGCGGCCCTGGGTGCGACCGTGCCGGTGCCCACCCCCGGCGGCGGCACGGCCAAGGTCACGGTGCCCGCGGGCTCGTCCAGCGGCCGGCGGCTGAGGCTGCGCGGCGAGGGCATGCCGAACCCGCGCGGCGCGAACGGCGACCTGTACGCCGAACTCCGCATCGTGGTGCCACCCACCCTCGGCGACCGGGAGCGCGAACTGTTCGAGGAGCTCGCCGCCGCCTCCTCGTACGACCCCAGGAGGACGTGATGAACGAACCACCCGCGGGAGCGGCAGGCCCCGGCCGGGCCGGCGTGGGCAACCGTCCGCTACGAACGGGAGCCGGTCCCACCGCCTCGACGGCCGTCCGGTACGCGCTCGTGCCCGCCCCCAGGCTCTCCCTCGACGCCGTGGCCCGTCGCTCGGGCCTCCACCCCGACCTGATCCGCCGGTTCGTCGCCCTCGGCCTGATCGACGCCGAACACGACGCCGCGGGACACCTGGTGTTCGACCCCACGGCACCGGCGGTCCTCGCCCGCATCCAGCGGCTGCGCACCGGACTCTGCCTCAACTACGCATCCATCGGCCTGGTGCTCGACCTGCTCGACCGCATCAGCCTGCTCGAAGCCGCCCTGCGCGGCCGCGGCACGAGGAGTGAAACACCCCCATGGACATGAACCGTCTCACCCAGAAGTCCCAGGACGCCCTTCAGGAGGCCCAGACCGCGGCCGGCCGCATGGGGCACACCGAGGTCGACGGGGAACACCTGCTGCTCGCACTTCTCGATCAGGAGGACGGTCTGATCCCGCGGTTGCTGGAGCAGGCGGGCAAGGAGCCGAAGGGACTGCGCGAGGCCGTGCGCGAGGAACTCTCCCGTCGCCCGAAGGTCACCGGCCCCGGCGCGGCACCCGGCCAGGTCTTCGTCACCCAGCGCCTCGCCCACCTGCTCGACGCCGCCGAGCGGGAGGCCAAACGCCTCAAGGACGAGTACGTGTCCGTGGAACACCTCCTGCTCGCCCTCGCCGAGGAGAGCTCTTCGACCGCCGCCGGGCGACTGCTCAAACAGGCCGGCATCACCCGGGACTCGTTCCTGAGCGCGCTCACCCAGGTCCGCGGCAACCAGCGCGTCACCTCCGCAAACCCCGAAGTGGCCTACGAGGCTCTGGAGAAGTACGGCCGCGACCTGGTCCTCGAGGCCCGGTCCGGGCGGCTGGACCCGGTCATCGGCCGTGACGCGGAGATCCGCCGCGTCACCCAGATCCTCAGCCGCAAGACCAAGAACAACCCCGTCCTCATCGGCGATCCCGGCGTGGGCAAGACCGCGATCATCGAGGGCCTGGCCCAGCGCATCGTCCGCGGCGATGTCCCCGAGGGCCTGCGCGACCGGACGGTGTTCGCCCTGGACATGGGTTCCCTGGTCGCCGGTGCCAAGTACCGCGGCGAGTTCGAGGAACGCCTGAAGGCCGTACTGTCCGAGGTGAAGGCCGCCGAAGGGCGCATCCTGCTCTTCGTCGACGAACTCCACACCGTCGTCGGCGCGGGAGCCGCCGAAGGAGCCATGGACGCCGGCAACATGCTCAAGCCGATGCTGGCCCGCGGCGAACTCCACATGATCGGCGCCACCACCCTCGACGAGTACCGCAAGCACATCGAGAAGGACGCCGCCCTCGAACGCCGCTTCCAGCAGGTCCTGGTCGAGGAGCCCAGCGTGGAGGACACCATCTCCATCCTGCGTGGACTGCGCGAACGCCTGGAGGTCTTCCACGGCGTCAAGATCCAGGACACCGCGCTGGTCTCCGCGGCCACCCTCAGCCACAGATACATCACCGACAGGTTCCTGCCCGACAAGGCCATCGACCTCGTCGACGAGGCGTGCGCCAGGCTGCGTACCGAGATCGACTCCATGCCCGCCGAACTCGACGAGATCACCCGCCGCGTCACCCGGCTGGAGATCGAGGACGCGGCCCTGTCCAAGGAGACCGACCCCGCCAGCAAAACGCGCCTGGAAGAGCTGCGCAGGGAACTGGGCGACCTGCGTGGGGAGGCCGACGCCAAACACGCCCAGTGGGAGGCCGAACGGCAGGCGATCCGCCGCGTGCAGGAACTGCGTCAGGAACTGGAACAGGTCCGCCACGAGGCAGAGGAGGCCGAACGCGCCTACGACCTCAACCGCGCCGCCGAACTGCGCTACGGCCGCGTCCAGGACCTGGAGCGCCGACTCGCCGCGGAGGAGGAGCAACTGGCCGCCAAACAAGGGCAGAACCGGCTGCTGCGCGAGGTCGTCACCGAGGAGGAGATCGCCGAGATCGTCGCCGCCTGGACCGGCGTCCCCGTCGCCCGCCTCCAGGAGGGCGAACGCGAGAAACTGCTGCGCCTCGACGAGATCCTGCGCGAGCGCGTCATCGGCCAGGACGAGGCCGTCAAGCTCGTCACCGACGCCATCATCCGCGCCCGCTCCGGCATCCGCGACCCTCGCCGCCCCATCGGCTCGTTCATCTTCCTCGGCCCCACCGGCGTCGGGAAGACCGAGCTGGCCAAGACCCTCGCCCGGACCCTGTTCGACTCCGAGGACAACATGGTCCGCCTCGACATGAGCGAGTACCAGGAGCGGCACACCGTCAGCCGGCTGATGGGCGCACCGCCTGGATACGTCGGCTACGAGGAGGGCGGCCAGCTCACCGAGGCCGTGCGCCGCAAGCCGTACTCGGTCGTCCTGTTCGACGAGATCGAGAAGGCGCACACCGATGTGTTCAACACGCTGCTGCAGATGCTCGATGACGGTCGTATCACCGACTCCCAGGGCCGCACCGTCGACTTCCGCAACACCGTGATCATCATGACGTCCAACATCGGCTCCGAGCACCTCCTCGACGGCTCCACCGCCGAGGGCGAGATCAAGCCCGACGCCCGCGCCCTGGTGATGGGCGAGCTGCGCGGGCACTTCCGCCCGGAGTTCCTCAACCGCGTCGACGACATCGTGCTGTTCAAGCCGCTCGGTGAGCGGCAGATCGAGCGGATCGTGGAGCTGCAGTTCGACGAGCTGAGGCGGAGGCTCGCCGAGCGCCGCATCACCGTCGAACTGTCCGACGCCGCACGGGAGGTGATCGCCCACCAGGGCTACGACCCGGTGTACGGGGCCCGGCCGCTGCGGCGATACATCTCCCACGAGGTCGAGACGCTGGTCGGGCGCGCCCTGCTGCGCGGCGACGTCCAGGACGGAGCTACGGTGCGCGTCGACGCGGAGCACGGAGAGCTGGTGGTCACCTACGACCAGCAGGAGGACGACCGGGAAGCGAGGGCGGCGTGAACACCACCCGGACGACGACGGTGACCTGCCCGAACTGCGGGCGCGGCAACCGGATTCCCGTGGCCGCCGAGGGACGGCCCCGATGCGGCCACTGCAAGCAGCCCCTGCCCTGGGTCGTCGACGCGGGCGACGACGACTTCGCCGAGGTCGCCGACAACGCCACGGTGCCCGTCGTCGTCGACCTCTGGGCCACCTGGTGCGGCCCCTGCCGCATGGTCAGCCCAGCCCTCCAACAGGTCGCCCGGGACCTCGCCGGACAGATCAAGCTCGTCAAGGTCGACATCGACCAGAACCCACGGCTCAGTCGACGGTTCGAGGTGCAGGCGGTGCCGACCCTGCTCGTCCTGGACCAGGGCGAGACGCTCGCCCGGCAGGCCGGCGCGGCGCCCGCGCACGTCCTGCGCTCGTGGGTCGAGCAGGCGATGGCGGGCCGGCAGACCACTGCGGGAGGGTGAACACGACGGTGCTGAGGAAGACCGTCGCCCGCGGCCGATCAGGCCCATACGCGGAAGGGAAACTCTCATGGCCACGATTGTCGACCCGCACCTGGCGATGGTTCGCCCAGTGACGCCGCGTACCCCGGAGGGCTGCGAGGAGTGCCTCAGGGTGCATTCCCCGTGGGTGCACCTGCGCCTCTGCCTCACCTGTGGGCACGTGGGCTGCTGCGACTCCTCCCCCCTCAAGCACGCCAGATGGCACGCGGGGAGCGTCGGTCACCCCGTCGTACAGTCCTTCGAGCCGGGAGAGGACTGGCGCTGGTGCTATGTTCACGAGGCCCTGGTCTGATGAGCACGGCCGAGCACGAGAATGGTGCGGTCCGCGAGACACCTGACCGGTACGGTGCGTTCCCCCGCCTCACGCCGGAGCAGATGGAGGACCTGACCGCGCACGGTGAGCGCCGTAGGACCGCCGAGGGCGAGGTGCTGTACCGCGAGGGCGAGCCGTTCCGGGAGTTCCTCGTCATCCTCAGCGGGACCGTCGAAATCCTCCACGACCAGGGCGGCCCCGACGAGCGGACGGTGGCGGTCCACGGCCCCGGCAGGTTCCTGGGCGAACTCGGGCTGCTGGAAGGCCAGGCAGCGTTCAACACCGCCGTGGTGCGCGAGGCCGGCGAGATCCTGGCCGTACCGGTGGAGCGGCAACGCGCCCTGGTCGGCAGCGACCCCGTCCTCGGCGACCTGATCCTCCGCGCCTACCTGGGCCGCAGGTACCTGCTCATCGGCCTCGGCGCCGGCTTCCGGATCCTGGGGTCGTGCTACTCGCGGGACACGCTGCGGCTGCGCGAGTTCGCCGCCCGCAACCGGCTGCCCCACCGCTGGGTGGATCTGGAGAGGGACAAGGAGGCCGAGGCGCTGCTGCGCCGGTTCGCCATCCGTCCCGAGGAGACCCCGGTGGTCCTCTGGCAGGGTGAGCGGCTCCTGCGCAATCCGAGCAACGCCGAACTCGCCCGGCTCATCGGTCTGCCCGCCCCCTCGCCCGAGAACGAAGCCTGCGACGTCATGGTGGTCGGTGCGGGCCCCGCAGGACTCGCCGCCGCCGTGTACGGAGCCTCCGACGGCCTCACCACGGTCACCGTCGACGCCGTGGCCACCGGAGGCCAGGCCGCGACCTCGTCCCGCATCGAGAACTACCTCGGCTTCCCGTCCGGCATCTCCGGGGGCGAACTCATCGAGCGTGCGGTGCTCCAGGCCCACAAGTTCGGCGCCCGCCTCATGGTGCCCGCGGAGGTCAGCGCGCTCACCCCGCAGGACGACGAGTACGTCGTCACCTTCGCGGACGGGTCCCGGGCCCGGGCCGGCGCCGTGGTGCTCGCCTCGGGCGTGCGGTACCGCAGGCTCGAAGTGCCCGGCATCGACCGCCTGGAAGGCATCAGCGTCTACTACGCGGCGACGGTCCACGAAGCCAGCCTCTGCCGGGCGGACCCGGTCGCCGTGGTCGGCGGCGGGAACTCCGCCGGGCAAGCGGCGCTGTTCCTCGCCCACCACGCGTCCGGGGTCCACCTCCTCGTCCGGGGCAGCAACCTGGGCGCGGACATGTCGCGCTACCTGGTGGACCAGGTGGAGCAGCACCCCAAGATCGAGGTGCTGCTCCACACCGAAGTACGGGCCGTCGCCGGGGAGGAGCAGCTGGAGTCGCTGACGGTGGAGGACAACGCAAGCAACGAGCGCCGTGAGCTGCCGGCCGCGGCGCTGTTCGTGTTCATCGGGGCCCGGCCGCACACGGAATGGCTCCAGGGCGTCCTGGCCCTGGACGAGAGGGGCTTCGTCCTCACCGGCACCGACGCCCGGGCCGTCGCCGACACGAACCGGTGGTCCTCACTGGGCCGCGAACCGATGCTGCTGGAGACCACCCTGCCCGGGGTCTTCGCCGCGGGCGACGTCAGGAGCGGCTCGGTGAAACGGGTGGCCTCGGCGACCGGTGAAGGCGCCATGGCGATCCGCCTCGTGCACGAGCACCGGGAACGGAGGGGAAACCTGGTCACCGCCGACCCCGAGGGACGCCGGCCGGAAGCGGCGACTTCCGTGTCCTCGCGCTGACCCTGCCCCTGACGGACCCCACAGGTGGCCCCACCCCGTAGGAACAGCGTGTCACCACGGCTTCGCCCCGGCCCCGGGGCATCCTGTGAACACTTGCCATCGCGGAGGACAGCCGAGGAGGATGGTCCGGTCGTGCGGGAGCCGTCGCAGGGCGTCACGGTCGTAGCTCTCCTGGCCGATCCGGACGCGCCCACGGACGTCGCGCGGCGCATCGCCCGGATACTTCCTGATCGGCTCGCCGAAAAAGCGGGCCAGGGGCGTCGGTTCGACGTCAAAGTGGTCAGTGAGCCCTTCACCTCAGGGACCGAGGACCCGCACACCTTGATGCGCCGGATCATGGAGCGCGGACGTGCGGAGAACTGGGACATCGTGGTGGCCCTCACCGACCTTCCGCTGAACTCGCACGGGCGCAAGATCGTTGTGGATCTGAGTCACGAACACCGCTTGGCATTGCTGTCCCTTCCTTCCCTGGGGGGTTTGCGGCTGCAGACGAGGGCTCGGCGGGCCGTGGAAGAAGCCGTGCTCGGCCTGGCCGGTCCGCAGGCCACCGGGGCTGAGGGGCTTCCGCGGAGCCAGCCGCTTCTGGGCCCTTTCGCCGGCCGTCTCGCGCCTGTCCATCGGGGCCAGGTCGGTGACGAGGAGACCGCCGATCTCCGGTACGTCGTCAGCGGGCCGCGCGGCTACCTGCGGGTACTCGTCGGTATGGTCCGCGCCAACCGCCCTTGGCGCTTGGTGTCGGGCCTGTCGAAAGCCCTGGCGGCCGCACTCGCCACGGGGGCCATCGCCACCCTGGACTCCACCACCTGGAGCCTCTCCGGGGCCCTGAGCGCGCCACGCCTCGTGATCGCCATGGTCGGGTCCGTCGGGCTCATGATCGGCTGGCTGATCGTGGACGGGGAACTATGGCATCGGTCGACAGAGAGCTCGACGGAGGCGAGGCAGAGGGCGCGGCTCTACAACACCTCGACGGTCCTCACCGTCGGTATCGGGGCGCTCGTCTGCTACGCGGGTCTGATGGTCATCAACCTGGTGTGGGCGCTGTTCATCCTCAACGACCGAGTGTTCGCTTCCATGACAGGAACCCCGCTGCACGCCACGGAGTACCTGACGTTGTCCTGGTTCGTCGCTTCGGTCGCCACGGTGGCCGGCGCGCTGGGATCAGGCTTGGAGAGCGACGAGGCGATCCGCGCAGCCGCCTACTCCACGCGCGAGAAGGAACGTCGCCACATGCTCCAAGGTGCCCACGGTGAGTAGCTGATGGCCCGAGTGACGTGGCTGCGGGCCCTCCGGGAAGTCGTGCGATCCGGGCTCACGATCGAGGAGACGCGACTCGAGCCCCTGCTCGCGCTGCGCACTGCTGTGGGGGTGGCGATCGTCATCGGGCCGGCGCTGTGGCTGGCCTCACCGGCGTACGCCGCGTCCGCCGCCCTCGGCGCCTACTCCGCGGGCGCAGCCACTTTCCAGCGCACCTGGCGTCCCCGCAAAGTGATCGCGCTCGGCGCGGGCGTAGGTCTGGCACTCAGCACCCTCCTGGGCTATCTGGCCGCGGGGCGACTCGCGACGTTCCTCCCACTGCTGGCCGTATGGGCCTTTGCCGCAGGGATGGCGTGGGCCGTCGGATCGACCGCCGGGATCGTCGCAGCGACGACGGTCGGCAGCATGCTGGTGACCGTCACCCTGCCCACAAGCGTCGGGCGGGCGCTGGAGCACGCCGCGATCATCGCGCTCGGGGGAGTCGCACAGGCCCTGCTGATCCTGCTGTTCCCGATCCGCCGCTGGGGGGCGCATCGCGACGCGCTCGCCGACGCCCTGGCCGCCGTGGCGGACTACGCCCGCCGGCTGCGGCACGACCCGACCGCCCCGTTCGACCCGGAACCGTTGATGACCGCCCGGGACGCGGCCGCCGTGACGCCGTCACAGGCCCGCTCCCGCCCCTCCGTCCTGCACGGCCCCCGGGGACTCGCCGAGCGCATCCGGCCCGTCGTCGCCGCACTCGCCGACCCGGACGTCGGTGCCCCGGCGGAGGGACCCGGGCGGGACCGCGCGCGGGAGTTGCTCGACGCGGCCGCCGAGGTCCTGGATGCGGCCGCCCGTGCGATCCGGCGAGGCACTCCCGCCGAGGTGTCGCCCGGAAGCACGGACGCCCTGCGTGTCGACGAGGAGCACGAGGTGCTGGAGGGCCCCGCGCGGCAGGCCGCCGAGCGGCTCGTGGAACTGCTCGGCGAGGCCCTGGAGATCGCCCGGTGCGGCACGCGCGGGAGGACGCCCGCGCCGCCCGGCCCCGCGGACGCCCAGTTCCTGGTGCGCCCGACCATGCTCCGGCTGGTCCCGGTCGTGGTGCGGGCGGTCCGCCCTGAGCTCCGCCGGGACTCTCCCGTGTTCCGGCACGCCGTCCGCCTGGCGGCGGTGGCCACGCTCGGCTACCTGATCGCCGCCCGGCTACCGGTGGACCACGGCTACTGGGCGCCCATCACCTCGGTGATGGTGATGCGGCCCGACTTCCACCAGACGTACGCGCGGGCGGTGGCCCGTCTCGCCGGCACCCTGGCGGGGGTCGCGCTCGCCACCGGGATGGTGCGGGCCCTGGGCCCGGACGCCCAGGTGTTCGGCCTGCTGGCGGTGGTCTCGGCGGGCCTGTCGTTCACGCTGAACCGCACCGGCTACGCCTACTCCCAGTGTTTCACTGCCGCCTATGTCGTCTTCCTGCTCGGCATGGGCGGCCAGGCATGGGAGCAGACCGTCCCGGAGCGGGTGGTGCTCACCCTGCTCGGCGGGGCCCTGGCCATGCTGGCGTACCTGGTGTTCCCCGCATGGGAGACACCCCGGCTGCCCGGCCGGCTTGCGGACTGGCTCGCCGCCGACGGCCGTTACGCGGCCGCGGTGCTCCGCAGCTACGCCGAACCGACCCGGGAACACCACGCCGACCTGCGCAGAGCACTGCTGGCGAGCAGGGAGGCACGTGCCGCCTGGCAGGAGACGTACGACCGGGCGAGGCAGGAACCGGTCCGCCCCAGGGGCCTGACGTCACGCGAGGCGGAGGAGGCGCAGGAGGCGCTCAAGGGGTTCGACCGGGCGGCGATGCTCATGGAGAGCCACGTCCCGCAGGACGACAGCCGTCTCATCCCCGAGGCTGAGCGGTTCGCCAAAGCCCTGGAAGCGGACACCGCGCAGGCGGCGGTCGACGTGCGCGAGCACCGGAATCCGCACTGGCCACGTGTGGAGGAGGCGCTCCACACCTGGGAGGGCGCCGCCGGGGACGGGAGCCCGGTGGTGCGGCGCGGGGCGGAAATACAGAAGCAAGCCTTGGAGCACCTCGCGACGGCCGTGAGCCGTACACCCCTGGAACGGGACGTCGGCTCCGCCCGCGAGGACCAACGGGTACGGGCGGCCACGGCGGCGGAAGGTGACGGATCAGGACCCGCCCACCGGGGCGGGTGACGGCTCCGGCGACGGGGAGCGCCGCGCCTCCTGGAGCGGGAAGTAGTCTCCCGGCCGCGTCGAGCGACGCCACACGTACGCCGCTGTCGCCATCACGAGGATCAGCCCTGCCAGGATGAGCAATTCGACCCCCTCGACGTTCCACCGGAACGACTTCTCCGCCTCGGCCGTCACGATGAGCACCTCGCGGATGCCGGCAACCAGGCCGACGACGAGGAACGGCTCCGCGTCAAGGGTCTGGTTCCTGATCGTCAGGCGGACGGTGTGGAGCAGCTCGGCCACGATGAACAGCACAAGGCTGTTGTCCAGGGCGGACAGAACGACCGCCTCCTCCTCGTACGGCCCCTGGATCGACCTGACGACGTCGTGGACGACCCCGACGGTCAGGATCCCCGCGAGCAGTACGAGGAGCGCCGCGACAATGAGGTGGATGCCGTCCTCGAGGAGCTGCAGGAGGTCCTGTACCCAGCCCCCGCCCTCGGTCTCCGAGAGTCTGGGTCTCACAGTCGGCATCCTAGGATCGAATACGTGCCCCGCAGCGGCCCACCCGAGGCCAGCCACTGCCCCACCATCGTCCGCGACACCTGTCGCACCCAGGTCCACGGCGGTCGCAACATCGTCTGGATGGTCAAGTCCTACCTTGCCGACGGGCCCAGGCAGCAGTCCCCCCTCTACGCCGCCCACAAAGGGACCTGCGACCGAGCTCTCGAGGCATGGCTCAAGACTCAGTACCCCGAGGGTGACTGGCTCCTCGTACCACCAGCTGATCATCAAGCAGCCGCGCAACGACCTTCGCCAGCAGATCCCCGACACCCCCAGCCAGCGCTGATAGCGACGCCCCCGCCGCCATCCGGCGACGAGGGCCGATGGCGCGCCTTGGCGACCGCATCCCGGCAACACCCGGGAACGCGAGGGGCCCCGAACCGATCCGATTCGGGGCCCCTCGCGTTACGACCGGCAGGCGTCGATCGACGACTTCGGCAGCCGGGCTGCAGCCGCCAGGTCAGCGTTGGAGGCGTAGGTGGCGTACAGCTCGGCCGCCGTCTCGGGCAGCTTCTCGGCGAACGCGGCCGCCTCCTCCACGTTGAGCTCGCGCAGGGGCAGGGTCACCAACTGGGCGTTTTCCTTCCACCCTCCATCGCCGGCATTGCGGTGAAGGCCCATGGCGTCGTAGCGGTCCCCGCTTCGCTGGCCGCCTACGCGCACGGGCTGTACGGGTTCCTGCCTGAGCTCGACCGGCGGGGATGCGACCTCATCGTCGCGTCCCCGCCGGTTCAGGAGGGGCTGGGACTGGCGATCTCCAACCGGCTTCGCCGGGCTGCGGGGCCCCGGTCCCCGGCGTGAGCAGCCCCGGCCGGGCGGTCAGGATGCGGTGGGGGCGGCCGCATCAAGACCGCGAGCGGCGACGAGCTGCGCGCTGCCGTCGGCCAGCCGGTAGGACATGCCCACCACGGCGGTCCGGCCGGCGGCCACCGCCTCGGCCAGGGCGCGGGAGCGTTCCAGCAGCAGGTTCACGGTGTGCTCGATGTGCTCGGCCAGTATCTCCTCGGCGCTTTCGCGTCCGGCGGCGCGGGCTGCCAGCACGCTCGGGGTCACTCGCTCGACGACGTCCCGGACGAAGCCGCCCGGCGTCTGCCCGTCCTTGAGGGCGGAGCAGGCCGCGGCGACGGCGCCGCACGAGTCGTGGCCGAGGACGACGACCAGCGGCGCCTTCAGGACGCTCACGCCGAACTCGATGGATCCGAGGACTTCCGTGCCGGCGACATGTCCGGCGGTGCGCACCACGAAGAGGTCGCCCAGGCCGCGATCGAAGATGATCTCGGCGGCCAGCCGGGAGTCGGAGCATCCAAACAGCACGGCGAACGGTTGCTGGGACGGTGCGGTCTCGGTGCGGCGGGCGGCGTCCTGGTTCGGGTGCTCGGTGGCGCCTGAGACGAAGCGCTGGTTACCGGCCATGAGCAGCTCGAAGGCGTCGCGGGGCGTCGGGGTGTCGATCTCGGTCATGGCGGCAGCCTACGAGGCGACGTCAGCCGCGGCACCGCCTGGTCCCGCCAGGGCGAGCGTCGCTGCCGGCTTGAGCGTCACCCCCAGAGACTGGACATAGGCAAGATCCGGCTGATGTCGTCAAGGAAGCGACCCTTGGGACCGAGCTCTTGGCGTGCAGCGGAGTCAAGCGCGAGCCGCATTCCAGGGCGGGTGGTCAGAAGCTCCAGCTATAGAGGCCTCCTAGCTGTTCGACCTCGAGGGAACGAATCACTCCGAATGAGTCTCTGCGAGGACGCTGCCCGACATGCTGACCCTGCTCAACCAGCTGGCCCCGACACTGCAGGCTCTGACCACCCAGGTCGCCCGACCTCGGTTCACGCTGGATGGAAGTCGGGCGCCTGGGCTAGAGGGGACCGCGTCTGGCGGGCAAGGGTCAGACCTTCACCAGGTTGTACGTGCCCGTACCGTTCTGCCTGCCGCTGGAGTACTGGCGGATCAGTTCCCCGTCCGCGTACCGGTCGTGGCCGAGCATCGAGCCGGTGTACT
>NZ_JBWKGY010000032.1:0-9430 GCF_056433525.1 Streptomyces sp. NPDC044704
CTCGCCCGCCACCTCCCCGACGGCCGCATCCACTACCTCGGCCGCACCGACGACCAAGTCAAACTCCGCGGCTTCCGCATCGAACCCGGCGAGATCGAAGCCGTCCTCACCACCGCGCCCGGCGTCGAGCAGGCCGCCGTGCTGGTGCGCGAGGACGTCCCCGGGGTGCACCGCCTGGTGGCCTACGCCGTCCCCGCCCCCGGCGCCACCCTCGACCCGAACGCCCTCCGCACCCTCGCCGCCGAACACCTCCCCGAATACATGGTCCCGGCCGTCATCCTCACCCTCCCCGCGCTCCCCCTCTCCCCCAACGGCAAACTCGACCGACGCGCCCTGCCCGCACCCGCCGCTCCGGCGCGTCCCGCGGCGGCCCCGGTGGAGCGGTCCGGTCCGGCCGGAAGCCCCGAGGAGGTCCTCGCGGCGCTGATGGCGGAGGTCCTCGGACTCCCCTCGATCGGCGCCGACGAGAACTTCTTCGAGCTCGGCGGTGACAGCATCGTCTCCATCCGGCTGGTGGGCCTGGCCCGCAAGGCAGGGCTGACGGTCTCCGCCCGGCAGGTCTTCCAGCACCCGACCCCGGCCGGCCTGGCGGCCGTCGCCACACCGCGCGGGGACACGGCGGCCGCTCCGGCCCGGCCTGCGGACGGCGGTCCCGGGCCGCTGCCGCTGCCTCCGGTCGCGCAGTGGCTCGCCGCACGCGGTGGCCCGTTCGCCTCGTTCGGGCAGGCCCGGCTGGTCCTGCTGCCGGCCGGGGCGGATCACGCGCACCTGGCGGCCGCGTTGCAGTCCGTACTGGACCACCACGACGGCCTGCGTCAGGCCCTGACCGTTCCGCACCCCGGCGTGTGGAGCGCGGAGATCCGCCCCGCGGGCTCGGTGGCGGCCGCGGCGGTCCTGGAGCGCGTCGACGCCTCCGCCGCCGGGGACGCCGAGCTCCGCGAGCTGGTCGCCGGGGCGTCCGCCCGGTTGCCGGGGCTGCTCGATCCGGTGTCCGGAGCGCTGGTGCGGGCCGTGCACCTCGACCGGGGGCCCGGCGCACCGGGGCGGCTGCTGATCGCAGCGCACCACCTGGCGGTGGACGAGGTGTCCTGGCAGATCCTGCTGCCCGACCTGCGGTCGGCGTACGAGCAGGCCGCCACGGGCCGGGTTCCGGTACTGGAGCCCGTCGGGACCTCGCTGCGGACCTGGACCACGCACCTGCTCGCCGAGGCGCAGCACCCCCGCCGGACCGCCGAACTGGACCGTTGGCTGGCGGCCGCGCCGGCCGGGCCGCTCCTCGCCGGGCGTCCGCTGGACCCGGCCCGGGACACGGCGGCGACCGCGCGGGCGCTGACCGTACGCCTGTCGGCGGAGCGGACCGCGCCGCTGCTCCAGGCCGTGCCGTCGGCCTTCCACGGCACGGTCGGGGACGTGCTGCTGACGGCGCTGTCGCTGGCCGTCGGGGAGTGGGCGGTCCGGGAGGGCCGGTCGGGACGCGGCGGGTTCACGGTGGACCTGGAGGGACACGGCCGGGAGCAGGAGTTGCTGCCGGGCGCCGACCTCACCCGTACCGTCGGCTGGCTGACCAGCATCCATCCGTTGCGGCTGGCGGCGTCCTCGTACGATCCGGCGGCCGTGCTGGACGGGCGCGAGGATGCCGGGGCCGCGCTGAAGGAGGTCAAGGAGCTCCTGCGCGAGGTGCCCGACGGGGGCATCGGTGCCGGGCTGCTGCGGTACGCGAACCCGGCGACGGCCGCGCTGTTCGCCGGGACGGGCCGCGCCGAGATCCTGTGGAACTACCTGGGCCGGCAGACCGGCGGGGACCACTCCGCGTGGGGTCCGGCCCCGGAGGCGGACGCCCTGTCCGGCCGTCCGCACCCGGAGCTGCCGCTGTCGCACGCGCTGGAGGTCAACGTCGAGGTCGTCGACGGGACGGACGGCCCCGAGCTGGCCGCCGTGTTCGTCAGGGCGGGCGAGGTCCTGCCCGAAGCGACCGTCGCGCTGATCGCCGACCGCTGGCTGGCCGCGCTCGACACCCTCGCCGCCTGGGCATCCGGCGGCACCACCGCGGGGCACACCCCCTCGGACCTCGACCTGGTCGAACTCGACCAGGACCAGATCGACATGCTCGAAGAAATGTGGAGGGCCCAGCAGTGACGCAGGCTCGTATCGAGGACATGCTTCCGCTGTCCCCCTTGCAGCAGGGCATGCTGTTCCATTCCGTGTACGACCGGAGCGCCCCGGACGTGTACACCGTGCAGGTGTCGGTGGCGCTGGGCGGGCCGGTCGACGCGGACCGGCTGGAGCGGGCTGCGGTGGCGCTGCTGCGCAGGCACCCGAACCTGCGGGCCGGTTTCTGGTACGAGGGCGTTCCGCAGCCGGTGCAGTTCGTTCCGGCCGAGGTGACCTTCGCCCTGGACCGGGTGGACCTGTCGGACGACCCGACGGCGTCGGCGGTGCGCCGGATCGAACGGGCCGAGCTGGCCCGCCGGTTCGAGCTGCACCGGCCGCCGCTGCTGCGGCTGGCGCTGGCCCGGCTGGGGCACGACGACCACCGGCTGGTGATCACCGTGCACCACATCCTGGTCGACGGTTGGTCGATGCCGCTGCTGGTGGCGGACCTGCTCGCGCTGTACGACCGGGACGGCGACCCGGCCGGGCTGGCGCCCGTGCGTCCCTACCGGGACTACCTGAAGTGGCTCAAGCGGCAGGACACCGGGGCGGCCGAGGCGGCCTGGCGGTCCGCGCTGGCCGGCGTGGACGGGGCGACGCTGGTGGCGGCGGCCGATCCGGCGCGGACGGCCGTGCGGCCGGGCGTGCACCGGCTGGAGCTGACCGAGGCCGCGACCGCGCGGCTGACGGCGACGGCCCGGCGCCTCGGGACCACGCCGTCCACGGTGATCCAGGCGGCGTGGGGGCTGCTGCTCGGTTCTCTCACGGGCCGTCAGGACGTCGTGTTCGGGCTGACGGTGGCGGGCCGGCCGGAGGAGCTGCCGGGCGTCGAGTCGATGGTCGGGCTGTTCATCACGACCGTTCCGGTGCGGTTCGCGGCACGGCCCGGGGAGAGCGTGGCCCGGGTGCTGCGCCGGTTCCGGGACGAGCAGAACGGCCTGCTGGCCCACCACCACCTGGGGCTGCGGCAGATCCAGAAGCAGGCGGGCGGCGGCGAGCTGTTCGACACCCTGGTCGTCATCGAGAACTATCCGGTGGATCCGGCGGCCCGGCCCGCGCCGGCCGACGGGGTCCGGGTGACGGGCGTCGAGGCGCGGGACGGCACCCACTACCCGCTGACGCTGGCGGTCTCGCTGGACGAGCGGGCCGAACTGGCCCTGGAATACCGGCCGGACCTGCTGACCGGGCGGGCCGTGGCCGTGATCGCGGAGCGGTTCGCCGACCTGCTGGAGCAGCTCGCGGCCGATCCGGAGCTGCCGGTCGGTTCGCTGGCGCTGCTGACGCCCGCCGAACGGGCGGAGCTGGTGGCCGGCTGGCACGGGACGGTGCGCGAGGTGCCCGCGGGGACGGTTTCCGACCGGTTCACCGAGCAGGCGGCGGCCACCCCGGACGCGTGCGCCGTCGTGGCCGGGGATCGGCGGCTGACGTTCGCCGAGCTCGACGAGCGGGCGGGCCGGCTGGCCTCGCTGCTCGCCGCGCGGGGGGCGGGGCCGGACACGGTGGTCGCTCTGGCCGTCCCCCGGTCGGTGGACTCGGCGGTGGCCGTCCTCGCGGTGCTGCGGGCGGGAGCCGCGTACCTGCCGCTGGACCTGGACTATCCGGCGGACCGGCTGGCGCTGATGCTCCGCGACGCGGGCCCGCTGTGCGTGGTGACGACCGCGGCCGCGGCGGAGCTGCTCCCCGCCGGGGACGCGGCCGGTCCGGCCCTGATCGTGCTGGACGCACCGGACACCGTGCGTGAACTCGCGGCGTGCGCAGCGGGGTTCGCGGCGGTGGCGGTGGACGCGGCGCACCCGGCGTACGTGATCTACACGTCGGGTTCGACGGGTGTGCCCAAGGGCGTGGTCCTCACCCACGGCGGGCTGTCGAACCTGTACGCCAACCACCTGGCCGACGTGTTCGGGCCGGTGGTCGCGGCGGCCGGCGGGCGGCGGCTGCGCGCCCTGCACACCGCCTCGTTCAGCTTCGACACCTCCTGGGAGCAGCTGTTCTGGCTGATCGCCGGGCACGAGCTGCACGTCCTGGACGAAGTGGGCCGCAGGGACGCCGAGTTCACCGTCTCCTACGTCCGCGACCGGCGGGTGGACGCCATGGACGTGACGCCGACGCACGCGCAGGCGCTGCTGGAGTGGGGTCTGCTCAGCACGGACCACCACCGGCCGGGGCTGCTGCTGCTGGGCGGTGAGGCGGTGCCGGAGGCGGTGTGGAACGAGGTGCGGTCCACGCCCGGGGTGATGTCCGTGAACCTGTACGGGCCCACCGAGTACACGGTGGACGCCCTGGCCGCCGACCTGTCCGTGTCGGACACGGCGGTGGTCGGGCGGCCCATCGGGAACACGTCGGCGTACGTGCTGGACGGGGCGCTGCGCCCGGTGCCGGCGGGCGTGCCCGGAGAGCTGTACCTGGCCGGTCGCGGCCTCGCCCGCGGCTACCTGGGCAGACCGGCGCTGACGTCGGAGCGGTTCACGGCCGATCCGTACGGGGCTCCGGGCGGGCGCATGTACCGGACGGGTGACCTGGTGCGGCTGCGGGCGGACGGGGAGCTGGAGTTCCTGGGCCGCGCGGACGACCAGGTCAAGATCCGGGGCTTCCGGATCGAGCTGGGCGAGGTGGAGGCCGAGCTGAGCGCCCTGGACGGGGTGGCGGGCGCGGCCGCGGTGGTGCGCGAGGACACGCCGGGGGTGAAGCGGCTGGTGGGCTACGTCACCGGTGACGTCGACCCGGTGGAGGCGCGGGCCGTGCTGGCGGCGCGGCTGCCGGAGTACCTGGTGCCGGCGGCGGTGGTGGTCCTGGAGGCACTGCCGGTGAACGTCAGCGGCAAGCTGGACCGGGCCGCGCTGCCCGCTCCGGCGCTGGGCGGCGGGGCTCTGTCCCGGGTTCCCCGCACGGCCCGCGAGGAGACGCTGTGCGCGGTGTTCGCCGAGGTCCTGGGGCTGGAATCGGCGGGCGTGGACGACGACTTCTTCACGCTGGGCGGGGACAGCATCGTCTCGATCCGTCTGGTGGCCCGGGCCCGAAAGGAGGACCTCGTCCTGACCCCGCGGGACGTGTTCGAGCACCGTACGCCGGCCAGGCTGGCGGCCGTCGCGGGCGCGGTCGGGCAGTCGACGACGCAACTCCTGGCTTCGGACCGCCCCTTGGTGGAGCTGACGGACGCCCAGCGGGCGCTGCTCGCCGAGGCGTTCCCGTCGGGTGAGGAGGTGCTGCCGCTGGCCCCGCTCCAGGAGGGCCTGTACTTCCACGCGGTGTACGACGACCACGCGCTGGACGTGTACCTGATGCAGAACTTCGTCGAGCTGCGGCACGCGGTGGACGCGGAGGCCATGCGTGCGGCGTTCGGGACGCTGCTGGACCGTCATCCGCACCTGCGGGCCGGGTTCTGGCACGAGGGCCTGCCGGGCCCCGTCCAGGTGGTGCCCGCGGAGTGGGAGCTGCCCTGGCGGGTCGTGGACCACGCCGGGCTGGACCGGGCCGAACAGGACGAGGTGCTGCGCGTGTTCTCCCTGGCGGACGCGCAGACCCGGTTCGACCTGGCGGCGCCGCCGCTGGTCCGGGTGACGCTGCTGCGGTTCGCCGAGGACCGGTGGGTGCTGTGCGTGACCCAGCACCACATCCTGACGGACGGCTGGTCGGAGTCGCTGTTCCTGGAGGAGCTGTTCGCGCTGTACGGGGCGCGCGGCAAGGAGGCGGCGGACCCCGCGCCGGTGACCCCGTACCGGGACTACCTGCGCTGGCTCGCGGCGGTCGACACCGACGCTTCGGTGGCGGCCTGGCGGACGCACCTGTCGGGTCTGGAGCAGGGCACCCTGGTGGCGGCCGCCGACCCGGCCCGGACGCCGGTGACGGCCGAGGTCGTGGACCTGTCCCTGGACGCGACGACCAGCGACCGGCTGCGGGCCTTCGCCCGCGGGGCGGGGGTCACGCTCAACACGGTGCTGAGCACGGCCTGGGCGATGGCCCTGGCGGGGATGACGGGCCGTGCCGACGTGGTGTTCGGCGCCACCGTCTCGGGCCGCCCGGCGGACCTGCCCGGCGTGGACCAGATGATCGGCATGTTCATGAACACGCTGCCGTTCCGGGTGGCGCTGCGGCCGGGCGAGGCGCTGCGGGACCTGCTGGTGCGGGTGCAGAGCGAGCACGCGGCGCTGCTGCCGCACCACTACGTGGGCCTGGGCCCGGTCCAGCGGGAGACGGGGATCGGGCAGCTCTTCGACACCCTGTACGTGTTCCGCAACACGCCGCTGGACGACGCCGCCCGCGAGGCCGCCTTCGAGGCGCACCAGATCGGCTGGACGCACAGCGTGGACGGCACCCACTACCCGCTGACCCTCGCGGTCACCCCGGGACGGGCGCTGGAGCTGACCCTGGCCTACCGGCCCGACCTGTACGACGAGGAGACCGCGCGCGGGCTGGCCGGACGGCTCGCCCTGCTGGTGGCCCAGATGGCCGACGGCGGAGCGCTGCCGGTGGGCCGCCTCGCGACGCTGACGCCCGAGGAGCGGGCCGCCCAGCTGGCCTGGGGCGACGACACGGGCCGGCCGGTCCCGGACACCACGGTCGTCGACCTGTTCGCGGAGCAGGCGGCGCGCACCCCGCACGAGACGGCCCTGGTGTTCGGGGACGAGCGGCTGACGTACGCGGAACTCGACGGGCGGGCCAACAGGCTGGCGCGCGCCCTGGTGGCGCGGGGGGCGGGCCCGGAGCGGGTGGTGGCCCTGGGGCTGCCCCGCTCGGCGGACTTCGTCGTCGCGCTGTTCGCCGTACTGAAGACGGGTGCGGCCTACCTGCCGCTCGACCTGGACCACCCGGTGGACCGGCTGGCGACGATGGTCGCCGACGCCGCCCCGCTGTGCCTGCTGACGACGGCTCCGGTCGCGGACCGGGTGCCCCGGGTGGAGGGGGTGCCCGCGCTCGCGCTGGACGCGGACGCGGTGCGGACCGAACTGGCCGCGCTGTCCGGGGTGGCCCTGTCCGAGGCGGAGCTGACGGGGCGCAGGGACGGCCGGCATCCGGCGTACGTCATCTACACGTCCGGTTCCACGGGCCGCCCGAAGGGTGTCGTGGTGCCCTACGCGGGTCTGACGAACATGCTGTTCAACCACCGGGAGCGGATCTTCGCCCCGGCGGCACGGCTCGTGGGCGGGCGCCGGATGAAGGTGGCGCAGACGGTGTCGTTCGCCTTCGACATGTCCTGGGAGGAGTTCTTCTGGCTGGTCGACGGGCACGAGGTGCACGTCATCGGCGAGGAGCTGCGGCTCGACCCTACGGCTCTGACGGCGCACTACGACCGGGTGGGCATCGACGTGGTGAACGTGACCCCGTCGTACGGGCAGCAGCTCGTCGAGGCTGGTCTGCTGGACGCGGACCGCCACCGGCCCGCCCTGTTCCTGCTGGGCGGCGAAGCGGTGCCCGACTCGCTGTGGGGCCTGCTCCGGCGCACCGAGGGCACCATGGGCTACAACCTGTACGGCCCCACCGAGTACACGATCAACGCGCTCGGTGCGGACGTCTCCGGCAGCGACACCTCCTGCGTCGGCAGCCCCATCCACAACACCCGCGCCTACGTGCTGGACGGTGCGCTGCGTCCGGTCCCCACCGGGGTGCCCGGGGAGCTGTACCTGGCGGGTGCCGGTCTGGCGCGCGGCTACCTCCGCCGGCCGGCGCTCACGGCCGAGCGGTTCGTCGCCGACCCGTTCGGCGGGCCCGGCACGCTGATGTACCGGACCGGCGACCTGGTGCGCCGGCGGGCCGACGACGGGATCGACTACCTGGGCCGGGCCGACGACCAGGTGAAGATCCGGGGTTTCCGGATCGAACTCGGCGAGATCGAGTCCGCGGTCGCGGACTTGCCGGGCGTGTCCGCGGCGGCCGTCGCCGTCCACGCGGGGGCGTCCGGGGTGAAGCGCCTGGTCGCCTACACGGTGCCGGCGGCCTCCGGCGCCTGCGACCCGGTCCGGCTGCGCGCCGGACTGTCCACGTCCCTGCCCGAGTTCATGGTGCCCTCCGCGTTCGTCGAGCTGGCGGCGCTGCCGCTGACGGTGAACGGCAAGGTGGACCGGGCGGCGCTGCCCGCCCCGGACTTCGGGGACGGCGGCGGGCGTCCGCCCAAGGACGCCCGGGAGGAGCTGATCGCCGCCGCGTTCGCCGAGGTGCTCGGCCTGGAACGGGTCGGCGCGGAGGACAACTTCTTCGAGCTGGGCGGGCATTCGCTGCTGGCGATGCGGCTCGTCGGCCGGATCCGCGCGGAGCTGGGCATCCCGCTCCAGGTCGCCACCGTGATGTCGGCGCCGACGGTGGCGGACATCGCCGCCCGGATCGGCTCCGACGCCCGCCGGGACGCGCTGCGGGTGCTGATGCCGCTGCGCGAACGCGGCACGGCGGCCCCGCTGTTCTGCTTCCATCCGGCGTCCGGGTTCAGCTGGCAGTACACCGGACTGCTGCGCCACCTGGACGCGGACCGGCCGGTGTACGGGCTCCAGTCTCCCGGCCTGTCGGGGCCGCGGCCGGAGGTCGCGGACGTGGCGGACCTGGCCGAGCTGTACCTGGCGGAGATCAGGACGGTGCAGCCGCAGGGCCCGTACCACTTCCTCGGGTACTCCTTCGGCGGGACCGTGGCGCAGACGCTGGCCGCGCTGCTCCAGGAACGCGGCGAGGAGGTCGCCTTCCTCGGGCTGCTCGACGCGTACCCCCCGGAGACCGACGACTGGTCGTACGTCGACGAGCCCGGCTGGCAGGAGCGGCTGGAGCGGGAGGAGAGCGGGTTCCTGCTGTCGGTGGCCGGGCTGGAGCAGCCGGCGGACGGCGGCGCGGTGGACCGGTCGGAGGCCGTCCGGGCGATCCGTGACAGCCAGGGGCTGCTGGCCGGGTTCGACGAGGCGCTCCTCGACTCGATCGTCGCCACCAACATGCACTGCGTGCGGCTGCTCTCGCGCAGCCGCACCCGCCGCTACCGGGGTGACGTCCTGTTCGTCACCGCGGGCCGCAGCACCCCGGCCGCCGAGGCACCGGGCCGGGTGTGGCCGCCCTACCTGGACGGGCGCATCGACGAGCACGTCCTGGACTGCGGACACGACGAGCTGATGTCGCCCTCGGCGCTGGACCGCATCGGACCGCTCGTGGCCCGGGCGCTGAACACCCGGTAGGTCCCCCCTCACCCCGGTGGGGGGGGGGGCCGGGGGGGCGGGGGGGGGGGCCCCCCCCCGGGGCCCCCCCCCCCCCCCCCCCGCCCCGCCCCCCACGAGAGAGCGAGACTGTGGTTGGGGGTGGCGTTAGGGGCGGG
>NZ_JBWKGY010000032.1:9440-69048 GCF_056433525.1 Streptomyces sp. NPDC044704
GACCGTGAGGCCCCCCGCGGCGGTCCCCCCAACCGCACCTATGGTGGCCGGGCCGGCCCCCCCCCGCCCGGCCCCCCCCCCCCCGGGGGGGGGGCGGGCGGGGGGCGGGGGGGGCCGCCCCGCCACCGGACCCCGGTCCCCACCCGCCCCATCCCCATCCCCTCATCTCATCTCATCTCTGGAGGACGGACCCATGTCCGCTGCCACACTGACCGGCCGGTCCCGGCTCGACGGACGGATCGCGCTGGTCACCGGGGCCGCACGGGGCATCGGCGAGGCCGTCGCCCGCACCCTGGCCGGGCTCGGCGCCGAGGTCGCCGCGACCGACCTGCGCGCCGCCACCCTGACCGAGCTCGCCGACCCGGTCGGCGGACGAGGCCGGCCCGCCGGCGGGGAGCGGTCCGGCCGCGTCCACGCGTACCCCATGGACGTGACCGACCGTACGGCGGTCGACGCGACCGTCGCCCGGGTCGAGCGGGAGCTCGGCCCGGTGGACATCCTCGTCAACGTCGCCGGGGTGCTGCGCACCGCGCCCGCCGCCGAACTCACCGACGAGGACTGGGCCCGGACCTTCGCCGTGAACACCACCGGCGTCTTCCACACCACCCGGGCCGTCGTCGGCGCGATGGCCCTGCGCGGCGGCGGCAGCATCGTCACCGTCGCCTCCAACGCCGCCGGCGTACCGCGGACCCACATGGCCGCGTACGCCGCGTCCAAGGCGGCGTCCGTGATGTTCACCAAGTGCGTCGGGCTGGAGTACGCGGGCAGCGGTGTCCGCTGCAACGCGGTCTGTCCCGGTTCCACCGACACTCCCATGCAGCGCGCCCTGTGGACCGACCCGGACGCGCCGCGACGGGTCCTCGACGGGGACCTCGCCAGCTACCGCACCGGCATACCGCTGGGCCGGATCGCCGACCCCCAGGACATCGCCGACTCGGTCGCCTTCCTCTGCTCCGACCAGGCCCGTCACATCACCATGCAGGACCTCTACGTGGACGGCGGCGCCACGCTGCGCTGAGCACGGCCGCACCTCGGGCCCCACCAGCTCGACCAGCCCCACCAGCCCCTCACGACTTCCCCCTGTCTCCCCTCCCTCCCCTCCCCGAACAGGAGTCACCGTGCCGACGGTCCACCCAACCGCCACCCCCACCGCAGCCGGCGAGCCCGCCCACCCCTCGGTGGGCGCCGCCACCAGCCTGCTCGACGCCTACCGGCCCGGGCTGCGCTTCCTGGCCACCCCGACCCGCACCCTGCTCACCGAGGGCGTGCACGCGGAGGTGCCCGACGACGGCCGCCCCCTTCCGGAGCGGGTCCGCTCCGCCGTGGCCCGGGCCGCCGGCGGCGGCCACGCCCGGCCCCTGGTGATCGGGAGCATCCCCTTCGCACCGGACGCGCCCGCCGCCCTGGTCGTGCCGGAGACCGTGTTCGAGGGACCTCCGCTGGCCTCCGACCCCCTCATCGCCCTGCCGCCCGAGCCCGCCTCCGGCGCCCGGTGGACGGTGACCCCCGTCCCGGAGCCCGAGGTCTACGGCCGGGGGGTCGAGGACGCCGTCCGGCGCATGCGCGCGGGCGAGTTCACCAAGGTGGTCCTCGCCCGCGCCCTGGACCTGGCCTCCGACGCCCCGCTCGACCTGCCCGCGATGCTCCAGCGGCTGGCCCGCCGGGACCCCGGCGCCTACAACTTCGCCCTGCCCACCGGCCCCGGCCGGACCCTCGTCGGCGCCAGCCCGGAACTGCTGGTGTCCCGCCGCGGGGAGCGCCTCGTCGCCAATCCGCTCGCCGGGTCCACCCCGCGCAGCGCCGATCTCGCCGAGGACGTCAGCCGGGCCGCGGCCCTGCTCCGTTCGCCGAAGGACCTGCACGAGCACGCCGTCGTGGTCGACGCCATGCGCCGTGCGCTGGCCCCGTACACGACCGGCCTGGTCGTACCGGAGCGGCCCACGCTGATCCGTACGGCCACCATGTGGCACCTGTCCACCACCCTCACCGCGACCGTGGCCGGCCCCGAGCTGACCGCCCTGGACCTGGCCGGCGCCCTCCACCCCACCCCGGCCGTATGCGGGACCCCGACCGATGTCGCGCGCCGGGTCATCGCCGAGACCGAGGGCTTCGACCGGGGCTTCTTCACCGGGATGGTCGGCTGGCAGGACGCGTCCGGCGACGGCGAGTGGGTCGTCACCATCCGCTGCGCCGAGGCGGAGGACGGCGGGGGCGGGCGGGGCGGCGGGCGACTGCGGCTGTACGCCGGGGCCGGGATCGTCCCGGACTCCCGTCCCGAGGAGGAGACCGCGGAGACCGCCGCCAAGTTCCGTACGTTCCTGCAGGCCGTGGGGGTCGCGCTGTGAGCACCCAGGCACCCGTGTGGCCCGCCGAGTTCGCCGACCGCTACCGGGCGGCCGGCTGGTGGCGCGGCGAGACCTTCGGCGGGATGCTCGCCGAACGGGCCGCCGCCCACCCCGAACGGATCGCGGTCGTAGACCCAGCCGGCGGCCCGGACGGCGGCCGTCGTACCTGGACGTACGGCGAACTCGACCTGCGGGCCGACCGGATGGCCGCCGGCTTCGCCGCCCGCGGCATCGGAGCCGGGGACAAGGTCGTCGTCCAGCTGCCCAACTGCGCCGAGTTCTTCGAGGTGGTGTTCGCACTGTTCCGCCTCGGGGCGCTGCCCGTGTTCGCGCTGCCCGCCCACCGGCGTTCCGAGATCGGGTACTTCTGCTCCTTCACCGGGGCCGCCGCCTACGTGATCCCCTCCGCGCACGCCGGTTTCGACTACCGCGAACTGGCCGCGGCGGTACGGGAGGACGCGCCGGAGCTGCGGCACGTGTTCGTGGCCGACGGGGATCCGGGGAGGTTCACCGCCCTGGCCGAGGTGCCCGAGGATCCGGGCCCGGACTTCCCCGCGCACCAGCCGGGCCCGCAGGACCTGGCCTTCCTCCAGCTGTCGGGCGGCAGTACGGGCGTGCCGAAGCTGATCCCCCGCACCCACGACGACTACCTCTACTCGCTGCGCGGCTCCAACGAGCTGTGCGGGGTGGACGCCGGCTCCGTCTACCTCGTCGCCCTGCCGGCCGCGCACAACTTCCCGCTCTCGTCGCCCGGTTCGCTCGGCGCACTGTACGCGGGCGGCCGCGTCGTGCTCGCCCCGCAGCCGGTGCCCGACGTGGCCTTCCCCCTCATCGAGGCGGAGGGGGTGACGATCACCGGCCTGGTGCCGCCGCTGGCCCTGCTGTGGACCGACGCCGCCGGGCACACCACGCACGATCTGAGCAGCCTGGAGGTCCTCCTCGTCGGCGGCGCCAAGTTCAGCGAGGAGGCGGCGCGCCGGGTGCGGCCCGCCCTGGGGTGCACCCTCCAGCAGGTGTTCGGGATGGCCGAGGGCCTGGTCAACTACACCCGGCTCGACGATCCCGAGGAGGTCGTCGTCACCACCCAGGGGCGGCCCATCTCACCGGACGACGAGATCCTGATCGTCGACGACGAGGACCGGCCGGTGCCGCCCGGCACGGTCGGTCACCTGCTCACCCGCGGCCCCTACACCATCCGCGGCTACTGGAACGCCCCCGAGCACAACGCCCGTTCGTTCACCGAGGACGGCTTCTACCGTACGGGCGACCTCGTCCGGGCCACCCCGACCGGCCACCTGGTGGTCGAGGGGCGGGCGAAGGACCAGATCAACCGCGGCGGGGAGAAGATCGCCGCCGAGGAGGTGGAGAACCACCTCCTCGCCCACCCCGCCGTGCACGACGCCAACGTGGTCGCCGAGCCCGACCCCTACCTCGGCGAACGGACCTGCGCCTACGTGATCCTGCGCGCGGACGCCGAGCCCGCCACGGGCACCGCGCTGCGCAGGTTCGTACGGGAACGCGGGCTGGCCGCGTACAAGGTGCCCGACCGGGTGGTGTTCGTCACCGCCTTCCCCACCACCGGGGTCGGCAAGATCTCCAAGAAGGACCTGCGCACCCGCACCCCCGCCCGCCCCTGATCCGAACCGCTCCCCCTGTCCTCCCCCTCCCCCGCTGCCGCCTCCCCCGCACTCCGAACGGAACTCCCATGGCCCTGCCCGCCGTCGCCCCCTACCCGATGCCCACCGCCGCCGAACTGCCCGCGAACCGGGTGGACTGGAAGCCGGATCCGCGGCGGTCGGTGCTGCTGGTCCACGACCTGCAGAACTACTTCCTGTCTGCCTACGACGCCACCCGGCAGCCCGTCACCGGACTGCTCCGGGGGGTGGCCCGGCTCCGGGAGGAGGCGGCCCGGGCGGGCGTCCCGGTGTTCTACACCGCGCAGCCGGGGGGCCAGAGCGCGCGGGAGCGGGGGCTCCAGCAGGACTTCTGGGGTCCCGGGCTGCCCGCCGACCCCGAGGCCGAGGCGATCGCGCCGGCCGTCGCGCCGGGGCCCGGGGACACCGTGCTGACGAAGTGGAAGTACAGCGCCTTCGTCCGTACCGACCTGCTGGAGCGGATGCGCTCCCTCGGCCGGGACCAGTTGGTGATCACCGGGGTGTACGCGCACATCGGCGTCATGATGACGGCCTGCGACGCCTGGATGCAGGACGTCCAGGCGTTCGTGGTGGCCGACGCGGTGGCGGACTTCTCGTCCGCGGAGCACCGGATGGCACTGGAGTGGGCGGCCGGCCGGTGCGCGTACGTGACCACCGCCGACGGGGTGGCCGCGGCCTGGTGACGGCGGCCCGCGGCGGCCCCGGCGTCGGCGCGGCCGCTGCGGGTCGCCACGGCGCCGGGGCCGGGTCCGGTGCCGTGCCGCGGGGGCCGTCAGGGCGACTGGCGGCTGTAGGAGCCCGGCGTTTCACCGAAGTAGCGCCGGAAGGCCGCTATGTAGCCGTTGACGCTGGTGAAGCCCACGCGGGCGGCCACGGTCCCCACCAGGAGTCCCTGGGCCAGCAGTTCCAGCGAGCAGTTCAGCCGCAGCCGGGTGCGCCACTCGGAGAAGGCCAGGCCGGTCTCGTCCCGGAAGGAACGGCGCAGGCTGGTCGAGCTGGTGTAGACGTCCCGGGCCCATTCGGTGGCGGTTCGCGGGTCGTTGGGCCGTCGGGACAGCAGCCGGGCGACCTCCGCGGCGGCCCGGCTGACGGGCTGGGGCAGCGGCAGGGAGTCCGGGTGTCCGCCGCTCAGCGCCGCGAAGACGGCCGGATCGTCCGGGACGGGCTCCGAACTGCGCATCCGGGCGAGCAGCAACGTCCGCTGGGCGCCGGTGACGTTGATGACGGCCGGCCCGGGGTACGGGAGGTGGTGCGCCTCGGGGTCGAAGGCCTCGACGACGATGAGCGAGTCCGGTTCGAAGCGGGCGCTGTGCCACACCCCTGCCGGGATCCACAGGCCGACCGAGGGGTCGAGCTGGTGCTCCTCGCGGCCGATGGTCACCGTGATCCGGCCCATGGGCACGTAGAGGAACTGGTGGAAGTCGTGGACGTGCAGGGGGTGTCCGCCGGCCGCGATGAAGTCGTCGTCCACCACGGTGTCGGGCGTCCGGCTCGCAACGGGGGCGCCGAGCAGAGCGGTTGTGGCCACGGGCCTACCTCCACAGACTGAAGTGCCCGGCCTGTCCGGGACTCCGGGGATCACGGGCCCGCCCCTGGTCACGGGCGGGGCCCGGCTCTCCACACCGAGCCACCCCCGCAAGTAAGGCTACCCTAAGTTTCCTGTTCCGCTCCGGTTCGGCGGGCGGGAGCCGAGTCGTGGCTCTCTCCAACATCCAACCGGCACCGGTGTCGATTTTTGGCCGATCAACTAAGCATTTGCCATGCGATTGCCATCGATCAGGTAGCAGATGCAGGATGGCGGGTGAAGGGTTGCCGGGCGGAGGAAGGCGTATCGGGTGGCTGACACAGGAGGCGGCGGCGCGGACGTCCGCCAGTGGCTCAGGAGCATCGACGTGTTCGCGCGCCCGCTGCCCGCGTTCGACCGCGACCGGGCTCCGGCCGAACCGGCCGCCCTGTTCCTGGCGTGGCTCGCCGAGGCGGTCGCGGCGGGCGTTCCCGATCCGCACGCGATGACGCTGTCGACGGTGGACGCGGCCGGTGACCCCGACGCCCGCACACTGATCCTCAAGGGCGTGGACACCTCCGGGTGGAGCTTCGCGGGGCACGCCTTCAGTCCCAAGGGCGGGCAGCTCGCGTGCCATCCGCGGGCGGCGCTCACCTTCTACTGGCCGGAGCACGGCCGGCAGGTGAGGGTGCGCGGGAGCGTCACCACGGGCTCGGCGCGGGACAACGCGGCGGACTTCCTGGGCCGTTCGGCCACCGCCCGCGCGGAGTCATTGCTGGGCCGCCAGAGCCAGTACCTGACGGACCCGGCCGAGCAGGAGCGGGCCGTCGCGGGCTCCCTGGCCCTGATCCGGCGCGAGCCCTCGCTCGTGGATTCCGCCTGGACGCTGTACACGCTGGAGGCGACCGAGGTGGAGTTCTGGCAGGCGGCCGAGAGCCGCCTCCACACACGGCTGCGCTACGAACGCGCCGGAGTCGGAGTCGCAGCCGGCGGCGGCGACGGCGGCTGGGAGCGTTTCGCGCTCTGGTCGTAGCGCCCGTCCGCTGCCACCGCAGCCACCCCCGCTCCCGCACGACCCGCGCGCCGCGACCCGTGGCGCCCCTCCCTGTTCCTGCTCACGAGGCGAGGTAAGGACCCATGAACGCACGCACCCAGGACGGCAGCGCCGGAGACGTCGACTACGGCGCCGTCGGCACCGGTTACGCCTCCTACCGGAGGCCCGACCCCCGGGTCGCCCGGTTCATCGCCGAGGCCCTGGACGGGGCGCGGACCGTGCTGAACGTCGGCGCGGGCGCCGGATCGTACGAGAACGCGGCCCGCGCGGTGACGGCCGTGGAACCCTCGGAGTCCATGCGGGCCCAGCGCCCGGCCCGACTCGCCCGAGCGGTCGACGCCGTCGCCGAGTCCCTCCCCTTCGGGGACGGGGAGTTCGACGGCGCGATGACCCTCTTCAGCGTCCACCAGTGGAACGACGTCACGGCCGGCCTGCGCGAGATGCGCCGCGTCACCCGCGGCCCGGTCGTCGTCCTGACCTGCGACCCCAAGCTCGTGCGCGACTTCTGGCTCCACGAGTACGCCCCCGAGGTCCTCGACACCGAAGCCCGCCGGTACCCTCCGATCGAGGACATGGCGGCCGCCCTGGGCGGCAGCGGCACCATCCAGACCGTACCCATCCCCCTCGACTGCACCGACGGCTTCAACGAGGCCTACTACGGACGGCCCGAGATGCTCCTCGACCCCGCCGCCCGGCAGGCCTGCTCCGCCTGGAGCTTCGTCGACGACGGTGTCCGCGAACGCTTCGACGGGACACTGCGCCGCGATCTGGAGTCCGGGGCCTGGGACGATCGCTTCGGGCACCTGCGCACGCAGGCGACGTACCAGGGATCGCTCGTGATCGTGCGCGCGACCCCGTAACACCGGGAAGAGGAACAGCACCATGGGAGTACCCGACCGCATGGACGAGCAGCTGCGCGCCCTGGGGCTCGTCGAGGCCCAGCGCAAGGCCGTACGTCTCTTCACCGAGGTCGAAGCCCGGGGCCTGGTCGCCCCCGGAGCCGGTGAGCGGGAGGTCAGCGACCGGATCCGGGACCTCGCGAACGAGATGTTCGGCACCACCAAGCACTGGCACAAGCGGATCGTCCGTTCCGGGCCCCACACCCTGTTCCCGTACAAGGAGAACCCGCCGGACCGGATCATCGGCGGGGACGACATCGCCTTCGCCGACTTCGGCCCCATCTTCGAGGAGTACGAGGCCGACTTCGGCCGGACCTTCGTCTTCGGTGAAGATCCGGCCAAGCACCGCCTGCGCGACGGCCTCGAAGAGGTCTTCGCCGGCGGACGGCGGGCCTTCCGGGCCGATCCGCACATCACCGGACGGCAGTTGTACGCCGAGGTCGAGCGGCTCGCGCACGAGGCCGGCTGGAGCCTCGGCGGCTGGCACGCGGGCCACCTGGTCGGCGAGTTCCCGCACGAGACCATCGACGGAGCCAAGGCCGAGTCGTACATCACCCCCGACAACGACACCCCGCTGCGCCGCACCGACCGGGCCGACTGGCGGTGCCACTGGATCCTGGAGGTCCACCTCGTGGACGAACGGGGCGGCTTCGGAGGGTTCCACGAGCAGCTGCTCGACCTGGAGTGACGTCGGCGGGGCCCGGGGCCGGTCAGGCGGCGGAACCGGACTCCCCGTCGGCGGCCGGGGCCGCCTGCGCGCCGAGGTAGGCCCACGCCTTCGTGCCGGAGCGCAGGAGGACCCGGGTCCGGGCGTAGTCGTCGACCTCGTAGTCGTCCGCGGAGGCCAGTTCCTCATCGGTGATCGAGAAGACCGTGCCCTCGACGGCGTCGGCCTCGTCCGAGGAGGCGACGAGCAGGGGGTGCCGGTCGGTGCCACTCGCGGCGATCACCTCCGGGTCGGTGATCCGGATGTAGGTGATCCGGAATCCGGGCAGCGCGTCGGGAGCCCCTTCGAGCGGCCTGCCGAACCGGGCCAGCTGGACCTCGGGGAACTGCAAGGTGCCGTAGGAGAACAGCTGGTGGCGCATCGGGGCTGCCATGCGGAGAACCTCCTGGAATACCTGCCGGATACCTGCCGCGCGCACCTGGCGCCGACGTGATCATCCCAACCTACCGAACGCCGAGACGACAGGGACCGCCATTGCGCATTTGCCACCTGAGCTCAACGTTCGCCCTGGCAGGTGCGCGGGATATTGCGCGATTCGGCTCTTGGATGATTCACTGCAACCACACGGGCACCAGTGGCCTGATTCCGTTGCAGGAACCAGTCGTCCCCACGGGTCGGCCCTTGGTTCACTGGTGCAGACGCCGCGCCCCCAGGGACCGCTTGCGGCTCTCGCGGCCCCGAGGCGGCGCGGCGAAGGAAGCCCCTGCGCGTCGATCAGCGGTGTTCGACACGCAGGGGCTCCGTCATGCGCGCGGGCCGTCTCCCGATGTCCGGATTCGAACGGCCGGGCGGCGCCGTGGATCATCATGGGGTCGAGGACGCGCCACCGTGAGGCCGTCCGCCGGCCGCCCGGCCCGCCCCCGCCCCGCGACAGAGGACACCCATGACCGCACCGTCCGCAGCCCACCCCGGCGCCACCCCGTTCGACGAGGCCTACCGCGACGATCCGCACGGCGTCCTCGGCCGGCTGCGGGAGTCCGGTCCGGTGCACCGGGTCGCCCTGCCGGACGGGACGCTCGCCTGGCTGGTGACCCGGGAGGCCGACGTCCGGGCGGGACTCGCCGACCCCCGGCTCTCGGTCGACAAGAAGCACGCGGGCAGCGGCTACCGCGGCTTCTCCCTGCCCCCGGCCCTCGACGCGAACCTGCTGAACCTCGACGGCGCGGACCACCTGCGGCTGCGGCGCCTGGTCTCCAAGGCGTTCACCCCGCGGCACACCGCCGCCCTCCGCCCCCGGGTGACGGCCGCGGCCGAGGGGCTGGCGTCCGAGCTGGCCGGACGGATCGCCGCCGAGGGCCGGGCGGACCTCGTGGCCGGCTTCGCCGCACCGCTGCCCCTGCGCGTCATCGGCGACCTCTTCGGGGCCCCCGAGGCGGACCGGGAACAGTTCGCCGCGTGGGGCGGTGCGATGGTCGCGCCCGCGGGACCGCAGGACGTCGCGACCGCCGTCAAGGGGATCTACGGGCTGCTGCTGCGCTGGGTCGCCGAGCGCCGGGCCCGTCCCGGCGACGACCTGCTGTCCGCGCTGATCGTGGCGCGCGACGACGAGGACCGGCTCACCGAGGACGAGCTCGTCTCGCTCGCCTTCCTGATCCTGCTGGCCGGCACCGAGAACACCCAGCACCTGATCAGCGGCGGAACGCTCACCCTGCTCCGGCACCCCGACCGGCTCGACGCCCTGCGCAGGGACCCGGGCCTCCTCGACGCGACCGTGGAGGAACTCCTGCGGTACGCCCACCCCAACCAGAGCGCCATCCGGCGCTTCCCCACCGAGCCCGTCGAGATCGGCGGCACCGCGGTCCCGGCGGGCGACACGGTGCTGCTCTGCCTGGCCTCCGCCCACCGCGACCCCGAGCGGTACCCGGAGGCGGACCGCTTCGATCCCGGCCGGACCGACCTGGCGCACCTCGCGCTGGGCCACGGCGTGCACTACTGCCTCGGCGCGCCCCTGGCCCGCCTGGAGGTGTCGACCGCCCTCACGACGCTGCTGGCCCGCTTCCCGGCCCTGGCGGTCGCCGAACCCGCGGCCCTGCACTGGAACACCTCGTTCCGGTCCCGGGCGCTGCGCGAGCTCCACGTCACGGACGAAAGCCTTCGACCGGTGGGCTAGCCCTCCCCCGTCAACGTCCGAGGGTGTTCATCAGGACGATGGCCGTGAGGTTGAGGAGGATGACGGCCATGACGCCGCCCACGGTGATCCAGGCCCGTCGCGATTCGTCCATGCGTACGCGTCACCTCCCGGTTCGGGCGTGTCCGGCCATCATGGCCCGGTTCCGCGCGGGGCGCAGTTCGGCCGGGCGGGCCCGTCAGGCTCCGGCGACCCAGGCTCCGGTCATGCCGAGGACGGCGGAGCCGTCCCCGTCGGCCAGCTTGGTCCCGGTGAAGTCGCGGGCCCACTGCGAGGTCTGGATGCGGAACGCGGGGCGGTCGGCGGTCAGCGCCTCCATGACGGCCTCGGCGGCACCGGCGGGGGTCTGGGCGCCGTCCAGGAACTGGCCGACCGTACGGTCCACGTAGTGGCGCAGCGCGTCGGCGTACGGACCGGCCGCGGCGACGTGCCCCTCGATGTCGAGTCCGATGTTGTTGACGAACTCCGTGGCCACCGCGCCCGGTTCGACGACGGACACGCTCACGCCGACGGCGCCCGCGACGGGGGCCAGGCTCTCCATGTATCCCTCGACGGCGAACTTCGCGGCGCAGTAGGCCTCGTTGAAGGGCTGGCCGACGACGCCGCCCACGCTGGTGACCGTGATCAGGCGGCCTCCGGTGGCCCGCAGGTGGGGCAGCGCCGCCTTGGAGACGTTCAGCACGCCGAAGAAGTTGACCTCCATGACCTCGCGGACGTCGGCGACGGTTTCGAGTTCGAGTGTCCCGACGTGTCCGGCGCCGGCGTTGTTGACGACGGCGTCCAGGCGTCCGTAGTCGGCGATCACACCGTCGACGGCGGCGGCCACGGAGCGTTCGTCGACGACGTCGAGCTGCCGGACGTCGAGTTCGACGCCGGCGTGGGCGGCGGCCTCGCGCAGGGCATCGGCCTTGGCGGTGTCACGCAGCGTGGCGATCGTGCGCCATCCCGCGCGGGCGGCCGCGACGGCCGCGGCCAGGCCGATGCCGGAGGAAGTCCCGGTGATCAGGACGGTGCGGGGGGTGGTGGGGAGGGTCGACATGGCGGTCGCCTTTCACGGAACGTAATTTATGTGCGTGCACACACACCATAAAGTTATGTGCGTGCGCACGCAACCTCTAGACTGCCGACATGCCGAAGAAGCTCACCGAAGCCGAGATGCCCGCGGCCGACTACGCGTTCTACGGGCTGGTCTGGGCCGGCACCGTGCTGACCGACCGCGTGGACCGCGCCCTGGTGAAAGCCCATGACCTGCCCGTGTCCTGGTTCGAGGTCATGCTCTGGCTGGCTTCGAGCCCCGAGCCCGTACCCGCCTCGGTCCTCGGCAACAGCACGCTGCTCAGCCGCAGCCAGGTGTCCCGGGTCGTGGACGCCCTACGGGCGCGCGGGCTGGTCACCCGTACGCCCTCGGCGCGTGACGCCCGGTCGGTGGAGGTGTCCCTCACGGACGCGGGGCGCGCGGTGTTCGCCGAGGCCGACGCCACCCGGCGCGAGGTCCTGGCACCGGTCTTCACCGGACTCCTCGACGAGCGGGACATGGAGGCGCTGGGGACCGCGTGGCGCAAGCTCAAGGCCGACCAGGGCCTCAAGGACGAAAACGCCTCCTAGCCGAACACGCCTCCCGGTCTCGGAGGTTTCGGAGCGCGCCTCAGTCGTCCCGGCCCTGCCACGTGGTCACGCAGGCCTCGTTCCCCTCCGCGTCGGCGAGCACCCAGAACGCGGGGGCCCGGGTCGCGGACACGAGCCGGCCCCCTGCCGCCAGCGCCGCCTCGATCCGCTGGGGTGCCTCGTCATGGGGAACGCAGACGTCGAAGTGGATGCGGTTGCGCTGGGGGCGCGCCCGGTCCATCTGCTGGAACCAGATCGCCGGGCCCTGCCCGACGGGGTCGACGAGTGGATCCTCCGGCCCTTCGGCGCCCGCCTCGTCGGCATAGCCCAGCACCGCCTTCCAGAACGGCCGGATCCCGGCGATGTCCAGCGCATCGATCGCGATCTCCACGAGTTGGACGGACCGCGGTGCCCCCGTTCCGATCTCGGGCTCCGTCATCGGCGACCCGGTCTCCTTGACGGCGGCGGAGATCCGGCGCGCGAGTTCGACGTCCCGGGTGGTCACCGCCGCATGGTCCGGCGACTGGAGGGTGAGCACGAGCCGCTGGGGGCGGGCATCGACCCGGAGGTGCCGGTCGGCGCTGCTGCCGCACACCGCGACGGCGTCCGCCGCCAGGCCGATCGCCCGAGCCAACGATCCGACCGGGACCGACGTCCGCAACGTGCCCAGCAGAAAGCGCCAGCCGTAGTCGTGGACGGCCTCCGACGCTTCCCGCCGGCTCAGTACTCGGTCCATGCCCGCATCCTCGCAGTCCACCGCGAGACCCGTCCGGTGGACCTCGAAATCCGCAGGGGGCGCACGGGGCGGCGGGGGCCGGGGGTCAGCCGGAGCCGCCGTCCGGCTCGCCGGTGACGGCGGACGCGTCCGAAGCCAGGCCCGCGGCGGCCGCGAAGAGACGGGCGCAGCGCCGCGTCATGGCCGCCGGCGTCTGTTCCGGGTGCTTGACCCACCAGCGGACGAGGGTGGCGACCAGGTCCCGCCAGACGTATTTGAGCGCGTCCGCGTCCAGCGGGTCCGTCGAGCCGGCCGCGCGCAGCAGTGCGGCGGTGCCGCCGGCCGCGAGCCGGTCGATGGCCGACCGGTACGCCGAAGCCCGCCGCTCGGCCTCGCCGCCGGGCGGCAGCGAGGTGTCGTAGAGCACGAACCACGCCTCCCGCTGTCCCTCCAGGGCGGTGAAGAGGGCGTGCAGCACGCGCAGCGGCGTGTGCGGCGCGGCCGGGTCCGGGCCCATGGCCGTGCCGATCGTCTCCAGGAGCCGTTCGCCGACGGGCACCAGGCAGGCGACGTACAGCTCCTCCTTGGTGCCGACGTACTGGTGCAGCAGCGTCTTGGTGACGCCCACGCGCGCGGCGATGGCGGGGAGCGACGCGGCCGCGTAGCCACGGGTGCCGAACTCCTCCGTGGCGGCGTCCAGCATCTGCCGGCGGCGGTGCTCGCGCGGGACTCCCTTGGTGCCGGCCTTCGAAGGAGGGGTTGCCATGAGCCGATATTATCAGTAGGTAATTTACCTCTAGGTAGATTCCTGCGACCTCCGGAGCGCACCCATGACCGGCACCACCCCGCAGCCGACGTCCCGCAGCCGCTCCTGGTGGGGCTGGGGCTGGTCGGACGCCCATCCCGACGACGCGGAGTGCGCCGCGCTGGGCGCCCTGCTCCCCGGCACCCTCGCCCGGCCGCTCCCCGTGCCCCGCGTCCGCGACCTGGGCATCGGCGCCCCCGTCCTCGAACCCCCGACGAGCCTGGCCCACCTGGTCACCGCCGACCCGGCGGACCGCGCCGCCCACGCGATGGGCAAGGCGTACCGCGACGTCGTACGGGCCCTGCGCGGGCGCCCCGGCCGCGTACCCGACCTCGTCGCGCGCCCGACGGACGAGCGCGAGGTGGCCGCCCTGCTGGACTGGGCCGGTGACCGGCAGGTCGCCGTCGTCCCGTACGGCGGGGGTTCCTCGGTCAGCGGGGGCGTGGAATACCGCGGCGACGCCCACCGGGCGGTGCTGTCCCTCGACCTGACGGCCATGGGCCGCGTCCTGGAGGTCGACACCGAGGGCCGGGCCGCCCGCATCCAGGCAGGCACCCTCGGACCGGCCCTGGAAGACCAGTTGCGGCCCCACGGCCTGACCCTGCGGCACTTCCCGCAGAGCTTCGAGTTCTCCACCCTCGGCGGCTGGCTGGCCACCCGCGCGGGCGGCCACTACGCCACCGGCCGCACGCACATCGACGACTTCGTGCAGTCGATGCGCGTCGTCACCCCGGCCGGTACGAGCGCTTCCTGGCGGCTGCCGGCCTCCGGGGCGGGCCCCTCCCCCGACCGGCTGTTCCTGGGCTCCGAAGGGGCCCTGGGCGTGATCACCGAGGCGTGGGTGCGGCTCCAGGAACGCCCCCGCCACAAGGCGTCCGCGGCGGTCTCCTTCACGGACTTCCAGGACGCGCTGCGGGCGGTGCGCACGCTCGCCCGGTCCGACCTCTCCCCCGCCAACTGCCGTCTGCTGGACGCCGGTGAGGCCGCGCTGTCGGGCGCGGCGCGGGACGGGAGCGCCGTGCTGGTGCTGGGCTTCGAGTCGGCGGACGCGCCGGTGGCGGACCGGCTGGAGCGGGCCGTCGGCCTGGCCCGCTCGTACGGCGGCAAAGGCGGGATCCCGGACGGGGACCCGTCCGGCGGTGCGGGCGGCGACGCGGCGGTGGGCGCCTGGCGCTCGGCGTTCCTGCGGATGCCGTACCTCCGCGACGGGCTGGCCAGGATGGGCGCCGTCGCGGAGACGTTCGAGACGGCGGCCACCTGGGACCGGATCCCGGGCCTGATCGAAGCGGTGCGCACCGAGGTCGGCGCGGCCGCGCTCAAGGCCACCGGCCACCCGGCGACCGTCAACTGCCGCCTGACACACGTGTATCCGGACGGCGCGGCCCCCTACTTCACCGTCCTCGCCGCGGGCCGCGCCGGTGACGAGGTGGCCCTGTGGGACGACCTGAAGGCCGTGGCGGGCGAGGTCCTGCACCGCCACCGGGCCACCATCACCCACCACCACGCCGTCGGCCGGGACCACCGGCCGGGCTACGACCGCCAGCGCCCCGAGCCCTTCGCCCTCGCGCTGCGGGCCGCGAAGGGGGCACTGGACCCGCGGGGCATCCTCAACCCCGGGGTGCTCGTGGACTGACCGGGGGCCGCGCGGGTCCGGGGCCCGTCGGCACCGGCCGCCGGTCCGGGCCCGCCGGCACCGGCCGCGCGTACGGGCCCGGCGTCACCAGGCGGACCAGGGCACGCGGCAGGTGTGCGGGGCCGTGCCTTCCGGGCACAGGCCCCGGATCACCGCCTTGCGGACGGCCCGGTAGGTGCGCAGCGAACAGTCCAGGCGGACGCGCAGCCCGACGCTCTCCCGTCCGCCGCTCCTGCGCCCGGGGTTCTCTACGGCCCACTGCTCCGCGAGGAGGCCGTCGTGACCGTCGTCCGCCGGCCCGCCGTCGGGGCGGGCGCGTACGACGGTCCGGTCCGTGACGCGGGCGCGCCGGGAGGCGGCTTCCCGGTCGACGAGTTCCCGGACCCAGGCGAGCCCGTCCGTGTCCGCGTACAGCTCGAACCTCAGCGTGCGTGTCCCCACCGGCTCCACCAGCCCCTATGCCGCGCCGTCCCGGCCGGGCCGCGCGGCGCCATGATCTCCGACGTCCCAGGAGATGCGACCGCGCCGCCCGGCCGCAACCGGGTTTCCCCCGGCGGGACCGGGCGCTCCACGGTCCGCGCCGGACGCCCACACGTCCGGCCGGCCCGCAAGTCGAGGAGCCCGCAGCCCACTCGAACGGCCCGGCGGAATCGCCCGTACGGCCTTCCCGCGGGATGCTGGTGCGGGGACCGGGCCGATCGGAGGTCTGCCGTGAACCGTTGGAGCACGTCCCTCGCCGCCGTGACGGCGGCCGCGGCCTGGAGCCTGTGCGCGGTGGCGCCGCCGGCCGCGGCCTCGGTCCGCGCCGTCACCCCGGAGCCGTCGGCGAGCGCCGAGGGCGCGTTCCGCGGCGAGTACGCGCCGATCACGCGCCGGGACGGGGGCGCGGCGGCGCGCGGCCGGGAGATCATGGAAGGCGGCGAGTACCTGGAGAAGTACGTGGCCCTGTCCAACGCCCGCCTCACCCTCCCGACGGACATCGTCGTCCGGGCGGTGCAGTGCGGACAGGCAAACGCCTTCTACGAGCACCCGTACATCAACCTCTGCTACGAGTACGCCGCGCAGCGGGAGCGGATGTTCACGGAGGCCAACGCGGAAGTGGACGCCGCTGACCCGGGCGCCAGCCACGACCCGGTCCTGGCCGACGTGGCCGGGGCGATGCTGGGCACCTACTTCCACGAACTCGGCCACGCCGTCATCCACGTCTACGACCTGCCGTTCACCGGCAACGAGGAGGACGCGGCCGACGAGCTGGCCGTGTTGCTGCTCCTCGCGGTCGACCCGAGCGGGGACACCACGCGCAGCACCCTGTGGGCGAAGAAGCTGGAGGCCCGCAGGGAAGCCGCCGGCACCCCCGACTACTCGGACGAGCACGCGTTGAGCGCCCAGCGCTACTACAACCAGCTGTGCATGCTGTACGGCTCCGACCAGGTCAAGTACGCCTGGGTGGTGTCGGACGAATGGCTGCCGAAGCACCGTGCGTACCGCTGCGAGGAGGAGTTCGAGCAGGCGAACAGCAGCTGGGGCAAGCACCTGGCCGCCCATTGGAAGGGGCGGCCCCCCGAGGGCTGACCCGTCCCCCGCGTCCCGCGTTCCGGGAGCAGCGCGTCTTTCCCGTTCCGTCGTGCCGAAACGGGGCCGGCGGCGAATGTCACGGCTCTCACATCACGCATATGGGACAGGTCGAAGTCGTTATCGTCTCGTTACTTTCGCGGGGGGTGGGGTGAATTATCCGGATAAACCCACCCTTTCCGCCCCGGTCGACCGGGGCTTCGACCGGTCGGACCGTGCCGCCGGATAACACGGATGATCCGCGGGCGGAACCCCGTCGCGGCATGTGATTTCGGCCGACGGTCGGTAGCTTCGGCCCGCATGACCACTGCACCCGCAGCTCCGGCCACCCGTTCCCGAACCCCCGCCCCGACGACCCGGCCCGGCATCCGGGCCGACCGGCCCACCGTGTCCGACGGCCCCGCCCTCTGGCGCATCGCCCGTGACACGAAGACCCTCGACGTCAACTCCCCCTACAGCTACCTGCTGTGGTGCCGCGACTTCGCCGGGACCTCCGCGGTCGCCCGGGACGCCGCCGGCCGGCCGGTCGGCTTCGTCACCGGGTACCTGCGCCCCGACGCCCCGGCCACGCTGCTGATCTGGCAGATCGCCGTCGACGCGGCCGCCCGCGGCCAGGGGGTCGCCGGGCAGCTCCTCGACCACCTCACGGCACGGGTCGCCGCCGAGCACCGCATCGACGGCCTGGAGACGACCATCAGCCCCGGAAACACCGCGTCGGAGCGGCTGTTCGCGTCCTACGCCGAACGCCACGGCGCCCGCGTCACCCGGAAGGTCCTCTTCGCCGAGGAGGACTTCCCCGGCAACGCGGGGGCACACGAGGCGGAGGTCCTCCACCGGATCGCACCCCTGTCCCCCTGACCGCCCACCGACCGCGTCCGCCACAGAACAGCACCGACCGCCCCAGAGCACCTCAGGAGAGGATCACCTTGACCACCACCGCACCGAGCCCGACCGTCTTCGACACCGTCGAGTCGGAGGTGCGCAGCTACTGCCGCGCCTGGCCCGTCGTCTTCGACCGCGCGGAGGGCAGCCGCCTCCACGACGAGGACGGACGCACCTACCTGGACTTCTTCGCCGGGGCCGGCTCGCTGAACTACGGGCACAACAACCCCGTGCTCAAACAGGCGTTGGTCGACTACATCCAGCGCGACGGCATCACGCACGCCCTGGACATGTCGACGACCGCCAAGCGGGCCTTCCTGGAGACCTTCCACTCCACCGTCCTCGCCCCCCGCGCACTGCCGTACAAGGTGATGTTCCCCGGCCCCACGGGCACCAACGCCGTCGAGGCGGCGCTGAAGCTCGCCCGCAAGGCCAAGGGGCGCGAAGCGGTCGTCTCCTTCACGAACGCCTTCCACGGCATGTCCCTGGGCTCGCTCGCCGTGACCGGCAACGCCTTCAAGCGCGCGGGTGCCGGCGTTCCGCTGGTCCACAGCACGCCGATGCCCTTCGACAACTACCTCGGTGGCCGCACTCCGGACTTCCTCTGGTTCGAGCGGCTCCTGGAGGACCAGGGCTCCGGCCTCAACAACCCCGCCGCGGTGATCGTGGAGACCGTGCAGGGCGAGGGCGGGGTCAACGTGGCCCGCGCCGAATGGCTGCGCGCCCTCGCCGACCTGTGCCGCCGCCGGGACATGCTGCTGATCGTCGACGACGTGCAGATGGGCTGCGGCCGCACCGGTGACTTCTTCTCCTTCGAGGAGGCCGGCATCACGCCCGACATCGTCACCGTCTCCAAGTCCATCAGCGGCTACGGACTCCCCATGGCGCTGTGCCTGTTCAAGCCCGAGCTCGACATCTGGGAGCCCGGCGAGCACAACGGCACTTTCCGCGGCAACAACCCGGCCTTCGTCACGGCGACCGCCGCCCTGGAGACCTACTGGCGCGACGGCGTCCTGCGCGAACGCACCCGCGTCCAGGGCGCCCGCATCGAACGGGCCCTCGTCGACCTCTGCGCCGACCACGAGCGCGACGGCGCCTCGTACCGGGGCCGCGGCATGGTGTGGGGGCTGGAGTTCACCCGCAAGGAACGCGCCGCCGAGGTCTGCAACCGGGCCTTCGAGCACGGACTCCTCATCGAGACCTCCGGTCCCGAGAGCGAGGTGGTCAAGCTGCTCCCGCCGCTCACCGTGTCCGCCGACGAGCTCGAAGAGGGCCTCGACATCCTCGCCCGGTCCGTACGCGAGACCGCCTGACGGCCGCATCCCGCACCACCCCGACGACGAAAGGGACTTCCACCGTGATCGTCCGATCCTTCCAGGACATCGAGGGCACCGACCGCCACGTCAAGGCGGCCTCCGGCACCTGGGAGAGCAAGCGCATCGTCCTGGCGAAGGAACGCGTCGGCTTCTCCCTCCACGAGACCGTCCTGTACGCCGGCACCGAAACCTCCATGTGGTACGCGAACCACGTCGAGGCGGTGGTGTGCGTCGAGGGCGAGGCCGAACTCACCGACGAGGAGACGGGCCTGAAGCACACCATCACGCCCGGCACCGTCTACGTCCTCGACGGCCACGAACGCCACACCCTGCGCGTGGTCCGTGAGTTCCGCTGCGTGTGCGTCTTCAACCCGCCGGTCACCGGCCGCGAGGACCACGACGAGAACGGCGTGTACCCGCTGCTCACCGAGCCGGACCCGGTCTGACCCGACCGCGCACCGCGCCGCACCGCACCGCGCGCACCGTATGAATCCGAGAGGAGAGGAAAGCACCGCCATGACCACTGTCACCGAACGCACCCTCGCCGACCTGTATCCCACCCGGGGCTCCGAGGAGACCCTCGTCGGACGCAAGGACCCCGTCGTGTGGTCCGAACCCGGCACCCCGGGACCGCTCTGGGCGCGCGAGCTGGAGGGCTTCGAGCGCGACGGGTTCCTCACCGACGAGCAGCTGATCCGCCCGGAGGAGGTCGAGCTGTACCGGGCCGAGATGGACCGGCTGGTGGCGGACCCGTCCGTCCGGGCCGACGAGCGCGCCGTCGTGGAGCCCGGGTCCGGGGAGGTCCGCTCGGTCTTCGAGGTCCACCGCATCAGCGAGGCGTTCGCACGGCTCGCGGCCGATCCCCGGATCGCCGACCGGGCCCGGCAGATCCTCGGTTGCGACGTGTACGTCCACCAGTCCCGCATCAACGCCAAGCCCGGCTTCGGCGCGAGCGGCTTCTACTGGCACTCCGACTTCGAGACCTGGCACGCCGAGGACGGACTGCCCCGGATGCGGACGGTCTCGGTGTCCATCGCCCTCACGCCGAACCACGCGACCAACGGCAGCCTCATGATCATGCCGGGTTCCCACCGGACGTTCCTGGGCTGCGCGGGAGAGACGCCGAAGGACAACTACAAGAGGTCGCTGCAGATGCAGGACGCCGGCACCCCCTCCCGCGAGGCGCTGAGCAGGTTCGCGTCCGCCTGTGGCATCCGGCAGTTCACCGGTGACGCCGGATCGGCGACCTGGTTCGACTGCAACGCGCTGCACGGTTCGGGGGACAACATCACCCCCTACCCGCGCAGCAACGTCTTCCTGGTGTTCAACAGCGTGGAGAACCTGCCCGCGGAGCCCTTCGCCGCGCCGGTGCGGCGCCCGTCGTTCATCGCCTCGCGCGACTTCACTCCGCTGCGCTGACCGGCGGGAAGCACGTCACTCCCCTCTGCCGGACGGCCGGAACGCCGTCCGGCAGAGGGGGTACGGCGCCGGTTCAGGAGGTCAGCTCCCGCACGTCCAGCGGCAGCCGCCAGAAGTTGCGGCGGTGCACGGCGTCCAGCTCGGCCTCGAGGGGAGACGGCGGCACGACGAGGACCGGGCAGGCGGCGTGCGCGAGGCAGTACCGGGCGACGGAAGGACGGACCAGCCGGCGCAGCGGGACGCGTGGTCCCGTACCGATCACGAGGAGGTCCTCCGCGTCGCGGGCGACGTCCACGAGGACGGCACCCGGGGTGCCCCTCACCGTGTAGCCGGTGAGGGTGACGCCGGGCGGCGCCGCGCCGAAGGCCCCGTCGAGCACCTCCCGCAACCGCTCGACGGCCGCCGCACGGCAATCCGCCGGCGCCGGAACCCCGGAGCCGCCCCGGCTGCCGAGGCCGCCTCCCGGCGCCTGCCAGGCCAGCACCACGCGCAGTTCCGCGCCCCGTACCCGCGCTTCCGCGGCGGCCCGGTGCAGCGCGGTGAGACTCCCCGGGGTTCCGGTCACCCCGACCACGACTCTCGGCATGCGCCCCGCCCCTCTTTCTCTTTCTCTCGTTTCCGGCCACGGTCCTTCGGCCACGGACTCCCATGGAAGGCCTTGCCGGGCGGCGGGGCGCGGTCGTTGACGTTCTCCTCACACGGAACCGCGCAACCCTGACGGATTCCTGATGCCGCCCCGCCCCCGTGCGGTCACGGCACTAGAACCAGCTGAGGGTGAGCGGGAAGGCGGTGGTGGCGGAGGCTCCCGTCGAGTCGGTGGCGGTGGCGGTGAGCTGGACGGTGCCCGACGCCCACGGTTTGCCGCTGATGCGTCCGGTCGCGGTGTCGAGGACGAGGCCCCAGGGCAGTCCGCTCGCGGCGTAGCGCAGCGGGGGCTTCCCGCCGGTCGCGGTGAGCTGGATCGTGCAGCTCTGGTTGAACTTGCAGGTCTGCGGGCCGGGGTTGGCTAGCTTGAGGTCACCGGTGGGCGGCGGGGTGGTGCCGTCACAGCCGGGTGCGGCCTCGGCGGGCAGCGGCACGCGCCAGATCTGGTTGTCGTTCTCGGAGCCCACCAGGAGCGTGGCGCAGTCGGCGTACGTCACGATCTCGCCCTGGGGCTGGGCGGGCAGGGCCACATCGGCGAGTTTGGTTCCGGTCGCCGCGTCGTACACGGTGGCGGTGTTCGCCCCGAGGGGTCCGCCGCTGCGGAGGGCGTAGGACTTTCCGGTGGGCGAGAAGGCGCCGTCGGTGGTGAAGACGGGGCCGGACCGGACCGGGGTGAGGGTGTTGAGCTGCCCGGGCTGCGGGGGCAGCGGCGCCTTGTAGAGCCGGCCGGTGGCGCCGATGAGCTTGCTGGCGACGTACAGCTGCCCGGTCACCGGGTCGGCGAGGAGCGACTCGGCGTCGTGGCGGCCGTCGGAGTAGGCGAAGCGGTACGTGGTGGGGGTGACGGTGGCGTTGGCGAGGGTGTCGGGTTCGGGGAGGGCGTGGACGGTGAGCTCGGCGCGGCCGCTGAAGTTGTCGCCGATGTCGCCCACGAGGATCACCGGGCGGCCGGCCTGGTCCTTGCCGAGGGCCAGGGCTTCCCAGTCCGTGTTGGTGGCGCCGGCGACGGTGAGGGTGGCCCGCAGCTGTCCGGTGGGTCCGTTGCAGTCGACGGCGAACACCTGGTTGGTGTTGCCGCTGTCGTTGACGGCGTAGAAGACGCCGGGGTGGCGCGTGCTCATGGCGAGCCCGCTGATCTCGGTCAGGCCCGCGGGCAGGGTGCACTTGCGTTCCGGGGCGGCGGCCGGTGCCGAGGCGTACGCGGCCTGCGGCACCGGTGACAGCAGGACGAGGCCCGCCGCGGCAACGGCCGCCGCGGCGCGGGGAGATGCGAGGAGTGGGGACATGCGCACAATGTGGGGGCGGCGGCCGCGGTTCCCAAGCGGCAGGCACTCCCGCGTTGGGCATGGAGCGATGCCGGGCCGGCATGGGGCCCGCCTTCCGGCGGGCCCGTCAGCGACTCGGCTCGCGGACCGGGGAGTTGTGCCGGGCGTGGGCGAGGAAGGCCCGCGCGGCGCGGCTCAGGGGGCGCCGGGCGTGCACGATCCCCACGGGCCGCAGCAGCGGCGGAGTGAAGGAGCGGACCTCCGCGCGGCGGCCGAAAGCCCGTAAGACGACGTCGCGGTACCAGATGAGCGAGCCGCGGCCGTCGATCACGCCGGTCACCCAGGCCAGCCGTTCGTTGACCTCCAGCGTGGGCACGGGCCGTACGCCCAGGCTGCTGAACATCGCCTCCAGCTCCGTACGGCGGCCCGTGCCCGGTGCCGGCAGCACCATGTCGAGACCGTCGAGCATCCGGAAGGGCAGCGGGTCGGGGAGTCTGGATCCGAGCGGCGAAATCAGGACGACCTCACGCTCCTGGATGTGGTGCGCCGACAGCTCCTTGTCCACGGGCAGGTCCACCAGCCCCAACTCGGCCGTTCCGTCGACGAGTTCCTGCACGAGGACTTCCCGGCTGTCGTGCTGGTGCAGGCGTACGTCGACCCCCGGACTGCGCTCCGTGAAGGCGGGCACGAGGTCGACGGCCAGATCGAGCGCCAGGGTCGGCGTCGCCACGACGTGCAGGGTGGCCCGGGCGTTCTGCGCGTGCGGTGCGCCGACGTCCTCGATCGCCTCCACCGCGTCGAGGACGGTACGGGCGAGCCGGACCACGCGGGTGCCTTCGGGCGTGAGGTCCACGCCGCGCCCGCGGCGGGCGAGCAGCTCCACTCCGAGATCGCGCTCCATGGCCTGAACGGCCCGGGAGAGGGCGGACTGCGCGACGAACACCGAGGCCGCCGCGCCGGTGATGGAGCGGCAGTCCGCGACGGCCACGAGATAGCGGAGCTGCGCGAGCGTGGGGGTCATGACCGGACGGTAACTCCCAGATCGACACCTTGTAAGGGGCAGCCGAGTGAACAACGGGCCGACTGTGGAACCCCGCATACCAGGTCTCACGCGAGTCATACCGGCACGGCATGCCCGGTGGCGCGGACCGGTCGCGACCGCCGCCCGGAAGGCATGGCTCCGGTCCGTACAACCGTGCAGGCCGGGGCGCCGGGAGCCGTCCGGGGCTGCGGATTCCGCAGCGATCTCCGCGCGGCCGGAAGCCAATGGACCGTACCTGCGGGGCCGTTGACACTCCACGGCGGTCACCGCACGATGCAACGCGGCACGGCGTTACCGGCGGGTCACCTCTGGCGGGTGTTCCGTCGGTGCGGCCTGAGCGAACCCCCCGCCACCCCCCTGACCTGCCTGGACCCTCGCCGCACCGCCCGTCGCCGACCGTCCGCCGTCAGCACCGTGCGCCCCGTCCGTTCCGCCCGCTCGCGCTGCCGTCCCCCGGCGCGCCGGTCCGGACCGGCGCACGGGCACCGCCCGTTTTCAGCCCCGCCCTTTCTCCGCCCCGTCCGCTTTCCGCCCCGTCCGCTTTCCGCATCGACCGCTCTCGCCCCGCCCGCTCGCCCCGCCCGTCCGGTACCACCTGTCCCGCCCTGCCCGCCCGCCCTGCCCGTTCGGCACGTCAGGAGCGCCTGTGACCCCCCATCCGGCCCGTTCCGCCGTCCGCGACCTCGTCGTCGCGCTCAGCCCCTTCGAGGAGCCCAATCCCAGGATCGTGGTGGCCGCCGAGCGCGCCGGCGCCCTCGGTCTGCTCGACCTCGGCAGAGACGCCTGCCTGGCCCGCCGCGCCCTGGCCGAGGCGACGGGGGCGCTGCGGCAGCCCTACGGCGTACGCGTGCCGGCCGGCTGCCCGGTGTGGCCGGACGAGCTGCCGGCCGAGGTGGACACCGTGCTCCTGGCCGATCCCGCCCAGCAGCCGCGCCCCGCGGCCTGGGCGGCCGGCGGGGCCCGGCGGGTCTGGGCCGAGGTGACCAGCCCGCAGGAGGCGGCCGCCGCCGTGGCGGCCGGGGCGGACGCGGTCGTCGCGAAGGGGCACGAGGCGGGCGGGCGGGTCGGCGAGCTGACGACGTTCGTCCTGCTCCAGCGGCTGCTGGCCGACCCGGACGTGACGGTACCCGTCCTCGCGCAGGGCGGGATCGGCCCGCACACGGCCGCGGCGGCCGTCGCGGGCGGCGCCGCCGGGGTCGTGCTCGACTCCCAGCTCGCCCTCACCACCGAGGGCGAGACCGCGCTCCCCGGGGAGATCACCTCCGCCGTCCGCGCGATGGACGGCAGCGAGACCCTGGTCGTCGCGGGCCACCGGATCTACACGCGCCCCGACCTCGCACCGCCGGACCCCGCGGAGCTCGCCCACCGGCTCGGCGCCCGCTCCCTGCACACCCACGCCCTGCCCCTCGGCCAGGACGGCGCCTTCGCCGCCCGTCTCGCGGCCCGTCACCGCACCACGGGCGGCGTGGTGCAGGCCGTGCGCGAGGCGGTCGCCTCCCATCTGGACGCGGCCGTGGAGAGCGCGCCGCTGCGGCCGCGGGACTCCGCCCCGCACCTGCCCGTGGCCCAGGGCCCGATGACCCGGGTCAGTGATCAGGCCGCGTTCGCCGGGGCCGTCGCCGACGCGGGCGGGGTCCCGTACCTGGCGCTGGCCGTCATGCCCGGCGACGAGGTCCGCCTCCTGCTCGCCGAGACCGCCCGGCTCCTGGGCTCGCGGCCCTGGGGCGTGGGCCTGCTCGGGTTCGCGCCGCCCGAGCTGCGGGCCGAGCAGCTGGCCGCCGTGGCCGCGGTCCGTCCCCCGTACGCGATCATCGCGGGCGGGCAGCCCGCCCAGGCGGCCCCCCTGGAGGCGGCGGGCACCCGGACGTACCTGCACGTCCCCTCCCCCGGGCTGCTGGAGCGCTACCTCGCCGAAGGTGCCCGGAGGTTCGTCTTCGAGGGTCTGGAATGCGGCGGCCACATCGGCCCCCGCGCCTCCTTCACGCTGTGGGAGGAGCAGATCGACCGGCTGCTGGCCCACGACGACGTCCCGGCGCTGGACGTCCTCCTCGCCGGCGGCGTCCACGACGACCGGTCGGCCGCCATGGCCGCCGTCGCCGCGGCTCCGCTCGCCGCACGCGGGGCCCGGATCGGGGTGCTGATGGGCACCGCCTACCTGTTCACCGCGGAGGCGGTCACCGCCGGGGCCGTCCTGCCGGGCTTCCAGGCCGCCGCGCTCGACTGCGAGGCGACGGTCCTCCTGCGGACGGCGCCCGGGCACGCCACCCGGTGCGCGGCGACCGAGTACGCCGACACCTTCGAGGCGGCCCGGCAACGCCTCTCCCAGGACGGGACGAGCCCGCGCGAGGTGTGGGAGGAGCTGGAGCGGCTCAACCTCGGGCGGCTGCGCATCGCCAGCAAGGGCCTGCGGCACGGGAGTCCGGGACCGGTGCCGGTGGGCGAGGAGGAGCAGCGGCGCGACGGCCTCTTCATGCTGGGCCAGGCCGCGACGGCCCGGTCGGCCACCACCACGGTCGCCGCCCTGCACACCCAGGTGACGCAGGGGGCGAGCGCCTTCCTGGAGCGCAGGGCACGGGAGCTGGCCCCGGCCGCTCCGCCCGCGGCGCGGCCGGCCGAGCCGCTGGACATCGCGATCGTCGGCATGGCCTGCGCCTATCCGGGCGCGGGGGACCTGGCCGGCTTCTGGGCGAACGTCGTCGCCGGGCGGGACGCGGTCACCGAGGTCCCGGACGACCGGTGGGATCCGGCGCTCTACTTCGACCCCGACCCGGCGCGGGCCGGGGAGCGCACCCCCTCACGGTGGGGCGGGTTCCTGCCGCCGGTGCCCTTCGACGCGCTCGCCCACGGCATCCCGCCGGCCTCGCTGCCGGGGATCGAACCGGTGCAGCTGCTCGCCCTGGAGATCGCCGGCCGCGCCCTGGCGGACGCCGGGTACGGGGGCGGCCGCGCGTACGACCGCTCGCGGACCTCGGTGGTCTTCGGTGCGGAGGCGGGCACGGACCTGGCGGGCGCCTACGGGTTCCGCGCCCTGTACCCCGGCTACCTGGGGGAACTGCCACCGGAACTGGACGCCCGGCTGCCGAAGCTCACGGAGGACTCCTTCCCGGGCGTCCTGGCCAATGTGATCGCCGGCCGGATCGCCAACCGGCTCGACCTCGGCGGCGCGAACTGCACGGTCGACGCGGCCTGCGCCTCGTCGCTGGCCGCCCTGGACCTGGCCTGCCGCCAACTGCGCTCCGGTGACAGCGACATGGTGCTGTGCGGCGGTGCCGACGTGCACAACGGCATCAACGACTACCTGATGTTCGCCTCCGTGCGGGCCCTGTCCCCCACCGGCCGCTGCCGCCCCTTCGCCGCGGACGCGGACGGGATCGCGCTCGGCGAGGGGGTCGCCGCGGTGGTGCTCAAGCGGCTGGAGGACGCCCAGCGCGACGGCGACCGGGTGTACGCGGTCGTCAAGGCCGTCGGCGCGTCCAGCGACGGGCGCTCCCTCGGGCTCACCGCTCCCCGCCCCGACGGACAGCGGCGCGCCCTGGAACGGGCTTACGAACGGGCGGGCGTCTCACCGGCCGAGGTGGGCCTGGTCGAGGCGCACGGCACCGGCACCGTGGTCGGCGACGGAACGGAACTCGCCGTGCTGACGGCGCTGTTCGGTGGTTCCGGGAATGCCGGGTGTGCGCTGGGCTCCGTCAAGTCCCAGATCGGCCACACCAAGTGCGCGGCCGGACTGGCCGGGCTGATCAAGGCGGCCCGGGCGGTCCACGCCGGGGTGCGGCCGCCGACGCTGCACCTGGAGCGGCCGCACCCCGACTGGCGGGCGGAGGAGGGCCCGTTCTTCTTCGACGCCGAGGCCCGGCCGTGGGCCGCGCCCGCCCGGCGGCGGATCGCGGGTGTGAGCGCCTTCGGCTTCGGCGGTACGAACTACCACGCCGTGCTGGCGGGTTCCGAGGACGAGCCCCCGCACGGGCTGGACGCCTGGCCCGCCGAGCTGTTCTGCTTCCGCGGCGCCGACCACCGGGCGGCGGGGCGGGCGATGGACCGGCTGGCGGCCCGGCTGGCGGAGAACGACGCCGCGGGACGGCCCTGGCCGCTGCGCGACCTGGCCGCCGAGACCGCCGCGTCGGCGTCCGGTCCCGTGCAGGTCTCGGTCGTCGCCGACGGCCTGGACGACCTCGCCGCCAAGCTGGAGCGCGCCCGCGGCCTGACCCCGGGCGAGGGGGTCCGCGTACGGGCGCCGGAGGCGGATCCCGGGCAGGTGGCGTTCCTCTTCCCCGGGCAGGGCAGCCAGCGGCCGGGCATGCTCGGAGACCTGTACGTCGCCTTCCCCCGGCTGCGCGCCCTGCTGGACGGGGCGCCGGCGCAGGTGGTGGCGGCGATGTTCCCGCCGACCGCCTTCACCCCGGAGGAACGCTCGCGGCAGCGGGACGCGGTCACCGACACCCGCGTCGCCCAGCCCGCGCTGGGTCTGGCGGGCGCGGCCGCGCACCTGCTGCTCGGCTCGCTCGGCGTCCGGCCCGACTGCACGGCCGGGCACTCGTACGGGGAACTGACCGCGCTGTGGGCCGCGGGCTCCCTGGACACCGCGGCGCTGCTGCGGCTGAGCGGCCGCCGGGCCTCGGCCATCCTGGAGGCCGCCGGAGCCGATCCCGGGACGATGGCCGCGGTGACGGCCGCCCCCGAACAGGTCCGGGAGATCGCGGCGCGGTCCGGATGTGTCGTCGCGAACCACAACGCGCCGTCCCAGTGCGTGATCTCCGGTCCGACGGCGGGCGTCGAGGCCGCCCTGGCCGCACTGCGCGCCGCCGGGCTGCGCGGCGAACGCATCCCGGTGGCCTGCGCGTTCCACAGCGGGGTCGTCGCGGGAGCCGTGGACGCCCTCGCCGCCGAGCTGGCCGGGACGGCGGTGGCGGAGCCCGCCGTCCCGGTCTGGTCCACCGCCACGGCCCGCCCGTACCCGGCGGATCCGACGGAGGTCCGGGACGTGCTCGCCCGGCAGGTGGCCGAGCCCGTGCGGTTCGTGGACCAGGTCGAGGCCATGTACGCGGCCGGGGTGAGGACGTTCGTCGAGGCCGGGCCCGGCCGGGTGCTGACGGGCCTGGTCGCCAGGATCCTGGGCGACCGGCCGCACACGGCCGTCGCCGTCGACGTACCCGGTGAACCGGGCCTGCGCCGGCTGCTGACCGCGCTCGTGGAACTGGCGGCGGCGGGGGTGCCCGTCGATCCGGAGGTCCTCTTCAAGGGGCGGACCGCGCTGCTGCCCGAGCGGGCGCCCCGCAGGCCCGGCTGGCTGGTCGACGGCCATCTGGTGCGCACCGCGGACGGCTCGCCCGTGGCGGGCGGGCTCCTTCCGGCCCGGCGCGTGGCGCTGCCGCGGCCGGCGGCCGCGGTGGACCGCCGTGAGGAGACCGTACTGGAGTACCTGCGCGGGGCGCGGGAGCTGGTGGCGGCCCAACGCGAGGTCCTGCTGGGCTACTTGGGCGCGGAGGCGCCCGCCTCGCCGCTGCCCGTCTCGCCGCTGCCTGCGCCGCCGGGGCCGGCGGCGGTGGAAGAGGAGCGGGCCCCTGCCCGGCCCGCGGAGGTTCCCGCCGCCCGGGGTCCGCTCACGCCGCACGAGGTCATGGACGCCGTCCTGGAGATCGTCCACACCCGCACCGGCTATCCGCGCGACATGCTGGACCCCGATCTCGACCTGGAGGCGGACCTGTCGGTCGACTCCATCAAGCGCGTGGAGATCGTCGGGGCCCTGGCCGACCGCATCGGCCTGCCCCGGCAGCTCGACGGCGCCGCGGAGTCGGCGGTGGAGGAGCTGTCCCGGATCAAGACGATCCGCGGGATCGTCGACTGGATCGCCGCCCGGGAGCCGGCGGCACCGGCCGCGACCCCGGCCGGTGGGGGTGCGGTCGAGGACCCGGTCCGGGCCGCCGCCGCGGAGCCGCGGCCCGGCGGGGCCCTCGTACGCCGTCCGGTCCGGCTCCGCGTCGAGACCGGCCCGGCCGGGCCACCCCGCGCGGGCGACCCCGGGGAGGCACTGGCCGGGCGGAGCTTCGCCCTGGTGGAGGACGGGCTCGGGGTGGGCTCCGTACTCGCCGCGCTCCTGGAGTCCCACGGGGCCCGGGTGCGCACGCTCCCGGCCGAAACTCCGGCGGACACCGAGGGCGTGGACGGCCTCGTCGACCTGAGCGCCCTGCGTCCCGGCCCGGACCCCGCCCTGCCCGAGGCCTTCGCGAGGCTGCGCGGGGCGCTGCTCGGCGGGGTGCGGTGGCTCGTGGTCGTCACCGCCGGGGGCGGGACCTTCGGCCACGGCCCGGCGGCGCCCGACCCGGTGCCGGGTCTCGGGCTGCGCGGGTTCGCCCGCAGCGCCGCACTCGAATGCCCCGGAGTCCTCGTACGGGCCGTGGACATCGACCCCAAGGACCGTCCGGAACGCATCGCCGCCCACCTGCTCGCGGAACTGTGCGCCCCGGCCGAGCCGGTGGCCGTCGGGTACACCAACGGCACCCGTACCGTCCTGCGCACCGTGCCCGCGCCGCTCCCGGACACCGCGCCGGTACGGCTGCCGCTGGACTCCGGCAGCGTGGTCCTGCTCACCGGCGGGGCCCGCGGCATCACCGCCCGCGTCGCCCTGGCCCTGGCCCGCGCCACGGGCTGCCACGTCGAACTGATCGGCCGCACTCCCCCGCCCGGGGCCGAGGATCCCGCCCTCGCCTCGGCGCACGACCGGGTGGCCCTGCGCGCCGCGCTGATCACCGGGGGCCTGCGCACCCCGGCCGAGATCGAGGCGGTCGCCTCCGCGACCCTGGCCGCCCGGGAGGTGCGCGAGACCCTGCGCGCCCTCGGCGGCGCGGCGGCGTCGGTCCGCTACCACTGCGCGGACGTCACCGACGAGGCCGCCGTCCGCGCGGTCGTCGCCGGAGTACGGGCCCGCCACGGCAGGCTCGACGGGATCGTGCACGGCGCGGGCCTGCTCCGGGACTCGCTCCTGCGCGACAAGGACCCGGCGTCCTTCGCCGAGGTCTTCGCCACCAAGGTGGACGGGGCCCGGCACCTCGCCGCCGCCGTCGCCGACGAGGGCGCGCCGGCGGCGCCCGCCCCGGCGTTCCTGGCCCTCTTCGGCAGCGTCGCCGGCGTGTACGGCAACCGCGGCCAGGTCGACTACGCGGCCGCCAACGACGCCCTCGACACGCTGGCCCACGTCTGGGCCGCGGCCTCCCCCGGCCGGGTCCTCGCCGTCGACTGGGGCCCGTGGGCCGCGGAGGCGGGCGGCATGGTCACCCCGGAGCTGGAGCGGGCGTACGCGCGACGGGGCATCGCGCTCATCGCGCCGGACGCGGGCGTGGAGGCCTTCCTGGCGGAACTGGCCCACGGCACGGATCCGCAGGTCGTCCTCATGGCGGACGGTCCGCAGGATCCGGGCGGCACGGAGGATCCGGGCGGCACGGACGCGACGGACCCGGAGGCCCGCCATGGCCGCTGACCCGCGTCCCTCCGATGCCGCGATCGTCGGCATGGGCGCCGTGTTCCCCGGCGCCGGCGACCTCGCCGCCTACCGGCACAACCTGTTCACCGGTGTCGACGCCATCACCGAGGTACCGCCGGGGCGTTGGGACCCGCAGGTGTACTACGCCCCCGAGGGGCCGTCCGGCAGTGACCGCTTCTACTGCCGGCGGGGCGGCTTCGTCGACGACCTCGCCGCCTTCGACCCCACCCGCTTCGGCATCATGCCCGCCGCCGTGGCCGGGGCCGAGCCCGACCAGCTGCTGGCTCTACACGCGACGGCCGAGGCCATCGCCGACGCGGGCGGCGAGGACCGGCTGCCCGCCGACCGGGCCCGGATCGGCGTGGTGCTGGGCCGGGGCGGCTTCATGGGCGTGGCGACCGCCCGGCTCGACCAACGGGTCCGCACGGCCCACCAGTTGAGCGCGACGCTGCGCGAGCTGGCGCCGGAGCTGAGCGACGGCCGGATCGCCGGGATCCGGCAGGCGTTCCAGAGCGCCCTGGGCCCGGAGCAGCCGGAGGCGTCGATCGGTCTGGTGCCGAGCTTCACGGCGGCCCGGACCGCCAACCGGCTCGATTTCCGGGGCCCCGCCTACACCCTGGACGCGGCGTGCGCCTCCTCGCTGCTGGCCGTGGACCAGGCGGTGTCGCTGCTGGCCGCCGACCGCTGCGACCTGGTCGTGGCGGGCGCCGTCCACCACTGCCACATCGCCACGCTCTGGAGCGTGTTCACCCAGCTGGGCGCGCTCAGCCCCAGCGAGCGCATCCGACCCTTCGACCGGCGGGCCGACGGCACGCTGCTGTCCGAGGGGACCGGCGTGGTCCTGCTCAAGCGGCTCGCGGACGCGCAGCGGGACGGTGACCGGGTGTACGCGGTGATCCGCGGGGTCGGCGTCGCGGGTGACGGCCGCGCGGCGAGCCTGATGAGCCCGCTCGTGGACGGGCAGGTCCAGGCGCTGGAGCGGGCCTGGACGATGGCGGGCCTCGACCCGAAGGCACCCGGGTCGATCGGTCTGCTGGAGGCGCACGGCACCGGCACCCCGGTCGGCGACGAGGCCGAACTGACCACCCTGGCCCGGGTGTTCGGCCCGCCCCGGAGCGGCGGCGGGACGGCCGCCGGTTCCGTCGCGCTGGGCTCCGTCAAGTCCATGCTCGGGCACACCATGCAGGCCTCCGGCATGGCCGGGCTGATCAAGGCGGCGCTCGCCGTGCACGAGGGGGTGCTGCCGCCGACCCTCCACCTCGACGATCCGCACGAGGCCCTGGCCCGGACCCGGATGCGCCCGGCCCGTACGGCCGAACCCTGGGAGCCGGGCCGGGAGCCGCGCCGGGCGGCGGTGAACGCCTTCGGGTTCGGGGGCATCAACGCCCACGTCATCCTGGAGGAGGCCCCCCGGTCCCGCACGGCCGCCCGGCCTCCCGTACGCCGCTTCCTCCCGCTGCCGGCCGCGGGCACCACGGCCGGCCCCCGCGGGTCTGCAACGCCCGCGTCCGTACTCCTCCTCACTGCGGAGACCCCCGAAGCCCTGGCCCGGCTCCTGGCCTCCCCGGAACCCGGGGCGGGGGCCGCCGGCTCCGAGCACGGCGGACCGTACCGGCTGGCGGTCGCCGGGCCGACCCCGGAGCGCCTGGCCCTGGCCGCGAAGGTGCTCGCGCGGGGCCGCCCCTGGCGCGGCCGGGGCGGCGTGTGGTTCACGCCCCGGCCGTTGCTCGGCCCGTACGCCGCCGAGCCGGGCGGCCGGCTCGCCCTGCTCTTCCCGGGCCTGGAACCGGAGTTCGCACCCGCCCTGGAGGAGGTCGGCGCCCGCCTGGGCGTGGCCGCGCCCGCGCTGACCGGCGGCACGGAGCTCGTCGAGCGCGCCCTCGACGCCCTCGCCACGGGCCGCTTCTTCGCCCGGGTCCTGGCCGAACTGGACGTCCGGCCGGACCTGTTGGCGGGGCACAGCCTCGGCGAGTGGGCCGCGATGGTGGCCGCCGGCATGTACCCGCAAGACGCGGTCGACACCTTCCTCGGCTCGCTGCGGCCCGGATCTCTCGCCGTCCCGGACCTCGTGTACGCGGCCCTCGGCTGCGGCGCGCCCCAGGCGGCCGCCGCCCTGCACGGCCTGGAGGGCGTGGCCGTCAGCCACGACAACTGCCCGCACCAGTCGGTGGTCTGCGGGCCGCCGGAGCAGATCGCGTCGGTGCTCGGCCGGCTCGCGGCCGAGGGCGTACTGGGCCAGGAGCTGCCGTTCCGGTCCGGTTTCCACACCCCCATGTGGGAGCCGTACCTCGGCCAGGTGCGGGCCGCGTTCGCGCGGCTGCCGCTCCAGCCGGCCGGGCTGCCCGTGTGGTCGGCCACCACGGCCGCCCCGTACCCGTCCGATCCGGACGCGGTCCGGGAGCTGGTGGTCCGGCACCTGCTGGAGCCGGTGGACTTCCGCTCCCTGACCCTGCGGCTGCACGCGGCGGGCGTACGGGCCTTCGTGTCGGCGGGCCCGGGCAGCCTCACGGGTTTCGTGGAGGACACCCTGCGCGGTACGGAGCACCTCGCGGTCGCCGCCTCCAGCCCGCGCCGTCCGGGCCCGGACGCCCTGCGCCACCTGGCCGCGGCGCTGTGGACCGAGGGTCTGCAACCCCGCTGGGATCGGCTCCTCGACCGGCCCGCGCCGGAGCGCGTCGGGCATCCGGTGCTGCTCGACCTCGGCTCCCCGCTGGTGCGCCTCAACGGCGCCGCCCGGCCCCTGCGGGAGGCCGGACCCCTCGCCGGCCCGCGGCGCGGCCCGGCCGGCCCGCGCCGGCCCGTGCTCCTGTCCGCTCTGGACGCCGTCCTCGACGAGGCGGAGGCCGCGGCCCACGCCGTCACCGAAGCCCTGGCCGGGGCGGGAACGACGGCCGCCGCGGCCCCTCGTACCGGCACCGGCAGCGGCACCGCCGGAGCGGGGCCGGCGGCCACCCCGGCCGGGGCACCGGCCGGCGCGGCGCGCGCGTACAGCCGCCGCCTCTCCCTCGACGCCCTGCCCTCCGTCCGCGACCACTGCGTCTACCTCCAGCCCGAGGGCTGGCCGGAGAACTCCGACCGCTTCCCCGTCGTCCCGATGACGACCATGCTGGAACTGGCCGCCGAGGCCGCCCTCGCCACCCGTCCGGGGCAGCTCGTCACCGGCTTCGACGACATGCGCGCCCTGCGCTGGCTGCCGGTCGCGCCCGCCGTGGACGTCGAGTTCACCACCCGCCCGGAGGGAGACGGCCGCGTCCGGGTGACCATCGGCGACTGCGCGTCCGTCGTCGTCCGCCTCGGGTCCGGCCACGGTGCGCCGCCCCCGCCCGATCCGGCCCCGCTCACCGCCGAACGCCCGGCGCCGGTCTCCGCCGGGGCGCTCTACCGGGACCGCTGGATGTTCCACGGCCCCCGCTTCGCCGGGGTCCACGAGGTCACCGCCGTCGCCGACGACGGCATCCGCGGAGTGCTCCGGGCCCTTCCCGCGCCCGGTGCGCTGCTCGACGCCGCCGGGCAGCTCCTCGGCCACTGGATGCAGCTGCGCCTGGACTCCGACAAGCTCGTGTTCCCCGCCGTGCTCGCCCGGATCCGTCTGTACGGACCCCCGCCCGCGCCCGGCACCCTCCTCGGCGCGACGGCCCGCGTCCGCGAGGTGGCACCGACCTCCGTACGCGGGGACGTGGAGCTCCGCACCCCCGACGGCGCGGTCTGGGCCCGGCTGGAGGACTGGACGTACCGGCGCTTCGCCGCCGACGAGCGGGTGTGGCCGATGAAGTTCACCCCGGAGGTGTCCGGGATCGGCGAGCCGCAGCCCGGCGGCTGGTGCGTGGCCGTGCGCCGCTGGAACGATCCCGCGTCCCAGGAGCTGGTCATGCGCCGCTACCTCGGCGCCGCCGAGCGCGAGGCGTACGAGCGGCTCTCGCCTCGCGCCCGCGCCCCGTGGCTGCTGGGCCGGATCGCCGCGAAGGACGCCCTGCGACAGCTGTTGTGGGACCGGGGGGCCGGCCCGGTCTTCCCGGCGGAGGTCACCGTCACCGCCGACGGTGCGGGCCGGCCGGTCCCCGGGGGCCTGGCCGCCGGCCTGCACCTGAGCCTGGCCCACAAGGACCGGATCGCCGTCGCGGTCGCGCATCCCGACGCCCCCGTGGGCATCGACGTGGAGCCGGTCGCCGAGGACCCCGGCGCGCTGATCCGCGTCGCGCTCACCCCGGACGAGCACCGCCTCGCCGAGCGCCTCGCGGCCCGGGACGGGACCGGCCTCGCGGCCGCCGTCACCACCCTCTGGTGCGCCAAGGAGGCCGCCGCGAAGGCGGAGGGCACGGGTCTGGGCGGCCGGCTCGTGCGCTGGCGGGTGACCGAGTACCCGGCGGACGGGCTCCGGGTCCTGTCCCCCGCCGGCCGCACCCACCACGTACGGACCACGACGCACGCGGGACACCTGGTCGCCCGGACCGTCCCGGCCGCTGCGGCCCCACGCTCCGCCCCCTCATCCGCACCGGAATCCGCCCCCGCAGTCCTTCCGACCCCGACGGAGAACAGCCATGGCATCTGACATCCTCGCCGAGATCACCGGCATGCTCGTCCGGATCGTCGGCGACGAGTTCCTCCTGGCCGACGAGGTCACCATGAAGACCACGTTCAACGAGGACCTGGCGCTGGAGAGCATCGAGTTCGTCGCCCTCGCCGAGCTGCTGCACGAGCGCTACGGATCCCGCGTCGACCTGATGGGCTTCCTCGCGGAGAAGGACATGGAGGCGATCCTCGCGATGTCGGTCGGCGAACTCGTCGACCACATCGCGCGGGTCGCCCACAGCTCCCTCGCCGCCCTCCCGGTCCGCCCGGTCCGTCCGGTCCGTCCGGTCACGACGGCCTGACCGCCATGGCCGAGATCCTCGCCAACGCGCTGCGCTTCCACGTCCAGCGGCTTCCCGCATCCGAAGTCCCGGCGCCGGAGGGCACGTCGGGTGGCCGTGCCACCCCCGTCGTCTTCCTGCACGGCCTCGTCGTCGACAACCTCTCCAGCTTCTACTGCCCCCTGGCCGTGCCGCTGGCGCGGGCGGGGCACGAGGTGGTCCTCTACGACCTGCGCGGCCACGGCCTGAGCGAGCGCCCGCCCTCGGGGTACGACAGCCGCACCGCCGTCCGGGACCTGTTCGCCCTGCTGTCCGCGCTCGGGCTCGACTCCCGGCCGGTCCACCTGGTCGGCAACAGTTACGGCGGCACGCTCGCCCTGCACGCCGCCCTCGCCCGGCCCGGTCTCGTCGCGGGCCTGACCCTCCTCGAACCGCCGCTCAGCGGCCCCTGGGTGGAGAACATGGTCGACACCCTGTCCGTCGCCGCGCTCAGCCTGGAGGACAGCGAGGTCCCCGCCGAGCTGGCCTCGCTGCGGCTGCGGAAGGCGGCGAAGCTGACCGCCATCGCCGACGCGCTGCTCAACGGCACCACCCTCATCGACGACGTCGCGGCCGGCCGCACCTTCACGCCCGCCGACTACCGGGCGGTCGACTGCCCGGTCCTGGTCGTCTGCGGGGAACACTCCGAACTGGTCCCGGGCGCCCGGGAACTGGTACGGCACGCCCCGCGCGGCGCGCTGCGGATCCTGCCCGGGCTCGGCCACGACGTGCTCAAGGAGGCGAGCGGGGTGCTCCGCGAGGCGGTGCTGGCGCACGCGGCGGCCGTCCGCCGGGCCCGGGCGGGAGCGCTGATCACATGAGGTTCCTGTTCGTCGTGCCCCCGCTCGCCGGCCACGTCAATCCGACGGTCGCCGTCGCCGCGGAACTCGCCGCCCGCGGCCACGAGACCGCCTGGACGGGCCCCGCCGAAGTGCTGACCGGGCTGCTGCCCGCGCACGCCCGGCTGTTCCCCGCCGGCGACGCCGCCGGACCGGGATCCGGCGGGTACGCCGCACTGCACGGGCGGTGGCGGGACCTGCGGGGCGTCGCCGCGCTGCGGTTCCTGTGGGAGGAGGCGCTGGTGCCGCTGGCCCGGGCGATGGTGCCGGGCGTCGAGCGTGCCGTCGCGGCCTTCGCCCCGGACGTGGTGGTCGCCGACCAGCAGGCGCTGGCCGGGGCCGTGGTCGCCCGGCGGCTCGGTATCCCGTGGGCGACCTCGGCGAGCACCTCGGCCGAGTTCACGCGGCCGTTCGCCGGGTTCCCCAAGGTCGGGGAGTGGGTGGCGGAGCAGCTGGCCGGGCTGCTCGCCTCGTGCGGGGCGCCGCCCGGCTGGGACCCCCGGTTCTCGGACCGGCTGGTGCTGGTGTTCTCCACGCCGGAGCTCATCGGCGGCGCCGGATCCTTCCCCGGGCACTACGCCTGTGTGGGGCCCGCCTTCGGGGCCCGCCCGCCGGGTACGGACTTCCCGTGGCAGCGGCTCGACCCCGACCGGCGCCGGGTGCTGGTCTCGCTGGGCACCCTCAACCAGGAGGCGGGCTCCCGGTTCTACGCCGCGGTCCTGGCCGCCGGGGAACTCCTCGCCGACCGGGTGCAGTTGGTCGTGGCCGCGCCCCGGCACCTGACCGGCCCCGGGCCGGCGCACGCCCTGCTCCGGGAGACCGTGCCGCAGCTGCGGCTGCTGCCCCACCTCGACGCGGTCGTCAGCCACGGCGGCCACAACACGGTCTGTGAGGCGCTCGCCCACGGCCTCCCGCTGGTCGTGGCCCCGATCCGGGACGACCAGCCGATCGTCGCGCAGCAGGTCGCCGATGCCGGGGCGGGGGTCCGGGTGCGGTTCGGCCGGGCCCGGCCGGCCGACCTGTGCGACGCGCTCACCGCCGTACTGGAGGACTTCGGCCCGCACCGTCGTGCGGCCCGGCGGATCCAGGCGTCCTTCGCCGCCGCGGGCGGCGCCGCCACCGCGGCCGACAGGTTGGAGAAGCTGTCATGAGCCCATGGGTTTCCCTCGTGATCGCCGCGGCACTCGGCGCGGGAACGGTACGGGCCCGCAGCCGCCTGCACGCGTTGCCGGTCCTGCGCTCCGCCGACGGGCGGACCTCCGCGGAAGACCCGGACGGACGGCCCTCCCCGGGGCCGCGCCGGCGGCTGCTCACCGCGCGGGGCGTCGTGGTGGAGCCCGGGGTCCTCGCTGCGGCCGGCGCCCACGCCGACCGGGAGGGTCTCGACGTACTGGAACTGCTGCCGCAGGACCTGGCCGCCGAGGACGCCCTCGGGCTGCTGCGGCTGGTCGACCCGGCCGGGTACCGGCAGGACCGGCTGGCCGCCGGGCGCGGCGCGGGGTACGCCGTGCTCGTCTCCGGGGACGTGCTGGCGCGGGCCGGGGTGGATCCGGACCGGCCCCGGAACCGGGTGGAACTCCTCGAACTGACCCGCCGTTTGAAGGAGTACGCCACCGCCTCCACCGACCTGGCCGTCGCCCCCGGCCTGAGTTCCCACCCGGCGCCCTCCGGCGGGGGGAACCGCGCTGCCGAGCTGCGGGCCCAGGGCCTGCCGCCGGGGCTGCTGTCGGCGCTCCAGCTGGCCGGCCTCGCCCTGCTGGCGGCGGCAGCCGTGCGGGACGGCCGCTGGGGTGTGGCCGCGGCCGGCCTGTACTGGCTGCAGCCGCTGCTCGTACTGGGCACCGGCGGCCCGCTGCGGCCCGCGGACCTGGCGCGTGCGAGCGCGGCCCGGCCGCTGCGGTCGCTGCGCGCCGCCGTGCGCACGGCAGCCGGGGCCCGGTCCCGGCCGCCGGCCGGTGAGCGGGAGCGCACGGCGGAGTACGCCGCCGAACTGGCGGGCGGCACCGCCCGGTTCTTCGAGCCGCGGCGCGCCGACTGCCCGTGGTGCGGTGCGCCCGGGCCGGTGGTGCGGGTGCGGATGCCGGACCTCCTCCAGGGCAAGCCGGGGCGTTTCACCCTGGAGGAGTGCCGGTCCTGCGGGCACGTCTTCCAGAACCCGCGGCTGACGGTGGAGGGGCTGGACTTCTACTACCGCGACTTCTACGACGGCCGGGGCGGCGAGGGGGCCGGGGTGGTGTTCGGCCGGCTCGGCGCCCACTACCGGGCGCGGGCCGCGATGCTCGCCCCGTACGCCACCCCCGCCTCCTGGCTCGACGTCGGCACCGGTCACGGGCACTTCTGCGACGTGGCCCGTGACGTGTGGCCCGACACCCGCTTCGACGGGCTCGACATGGGCGACGGGATCCAGGACGCCGAACGGCGCGGCTGGGTCGCCACCGGCTACCAGGGCCAGTTCCCCGACCTCGCCGACAAGCTGGCCGGCCAGTACGAGGCCGTCAGCATGTACCACTACCTGGAGCACACCCGGGACCCGTTCGCGGAGCTCGACGCGGCCGCGCGGGTCCTGGTGCCGGGCGGGCACCTGCTGATCGAACTGCCCGATCCGGAGTCGCGGATGGCCCGCCTGCTGGGCGCGCACTGGCTGCCGTGGTTCCAGCCGCAGCACCAGCACCTGATCCCGGTGGGCAACCTCCGCGCGGCACTGGCCGGGCGCGGGTTCACCGTACTGGCCGAGGAGCACGGGGCGGCCCATCAGCACAACGACTTCGTGGGAGCCGTGGCCCTCGTGACGAACCGGCTCGCCCCCGACCCCGCGAGTCCGTGGGCCGATCCGGCCCTGGCCCGCCCCGGGCGGCGCGCGGCCCGGCTGGCGGTACGCGCGGCCGCGCTGCCGTGCCTGGCGGCGGCCGGGGTGCTGGACGCCGTCCGCAGTGCCGCGGCCCGCCGCACGGACGGCGGGAACGCGTACCGGCTGCTGGCCCGCAAGGAGGCGCGGTGAACGCCCCGGCCACGGAGGGGGCCCCGCTGCCGCTGTCCCACCGGGCGACCGCCGACCCGCTGTTCCGGCTGGTCGCCCACGCGCTGGAGACCGCGCACGGGCGGCCCCCGGCGGCGGTGTGGAGCGCGCCGCACGCCTTCCACCTCGGCTCGCCGGGTCTGGTGGCGGCGGCCGGCTGGCCGGTGGCGGCCGCGGCGGCCCCGCGCGAGGACGGCACGGTGCGGCTGAGTTCGCTCGGTCATCCCGCGCAGAGCTGCGACCTGCCGCTGACCGGCCCCTTCCCGGACACCCCGGAGTGGGCGGCCCGCCCGTACGCCCTGCTCCGGGCCCTCGCCGGAGCCGGTTACGGCCGCTCCGGCACCGACCTGCACGTCCAGGGCACCCTCACCGAGGCCGCCGGGCTCAGCCTCACGGAACCGCTCGACTGCGCGGTCGCGCTCGCGGTGGCCGACGTACACACCCCGGAGGGCGGGGCGCGGCCTTCGCGGGAGCGGCTCGCCGCGCTGGTCCGGGAGGTGGCCCCGGGGGACGACGACGCCCTCCGCGACGCGGTGCTGTTCGCGCGGCCCGGTACCGCCCTGCACGCCGGGCCCGGCGGGGTGCGGCGGAGCGTGCCCTTCGACCCGCCCGCCTCCGGGGCGTGCCTGGTGCTCATGGCCGTACGGGGCTCCGCGCGGGAGCGCGCCGACGGCCTGGCGCGGGCGGTGGAGTGCGCGCGGCGGGCGGGCGCGCTCAGTGCCTGGCCGCCGGGTGGCCGGCCGGGCCGCAGCGTCCTGGTGCTGCTGCCCCGGGACCGGCTGACGGCGGTCCGCGCGGCGGTCGCGGACGCGTTCCGCGACCGGGGCCTGCCCGTGCCGCGGTTCGTGAACGTGGCCGTGGCCGGAGCGGCCCGCCGGGAGGAATGACCGGGGCCCGGCACCCCCGGGCCCCCGCACCCCCTGACCCCCACACCCCAGACCTCCGCACCGCGACACCCCGAGGACAGAGGACACAGGAGGCATCAGCCATGCGCACCAGACATCCGGCACCGGACATCCCGGTCGCACCACCGCACGGGCGGAACAGGAGGTGGCGGGCGACCGCGACCGCCCTCGCCTGCGCACTGGGCCTGGTCACCGCCATGACCATCGGCAACTCCCAGGCCGCCGACGTCGCTTCGGCGCCGAATCCCCCGAAGGCCGCCGGGGCCGCGGCGGCCCTCCCCGGCTACGACCACGTGGTGGTCGTCGTCTACGAGAACAAGCAGTACGGGGAGATCATCGGCAGCGCCAACGCCCCGTACGTCAACCAGCTGGCGAACGGCGGCGCGAGCCTCACGGGCATGAAGGCCCTGACCCATCCCAGCCAGCCCAACTACTTCAACCTCTTCTCGGGCGGCACCCAGGGCATCACCGGGGACGGCTGCTACACGCCCCAGTCCATGAGCGTGCCCAACCTCGGCCAGGAACTCATCGCGGCGGGCAAGACGTTCGCCTCGTACAACGAGGACCTGCCGGGCGAGGGGTCCACGGCCTGCACGAACGGCCAGTACGCGCAGAAGCACAACCCCTGGTTCGCCTTCAAGAACGTGCCCCTCACCACCGGCAAGACCTGGGCGCAGTTCCCCCGGACCGACTTCAACGCCCTGCCCCACCTGTCGTTCGTCGTGCCGAACCAGTGCAACGACATGCACTCGTGCCCGGTGAGCACGGGTGACACGTGGACCAGGAACAACCTGGACGCGTACGCCCAGTGGGCGAAGGCCAACAACAGCCTCCTCGTGCTGACTTGGGACGAGGACAACTACCTCGGGTCGAACCAGATCGCCACCGTCTTCTACGGCGCGCACGTCAAGCAGGGCCGCTACAGCGGCGCGTACAACCACTTCAACCTGCTGCGGACCTTCGAGGACCTGTTCGGGACCGGGCACGCGGGCAACGCGGCGAGTGCCCAGCCGATCACGGAGGTCTTCGGGACCGGTGGTGAGGAGCCGCCGCCGGGCGGCGGGCCGACCGTCGTCAACCCCGGCGCGCAGACCTGCAAGTTCAACCAGTCCTGCACGATCCAGGTGACGGCCACCGGGGGCACGGCTCCGCTGCGGTGGACCGCGGCCGGGCTGCCGTGGGGTCTGACCATGGACGCCTCGACCGGCCGGATCAGCGGAAAGCCATGGGGGTCCGGAACCGTGCAGATCACCGCCACCGCCACCGACGCCGCCGGGAAGGCGGCGAGCACCGTCTTCCCGCTCACCCTCAACTGGTTCTGACGGAACGGTGCAGCGAACAACGCAACACCAGCCGTGAGGACCTGAAGGAACCGGAAGGAGACGTCCGTGTACCTGTCGGCCAACCGAGCCGCCGATACGGCCCGGGGCGTGCCGCGCCCTGCGGCCGGCCCGGCCGTCGCCGGGAACGTGCTCGTGCTCGGCGCGGTCAGCCTGGTCACGGACGTCTCCGCCGAGATGGTCACCGCGGTCCTGCCGCTGTACCTCGTCGTGGGCCTCGGCATGTCGCCGCTGGCCTTCGGCGCCCTCGACGGGCTCTACCAGGGCGCGACCGCCCTGCTGCGACTGGCCGGCGGGCACCTCGCCGACCGCACCGAACGCCACAAGCTGGTGGCCGGCGCCGGCTACGCCCTGTCGGCGGTCTGCAAACTGGGGCTGCTGGCGGTCTCCACCCCGTGGGCGGTCGCGGCGGTCCTGACCGCCGACCGGACCGGCAAGGGCCTGCGCACCGCCCCCCGCGACGCCTTGATCTCCCTGTCGGCCCCGCCCGAGGGGCAGGGCCGGGCCTTCGGCGTGCACCGGGCCATGGACACGGCGGGTGCGCTCCTGGGTCCGCTCGTCGCGTTCGGCGTGCTGTGGTTCGCGCACGACGCCTACGACGCGGTGTTCACCGTGAGCTTCTGCGCGGCGGCCTTCGCGGTGCTGCTGCTCGCGCTGTTCGTACGGGACGTCCGCACCCGGCCGCCCCGGTCCCCCGCACCGCCCGGCGGGCGCGGGCCGGGCTCCGTGTTCCGCGACCGCGGCGTGCGGCGGATCGCGCTGACGGCGGCCCTGCTCGGCGTGTTCACGGTCGGCGACTCCTTCGTCTACCTGCTCCTCCAGCGGCGGCTGGAGCTGCCCGCCGCCGCGTTCCCGCTGCTCCCGGTGGCGACGGCGGCCGGGTTCCTGCTGCTGGCCGTGCCGCTGGGCAGGCTCGCGGACCGGGCCGGGCGCGGCCGGGTGTTCCTGGCGGGCCATGCCGCGCTGGTGGCGGCGTACCTGCTGCTGCTGTCCCCGCTGGGCGGTGCGGTCCCGGCGGTGCTCGTCCTGTTCCTCCTCGGCGCGTTCTACGCGGCCACCGACGGCGTGCTGATGGCGGCCGCGGGGCCGCTGCTGCCCGCGCGGCTGCGGGCGAGCGGCATGGCCGTGGTGCAGACGGCGCAGGCCCTGGCCCGCTTCGCGGGGGCGCTGCTCTTCGGTGCCGGCTGGACGTACGCGGGTCCCGGCGCGGCGCTGGCCGGGGCGGCCATCGGTCTCACCCTGTCGCTGGCGGCGGCCGGGATGCTCGGCAAGGGAGCCCTGCGATGACGCGCACCGTACGGAAGGTCCTGCTCCTGGTCCTGTTCTCCGCGCTGCTCGCGGCGGTGGGGGTGGTGTCGGTGGTCCGGGCCGCGGACCGGGCCGACGACCGGGCGCGGGCCCGGCCGGGCGGTCCCGCCGCGCGGTCCGGGGCGGTGAGCCTGGACCAGCCGGGCCGGCTGCTGTTCCGCAACCTGGCCTGGGGGCCCGGCCGCGACATGGTCGCCTCGGTGCCGCTGGGCGCGCCGGAGGAGGCCGCCCGGACCACCGCGGGCCAGGACTGCCTGCGTTTCCACGCGGCGGCGGGTACGGGGGTGTGCCTGCGCCGGGCGGGCGGGGTCGTCCCCCAGTACGAGGCGGTCGTCCTCGACTCCGCGCTGCGGCCGGTCCGTTCGTTCCCCGTGCCGGGTACGCCGACCCGGGCGCGGGTCTCCCCGAGCGGGCGGCTGCTGGGCTGGACGGTGTTCGTCAGCGGGGACTCGTACGCGGGCGGGGCGTTCTCCACCCGCACCGCCGTCTACGACACCCGGTCGGGGGCGCTCGTCGAGAGCCTGGAGGAGTTCGCGGTGTTCGACGGGGGCCGGCGCCTGCGGGCGGCCGACCACAACTTCTGGGGGGTGACCTTCGCCGCCGACGACAACCGCTTCTACGCGACCCTCGCCACGGGCGGCGGCACGCACCTCGTCGAGGGGGACCTGCGGGCCCGCGAACTGCGCGTCCTGCGGACCAACGTGGAGTGCCCCTCCCTGTCGCCCGACGGCACCCGGATCGCCTTCAAGAAGCGGGTGGACGGCCTGCCGGCCGAGGCTCCGTGGCGTCTGTACGTACTGGACCTGCGCAGCGGGGCGGAGACCGAGCTGGCGGAGCGGCGGAGCGTCGACGACCAGGCCCTCTGGTACGACGACACCACGCTCCTGTACGCCCTGCCGGGCGATTTCGGCGGCGACCTGTGGTCGCTGCCCGCGACGGGCGGGGGCACCCCGCGCCTGCTGCTGAAGTCCGCCGTCTCCCCGGCGGTCCGGCCCTAGGCCGTCTCTTCCGCCCCGGCCAGGTCTTCCGTCCGGGCCTGCCCGCGGAAGGCGGCGGGCGGCAGGCCGTAGGCCTCGCGGAACGCCCGGCTGAACGCGGACGCGTGCCGGAAGCCCCGCCGGGCGCCGATGACGTGCACGGGCACCCCCTGGTGCAGCGGGTCCGCCAGGTCCTGGCGGGCCCGCGCGAGCCGCCGGCCCTGGAGGAAGGCGGCGACCGTCGCCCCGTCCCCCTCCTGCTGGAACACCCGGTGGAGATAGCTGACGGAGATGTGGTGGGCGGCGGCGATCGCGGGGACGTCCAGCAGCGGATCGTCGGCGTTGTCCCGGATGAAGGCCATCACGCGGAGCGCCAGGGCGCGTCGGTGCGTCTCCGGGGTCAAGGACCGGTCCGCTTCGAGGACGCCGGCGAAGAGCGAGGCGACGAGATCGGCCAGTACGCCGCTCAGGCGCGGGCCCTCGGCCTCCCGGTAGGACCGGCTGTCCTTGGTCACCTGGTCGAGGAACCTGGCCGGCGGTGTGCGGGGGCAGCGGCAGCAGCGCCTTGGGTACCTCGACCCCGATGATCTCGACGGAATGCGGGCCGGAGCTGATCTCGAACGGCCGTGACGTGTCGCTGGTGTGGATGTCGCACACACCGTGCACCACGGTGTCCTTGCCCAGGGTGACCGCTCCCGCCCCGCGTTTGATCAGCGAGAGGTGGAACGCCTCGGGGTCCGACCTCGCTATCAGCTTCGGGGTGCGCTGGAAGGTCAGGGGACGGCACTCCATCGGATAGACCGTGATCCCGCCGAGCGAGATGACGCGCTGGTTCACCCAGAAGTCGGCGGCGTGCTCACTGCGCATCTCCATGGGCGCGTGTGTCTCCGACATCAGGGCCCGCCAGCTCTCGAAACGGTCGGCGGGCGCTAGTTCCGCGCTGCGGAATTCTCTCTCGGGCAGCATGACCACGGGTTTACACGGGCCGTGGCGGCCCACGCAACAAAAGCCGGGGCCCGGGGCGCGGGCGGCGGGGCGACTCTCCGTCAAGACTCTGTGCACGCCAGGTCAATGCGCGGTGCTCCGGGGCTTGGCAGAGTGGGCGCCGCAGGGTCGGTGAGGGGACGGGGAACCGGAGCCCCCGCCGACGGCCGGGGACCTCTCGTGGTCCCGGCACTGAGCTGACGCCGCCCGAGGACGGGGGTTTCGGGCGGCGTCAGCCCAGTGCCGGGGCCGGGCCGTCCGGGGAGGGCCGTCACCGTCGGGACGGCTACCGGAGCCTTTGTTGCCAGTCCTGCGGTACCCGGTCGGCGGGGCCCGGCGCGGGCTGCTCCGCGGGGTGGGCGTCCGGGGCCGCCAGTTCGGGGCCGGACTCGTACATCGCGTTCTTGTCGTAGTCCCAGAACCACGCCTCGCCCGGTTCGAAGCTCTGCACGAGGGGGTGGCCGGTGGCCTTCCAGTGGGCGGTGGCGTGCTGGCCGGGCGAGCTGTCGCAGCAGCCGATGTGACCGCACCGGGCGCAGCGCCGCAGGTGGAACCACCAGCCGCCGGCCGCGTCGCAGTCGGCGCAGCCGGTGCCGCTGGGCGGGACGCCGGGGTCGATTCCGTCGATGCCTGTCATACCGGTTCCTCCGCTGTCTCGGTTCCGGACGGGGTCTCGGGTCGGTCGGCGGTCAGCGGCAGCAGCACCTGGAAGCGGGTGTCGCCGGGTACGGACTCGACCTGGAGGCTGCCGTGGTGCTTGCTGACGACGATCCGCCAGGAGATGTCCAGGCCGAGTCCGGTGCCCTCGCCGACCGGTTTGGTGGTGAAGAAGGGGTCGAAGATGCGGCTGCGGATGTCTTCCGGGATGCCGGGTCCGGTGTCGCGGAACTCCACGAGCAGCCGGTCCCCCTCCCGGGCGGTGCGGACCGTCAGGGTGCCGTCGCGGCCGGTGCTGCCGATGGCGAAGACGGCGTTGTCGACGAGGTTGGTCCACACCTGGTTCAGCTCCGCCGGGTAGGCCGGGACGTCCGGCAGGGAGCGGTCGTACTCTTTGACCACCCGGATCCGGGGGCCGATCTTGCCGGACAGCATCAGCAGGGTGCTGTCGAGGAGTTCGTGGACGTCGACGACCCGGTACGGGGCCCGGTCGAGCTGCGAGTACTGTTTGGCGGCGTCCACGAGGTGGGAGATGCGGTTGGTGGAGTCGTCGATCTCGTCCATCAGCAGCTCGGTCTCGACGGTGTAGTTGAGCCAGCCGATCGCCGCCGGCAGGAGGTCCGCGTCCACCGTTGCCGCGACCTGTTCCAGCCAGTCCGTGTCCAGTCCGGCCTGGACGAAGGTCGGGGCGACGCGCCAGCCGTCGGCGATGTCGTGGTCGTCGAGCCAGTCGGCGAGTTCGTCCTCCCGGTCGGAGGCCTCCAGGGGGCTGAACGCCGTCGCCTTGGCGACGCGTTCGGCGGTGCGGTCCTGGATCTCGATGAGGTCGGCGAGCGCTTCGCGGGAGTAGGAGCCCTGGGCGATGTGGGCCAGCTTGTGCCGCATCTTGCCCACCCGCTCGCGCAGGGTCGCGGTGGCCCGGACGGCCGCCGCGGCCGGGTTGTTGAGCTCGTGGGTGAGACCGGCGGACAGCGATCCGAGGGCCAGCAGCCGTTCGCGCTGGCCGATGGCCCGCTGGGTGCTCTTCGAGCCGAAGAACAGCCCCTCCAGCAGGTGCGCGGCCATCGGGAACCACTCCCGCATGACGTCCGCGAACGACTGCGCGGGCAGGACGAAGAACCGTGTCGGTTCGGTCACCCGCATCGAGTTGGTGTAGGTCTGCGGCACCCGGTCGCCGAGGTAGGCCTGCATGGCCCCCGAGTACACGCCGCGCTGCGAGGTCCGGCTCACCTCCACGTCGTCGGCGCCGACCCGGCGGGACAGCACGACGGTGCCTTCGATCATCACGTAGAAGCAGGTCGCCGGGTCGCCCTCGGTGTACACCGGGCCGGTCTCGAACCGCTCCACCCGTCCTTCGGCGCACAGCCGTCCGAGCTGTTCCGGGGAGAGCTTCTCGAACAGGAACAGCGAGGCGATCTCCTGCGGGCCGCAGGGCATGACCTGCCCGCTCACGACTGCTCCAGGTACCGGTGGACGAGCATCACGGCCATGGCTCCCTCTCCGACGGCGGACGCGACGCGTTTCGCGGACTCCGCGCGGGCGTCTCCGGCGACGAACACGCCGGGCACGTTGGTCTCCAGGTGGTAGGGCGGCCGTTCCAGCTCCCATTCGGCCGGGGGCCGCCCGTCGGGGGTGAGGTCCGGCCCGGCCAGGATGAAGCCGCGCTCGTCGCGGAGGACCGTGCCGTCCAGCCAGTCGGTCAGCGGGGCCGCCCCGATGAAGACGAACATCCACTGCGCGTCGACGAGTTCGGTCGCGCCGGTGTCCACGTCGCGCAGGGTCAGCTGCTCCAGGTGCCCGTCGCCGTGCGCCTCCTCGACGACGGTCCGGGTCCGGACCGTGATGTTCGGCGCCTCCTCGATCTGCTGGATGAGGTAGTACGACATCGACGCCGTCAGGGACGCCCCGCGCACCAGCAGCGTCACCGATTTCGCGCCCCGGGACAGGTACATCGCCGCCTGTCCGGCGGAGTTGGCGCCGCCGACGATGTACACGTCCTGCCCCTGGCAGGAGGAGGCCTCGGTGAGCGAGGAGCCGTAGTACACCCCGCAGCCGGTGAGGTCGTCGCAGCCCGGTGCGTGGAGCTGCCGGTACGAGACGCCGGTCGCCAGGATGACGCTGTGCGCGGCGACCGTGGAGCCGTCGGAGAAACGGACGACGCGGGCCGCGCCGTTGGCCTCCAGCCCCGTGACCTCGCGCGCGGTGAGGATCTCGGCGCCGAACCGGCCGGCCTGGCGGCGGGCGCGTTCGGTGAGCTGCGCGCCGGACACCCCGTCCGGGAAGCCGAGGTAGTTCTCGATGCGGGAGCTCTGCCCGGCCTGCCCGCCGGTCGCCGAACGCTCGACCAGTACCGTCCGCAGCCCCTCGGAGGCCCCGTACACGGCCGCGCCGAGGCCGGCCGGGCCGCCGCCGATCACGACGAGGTCGTAGAAGTCGGCGGCGGGTGTCGTGGCGAGCCCCACCCGGGCGGCCAGCTCGGCCGGCTCCGGCTCGATCAGGACGGCGCCCTCCGGGGTGATCACCAGGGGCAGCCGCTGTCCGTCGGCGCCGGCGGCCTCCAGGAGCCGCAGCCCTTCGGGCTCGTCGGAGGAGTACCAGCGGTAGGGCACCTGGTTGCGGGCCAGGAACTCCCGGACGTTCGAGGAGCGCGCAGACCAGCGGTGCCCGACCACCTTGGTGGCGGGTACCGGCCGGTAGTCGCTGGAGCGCCAGGCCGTGAGCAGGTCGTCCACCACGGGATAGAGCTTCTCCTCGGGCGGGTCCCAGGGCTTGAGCAGGTAGTGGTCGAGGTCGACGACGTTGATCGCGTCGATCGCCGCGCTGGTGTCGGCGTACGCGGTGAGCAGCACGCGCCGGGCGCCCGGGTAGACGTTCAGGGCCTGTTCGAGGAACTCGATGCCGTTCATCTGCGGCATGCGGTAGTCGGCCAGGATCACGGCGACCAGGTCGCCCCGCAGCTTCAGCTCGCGCAGCGCCTCCAGTGCGGACTCGCCGGACTCGGCGCGCACGATCCGGTAGGCGGCGCCGTAGCGGCGCCGCAGGTCGCGGGCGACGGCGCGGGAGACACCCGGATCGTCGTCCACGGTCAGGATGACGGTCCGAGCGGTTTCGGGGACCTGTGCCATACGTCTCCCACCCCGAGAGGCCTGGACTGCCGGCGCGGCGGGCCGCCCGCGCCGGTTCCCGCCCATCGTAAGTTCGATCGCCCGGCTCCGCCCCGGGCGGAGCGGACCGTGTACGCCGGGTGCGTTGCGCGTCGCGCGGGGTCAGCACCCCGGCGGCCGGCTGCGCGGCGGCGGCCGCGGAGTCCTACCGTGGGAGCAGCAGCAGTTGGAGCGGCCATGCCTCGCACCGCGGTCCCGTACCCGCTTCCCCGCCGTGACGCCCGCCGTGACGCCCGCCGACGCGTACCCCCGCCGCGATGATCCGGTCGTCCTTCGGGCGGCTGGGCAGCGCGGTCCGGCGGGCGCGGGCCGGGCGGCGCTGGGTGCGCGTGCGGGAGCTGGACCTCTGGCAGCGGTCGCTGGGCTTCGCGGCGCTCGGGTTCCTGACGCTGGTACCGCTGCTGATCGTCGTCTCCGCGGCGGACACCGCGGGCGGGCAGGGGTTCGCGCAGTGGCTCGGGGACGGGCTCGGCGTGTCGCCGGCGGCCAGGCTGGAGATCGAGCGGCTCTTCGCCCTGCCCGGCCAGGCGTGGCGCACCACCACGGCGTTCGGTCTGGCGCTGCTCGCCGTGTTCGGGCTGTCCTTCGCGACGATGCTCCAGAGCGGCTACGAACGGATCTGGGACCTGGCTCCGGGCCGCTGGTGGGCCGGCTGGCGGCACGTGCTGTGGCTCGCCGTACTGATCGGCGCCCTGTACCTGTCGGCCTTCTCCCCGCCGTGGCGCGCATCCCCCGCGCGCGGCTTCGTCACGGTACTGATCGGCACCCTGTTCTTCTGGTGGTCCCAGCGGCTGCTGCTCGGCGGCCGGGTCCCCTGGACCGCCCTGCTGCCGGGGGCGGTGGCCACCATGCTGGGGCTGTTCGGGCTGCGGGTCTTCTCCCGGCTCGTGTTCTCGCCGCTGATCGCGTCCGGCGCGGTCACCTACGGCGCCTTCGGAACCGTCCTCGTCATCCAGTCCTGGCTCGTCGGCGTCGGCGTCGTCGTGTTCGGCGGCGCGCTCCTCGGCCGCCTGCTCCACGACGAGCTGCGGCGCCCCGCGAACCCCGCCGCTCCGGGCCCCTGAGGGCCGCGCGTCCGGCGGGAGCCACGGTGGCGGTCGGGCCCCGGTGCTGTTTGGCTGGGGGGACCGGCACGACCCCCGTTCCCCCCGACCCGAGGACCGGTCATGAGCAACGAGAACCAGCCGAGCGAGCGGGCCCGGCAGATGCGCGACAAGGCCCAGGAGCTGGAGCAGGCCGCGCAGCACGCGGCGGATCCGGCGGAGCGCCGGCGCCTGACGGAGAAGGCCCTGCGGATCCGCCGCAAGAGCGAGGAGGAGAACGGCCCGGGCAGCGGAACCATGGACCCCATGTAGCCGTCCAGAGCCGCCGCGGTCGGACCGGTGACCTGGCCGCGGGCCCACGGATGGGTGGGGCGCGTGCCGTGCCTCGCCGCCCGGCAGGTCCGTCGGGTCTACGGTGGGAGGGTCCCCGTCCCACCCGTACGGCAGATGAGGTGCGCCGCGATGTCGACGTCGAGTCACGAGGTGTTCGGTGCGCCGTGCTGGGTGAGCCTGATGGCCCGGGACCTGGATTCCGCCCAGCGTTTCTACGGCGCGGTCCTCGGCTGGAGCTTCCGGCCCACGCGCCTGGGGGACGGCTTCACGGTCGCGTTCCGTGACGGCGCGCCCGTCGCGGGGATCGGCGCGCTGGCCGGAAGCCTCGGCATGCCGGTGGCGTGGACGCCGTACTTCGCCGTCGAGGACGCCGACGTCACCTCGGCACGCATCCGTGAGCGCGGTGCCACCGTGGCGGTCGGGCCCCTCGCCTTCGGCACCGGGCGCGCGGGCCTGGCCGCCGATCCGGCGGGGGCCGTCTTCGGCTTCTGGCAGGGCCAGGTCATCCCCGACTGGGGCGTGGGCCGTGACAGCGCTCCCGCGTGGCTGGAGCTGCGCACGCGGGACGCGTTCGCCGCGGCCATCTTCTACGGCGAGGTACTGGAATGGGCGGGCGAGCGGCAGGGCTGCTGCACCGTCTCCTACGAGCACGACCACGTCGTCCTGCGGCACGGCCGGGACACCGTCGCCCGGATCAGCGGCGGGGCGCTCGGCGAGGACCCCGACCCGCAGGTCCGCCCCCGCTGGCACGTCCACTTCCGCGTTCCGGACCTGGAGGCCGCGATCGAGGCCGCGACGCGGCTGGGCGGCAGGGCCGCCTCCCCCGTCGCGGCCTCCGCCGTCAGCCGGTCGGTGGTACTGGCCGACGCCGAAGGGGCCCTCTTCACCGTGGTCGCGCCCCAGGACCCCACCGGCTGAGGCGGGCTCGGCGGCTCAGCCGTCCACGAGGGCGCCGTCCCTGGCGACGACCCGTCCGCCGCGCACCACCACGTCCCGCTGCGGCATGTCGACCACGACCTGCGGCAGGCATTCTCCCCGGACGAGCATGAAGTCGGCCGCGGAACCGGGCTTCAGGTCCACCCGCGGCAGTCCGAGGAGCTGCGCGCCGTCGTCGGCGCCGGCGCCGAAGGCCGCCTCCAGCTCCTCGTCGAGGCGGGCGTCCTGCGCCCAGGCCAGGAGATGGGAGCGGTGCAGCATGTCCGCGTTGCCGAAGGGGCTCCACGCGTCCCGGACGCCGTCGGAGCCGAGGCCGGTCCGGACGCCGTGCCCGCGCAGCCGGGCGAGCGGCAGTACCAGGTCCGACGAGGGAGCGACCGTCGTCAGGGAGATCTGCGCTTCGGCGAGTTCGTGGGCCAGCTGGTCGAGTTCGCGTTCGGCCAGCCCCGGGAGGCAGAAGACGTGGCTGACGGTGACCTTGCCCTGCATCGACAGCGCGCGCGTACGGGCGATGATCGCGCGCAGCGACCTCACTCCCGTCGCGGCCCGCTCGTGCAGGTGGATGTCCACGCCGACGCCGTGCCGGTCCGCGATGCCGAAGACGACGTCGAGCTGTTCGTCGAGGGCTTCGTCGAAGCCGATCGGGTCGATGCCTCCGACCCGGTCGACCGCGCCCGTGCGCGCGGCCTCCTCCAGCAGTTCCCTGGTTCCCGGCGTACGGACGATCCCGTGCTGGGGGAACGCCACGATCTCCACGTCGAGGGCGTGGCGCAGCGCCCGGCGGGCGGCGCCGACCCCTTCGACGCCCGCAAGGCCGTAGGCGGGCGCGACGTCGACGTGGGCGCGCATCGCCCGGGTGCCCCGGGTGACCGCGTGGCCCATGAGGCGCTGCGCGCGGTCCTTGAGGGGTGTGCGCAGGGCGTGGTACAGCTTCACGTCCTCGGCGGTGTACTCGGCGATGGTGCTCGCGGGGTTGCGGGTGACCCAGGGCTCGCCCCACGCCGTCTTGTCGGGGTGGATGTGGGCGTCGACGAGCGTCGGGAGGGCGATCCTGCCCTTGCAGTCGACGACCTGGGCGCCGCGCGGCGCCGGGTCCGCGGTGACGGTTCCGTCGACGACGGTGATGTCGACGGGCCGCCTCGCGCCGTAGGGCCGGACGTTCCTGAAGACGGTGGCGCGTCCGCGGCCGGCGGCCTCGGGCCCGTCCCGCTCGGTGATCCGGTCGGCGGGGGCGGGGGCCGCCGTCCCGGTCGGGGCGGCCTCCGCCGCGGACGGGGTGAGCGCGGCGGCTGTGCCGGCGAGGGCCGCGGCGCCTGCCAGGACGCCCCGCCGCGTCAGCCGGGGACGGGAGGACGTCGGGACGGATGCGAAGGACACGGAGGTCTCCTTGATCGCTGGGGACGAGCGAACGTGGGAGCACTTTGTATACCAGGAGGGTCGCGATTTCGGGAAGGGGTCATTCCGGCAGCGCAAACAGGCCGGATCCTGCCCGGCGCGCATCTCGGGGAGTCTCTCTGGTATACAAAAGGCCAGGCGTCGCGCCTAGACGTCGAACAAGGACCTCAGGGCTACGGCGCGGCTGTCCCGTACGTGCAGCAGGGTGCTCGCCGCCGCCGATTCCTCGTCGCCCGCCGCGATGCACCGGAACATCACCGCGTGCTGGGCCCGCATGTGCTCCGGTTCCTCCCGCATGCCGAACAGCAGCTGGAGCTGTCCGTTCAGCTGCTCCATCGTGCGGCCGAGCATCGGGTTGCCGCTCAGTGCCACGATCTCCTCGTGGAAGGCGGTGTGGGCCGCGACCTCGCGCGCCCCCTCGTCGTCGGACGCGGCCTGCTCTGCCCGGTCCAGGGCGGCCCGCAGCGCGGTGAGCGGCGAAGGCCCGTCGGGCGCGGTCCGCTCCACCCGGCGTGCGGCGAGCCGCGAGGCCTGGACGGCGAGCGGCTCCCACACCTCGTACAGGTGCTCCACGTCCAGGCGCGCCATCCGCCGCACCCGGACCCCGCTGTGCGGCAGCAGTTCGAGCAGCCCCTCCGAAACCAGCGCGCGCAGCGCTTCGCGTACGGGGACCCGGGACATGCGCAGCTCTTCGGCGACCTCGCGTTCCACGAGGCGCACGCCCTGCGGGTAGCGGCGGTCGACGATCCGCCGCCGGATCGCGTCACGGGCCTGAACGCTCAGGGAGGTGCGCTCGGGAGCCGCCCGGCCGTCGTCCCGGCCGTCGTCCCGGCCTGCGCCCGGCCGCGTACCGTCCCGCCCTGCGCTGCTGCCCGTCACGTACGCCGTCCTCCGCTCGGTGTCCCCGCAGAGGATACGCGGCGCCGTCCGCCGGGCGCCGGGGGAACCGCGGGCATCGCCGGGGCCCTGCCCCGGCGATGCGGTCAGGCCGGCTCGTCGCCGCCACCGAGGACGGCGTCGAGGTGCGCCGCGAGCGAGGCCCGCAGGCGTTCGGGCTCCATCCGCCGGTCGTCGATCAGGTGGGCCACGAGGTCGGCGCGCAGGGCGGCCAGCAGGGCGTGGGCGGTGAAGTCCGGGTCGTGGACGCCCGGCACCTGCTCCAGTTCCGTACGCAGGACGTCGTGCCACCAGCCGTAGTGGTCGGCCCGGTAGGGGCTGCTGAGCCCGGCGTCCTCCGCGGCCGACATCAGGTGCCGGTTCTCGATCTTGAAGCGAAGTGACGCGTCGAGGAGGTCCGCCACCCGCTGCCGGGGGGAGGACCCGGCTGCGTCCCGCGCCTCCCGTACGGATTGCCGCAGGGGTTCGAGCCGGGAGGCGATCACGGCACCGATCAGGCCGGCGCGGTCACCGAAGCGTCGGAAGAGGGTGCCCTTGCCCACGCCCGCGGCGGCGGCGATGTCGTCCATGGACACACCGTGCGGGCTGCTGCTGGCGGCGAAGAGGGCGTCGGCCGCGGCCAGTACGGCTTCTCGGTTGCGCAGGGCGTCCGCGCGTTCGGTGCGTTCTGTGCGCTGGGCCACGGGTCCTCCGGTCCGGTGGGTCGGTTCGCGTCATCGGGCCAGTCGAAGATACGCGCAGCCGTCCGGCTTCCGCGGACCGGGCCGGTCCCCCGCGCCCGGTAGCGGGCCGGGAGCCGCCTCACGCCACCTCCCTTTCGACGAAGGCGCGGAAGGTGCCCGGCGCGCGCCCGGTGAGCCGCTCGACGGCGTCGGACGTACGGTCCTCGGCCCCCTCGGCGATGGCGCGGTCCATGCCGGCCAGCATGGTGGCGAACTCCAGCGGGATCTCGGCCGCCCAGCGGTCGCGCAGCTGCTCGAAGGTCAGGTGCCGGTGCACGACGGGCCGGCCGGTGACCTCGGTGATGATCGCGGCGACCTCGTCGTAGCTCAGCGTCTGCGGCCCGGTCAGGATCAGATCGGTGTCGGGGGCCCGCCCGTCGGTGAGCGCGCGCACGGCGACGGCGGCGATGTCCCGCGCGTCGACGAATCCGACCCGGCCGTCCCCCGACGCCGTCCGGATGACGCCCTCGTCCCGGATGCCGCGGGCGTGCGGGGCGGCTCCGGTGAAGTTCTGCATGAACCACGAGGGCCGCAGCACCGCCCATTCCCCGAACAGGCCGGGCAGGGCCTGGTGGACCTGTCCCACCGCCGGACCGCCCGCCGGGATCGCCGACGAGCTCAGCAGCACCGCGCGCCGCACGCCCGCCGCACGGGCCTGGCGGAGGAAGGGCAGCATGACCGCGGCCGGGTCGGCGGAGCCGACGGGCGGGACGAGGTACACGCGGTCGGCGCCGTCCAGGGCCGCACCCCAGGTCGCGGGCTCGTTCCAGTCGAAGCGGACGGCCTGCGCGCCCTCCACCGGGGCGGCGGTGCGGCCGGCCGCCCTGACGCGGCGGCCTTCGGCGAGGAGGCCGGCGGTGACGCGGCGGCCGGTGGTGCCGGTGGCCCCGATGACGAGGGTGGCACGGGGGTCGCTCATCGGTTCGCTCCTACGAAGTCGGCGCCGGGCTCCTGAGCGGCGAGGGGGTTCCAGTAGTCGCGGTAGGACGTGATGAGCCCTTCCCTGACGGTGACGACGGCGATGTAGGTCATGTCGAAGGGGCTGCCGGTCCGCACCAGGCGGCCGACGCCGCGCATCTCGACCACGACCGTCTCGGGGGCGGTGGTCTGGTGGACCGTCACCTCGGGGAAGTCGTGGAGGTCGACGTGGTCGGGGTAGTGGCGCATGTAGTCCGCGACGGCCTGCCGCCCTTCCAGGCGCCGGGGCCAGCCGGGGGGCGCGAAGGGGAACTCCAGGATCCCGTCCTCGTGCCACAGGTCCACCCAACCGGGTATGTCCTTGTCCAGCAGGAGCCGCAGGCCGTGGCGGTAGAGCTCCGCGGGGGCCGTGGGGGTGGTCATGTCGGGGTTTCCGTTCTGTTCGGGGGCGCGGTGGTTCCCGGCCCGCCGCAGACGTCGAGGCGGCGCCGACGGCGGCACCGACGGCGACGGACGCAAAGCGGACCGACGGTCCGCATGGATGAACCATACGGACCGCCGGTCCGCTTCACAAGACGGGTGGCGACACGGCCCGGTGCGGGCCGAAACGAATCAAGGGGCCGAAACCCCTGTCTGACCGGGCCTCAGGATGGCAGGCTCTACTCCTCGGAGACGTCGTCCTGGGGGGGGATCACACGTGAGGGAGCCGGGTACGGGCATGGGCCTGCGGGGCCGCAGCGGCATCCTGTCGCTGGTCGACGCGTGCCTGAAGGAGGACCCGGCGGCCGAGCGGCCCCTGACCATGCTCCTCGGCCCCGCGGGCAGCGGAGCCAGCGAGGCGCACAGCGCGCTCATGGAGCACTTCGGGCACGACTACCCCTTCGCCTTCGTCAACTTCGGCGGCGCCCAGTCCCTGCTGCCGCGCTACGCCCTCGGACTCCTGGCCCGCCAGCTCGAACGCAAACTCCCCCGCTACGGCCGCTCCCACTTCCCGCTGCTCAGCCTCGGCCTGCTCGCCTCGGACCAGGAGCTGCGCATGCGGAGCCTCGCCGAGGGGCGGCGCGCGGTGCAGCGCCAGCTCGACGAGTTCCAGGAGGAGAACGAGGCCCGGCACGGCGACTACCTGGCCGCCTTCTTCGAAGTGGGCATGGGCGCGGTCGGCATGCCCGAAGGCGCCTCCTCCGCCGCGCTGACCCTCTTCCAGGACGCCCTGCGGCGCGGCCGCCGCACCGTGCCGGGCCTGTTCGGCGGCCGCCTGGGCAGCCGGCTCACCTCCGGGGCCCACTGGTACGGACGCCACCCCATGACCCGCAGCGCGGACCCCATGGAAGCCCTCGTGGAGCTCAACCTCTGGCGCCACGAGGGAGACGAGAACGAACAGGAGCGGCTCGACCTCGTCCTGTTCTCGGCCTTCCTGGAGGACCTCAGGCGCAACACGGCCCGCAACTTCATGCCCCGCTCCTACCTGCTGCTCCTGGACAACTCCCACACCGAGTACGGCCGCCGCTTCCTCGACCTGCTGCTGCGTTCCCGGCACGACGAGACGGTCGTGGCCGGCCACGCCAGCGATCCGCTGACCGTCGTCGCCAGCTCCAACCGCTGGCTGCCCCGCTGGGGCCCGGCCACCGGGGACTCCTGGCCCTGGCAGCTGCGCGGACCCGACCGTGCTTCCCTCGCCGACTGGAACGCCCACCGGCCGACCCGTGACAGCGAGGACACCTGGTGGTACCCGCTGCGCCTGCGCGACCTCAACCTGGACGAGGTACGGATCCGGATAGAGCTCCAGCTCGGCGGGAACAGCGACCTGGCCCCCCTCACCCGCCTCACCCCCTTCGTGCACCGGCTCACCGGCGGGCTGCCGCGCGCCGTCCACCAGGTGCTCGACGTGCTGCGCCAGGCCGGCCCGCCGCCGGACTCGGGCTCCCGGCAGGACCACTGGCTGCGCACCCTGCCCGACCGGGCGCTGCGCACCGGGGAGAACTCGGCCACCCTCGCCGACACCGCCCTCGGCCACCTCCTGCGCGACTTCGACGGAACACAGCGCGCCGCCCTCGCCGAATGCGCCGCCGCCCGGGACTTCTCCGTCGCCACGCGGCTGCTCAGCCCCGACGACTCCCTGTTCGGCGAGATCCGCTCCCGCTGGCTGCTGACCGGACCGGTGGCCGTCGTCCCCGTGCTCCACCCCTGGCTGCGCCGGCTGCTGCTGTGGCGGCTGGCCGCACGCCCGGACGGGTGGGACGCCGTGCACGAACTCCTCGCGGAGTACTACCGCGAGGAGGGCAAGCCGGTGCAGGAGATGTACCACCAGCTCGCCCGCGGGCGGACCGAGGAGGTCACCGCCCACCTGACGCGGCGCTTCGCCGTCGTACCGGCCGCGCAGTGGATCTCCGAGTTCGACGCGATCACCGCCGCACCGAACCGGCTCCCCGCCGACAGCGGCCCGCTGGAACTGCTCGCCGGGCTCGTGGCGCGCCGGCCCGGGCGGGTCGTGGACACCGAGTCCGTGATCCACACCCTGGTCACCACCCGCTGGGTGTGGAGCGATCCGCTCGCCGACCCCGCGATGCGACTCAACGACATGATCGCCGACGGCTACACCCAGCTGTCACAACTGCGGAGGAACGACATCGTGGCCCTGTTCAACGAGGCGGAGCGCCACCGTCACTGGCGCGATCCCCAGACCGCCGGCTGGGAGGGCTGAGCCCGTGCCCAGACTCGAATGGCCCCTGCACGTCGTACGCCGCGTCGCCCTCGCCTCCGCGGCCGCCGTCGCCCTGGTCGCCGCGCTCTGGCTGGGCGTCGGCTGGTTACAGGAACGCCAGGCCAGGTGCGCTGACGGGGTCGTGGAGCAGGGTCCGGACGACGAGTGCGTCGGAGTGACCGACGGCTCCTACGTCTTCGCCCCGCACCTCGACGCCGTCAGCGAGAAGATCGAGGAGGAGAACCGCCGGGTCCTCGCCAACGCGGACAAGGAGCCGTACGTCAGCGTCGCCTACTTCACCTCCTTCACCACCACCGCCGAGGACAGCAACTCCGCCGAGGGCGTGCGCCACGAACTCCAGGGCGCCTACCTCGCGCAGTACCGGCACAACCAGGGCGACCTGGCCGCCAACCCCAAGATCCGCCTGCTGATAGCCAATTCGGGTACCAAGTCCACGCAGTGGAAGCACACCGTCGACGCGCTGATCGCCCGCAAGGACTCCCCGGACCGGCTGGTCGCGGTGACCGGCCTCGGACCCAGTACGAACGAGAACCTCGCGGCCATACGGCGCCTCTCCGAGCACGGCATCGCCATGGTCGGCGCGACCATGACCGCCACGAACATCCAGGGCATCAACGGTTTCGTCCGGGTCGCCCCCACCAACGAGGACGAGGCGTACGCCGGCGCCGGATACCTCAAGCGGCGCGGCGTCGCCACGGCCGTCGTCATCCAGGACGTGGCGGAGGGGAACCTCTACGCGTCCACCCTCGGCACCGCCTTCACCAAGGCCTTCCAGGAGGGCGACAAACACAAACTCGTGGCCGAGCGCATGACGTACGACTCCTCCGTCAGCAGCGCCTGGCAGAACGAACTGCGTTACATGCCGGGCCAGTTGTGCCAGCAGCGGCCCCAGCTGGTGTACTTCGCGGGCCGCGGCCTGCACCTGACCCGCTTCCTCGACGCGCTGTCCAACCGCAGTTGCACCGACCAGCAGTTCACCGTGTTCGCCGGCGACGACACGACCAACCTGAGCCCGCAGCAGCTCGCCCACGCCGCCGAGACGGGCATCGAGGTCCTCTACACCGGTCTCTCGCACCCCGACATGTACCGCTCGGCGCCGCAGGCGGTGTCCGCGCCGTCCGCGAAGAACTTCCAGCCGGGCGGACTGCTGGACCAGTGGTTCCCGCACGACCCCCGCGAGGACGGCGGGGCCCTGATGGGCCACGACGCGGTCCTCACGGCGGCCCACGGCATCCAGATGGCCGCCCGCTGGCAGGGGCAGGTCGTCGGCGACGCGGTGGCCCGCATGTTCCACCAGATGGACGGAACCCAGCAGGTGGCCGGCGCCAGCGGGTTCGTCTCCTTCCAGAACAACGGCAATCCGCGCAACAAGGCCGTGCCGATCCTGCGCCTCAACGGCAAGGGCCAGGTCGAGTTCGTGGAAGTCTCCGCCGCGGAGGGCAAACCGCCCGAGGAACAGTGACACGGTCACGCGGGGTCGCGGTCGAAGACCGACTTCGACCAGAAGTAGCCGAGCACCGTGAGACCCAGGCACCAGGCGACGACGAGCCATCCGTTGTGGCCGATCTCGCTGCCGAGGAGGAGCCCGCGGAGGGTCTCGATGGCGGGGGTGAAGGGCTGGTACTCGGCGACGGGCCGAAACCAGCCCGGCATCGAGTCGACCGGGACGAAGGCACTGGAGATGAGCGGGAGGAAGACCAGCGGCATGGCGTTGTTGCTGGCGGCCTCGACATTGGGGCTGACGAGGCCCATGCCGACGGCGATCCAAGTGAGCGCCAGTGCGAAGAGGACGAGCAGGCCGAACGCCGCCAGCCACTCCAGGGCGGTCGCGTCCGTGGAGCGGAAGCCGATGGCGACGGCGACGGCGCCGACCAG
>NZ_JBWKGY010000033.1:0-55676 GCF_056433525.1 Streptomyces sp. NPDC044704
GACTCGTCACGGCGCAGACCCGTAGCCCAGGCCTCGTAGCCGGTCAGGCCCTCTTCCAGCGGCCTGACCTTCCGCAGCGCGCAGCACAGGTCCGGATCCCGGTCGTGGAGCCTCGGCCCGTACTCGGCGTCCTGCTCCGCGACGCTCTGCCGCGGGGTGAGCGTGATGACGTTGACGTCCATCACCGCGTCCACCGCGTCCCGGGTGCCGATGGTCTCCTCGAAGTGGTAACCCGTGTCGAGGAACACCACGTCCACACCGGGGAGAGCGCGCGCCGCCAGATGTGCGACGACCGCGTCCTCCATGGAGGAGGTCACGCAGAATTTCCTCCCGAAGGTCTCGGCCGCCCAGCGCAGGATTTCCGGCGGGGAGGCCTTTTCGAGGTCCCGGCCCGCGCGTTCGGCCAGCGTGGCGAGATCTCCGTCCGCTCGGGTCTTCACCATCCGGTGACTCCTTCACACGGCAATTTCTTCACACGGCGATTTCTTCACAGGCTCCGCACGCGGCGACTTCCTCACGAATGGGGAACGCGGTGAGCGGTCAGAAATTACGCTGCCGAGATTAGCAATGCCGGCGCAGGAATCGCTGACGGTCCGCTGATCGCGGGCATTTTCGACCCGAACCGGGCGGCGACCAGGGGTTTTACGCATTTCAGGGGTTTTGCGGAGTGCGGTCAGCGGGCGGTAAGCCGCGCATCAGCGGACCGCCAGCACCCCTGTGCCATAGTGGGCCGGAAATGCCTTGGAAACCCGTGCTGGCCGGCGGGCCAGAAATTGCCATTCACCGAAAACAGCCACCGACTGGCCGGTTTACGCATTCTGGCCGACACCCCCCGGAGAGGGCAAGCGGAGAAATGAGCCTGCAAGGACCGCGACGAGGAAGGCTGATACGCCGCCTCGCACTCTGTCTGTCGGCGGTGGGACTGACCGCCTCCATGCTCACCGGAGCGGAACCCGCCGCCGCCGGCACGCCGGAAACCTGGACGTCCACCTTCCAGGGCAGCGACGGCGTCACCTACTCGGCCACCAACCACCTGGTGTCGGCGGCCAAAGGCCCGGGCCGGGAGTGGATGCTCGTCTGGTCGGGTCCGGCCAAGCAGCCCGCGCCCGACTTCCTCACCGTCATCGACGCCACCCCGGGCTCCCCCACGTACGGCAAGGTCGCCAACACCGTCACCGTCGGCCCGAACAACGGCAACGAGCCGCACCACATGCAGTACGTGTGGCACAAGGGCGACCGGATCTACGCCGGCGGCATCATGAGCGACACCACCTTCGTGTTCGACGCGAAGGCGCTGCCCGCGCTGACGATCGCCGGTGTCAACACGACCGTCGACACCCCGTGCGGGACCCTGCCCGACGCCTATCAGGTGCTGAGCGACGGAACCGCGTACGGGACGTACATGGGCGGCCCGAACGTGACCGGCCCCTGCACCTACACCAACGGCGAGGTCCGGGTCGGCAACGGCGCGGCGGGCTCGCCCGGGGAGATCGTCCGCATCGGCGAGGACGGCAAGACCCTCGCCGAGATCCCGGCGGCGACCGAGGGCGGCGAGGACCCGGCGCAGTGCGGCAACGTCCCGGCGCTGCCCGCCGCGAGCTGCGCGAACCCGCACGGCATCGCCGTCCGCGAGGACCTCAACGTGATGGTGGCGAGCGACTTCGCCGAGGCCCGCAACTTCATGACCCCCGATTCCGAGCTGCGGGAGAACCTGGCGCGCCAGACCGTCCGCGTCTTCGACATCGCGGACCGCGACAACCCGACGCTGCGTTCGGTGTCCAAGGTCGCCGACGGTCCGCGCGGGGCCCAGGAGCCGCGGGCGTTCTTCCGCGAGTCCCGGGTCGTCATGGAGACCGCGCTGACCAACCGGCCCGGCCACAAGGGTGCGTTCGTCTCCTCGATGGCGGGCGGCGCCGTCTTCTACACGCCGGACATCACCGCGCCCGCCCCGCAGTGGAAGGAGGTCTTCGACGACACGACCGCCTACCGCACCTTCCGGCGCGACCCGGGGGTCACCGGCAGCGGCGACAACGCGAGCTGGCTGGCCGTCAGCCCCGACGACCGGTTCCTCTTCCACACGGTGATGGGCCAGTCGGTACCGTACGGCAAGCCGCTGGAGGAGACCACGGGCATGATCTACGTCCTGGACATCCAGAAGCTCCTCGCGGCCGGTACGGGCGCCAAGTGCTCCGTCGACGACCTGAACGAGGCCGCGCGCGGCGGCCGCGAGCGGGACTGCCCGGAGCTCGTCAGCACCGTGCCGATCCGTGACGTGAGCTCGGGCGGCCCGCACTGGGGTGCCATGGACAACTTCAAGCGGGGCGCGGACGGCGTGTACCGCGAGACGCAGAACGTGAGCCGCATCGCGGTCGCCAACTACTTCGTCGCCGGGTCGTTCGGCGGTGGCGGCGACCACCGGGTGTGCATGTTCGACCTGGACCGGCGCGGCAACGTGACCCTCGACCGGTCCTTCCGCGACGAGCACACCGGCAAGCCCTGCGTCGGCTTCAACCGGGCCTCCTGGCCGCACGGCGACTACGGCGACAGCCAGCCGCACGGCGTCCTGTTCGTCGTCAGCGACAGCGTCGTACGACGGTGAGCGCAGTCCTCCTGGCGGCGGTCGTCTTGACCGCCGCCCTGGCGCTGGGCGTGCTGCTGCTGCGCCGGGGCCTGCTGCGGCGCCGCGCGAGCGTTTCGGCGTACTTCGCCGCGGCCGTGGCCTGTACGGTCCTGGCCGGTGTCTCGGCGGGGCCCCTGGCTCCGCCGGCCGGGCCGGCCCGGGCGCTGGGCGGGCCGCTGCTCGGCTCGCTCGGGCTGGGCGGCAAGCAGGTGCCGGTGATGGTGGTGCCGAACCGGCCGGGCTTCAACCTGGTCGCCGTCGGGGCCGGCGAGGCCTCGGCGGGCACCGACCGGGGCCGGCTCACGAAGGGCGGACTGCGGCCCGGCTCCACGCTGACCTGGGTCCCGGTGGAACTCCCGGCGGGGCCGGGGCAGGTGTGGGTGTCGTCGGGCGGCGCGGTCGCCGCGCTGGCGGTGGACACGGGCCGGGCGGACGGCGCCGGGCGGGGCGAAGGCCTCGCGGCGCTGCGCGGCGACGACGGGCCGGAGTGCGCGAGCGCCGCCGCCGGGGCCCTGCTCGGCGGGGACGCGCAGCCGCCGACGGGCTGCCCGGCCGACGGGCTCGCCGCGGCGGACGCGGCCGCGCTGCGGGAGTCGGTGGGGTTCCTCGCCGGGCGCGGGGCGCGGTCCATCGGGCTCGTCGAGGACGGTTCGCCGCGCGGGCGGGCCGCGGCCGCCGAGGTGCGGGCCGCGGCGGGCCGGGCGGGGATCTCCGTCGGGAAGCCGGATTCGAGCCGGCAGCCGCTGGTGGTGACCTCCGGCTGGGCGGGCGCGGACACGGCCGTACGGGACGTCGAGGCGGGCCGCACCGTCGCCGAGGGCACCTACCTGGCGCCCTGGCTGTTCACCGCGCCGCTGCTCTCCCCGAGCGCCGGCCAGCTCATCCCGCTGCGGTACGCGCCGAACAGTCCGGCCGCGGTGGAGTACCTGAAGGCGCTCGGTGCCCGCTTCCCGGGCGAGCTGCCCACCTCCGCCGGGTACGACGCCTGGCTGCGGGCCCGCGGTACGGCCGCCCCCGCGCCCGCGAAGCTGTACGCGACGGCGGTGCTGTACGTGCCCGGCAGCGGTGGCGGCGCGGCCGGCGGCCACCACCACGCGGAGGCCACGAGCTGGCTGCCCAGCGGAATGATCGTCCCGGTCGCGGGCCTCGGCACCGCCTGAGCCGGCCCGGACCCCGCACTCCTCCCCCTCCCCCAGCCCCCGTAGGAGCACGGACAGATGACGGAAACAGCCGCGCCGCCGGTCCGGACCGCACGGACCGCCGCCAAGCGCCCCGAGGGCCAGTGGGCGCTGGGCGAACGCGAACCGCTCAACGCCAACGAGGAGTTCAAGCGGGCCGAGGACCCGCTGCTGGTGCGCGAGCGCATCGAGCGGGTCTACGCCCGCGAGGGCTTCGCGAGCATCGACCCCGACGACCTGCGCGGCCGGATGCGCTGGTGGGGGCTGTACACGCAGCGCAAGCCCGGCATCGACGGCGGGAAGACGGGTTCGCTCGCGCCGGAGGAGCTGGAGGACGAGCACTTCATGATGCGGGTGCGCAGCGACGGCGGCACCCTCGACCTCGCGCAGCTGCGGGCGATCGCGGACGTGTCGATGCGCTTCGCCCGGAACACGGCGGACATCACCGACCGGCAGAACATCCAGCTGCACTGGGTGCGGATCGAGGACGTGCCCGCGATCTGGCGCCGGCTGGAGGAGGTGGGCCTGTCCACGACGGAGGCGTGCGGGGACTGTCCCCGGGTCATCGTGGGCAGTCCGGTGGCGGGGGTGGGCGCGGCGGAGGTGCTCGACGCGACCCCGGCCGTGCGGGAGATCGCCGCCCGGTACGTCGGGGACCCGTCGCTGTCGAACCTGCCGCGGAAGTACAAGTCGGCGGTGTCCTGGCTGCCGGACGTCCCGTACGAGATCAACGACCTGGCGTTCCTGGGGGCGGTGCACCCGGAGCACGGCCCGGGCTTCGGCATGTGGGTGGGCGGCGGGCTGTCGACGGTACCGATCCTGGCGCGGCACGTCGGGGTGTGGGTGCCGCTGGCGGAGGTCCCGGACGTGTGGGTGGCGGTGGCGCGGCTGTTCCGCGACTACGGCTACCGGCGGCTGCGGAACAAGGCGCGGCTGAAGTTCCTGATCGCGGACTGGGGTGTGGCGGAGTTCCGGCGGGTCCTGGAGGAGGAGTACCTGGGGCGGCCGCTGCTGGACGGGCCGGCGCCCGAGCTGCCGGCGGTCCCGATCGACCACATCGGGGTGCATCCGCAGCACGACGGGCTGTCGTACGTGGGTGCGGCGCCGGTGGTGGGGCGGCTGTCGGGGACGAAACTGGCGGCGCTGGCCGATGTGGCGCAGGCGCACGGCAGCGGCCGGGTGCGGCTGACCCCGTACCAGAAGCTGCTGGTGCTGGACGTCGCCGATCCGGAGCCGCTGGTGGAGGCGCTGCGGGGCATCGGGCTGGAGGCGCGGCCGTCGTCTTGGCGGCGGAACACGATGGCCTGTACGGGGATCGAGTACTGCAAGCTGGCGATCGTCGAGACGAAGGAGCGGGCGGCGACGCTGGTCGCGGAGCTGGAGAAGCGGCTGGCGGGCGAGGACGTGTCCATCGGGGTGAACGTCAACGGCTGTCCCAACTCGTGCGCGCGCACGCAGGTCGCCGACATCGGGCTGAAGGGGCAGCTGGTCACGGACGGGGACGGCCGGCAGGTCGAGGGCTTCCAGGTGCACCTGGGCGGCAGCCTGACGCTGGCCGCGGACCAGGAGGGCGGTTTCGGGAAGAAGCCGCGCGGTCTGAAGACCACCGCGGCGGACCTCCCGGACTACGTGGAGCGTCTCGCGCGCGGCTACCTGGCGGGGCGCGCCGACGCGTCGGAGGGCTTCGCCCAGTGGGTGGCGCGCTGCGGTGAGGAGGAGCTGCGGTAGCGGCGCTCCCGCTGCCCGTACGGCTGCGGCCCGGCCCGGGGTGCTCCCCGGGCCGGGCCGCCCGCGTACCCGGGCCCTGGTACGCCCGCGGGCCGGGCCCCCGGGGCGGGGCCCGGCCCGGGTGTGGGGGGCGGGGAGGTCAGGGGGGCGGGAAGGTCAGGGGGCGGCGAGTTCCGCGGCGAGGGATTCGAGGACGACCCGCACGCTGCGGTCCACGTCCTCCTCGGTGGTGCGCCAGTTGACGACCGAGACGCGCATCGCGGCCCGGCCCTCCCAGAGGGTGCCGCCGAACCAGCAGACGCCGCTGCGCTGGATGCGGGCGATGACGGCGCGGGTGACGTGGTCGTCGTCGCCGAAGCGGACGAGCAGCTGGTTGAGGACGACGTCGTTGAGGAGTTCCACCCCCTCGACACCGGCCAGCTGCTCCGCGAAGCGGCGGGTGTGGGCGCAGCAGCGGTCGACGAGGTCGGCGACGCCGGAGCGGCCGAGCGAGCGCAGCGCGGCCCAGACGGGCAGGCTGCGGGCGCGCCGGGAGAAGTCGGGGACCCATTCGATGGCGTCGCGTTCGCCGTCGGTGCCGGGCGGCAGGTAGCCGGCCCGCTCGTTGAGCATGGCGGCGCGGTGCGCTTCGGGGTGGGCGATGACGACGATGCCGCAGTCGTAGGGGACGTTGAGCCACTTGTGGGCGTCCAGCGCCCAGGAGTCGGCCCGTTCCACGCCCTCGACGAGGGGGCGCAGGCGGGGGCTGGCCGCGGCCCACAGGCCGAAGGCGCCGTCGACGTGGACCCAGGCGTCGTGGCGGTGGGCGATGTCGCAGATCTCGCCGACGGGGTCGACGGCGCCGGAGTTGACGTCGCCGATCTGCGCGCAGACGATGACCGGCCCCTCGATCCCGGCGAGGGTGCGGTCGAGTTCGGCGGGGATCATCCGGCCCTTGTCGTCGACGGGGACGTTGCGGATGCGTGCGGTGCCGAAGCCGAGGTAGCGGGCCGCGAGGTCGATGGTCATGTGGTGCTGGGCGCCGGCGACGATCGCCACGTCGGGTGCGCCGCCCAGGCCGTCGCGTTCCACGTCCCAGCCGGCTTCGGCGAGGAGTTTGTGGCGGGCGGCGGCGAGGGAGGTCAGGTGGGCCATGGTGCAGCCGGTGGGGAAGCCGACGGAGGCGTGGGCGGGCAGCCCGAGGAGTTCGAGGACCCACTGGGCGGCGACGTCCTCGGCGACGGCGATGGCCGGGGAGAGGTTGTACAGGCTGGCGGTCTGGTCCCAGGCGGAGACGAGCCAGTCGGTGGCGATGGCCACGGGCAGGGTGCCGCCGGTGACGTAGCCGAAGTAGCGGGGGCCGTTGGCGGTCGGGATGCCGCCTTCGGCGACGGCCCGGCCGAGGACCTCGATGGTGTCGGTGGCGTCGGCCGGTCCGTCGGGCAGCGGGCCACCGAACATTTTCAGCAGTTGTTCGGAGCCGGCAGTGGCACCCACCGGCCGGTCGGCGAGGCCCGTCAGATATTCGATGGCCTGCTGATAGGCCAATGCGAGAGGCGCACTGTCTGCTGTGGTCATACTACGAACGTAGGGCGCGGGCACTGACGTGCGACTGACTCGAATGGCCGGAACTTCTGGTTACTCGGACGGCGCGGGCTGTTGGACTGTATTACTTTCCCTTGCGGCCCGTTCCGACCGGCGGGCCGATCGCGGTGAGCCATGAGTCATGAGGAGTTCCGATGTCCGACGAGCAGACACGCAAGGTTATCGACCAGTTCAACCAGGCATTCCAGCAGCACGACCCGGGACTGCTGAAGGACCTTCTCGCCGAGAACTGCCGGCTGGAGAACTCCGGGCCCGCCCCGGACGGTTCGAAGCACGTCGGATATGACGAATGTCTGCAGTTCTGGTCCTCGATCGCGTCGAACGCGCAGGCCACGTTCGAGGTGGAGGAGGTCTGGGTGGCGGGCGAGCGCGCGGTGTGCCGCTGGACGCTGCGCTGGGGCCCCGGCGCGAAGGACTTCGTCCGCGGGGTCAACGTGACCCGCCTGGAGAACGGGCTGATCGTCGAGAGCTTCGGCTACGTCAAGGGCTGACGCGCGAACGGAAAGGGGGCCCGGGCCGATATCGGCCCGGGCCCCCTTGCGCTTCCCGCTTTCCGTACGCCGGCGGGGACGCTCAGTCGGCGAGCTGCGAGACGATCATCACGCAGTCCTGGAGGGCCTTGGTGGCGTGGCCCTTGCCCTCGGTGTCCTCGACGAGCTGGGTGTTGCCCGGGGTGAAGGTGCGCCAGGTGCCGTCGCTGACCCCGCACTCCAGCAGACCGCTGATCAGGGTCATGATCTGGCGGCGCGGCGCGGGGTGGAAGTCGCCCACGTACCCCGCCGGGAGGAAGAGGTAGACGGCCTGCTTGGCCGGCACGCCCTCGGAAACGAAGATCGGCGGCGCGGGCGGGGCGAAATTGACGGCGGTCACCTCCAGCGTCTCGTCGATGAAATGCGATTCGCCGTTCTCGTCGTTGTAGAGACGCGATACAGCGATTTTGGCGGTCTCGGCACTCACGGGAACTCCCCTGGCATCTGGTGAAGTGGCTCGATCGCCCCTCACTATCCCAGCGGGCGCTGATGGGCCCCTGACCGTTCCCGCCGAATTCGGCCCTCATGAATCCGTCAGCACCGTGTCAGCCACGGCGTGCCAAGCTGATGGCAGAGAAAGGCCGTTGGAGAGGTTCCCAAAGCGGCCGAATGGGGTCCGGTGGGGTTACCCGCCGGACGGGCTCTGCCCACGCAGGTTCGAATCCTGCCCTCTCCGCAGGTGCTCATCCCAGGCACGCGCATCCCGATCCGACCAAGGGGTGCGCGTGTCTTTGGCATGAGGGGCCCCGGCCGCACCGGCCCGGGCCCCCTCCGGCACCCCTCTCGTCCCCGGACTCGCGGAGCGAGGACGCGGATCCAGCCGATCCGCCCGCGGGTTCCCGTCGACGGATCCGATTCCCTTCCCTGCCCGGCGCGACCGGCCGGGCGTCGTTTCCCGAGCGGCCACCTGTGGCCCGAGCGCCCGAGCGACCCCGAGCGACCCCGAGAGACATGGAGACGCAGTTGCCCAGCACCGACAACCCCAACGTTCCCGCGATCCGCAGGACCGACGCCGCCGCGCTCGTGGAGGAGGTCTCGTCCTGGCTGACCGTGGACGCCGACGAGGTCGACGCCAAGTACCTCGGCGAGCGGGCCCGCGTCGTCGAGGCGGTCACCCGCATGAACACCGCCGCGGTGGCCGGCCCCGACCGGGACGACGCCCACTACCAGCAGCAGCTCCTGCTGTCGCGGATCTACCAGACGGTGATGCAGATACCGTCGCGGCCGACGGCCGAGGGCTCCGTACTGCTCCACGAGGTCACCCGGCTGCTGGAGCACGCCACCCTCACCACCGAGGACGCCCACCTGGAGCCCGGGCTGCTGGAGTCGGCGCCCGCCGACCCCAAGCAGTTCCTGTCCTGGCTCAAGGGCCTCGTCCGCAAGCACCGCGCGTTCAAGCACCCCTACTACACCGACTTCATCAACCGCGAGGCGCGCGCCGAGGACCTGCGCACGTACGTCATCCAGGAGTCGCTGATCGACGGCCGCTTCGACGACTTCCTCGCGATGATGCAGATCGGCACGGCCGGGGCGAGCAAGATGGAGATCGCCGGCAACTACTGGGACGAGATGGGCAACGGCGACCCGGAGGCCGTGCACACCCACCTCTTCAACAAGATCTACGAGGTCTTCGACGTCCGCGCCGAGGACCTCGAAGCGGCCATGACCACCACCGACCTGCACTCCGGGAACCTCGCGGTGCTGCTGTGCCGCTACCGCCACCTGTACCCCGAGGCGGTCGGCTTCCTCGGGATGACGGAGTGGCTGGCCCCGGACCGGTTCCGCAACGTCGTCCGGGCCTGGGAGCGGCTCGGCCTGCCCGAGGTCGGGATCACCTACCACCGGCTGCACATCACCATCGACTCGCAGCACGCGGCGGGCTGGTTCCACAACGTGGTCATCCCGAGCGCCGACACCGCCCACATGCGCCGGGGCATCGCCCGCGGCGCGCTGTGGCGGGCCAACTCCTCCGCCCGCCACCTCGACGAGCGCCTGGAGCTGGCGCGGCTGTCCGCCGAGCGCACCCCCGTCGCCGCGGGCTGAGGGCCGTGCCGTCGCCGAGTGGGCACGCGCTGCGCGAGCACGGTTTCGCCCTGGCCGGGCTGCCGCCCGTGCCCGCGGTGGTCGCGGCCGGTTTCGGGGAGGATCCGGGGCGCGTCCTGCGGCTGCGGATGTCGTGGACGGCGGACGACGACTGGCTGTTCCAGTACGTGCCCGCCCCGGCGGCCGCCGGGCCCGCGAACCCGGTACGGGACCTCGCGGACCGGCGGCTGGCGGCGGGGCTGTCGGCCCTGCTGCGGCGCACCCTCAGCGGGCCGTGGCTCGACATCCACGCCGACTGGCTGATCGAGCTGCACCGCATCCGTACGGTCGCCCCCGCCGGGGCGGCGGTACGGGTGGAGCCACCCGGGCCGGCTCCGGCCGGCTGCGCGTTCACGCTGGTGGCGGTGGCCGGCCGGGAGGGTGCGGGGAGCCTGCGCTCGCTGCTGTACGGGCCGGGGCGCGGCGCACCGCCCGTGGAGGCGGCGCCCGCGCCCGGGCAGGGCGTCCTGCTGGACCGGCGGGCCGTCGTCCACGACCGTCACGAGCTGCTGGCCGGCTCCGGCGGCCCGGTGGTGCAGGACCTCCTCCTCGCGCACCTGTGCCCGGCCTCCGGGCCGGTCCAGGCGGCGCCCGGACCGGCCCTGCGGCGGCGCCCGATGCTGGTGCGCGGCCCGGCCGGCACGGTGGTGCGCACCCGCCCGGCGCTGCGCTGAGGGCCGGGCGGGGCCGGTGCGGGGCGGTGGGGGGATTCCCCCGCCGCCCCGCTCTCCGCGTGCCGGGACCGCCCACGGCCGCGCCCCCGTACGGGGATCCGTACGGGGGCGCGGGCGGGGAGGGGTGGTGGGGAGGGGTGGTGGGGGTCAGGACGCGGCGGCTCCTTCGCGGAGCAGGGCGTCGAGGCGGGCGAGGCCCTCGTCGCTGGCGCGGGCCGCCTCCAGGTCGTCGGGGGCGGCGGCGCAGGCCTGGAACTGTTCGACGACCAGCAGGCCCTGGGCCTGGATCTCCTCGGTCGTCCCGGTCTCCTCGGACATCGGGGCCTCCCTCTCAGACCGCGTTGCAGGCGCGGAAGACGTGGACCAGCGCGGGCAGGCTGGCCCGGTGCTGGAAGGCGATGTACTCGGGCAGCACCGCGGAGGGCGCCCACTTCTGCTTGTACTCCAGCTGCGTGCGCGCCGGGTAGATGTGCGCGCCGTGCTCCCAGAGGTGCTCCATGAACCAGTGGAAGCCCCGGCTGTGGCCCGGGAACTGGGGGGCCGTCAGGGAGGTGAAGGGGGTGAAGCCGAAGTGCAGCCAGCGGATGCCCTCGGCGGTGAACACGTCGATGGCCGCCTTGTTGAGGGCCTCCATCACCCCGGGCGGGGAGTCGGGCCGGCGCCGGCTCAGGTCGTGCATCCAGCCGGGCCGCGGTCCGTAGACGGGGGCGTAGGAGACGTAGCCGATGAGCTGTCCGTCGCGGACGGCGGCGAAGAGGCGGCGCAGCGGCTGGTAGCGGCCGCCGGTCTGGCCGACGAGGAACTCCAGCGGTTTGACGCCCTCGCCCTTGGTGGCGAGCCAGGCGGTGTCGAGTTCGGCGATCTGGTCGGCGTGGTCCTCGAAGGGGACCTCCTTGATCTCCAGGCCGCTGCGCAGCGCCCGGGAGATCTTGTTGCGGAGCTGCATGAACCTGGTGCCGGCCAGGGTGAAGGTCTCCAGGTCGACGGCGTAGGAGGCGCCCATCTGGTTCACGGTGAAGCCCTGGTCGACGTAGACGTCGGCGTCCGCGCCCTGGAGCTGTACCGAGACGATCTCGCGGCCCTGTTCCGCGGCGAAGGCGGTGAAGCCGGCGAGGAGCCGGGCCCGGGGGCCGTCCGGTCCGGCCGGGGTGAAGGGCGCGAAGGGGCCGCCGAACTGCACCAGGTAGCGGCCCACGGGCCGGTAGACGATGATCCCGGGCTGGTCCGGGAGCCGGAAATAGCTGTTCCCGTCACTGAAGGCGAAATACGCGCTCGGATTTCCGGCGTCCGCGTACCGCCGGATGGCGTCGAGTGCGGCATCCGTCTCCAGAATCGTTCCGGTCATTTCAGATCCATTCTCCCGCGGGCACTTCCCCACTTATGGCACGGGCGGCGCGCCGCCACAAGTGCCACAGGGGGTGGCGGTCAGCTGCCGGTCAGGGAAGGGTCAGACGAATGCACTGGTCAGAAGGGTGTCAGGCCTCAGTCAGACGGTGAGTGAAACACTGCTTTCCGAATATTGGCTTTCGGATCACAGGAATGCATTCACCGGTCCGGAGGAGAATTCCGAGAGAGCCCGAGGAGAACACGCCGATGCGTTCCCTGACGACAGCGCGCGGGATCTGCGAGCAATTCCATCCAGGTCTTCTCGACGCGCTTGAGGACCTGCCGCTCACCTCTGCGGAGGGCGGGGCGCGGGAGAGCGCGGACAGTCCGGTGCTGGAGCTGTACCGCAAGTTCGGCGGTCCCGGACTGCTCGTGCCCGCCGCGTACGGCGGCGCGGCCGCGAGGCCGCTGGAGGCGGTGCGGGTGCAGCGGGCGGTCGCCGCCGCCTCGCCCTCGCTGGGGGTCGCCTCGACGATGCACCACTTCACCGTCGCGATGCTGTTCCGGCTGGCGGAGGCCACCGGCCGGCTCACCCCGGCCCAGCTGAAGCTGATGCGGGCGGTGGCCCCGGAGGGGCTGCTGCTGGCCTCCGGCTGGGCGGAGGGGCGTACCAGCCAGAACATCCTGGCGCCGTCCGTCGTCGCGGAGCGCACGCCCGGCGGGTACCGGGTCAACGGGTCGAAGAAGCCGTGCAGCCTGTCCCGTTCGATGGACGTGCTCACGGCGAGCGTGCAGGTGACGGGGGAGGACGGGCGCTCCGGTCTGGCGCTGATGCTCATCCCGGCCTCCTCCCCCGGCGTCGGGACCCGGCCGTTCTGGGGGACGCCCGTGCTGGCGGCCGCGCAGAGCGACGAGGTCCTGCTGACCGACGTGGAGGTGCCGCGGGACCTCGTCATCCACAGCACCCCCGAGGACGCCGACCGGCTCGACGACCTGCAGACGGCCGGGTTCACCTGGTTCGAACTCCTCGCCACCTCCACGTACGTGGGCGCCGCCTCGGCGCTCGTCGCCCGGGTGCTGGCCGGCGCGCGGGGCACGGCCGACGAACGGGCCCGGCTGGCGGTCCGGCTCGACGCCGCCGTCGGCCTCGTCGAGGGCGCGGCCCGGGCGATGGAGGACGGCGTCGACGGCGACGAGGCGGTGGCGGCGGTGCTCACCGCCCGCTACGCGGCGCAGGACCTGCTCGCCTCGGCCGTCGACCAGGCCGTGGAACTGCTCGGCGGGATGGCCTTCATCCGCTCCGCGGACGTGGCGTACCTGGCGGGCGCGGTGCGCGCCCTGGCCTTCCACCCGCCGTCGCGCGCCAGCGTGGCCGCGGAGCTGGCCGACTACTTCGCCGGCAGCCCCCTGCGGCTGTCCTGATCAGCTGCCCGTCGGAAGGACATCCCTCATGGACATCAAGAATCCGGTGGAGTCACCGGTCACGTTCAACCTGCACCGCGCCGAGTACCTCGTCGCCTTCGCGGTGACGATCGGTCTGATCCTGTGGCACTTCACGGACATCCGCTGGATCGCGGCGATCGGCCTGTTCCTGTACATCGACCTGCTGGGCTACATCCCGGGCGCCATCGCCTACCGGCGCAGCCCCGACGGGCGGATCCACAAGGCGTACTACGTCCTGTACAACACGATGCACAGCCTGCTCAGCGTGGCCCTCGTCGGCGTGCTGTGGATGTGGCTGATCGGGCCGGAGTGGGCGCTGCTGGCGCTGCCGTTCCACGTGTTCGGCGACCGGGGCGTCTTCGGGAACTTCCTGAAGCCGTTCGGGCTGCCCTTCGAGCCGGTGCCGACGCCGCTGGTGGACCGGGTGACGGCGATGCTGAAGCGCCGCGCGGCCACCGACGGCCCGGTCCCGCTGCCCTACGAGGAGCAGGCCGCCGCGGCCGGCGCGGCCCCGGCGGTCGGGGCGCACCGGTGAGCCGCTATCCGGCCTGGCTCACGGACCGTTCGGTGTCCGGGCCCGCCGAGGGGTACGAGGATCCGGAGGCGGCCCGGCTGGCGCTGCGCCGCCTGGCGTCGAGCGTGACGGTGCTGACCGTCAGCCAGGGCGGGGTCCGGCACGGCACCACGGCGAGCGCGGTGGTGACCCTGTCCCGGGACCCGCTGGTGCTGGGGGCCTGTCTGCGGCCCACCTCGACGTTCGCCTCGCTGGTGCGCAGGGCGGGCCGGTTCTCGGTGAACGTCCTGGCCTCGGCGCAGAACGACGTGGCCCGCCGCTTCGCCAATCCGGGACGTCCGCTCGGCGACGCCCAGTTCGAGGGCTTCGACTGGTCCACCGATCCGCTCACGGGTGCTCCGCTGCTCGGCGGGAGCCTGGCCCACATGGCCTGCCGGGTCCTGGGCTGGCACCAGGTCGGCGACCACGACATGCTCCTCGCCGAGGTCACGGGCGGCAGCCACACCGTCGACTCCCCCATGCTCAGCTTCGCCGGCCGCATGCACAGCGCCGCCGTCACCCCCGCGGGTTCCGTCGTGTCCGCGGGTTCCGTCGTTCCCGCCTCTTCCGTCACTCCCAGCGAGGTGTCATGACCACCGTTCCGCAGATCCCCGTCGAGGCCGACTGGGACCGTGCCCCCAACCTGCTCGACGGCGCGCAGGAGATGACCCTGACCGCCGACGAGTGCGACCTGGGCTACTGGCTGTCGGCCGTCGCCCAGGGCACCCTGCGCGGACGCGCCGAAGCCGGTCACGACGCGGTCACCCCCGCCCACATGCGCGAGGACGGTCCACTGCGCGAGGCGCTGGTGCTGGAGCTCGGCAACCGTTCGCTGGCCGAGTCGCGGGCGGTCGAGGTGCTCTCCCACTACGTGATCGGCGCGCCCGGCGTCGTCGAGCAGGAGTTCTTCACCACGCAGGTCGTCGACGAGGCCCGGCACGCGATGATCTTCCGCAAGCACCTGGTGGACCTCGGGGTGCCCGCCGCGGGGCTGCTGGACTTCATCACGCAGCAGGGCGCCGACTACACCCGGCGGGTGCTGAACCCGATCGCCGAGTTCGCCACGACCGTGGTGCGCGACGAGGGCGACTTCATCGGCGCGGTCGCCGTGTTCACCATCGTCATCGAAGGGGTGCTGGCGCCCGCGGCCGAGCTCAGCGAGCGCAAGTGGACGCTGCTGGACCCGGCCGCCGCCGAGATCGCGCGCGGTGCCTCGATCGACGAGATCCGCCACCTGACCGTGGGCAGCTCCATCGTCCGCGAGCACCTGGCGCGCCATCCCTCGTACCGGCCGCGGCTGATCGAGCTCATCCGGCGCGGCCGGCAGCTGTGGGACGAGCTGCCGTCGGAGGAGTTCGTGCTGGAGCGCGAGGAGCTGTTCCAGGAGGGCATGTTCGCCCACGCGCGGCTGCTGGACGGGTACGAGGTCTTCCCCGGCTGCAAGCTGCTGGAGACCACCCCGAAGCAGCGCTACGACCTCGCCGAGCAGTGGACCGACGACATGGCCGAGGTGCGGCTGCCGTACATGGGCATCCCGGAGGCCGTCGACATCATCCGCAACCACCCGAGGTGATCCGGTGACGTCCACGATCCCCGCGAGACCCGCGGCCGGGGCCGGGTCCGCCGCGCCCGGGCTGCGCCGCACCCTGACGACCCCCCGGATCGTGTTCCTCGTGGTCGCGGCGGCGGCCCCGATGTCCGGGGTGGTCGGTTCGGTCCCCCTCGCCTACGCCATCGGCAACGGCGCGGGGGTGCCCGCCACCTTCGCCCTCGCCGGGCTGATCCTGCTGTGCTTCTCCGTCGGGTACGCGGCGATGAGCCGGCACGTGGTGGGCGCGGGCGGGTTCTACACGTACATCGGGCAGGGCCTGGGCCGGCCGCTCGCCGTCGCGGGCGGGCTGACCGCCGTCACCGCGTACACGGCGGCCGTCGCCGGGGTCGCGGGTGCCTTCGGGTACTTCGCGGAGCTCGTGTCCGGCGCGCACGGCCTGCCCGTGCCCTGGCCGGTGTGGACGGGCGGGGCGCTGGCCCTGACGGCGGTGATGGGCTACCGGCGGATCGACCTGAGCGCCCGGCTGCTGGCGGTCCTCATGGTCGCCGAGGTGGCGGTGCTCGGCCTGCTGGCGCTGGCCATCGCCCTGCGGCGCGGCGCGGACACCCTCCCGGCCGCCTCCTTCCGGCCGGACACGGTCTTCTCCCCCGGGCTCGGGGTGGCGCTGATGTTCGCCCTGATCTCGTACGTGGGCTTCGAGGCGGCCGCGCTGTACGGCGAGGAGAGCCGGAACCCGCGGCGCAGCGTGCCGGTCGCCACCTACGTCTCCGTCGTGCTCATCACCGTGTTCTTCGCGGTGGTCAGCTGGGCGGCCGTCGGGGCGATCGGCGCGGACGAGGTGGCCGGCCGGGCGGAGCGGGAACTCGGCGACCTGTTCTTCCGGCTGTCCGACGGCTACCTGGGCGGCTTCGCGACGGGCGTGATGCAGGTGCTGCTGTGCACCAGCCTGTTCGGGGCGCTGCTCGGGCTGCACACCGCCGCGAACCGGTACCTGTTCGTCCTGGGCCGGGAGCGGGTGCTGCCGGTTTCGCTGGCCCGGGTGCACCCGCGGCACTCCTCCCCGTACCGGGCGAGCGTGGTGCTGTCGGTGGTCACGGCGCTGGTGTGCGGGGTGTTCGCGCTCGCGGGGGCCCATCCGTACACGACGCTCGCGACGACCATGCTGGCCCTCGGGACGGTCGGCATCGTCGGGCTCCAGGCGGCCGTGGCCGTCTCCGTACTGGTCTTCTTCCGGCGGCGCCCCGACGGGCACTGGTGGCGGACCCGGCTCGCGCCGCTGCTGGCCCTCGCCGGGCTGACGGGTGCGCTGGTGCTGCTGCTGGACAACTTCGCCCTGGTCACCGGCACCACCTCGGTCTGGGTCAACCGGATCCCCTGGCTGATGGCCGGCGCCGCGCTCGGCGGGCTCGGCTACGCCCGGTGGCTGAGGTCCCGGGATCCCGGACGCTACCGGGCGATCGCCACCGCGCACGTCACCGACGAGGACTGACGTGACCGACAAGGACCGACGTCACCACAAGGGCTGAGGAGCCGTCATGCACGATCCGCACATCCTGCTCCAGGACTCCGCGGAGGCCGACCTGGCCCGCCGCGGCCACCGCCTGGACCGCACCGCCCTGCGCGACCTGACCGGCCTGCGGGCCCGGCTCATCGCCGAACGGGACAAGCTGCGGGCGGAGCAGAACCGCTCCGCGCGCAGCGGGGTGCGGCCCGACGCGGCCGCGCGCGCCCGGATCCAGGAGGCCAAGGAGCGGCTGCGGTCGGTGTCCGAGGAGCTCCGGGAGGCCCAGGAGTCCCTGGACACGCTGCTGCTGGCCGTCCCCAACCGGCCCTACCCGGACGTCCCCGACGGGACCGAGCAGGATCCGCCGGTGGTGCGCCGGGTCTTCGGGGAGCCTCCGGGCTTCGAGTTCACCCCGCGCGACCACGTGGACGTCGGGACCCGGCTGGGGATCCTCGACCAGGTGCGGGCCGCGAAGCTGTCGGGTTCGCGGTTCGCCGTGACGCGGGGCGCGGGGGCCCGGCTGGAGCGGGCGCTGGCCTCGTTCCTGCTGGACCTGCACACCGGGGAGCACGGGTACGTGGAGCACGGCGTGCCGCACCTGGTGAGCCGGGAGACGATGACGGGCACCGGGCAGCTGCCGAAGTTCGCCGACGACCTGTTCGCGACGCACGCCGCCGACCGTGACCTGCTGCTGATCCCGACGGCCGAGGTGCCGCTGGTCAACCTGTACCGGGGGGAGACCCTCCAGGAGGGCGAACTGCCCCTGGCCCTGACCGCGTTCACCCCCTGCTACCGGGCGGAGGCGGGCTCCTACGGGCGGGACACGCGGGGGCTGGTGCGGCTGCACCAGTTCGAGAAGGTGGAGCTGGTGCGGATCTGCCACCCGGACCGGTCCCGCGAGGAACTGGAGCTGCTGGTCGGGCACGCGGAGACGGCCCTGCGGCGGCTGGGTCTGGCGCACCGGGTCGTGGAACTGCGGGCGGGGGACCTCGGGTTCGCCGCCCGGCGTACGTACGACATCGAGGTGTGGCTGCCCGGCCAGGGCACCTACCGGGAGATCTCCTCCTGCTCCGACTGCGGGGACTTCCAGGGCCGCAGGGCCGGCATCCGGGTCCGTGACCGGGACGGCGGGAAGGCGTTCGCGGCGACGCTGAACGGGTCGGCGCTGCCGGTCGGCCGGACCCTCGTCGCGATCCTGGAGCAGTACCAGCGCGCGGACGGCTCGGTGACCGTGCCGCCCGCGCTGGTTCCGTACACGGGTTTCACCGCGATCGCCGCGGACGGTACGGCGGTGCTCAGCACCGCGGCGTGAGCGCGGCCGCCCCGGCCCGGTCGCGGACGTGCTCCCGGCCGGGCCAGGGCAGGACCGTGACCGGGGGCAGGTCCCGGGACACGAAGGCGGTCATCGCCCAGGGCGCGTCCTGGCGGGTGGGCTGGAGCGCGGTCCGGCCGTGCCAGGGCCCGGGGCCGTGGCCGGTGATGCCGCGCAGGGTGACGGCGCCGTCCGGGCCGAAGTCCAGGTCGACCTCGCGGGCGCCGTCGGTGAGGCCGCGGCCGGTGGCCTTGACCGCGGCCTCCAGCAGGGTCCAGGCGTGGAAGAAGGTCTCGGGGGTCGCGCTCGCCGGGACGCCCGGGTAGACGAAGGTGAGCACGTCCAGGCTGGTGGTGGCCGGGCGGACCAGTTCCACGTCCACGCCGACCGGTCCGGTCTCGGTGGCCCCGAGGAGCAGCAGTCCGTCCGAGCGGGACCAGCTGACGTGGGTGCCGGGCTGGTCGGGCAGGTACGGCTTGCCGGCGGGGTCGTAGTGGATGCGCAGGTCGGACGCGGCCAGGCCCAGGCGGTCGGCGAGCAGCCGGCGGACGGTGAGCCGGGCGCGGTAGAAGCGGTGGGCCGCGCGGGCGTGGACGAACTCGGCGCCGCGCCGCAGTTCCTCCTCGGTGAGGCCCTCGGGATAGTGCGCGCTGATGTCGGTGGGGTCGACCCGGTCGAGGTCGACCAGCCATGCGTCCATCGTGCTCCTTCCTTGGGTACGGTCCTTCGACTCCGGAAGGGGCCTACAGGCGGAACTCGTGGGTGCGGGAACGCGCCGGGTCCCCGGGCCGGACGTGGAACCGGCCGGACACCGGGTGCATGACGACCGCGGCGACGGTGCGTTCGGCGCGGATGTCGCCCCGGTCGGGGACGCGCAGGGGCTCCGCGGCGAGCAGCGCGAAGTGGTCCTCGGCGTCCGCGTCGCCGGGCAGGGCGGCGAGGCCGTCGGTGGCCGCGCGCAGGCGGCGCAGCGAGGAGTTCCGGGCGAAGACGTTCAGTTCGTCGGCGGGGGCGAAGTCCGGGTGGAGGAAGTGGTTGGTGTGGACGAGCCCGCCGGGGCCGGCCTCCCGTACGCGCAGTCGCCCGTCGAGGTGTTCCGCGTACAGGGCCCGCTCGGGGTCGCACAGCATGAGGGAGCGGGAGCTGGCCAGCGGCAGCCCGGCGAGGACCTTGAGGGCCTCGTCGACGGTGCCGGCGCTGTCCAGGAGGTGGCGGATGGCCAGGTACGGGGGGACGCCGGGGCGCCAGGTGCCGCCGAGGACCAGGTTCAGGCCGACGGCGAGGCCGTCGCTGTTGAGGCCGAGGTAGCCGAGGAGTCCGGCGAAGCTGAGGACCAGCGAACGCCGGGGTGAGCCGGCGCGGGCGGTCTCCAGGACGGCGACGTGGCTGTCGAGGTCGCCGCTGAGGTCGACGGTCTGGGCCAGGACGGGCGTGCCGTCGGCGGTGGTGCGGGCGTAGGTGGTGCAGTCGCCGGCCGTGGGGACCTTGGAGTAGCCCATGATCTCCCGGCGGAGCTGGAGCAGCCAGGCCTCGTCCTCGCCGATCCCGGCCCCTTCGGCGAGGCCGGTCACCTCCTCGGCGAGGTCGGGCAGGGCCGCCGTGACCGCCGCCCGGTAGGCGGCGATCTTCGGCAGCAGCGCGGGCAGGGTCAGGGGCCGGTCGGTGAGGTGGTTCAGCCGGGCCAGGCCGTCGTCGAGGAAGGCCCGCAGGGGCGCGGCGAGTGCCTGTCCGTGGGCGCGGCCGATGTCCCGCGGGGTGCCGCCGGCCCGTATGAAGGTGATGCCGCCGGCGGTGCTCATGCCGGTACGGCCTTCTTCGGGCCGCGGGCGAGGGCCTCGCGGACGGCCGGCCATTCGGCGCGCAGGACGCTGTAGAAGACGGCGTCGCGGCGGCGGCCGCCGGGCATGAAGTTGAAGCTGCGCAGGGTGCCCTCCTCGGTGGCGCCGATGTTGGCGAGGCCGCGGCGGGCCTGGACGTTGAGGACGTCGGTCTTGAACTCGGCGCGTTCGGCGCCGAGCACCTCGAAGGCGTGGGCCAGCAGCAGGGCCTTCGCCCAGTGGTTGACGCCCCGGCCGCGGAAGTCCCGGCCGAGCCAGGACCAGCCGATCTCCAGGCGGCGGTCGGCTTCGGCCATGTTGCCGAAGCTCATGCTGCCCGCGATGCGGCCGCTGTCCTTGTCGGTGATGACGTAGACGGCGCGGCGGCCGGCGGCGTGGTCGGCGAGGTTGGTGTCGAAGAAGGACTCGAAGTCGGCTTCGGTCTCGACGGCGGCGACGAAGTAGCGCCAGATCTCGGGGTCCATGGCGACGGCCCGGACGCCCTCGCGGTCGGCTTCGGTGATCGGGGTGAGGCGCACCCGGTCGTTCTCCAGGACGGCGGCGGCGTGGTCGTTCCAGCTCATGGCTCAGGCTCCGGTGGTGGCGTGGTGGCGGGTGAGGGCGTCGGTGACGTCGCGCAGGGTGCGCATGACGGCGAGGTCGTGCTCGGTGAAGTGTGCGAGGTCCACGCCGGTCTCCTCGCACACCTCGGTGAGGAAGAGGACCTTGTTGAGGGAGGTCAGGCCGTAGGCGGCGACCATGTCGGCGTCGGGGTCGAGGTCCTGCGGCTCGACCTCGGGGATCAGGACGAGGGAGAGCTGGGCGCGGGCGGCCCCTTCGACGGACTCGGCGGGTGCGGCGGGCTGGGTGTCAGGCATGGATTCCGGCCTCCTGGGTGTGCAGCGGTGAGTGGTAGGCGGCCGCGATGTCGGGCCGTTTGGGCTTGTACTGGGAGGTCAGCAGGCCGTTGTCGATGCTGAACGGCCGGTCGGCGACGAGGACCCGGCTGATCCGCTCGTCGGGGGCGGCGGCCGCGTTGACGGCGGCGAGGCGGGCGGCGATCGCGGCGCGGTCGGCGGGCAGCGCGGCCGGGGACACCACGGCGACGAGGTCGGTCTGGGTGGGGCTGAACAGCACGCATTCGGCGATGGCCGGGTCGGCGCGCATCATCTCCTCGATCGGCCGGACGATGACCTTCTTGCCGTTGTCGAGGACGATGACGTCGTCGGCGCGGCCCCGGACGAACAGGTAGCCGTCCTCGTCGAGGTGGCCGAGGTCGCCGGTGCGGACGGTTCCGTCGGGGGCGAAGACCTTCTCGGAGTCGCCGGGACGGGCGTACGCGTACCGGTTGTTGACGGGATGGGTACTGCGGACGCTGATGACCCCGTCCTCGCCGATGAGGACCTCCTTGCCGCGCACCGCCCGGCCGACGCTGCCCGCGCGGTGGGCGCCGGGGTGGTTCTTGGTGACGATGCAGGTCTCGTTGAGCCCGTAGCCCTCGAAGAGGGGCAGGCCGGCGTCGGTGAAGAAGCGGAGCACGGCGGGCGAGGCGGGGGCGGAGCCCGTCCACAGGTAGCGGATCCGGTCGCCGAACAGGGCCCGGGCCGCGTGGCGGACGTCCTGGCCGCCGGAGCGGCGCAGGCGGCCCTCGATCTGCCGGCGGGCGCTCTCGTAGAAGGCGGGGACGCCCATGACCACGGTGGGGCGCACGCGCCGCAGGGTGGCGAAGGCGGCCTCGTAGGTGGTGAGGGTGACGTCGTGGCCGTGCAGCAGCGCGGAGTACACCCAGTAGCGCTGCTGGAGGAGGGAGAGCGGGAGGAAGACGAACAGGTCGTCGCCCGGCCCGTGTTCGAAGATCTCCTGGACGGCGGTGAGGGAGCTGTCGATGCTGCCGGCGGTGGCACCGAGGCCCTTGGGGACGCCGGTGCTGCCGGAGGTGAACTTGATGGTGGTGACGTCCCCGGAGCCCCAGGTGACCGGGGGCAGGGGCCGGTCGGGGGCGTCGCCGGGGCCGGTCGGGCCGAGGACCGTGTCCGTGCCGAGGACCGCGGGCGGGGTGCCGGGCGTGTCCGTGGGCTGGTCGGTGAACAGCAGGCGCAGGCCGTAGCGGTCCATCAGTTCGGCGGACGGGGTGAACTTGCCCGGCTCCAGGCCGGCCGTCTGCGCCCCGAGGCGCAGGGCGGCCAGGTCGAGGAGCACCCATTCGAGGCTGTTGGCGGCGAGGATCCCGATGCGGTCGCCGGGGCCGATGCCGTGGACGTCGCGCAGGTGGTGGGCGAGGCGGCCGGAGCGCTCGTACAGCTCCCGCAGGGGCATCGTGCGGGTGCCGTCGAGGCGGGCCACGGAGATCCGGCCGCCGCCGGCCGGCGGCTCCGAGACGATCCGGCGGATCGTCGCGGGCACCCCGGCGGGGCGGTCGGGGCCGCCGTCGGGCGCGGGCGGTACGGAGGTTCGGGAGGGCGTCGGGGTGGTCATCGGGGGACCTCCGGGCGGAGCACGGCGGCCATGGCGCGGACGGTGTCGACCTCGGCGAACCGGTCGAGGGTGAGGGTGACGCCGAACCGCTTGCGGGCCGCGGTCAGGATGCGGGCCGCCGCGATGGAGTCGCCGCCGAGGGAGGCGAGGGTGTCCAGGGCGCCGACGTCGGGCCGCCGCAGGACGGTCGACCAGATGTCGCAGAGGATCTTCTCGGCCTGGGTGGCGGGGGCGCTGCCGCCGGTCGCCGCGGTGGCGGGGGCGGCCGGGTCCTGGGCGGCGAGCGCGGCCAGCTTCGTACGGTCCACCTTGGCGTTCTTGGTCAGCGGGAGGGAGTCGTGCCAGACCACGGCCGCGGGGAGCATGTAGTCCGGCAGGTCGGCGCGCAGGGCCCGGCGCAGTTCGGTCAGGTGCGGGCGGTGGGAGCCGGCCGGGACGAGGTGGGCGACGAGGCGGTTGCCGTGGGCGGCGACGACGGCCCTGGCGACCTCGGCCAGGGCGGCGAGCCGGGTCTCGACCTCGCCCGCCTCGATGCGATAGCCGTTGATCTTGATCTGGAAGTCGCTGCGGCCGAGGATCTGGATGTTCCCGTCGGGCAGGTACCGGCCGAGGTCGCCGGTGCGGTACAGCCGTTCGCCGCGTCCGGGGTCGGTGAAGAACCGTTCGGCGGTGCGCTGTTCGTCGCCCCAGTAGCCGCGGGCCAGGCCGGTGCCGGCGGCGACGATCTCGCCGGTGACCCAGTCGGGGGCGTCGAGGCCGTCGCGGTCGAGGACGTAGGCGCGGTTGTTGGCGTTGGGTTTGCCGTACGGGATGGACTCGCTGCCGTCCTCGTCCTCGCCGACGGGGTGCAGGATGTTCCAGATGGTCGTCTCGGTGGGGCCGCCGAGGGAGACGACCTCCAGGCCGGGCGTCATCTTCCGCAGGGCGGCGGGCAGGGCGGGCGGCAGCCGGTCCCCGCTCATCATGACGAGGCGCAGGGCGGGCGGCGCCGCGCCGTCGGTGCGGGCCTGGTCGTGGAGGAGTCCGGCGATGGCGGGGACGGAGTTCCACACGGTGACCCCGTGCAGGCGGCACAGGTCGAGCCAGTGGGCGGTGTCGACGGCCTTGTCGTGGTCGGGCATGACGAGGGCGGCGCCCGCCGACAGGGCGCCGAACACGTCCCAGACGGAGAGGTCGAAGTTGAAGGCGCTGATGGCGAAGAAGCGGTCGTCGGGGCCGATGCGGAAGCGGGTGTGGCAGTCGGCGACGACGTTGGCGACGTTGCGGTGGGTGACCATGACGCCCTTGGGGGCGCCGGTGGTGCCGGAGGTGTAGAGGACGTACGCGAGGTCGTCGGGGTGCGATCCGGGCAGCCGGTCGGGGACCTCGGCGCGGCCCTCGGCGGGGCCGGTGAGGTCGAGGACGGCGAGGCCCGCGCCGGAGGCGGCGGCGTCGGTGCCGGTGCCGGTGCCGGACGGTGCGGTGTTGGTGAGGACGCACCGCACCCGGCCGTCGGCGAGCATGTAGTCCCGGCGGGCGGCGGGCAGGCCGGCGTCGACGGGCAGGTACGCGGCTCCGGCGAGGACGGTCGCGAGGATGCCGATGATCTGCTCGGGTCCGCGCCGCATGACGAGGCCGACGAGTTCGCCCCGGCCCACCCCCTGGGCGCGCAGCCAGGTCGCCGCGGTGGCGGCCCGGTGCAGGAGTTCGCCGTAGCTGACGGTCCGGTCGGCGGTCAGGACCGCGGGCGCGTCCGGGGTGCGGGCCGCCCGGGCGACGACGGCGTCGCCGAGCATCTCGTCGGGGAGGGCGACGGCGGTGTCGTTGGCGGCGGCGCGGCGGGCACGCTGGGCGGGCGGCAGCAGGTCGAAGGCGTGGCGCTGCCAGGCGTCGGCGTCGACGAGGGTCCCGAGGAGGGTTTCGTAGCCGTGCGCGAGGTCGTCGAGGAGGCCCTCGCAGAACAGTTCGTCGAGTCCGTCGAGCTGGACGACGAGCGCGCCGTGCTGCTCCATCGCGAAGGCGTTGAGCCACACCTGGGGGGTCTGGCTGACGGAGAAGACCTCCTTGCCGAAGAGTTCCAGGGCGGAGCCGTCGACCTCGCTGCTGACGTGGCCGATGGCACTGTTGAAGGTGAACGGCATGCGGGCGCCGGCCATCCCGCCGCGGCGGCGGGCCAGTTCCTTGAGGACCTCGATGCCGGAGTGGTGGCGGTGGTCTATGTCGGTGTGGAGCCGCTGCTGGAGGGCGCGGGCGCGGTCGGCGAAGGGCATCGTCCGGTCGGTGGCGGCCTCGACGAGGAGGGTGTCGGAGAACTGTCCGATGGCCTCGAAGATCCGGGGGTGGACGGGCGGCCGGTTGGCGACGGTGGTGGTGAGCGTGAACCGCTCCCCCGCGCCCCAGGTGGCGAGGGTTTCGGCGTACGCGGCGAGCAGCAGGGCGGAGGGGGTCAGCCCGGCCTCGGCGGCCCGCTCCTTGAGCGCGGTCCAGGCCGTGCGGTCCAGCCGGACCCGGCGCTGGGTGAACCGCGAGGAGGACAGGGCGGCGGGGCTGGTGCGCAGCGGCAGGTCGGGGTGGGGGGCGAGGTCCTCGGCGCGGGCCGTCCAGTAGGCGCGGGAGCGGCGGGCGGGGGCCCGGTCGCGGGCGGCTTCGAGGGCGGCCAGGTAGTCCTCGTAGGGGAGTTCCTCGGGGACGTCGGCGGCGGGACTCTGGTAGGCGTGCCACCAGGCGCGGAAGAACAGGAACATGCTGATGCCGTCCATCACGAGGCCGTCGTGGCCGACGTGGAGCACCATCTTGTCGTCGGCGAGGACGGTCACGTCGGCGGTGAGCAGCGGCGCCTGGTCGGCCGGCAGTACCTGGTGGGAGCGCATCTCGCGGAGTTCGGTGCGGATGAGTTCCTGCTGGCGGGGGCTGTGGGCGCGCAGGTCGAGCACGCCGATGCGGGGTGCTCGGGCGGCCGGTTCGGTGACCTGGCGTTCGGGTGAGAGGAAGCGGGAGCGCAGGGCGCTGTGGGCGCCGACGACGGTGTCGAGGGCGCTCTGCAGCCGGTCGACGTCCCAGTGGCCCTCGATCTCGTGGAAGACGTGGCTGGCGACGTCCCCGATCTCGAAGATGCCGCTGCGGCCGGCGTAGTAGCTGCGCTGGAGGGGGGTGAGGGGGAAGCCTGGGCCGTGCTCGGCTTCCTGGGCGAGGTGGGCGACGAGGGCGGGCTTGGCGGCCTTGACGCGGGCGATGAACTCGGGGTCCATCCGTTCGCGGTTGCCCTGGAGGCGCAGGTCTCCGTCGGTGAGGGTGACGGACAGGCCGCGCCGGGCCATTTCGCGCAGCAGCTGGAGGTGGTTCATCGGGGCTCTCCCGAGGTCAGGGCGGCGACGGCGGCGGGTTCCGCGCGCTCGGCGATGACGGCGGCGAGTTCGGCGAGGGTGCCGCCGTGCAGGAGTTCGTCCATGGACAGGTCGACGTCGAGGGCGTCGAGGATCTGGTACTGGACGGTGACGGCCTGGAGGGAGCCGGCGGCGAGCTGGGTCAGGGTGCGGTCGGCGATCCGCTCGTCGTCGCCGAGGCGCAGGACGGTGCGGGCGACCTGGGTGAGCCAGGGGGTCAGGGCCGGTTCGGGGTCGGGTGCCGGCCGGAAGAAGACGGCGTCGGCGAGGGAGACGGCGCTGCCGGGGGCGAGGAGTTCGACGGTACGGGGCCACGTGCCCGGGGCGTCCTGGCCGAGGGCGGCGGCGAGCCGGGCGGCGAAGCGGGGCATGACGGGGGCGGCGGCGTGCGCGAGGAGGCGGGCGGCGGCCAGTTCGAGGGCGGTGGCGGTGCGGTTCTCGGCCTCCCAGCCGGGGGTGTCGGCGAGGAGGCCTTCGGCGCGGGCGAAGCGGACGGTGTCGCGGACGATGCCGTCGAGTTCGGCGGCGGCCTGGTTCAGGGAGAACGCGTCGTTCTCCAGGGCCGCGGTGACGGCGGCGAGGCGGGTGCCGAGCCGGGAGAGGAAGGCGGAGTGCTCGGGGGTCCAGTTGCCGGCGTCGGGGGCGCGGCCCGCGTGGTGTTTGGCGACGCGGGCGCCGAGGTCGGTCAGCCAGTGCTGCCAGGTGCCGATGAGGGTGTCGTTGAGGGTGGTCTCGTAGGCGGCGCGCGTGAAGTCGGTGCGCAGGCCTTCGGGGCGGGTGGCGGCGAGGAAGTAGCGGACGGCGTCGACGGTGTCGGGGCCGAGGACGTCCTTGCCCCAGATGGCGTGCCGCCGGCTGGTGGAGAACTTGGCGCCTTCGAGCAGGTAGAACTCGTTGACGTGGTAGTCGATGTCGGGGTTCCAGCCGGGGAAGGCCAGCTGGTAGAGGACCGGGTAGAGCACGGAGTGGTAGAAGCTGTTGTCGTAGCCGAAGAAGTGGACGATCTTCCAGTCGTGTTGGGGGGCGGCGGCCCGCCAGGGCTTGCCGAGGCGGGCGCCCAGGGACTGGATGCCGTGCAGGAACCCGTAGCTCATCTCGGGCCAGACCCAGATGACCTGGTCCGCGGTGGCGCTCTCGCGGGGCTGCACGCCCCAGGCGGAGGGGTGGGTGAGGGGGATGTCCAGGCGGGGGCGGCGGAAGAGGCGGTCGGCGAGTTCGCGGAGCCGGGCGGGGACCCGGCCGGTGCGGTGGTGGGCGCGGACCTCGGTGGCGAAGGTGTGCAGGGGCAGGCTCCAGCGGGTGGCCGGGGCGGTCGCGGGGGCGGCGGTGGAGACGGTGGAGCGCGGGTCGGTGAGGTCGGTGACGGTGTTGGGCTCGCCGCACTCCTCGCAGATGTTGCCGTTGGTGAGGCCGGCGCAGCCGGGGCAGCCGCCCTTGACGTCGGCCTCGTAGAGGTACTGGCCGGTCGTGGCGTCGTAGAGGGCGTCCCGTTCGGTGACGGTGACCTCCCCTGAGGCGACGACGCGGCTGAAGAAGTCCTTGAGGCCGTCGGGGTAGGCGGGGTCCTGGTCGGTGACCGTGTACTGGTCGAGGGGGATGTCCATCAGCCGCAGGGTTTCGGCGATCTCGGCGCTGTAGTGCGCGGCGGTCTCGGCGGGGGTGCGGCCGTCCTGGCGGGCGGCTCCGAGGACGTAGCTCTGGTAGTCGTCGCTGCCGGTGAGGTGGTAGGCCTCGGCGCCGTTCATGCGCTGGTAGCGGGTGAAGGCGTCGGCGCCGAGGTAGGGGCCGCCGAGGTGGCCGAGGTGGAGGTCTCCGTTGGGGGTGGGCGGGGTGGAGAAGACGAAGACGGGCCGGTCGCCGAAGCCCTTGCGGACGGGGTTGGCGGCGGAGGTCATGGCCCGCTCGGCGTCGCGCCAGTACTGGGTGAAGAAGACGAGGTCGCCGGAGTCCGGGCCGCCGGTGTTCTCCAGGACGTGGGTCTCGAACGGTTCGAAGAGGACGACGGTGCCGGGGGCGGCCGGGTGGCGTGCGCCGTCGATGACGAACTCGCCCCGCCCGGCGGTGACGACGAACAGTTCGGTCTCGTCGTGGTGGTGGCTGTCGGTGGCCCTGCCGGGTGCGATCCGGCCCCAGGCGGCGGGCGTGCCGAGGCCCTCCACGCCGCTCATGTCGATGCCGAACGCCTGCTCCAGGACGTCGGCGTCATAACTGGCGATGATCATGTCGTGGCCTTTCGCGGGGACGGGAGGGACGGGATCAGATCGGCGGCGCGGGAGGCGAGTGCCGGGGCGAGGCGGTAGCCGGAGCCGCCGGCGGCGCCCGCGAAGACGAGCCGGCCGTAGGGGTCGAGCGGGGTGACGACCGGGGCGCCGTCCGGCCCGTACGCGTCGCAGAAGACGCGGCCCGACCGGCAGTGGGCGGCCAGGGCCGGGGCGTAGCGGGTGAGCAGGGCGCGGGCCTCGCGGAGGTGGCCGGCGGTGAGGGCCGGGGCGACGGTGTCGGGCTCCGCGTCCCACTCCTGGCAGGTGTAGCTGAACAGCCAGTGGCCCCGGTGGTGCAGGGGCAGCAGGAAGGCGTCCTCGGTGTGCAGGACCACGGCCCGGTCCCCGGGGGCCGGGGGCAGCTCGACGTGCAGGGCGACGATCTTCTTGACGCGGGCGCCGAGGGGGGCGACGAGCTCCCGCCAGGCGGGCGCGGCGAGCCAGGGACCCGGGGCGAGGACCACGTGGCCGGCGTCGAGGGTGGCGCCGCCGCTGAGGGTCAGCCGGGTACCGCCCGGGCCGGCGGCGAGCCCGGTGACCTCGACGCCCTCCCGGAAGGCCACGGCCGGGCGCAGGCCGGCGGCGAGGCGCTGGGTCAGGTCGTGGACGTCGGCGTACTGGCAGCCGTCGCCCTCCCAGGCGCCGAAGCCGGCCGGCAGGGCGGGGACGCGGGGCGGCAGTTCGGCGGTCCAGCGGAGCTTGGCCTCGGGGAGGTAGACCTCGCGCAGCCGGTCCTCGGCCTGCTCCGGTGCGAGCACCGTCATCCCGAGCGGGTGGATGGGCAGGTCGGGGCGGGCCGTGCGGAGGTCCTCGTAGAAGCGCTGGCTCTCGGCGGCCAGCGTGCGGACGGTCTCGTTGGCGCCGCGCGGGAAGTGGAGTCCGGCGGAGCGGCGGGTGGCGCCGGAGCCGGTCATGTCGCGGTCGAGGACGGTGACCGTGGCGCCGGGGTCCCGGGCGAGGATCTCGCGGGCGGTGAGGACGCCGAGTATCCCGGCGCCGATGACGGCCACGTCGGTACGGGCGCGGGCGGGCCCGCCGGCGCCCGCGGCGGTGGCCGCGGGCCCGGTGGGTATGGCGGGATCCGCGGGATCGGCGGAGGTGCCGGGTCCGGCGGGCGCGGCGGTGCGGTCGGCGGGCATCAGGCGCTCCACCGTTCGTCCTGGGGGGCCTTGGAGGACCACTCGATGAAGGAGGCCAGCTGCTCGTCGCCGCGTACGCCGCACAGCCGGTCGGCGATGCGCCGGCTGCGCCAGGCGTTGAGGCTGAGGTTGGGGTCGGCCAGTCCCCGCTGGCCGCGGACGCCGTTCTGGACGAAGATCCGGCGGTCGGCGGGCCCGTCCCAGCGGACGGCGTAGTCCTCGTCGACGCGCAGTTCGTCGCCCTCGCGCTCCAGCCGCGCGGCGACGGGGGCGAGGAAGTCCATGGCGGCGGGCCGGTAGCCGGTGGCCCACACGACGATGTCCGCTTCGAATTTCTCGACGGAGTCGGGTTCGCCGGTGTGCCGGGCGCGGACCTCCCAGCCGCCGAACGGGCCGGCGCTGACGCCGAACACCTCGCGGCCCGGGTGCAGGGCGACCAGGTCCTCGTTGCCCTCGACGAAGCGGTGGACGTAGATGGTCTGGTAGATCTCGCGCAGGGTGGACTCGGAGATGCCGTCGCTGGTCAGGACGTTGCGGGAGTTCAGCGACTGGCGGCGCTCGCGGGGCAGTCCGTAGAAGTAGTCGGCGTGGCTGGGCATGTAGTAGTCGTTGGTGAAGGGCGAGTCGTCGATCGGGAAGTAGTTCTGCCGACGGGAGATCCACGAGACGCGGCGGGGCAGTTCCCAGCCGGAGCGGGAGATCAGGTCGAGGAAGGCCTCGGCGCCGGACTGCCCCCCGCCGATGACGACGACCCGCTTGCCGCCGACGTCCCGGGCGGCGCCCAGGTAGTCGGCGACGTGGAACTGGCTGGGGCCGAGGAGGTCCTCGCCCTCCGGCGGGACCCAGGGCCGGCTGCCGACGCCGACGACGACGTTGTCGGCGGTGACCGTGCGGCGGTCGGTGGCGACCGTGAACACCCGGCGGGCGTCGTCGAAGCCGACCTCGCGCACGCCCTCGCCGAAGACGACGTTCTCGTTGCGGCGGCTGGCCCAGGCCAGGTAGTTGCGGAACTCCAGCCTCGGCACGTCGTCGAACTGGGCGTTGAGGAAGTGGTAGACCCGGCCCTTGGCGTGCAGGTACGCCAGGAACGAGAAGGGGCTGGCGGGGTCGGCGAGGCTGACCAGGTCCTTGAACTGGGAGACCTGGAGGGTGGTGCCCGGGATCTGCTGGCCGTCGTGCCAGCCGAAGGACTCCTTGCGGTCGAGGAAGAGATTGGGTACGTCCGGCCTGTTGTGCAGCAGCGACGCCAGGCTCAGGTTTGCCGGGCCCACCCCGACTCCCAGGCAGCGGAAGTGCGTGGTGCCGGGCCGGTTGCTCTCGTGCCCCATGGTCGGAACCTCTCGTTCGGATCGGTGATCGGCAGGAGGGAGGGGGTGCTAGGAAGCGGCGGCCGGGCGCGGCCGTACGGCGATGAGGCCGCACAGCGTGGCGAGGAGGGAGCAGGCACCGACCAGCGGCCAGACCAGCGAGCCGAACTGGAGGAAGAGCCAGGTGCCGGCCATCGGCCCGAGGGCGGAGCCCAGGCCGAAGACGAACTGGAAGCTTCCGATGTAGCGGGAGCGCAGGGCCTCGGGGCCGGCGCTCGCCGGGTAGGCGAACACGGCGGGGCCGCCGAGGATCTCGCCGAGGGACCACACGAGCGTGCCGATGACGATGGCCGCCGGTCCGATCGGCAGTCCGTAGCAGGCGACTCCGGCGCCGACGAGCGCGAAGCCCAGGCCGATGGTGATCTTCAGGGGCCAGCGCTGCGACAGCTTGGTGACCAGCAGCTCGAAGGCGATGACGATGACGCCGTTGAGCGCGACCGCGAAGGTGTACCAGAAGAGCGCCAGCTGGGCGTCCTTCATGTAGAGCGGGAGGGTGGACAGGTACTGCATGTAGACGGCGGAGTGGAAGAAGGCCGCCGCGAGGTAGAGCAGGTAGCGGCGGTCGCGCAGGACGGCGCCGTAGCCGCCGGTCCGAGCGGGGGCGGCGTCCGGCGCGGCGGGGGCGGGCTTCTTCCGGGCGGGCAGGGTGGCCCGGGCGATCAGCGCGTAGACCAGGGCGAGCGCGGCCTCGCCCCAGAACAGCAGGGTGTAGGTCTGCCCGCCCGCGTGGTAGAGCGCGTAGCCGAGCAGGGGCGCGGCGGTCGCTCCGACGTTGAGGCCGAAGCGGTACATCGCGAAGATCATGATCTGCCGGTCGCCGTCGGTCTCCTCGGCGAGGAGAGTGGCCGACGCCGGGCGGAACAGCTGGGCGCCCAGGCTGACGAGGGCGATCGCGGCGAGCAGCAGCGTGAAGTCGGGCAGGTACAGCAGGGCGGCGGTGAGCACGGCGGTGCTGCTCATGGACAGGACGGTCGCGCCGCGGATGCCGAGCCGGTCGGCGAGGGTGCCGCCGACGAGCGAGCCGGCGACGGCGCCGGCCCCGTACACGCCGAGGGCGATGACGGTGCGGCCCTTGGAGTGGCCCTCGGCGGTGAGGAAGAGGACGAGGAAGACGTGCAGGAAGCCGCTGAGCCGGTTGACGAGGACCCCGGCCAGTACGGTCTTCACCGCGCGCGGGGCCTGGGTGAAGGTGGCCCACACGCCGGGGGCGGCCGGGGTGGGCGTCGTGGTCTCCGCCGCCGCTTCGGCGGGCCGGACGTCAGTGCTCATCGGGGTCCCCCGGTTCGACGGTGACGATGACGGCGGCCCGTACGGCCCGTTCCAGCGCGTCGAGTCCCTCCGGGGTGGGGGCGTCGATCAGGAAGGTCACCGCCCGGTCGTCGGAGCAGGCGAGCGGCTGGAGCCGGGCGCCGGCCTCCTTCAGGACGAGCAGGGCGCGCAGGGCGGCGCGGTCCCCGGGTTCGCCGGGTGCGCACTCGGGCCAGGTGCCGGCCTCGCCGACCCACTGCGGGCTGACGCCGGGCCAGTCGAGGGTGACGTCGGCGAGGCAGCCCGCCTCGTGCTCCAGGTAGACCTGGCGGGTGAAGCGGCGCGGCGGGGGGTAGGCGGCGCTCTCGCCGAGCGCGATCCGGATGATCTCCGGTTCCAGGGGCCGTCCGGTGGCGAGGTGGTAGAGGGCGACGAGGCCGTCCCCGGGGGTGCGGGCGGCGACCTCCATCAGGCGGGGGGCGCCGTCCTCGCCGATGCGCCACTCGGCGTGGGCGATCCCGTCGCGGAAGCCGAGGACCTCCAGCATCCGGCGGTTGGCGGCCAGCAGGACCGCGTCCTCCTCGGTGCGGGCGTTGGGGACGGAGTGGGCCAGCTCGACGAAGGTCCGGTCGCCGGACTCGGTGGTCTCCTTGCGGGTCACCGAGGTGAAGACGGGCTCGCCGTGCTGGACGAGGGACTCGACCGAGTACTCCTGGCCGGTCACCTTCTCCTCGATCATCACGGTCTCGTGGTCCGGGTACTGCGGCAGCAGCGCGCGCAGCTCCTCGGCGTCCCCGACGGCGACGACGCCCGAACTGGAGTGGCGGGTGGCGGGCTTGGCGACGACCGGGTAGCGCAGGGAGGCCAGGTCGGCGTCGTCTCGGCCGCCGGGCGGCAGGACGAGGGTGGCGGGGCTGAACTCCTCCAGGTACCAGCGCTGGAGGTACTTGCTGCGGCACACGCGGGTGGCGCGCAGGCCGGGTCCGGGCAGGCCGAGGGCGTCGCACAGCAGCCCGGTCTGTTCGACGAGGGTCTCGCCGACGGCGTACGCGCCGCGGACGGCGTAGCGGCCGCGCCAGGCGCGGGCCTCGGCGACGAAGCCGGGGGTGAAGGAGCCGTCGAGGTCGAGGGAGCCGTCGACGTAGGCGATGTCCTCGATGAGGGACGCCGGGTGGTCGGGGTCCTTGCGGGCGCGGCGGACGGCCTCGCGCTGGGTGTCGGGGGTGATGAGCAGGATCTTCAGGCCGCGGGCGGCGAGTTCCTCCAGGTAGCGGGGGTTGCGGCAGACGACCCGGAAGGCGCCGGTGAGGATGAAGGCTTCGGGGAGGGCGGGTGCCCCGGGGAGGCGGGTGGGCTGCGTCATGCCGGTGCTCCTGAGGAGGTGGAGGTGGTTTCTTCGCGGGTGCCGCGCAGGCCGTGGGCGCCGAGGAAGGAGAGCCAGCGGCCGCTCTCGCCGGGTGCGGCGGCGCGGCTGAGTCCGGCGGGGAGGGCGCCGGCCAGGATCCGGGTCACGCCGTAGGCGACGGGGAGGGACACGCAGCGGGCCATCGCGGACTCCGCCGCCCCGCCGGTCAGGTCGAGCAGGTGGGAGCCGCGCCAGGAGGGGCCGGACGGGGTGCGCAGTTCCAGGGCGACGGACAGCACGACGCGGTCGCGGTCGGCGGGGGTGGTGGGGTACCGGGCGGCGAGCGAGCCGGCGAGGGCGCGGACGGCTTCGGGGTCACCGGCGGCGACGGTGTCGAAGACCTCCTTCCAGGCGGTGTGCCAGCCCGCGTTGCGCAGGGTGCCGCGGACGAAGGTGTCGAGCCGCCAGTGGTCCGGTATGCCGTACTGGGCGACGAAGGGGAGGCTGTCGCGGTTCGGGTAGACCTCGAAGTCCTCGCCCGCCAGGGTCAGGGAGCGGGTGGCCTCCCAGGGGCGGGGGACGGTGGTCGCGGCGCCGGACTCGATGTGCCGGGCCGGGGAGCCGAGGGCGGCGAGGACCCCGTACGGGGCCCAGCTGAAGCGGTAGCGGAAGGGGTTGGGGGCCGCCGGGAGGCCTCCGCAGTAGGAGGTGAACGCGGCGGTCGCGGGCAGGTCACCGAGGGCTTCGCGGCCCCGGGCGACCAGGTCGTGGGCCAGCAGGTGGTCGATGCCGGGGTCGAGGCCGGCCTCGGTGAGGACCACGGTACGGGTGCGGCCGGCGGCCTCCTCGGCCAGCGCGGCGAGTTCCGGGGAGACGTAGCTGGTGCAGGCGAAGTGGGCGGCGCGGTCGGTGGCGAGGCGCAGCAGCGGGGCGTGTTCGGCGGCCGGGAGCATGGAGACGAGGACGTCGCCCGGGCCCACCCCGGCCGCCAGGGCGGCCGGGGTGAACGCGCGGACCTCGGCGCGGCCCGCCAGGCCGAGTGCGGCGAGGCGGGCGGCGGCGCGCTCGGCGGTGCGGTCCCACAGGACCACGCGGCGGGCGCGTTCGCAGACGAGGGAGAGGCCGGAGCGGCCGGTGGACAGGCCGGTGCCGATCCAGTGGACGGTGCCGGACGCCGCGGCCTGGGGTATCGCGGCGGGTGCGGACTGGTCAGCGGACAAGGGGATCCTCCTGGGCTTCGACGGCCGTCCGGTAGGTGTGCAGGGCGCGTTCCCACACGCCGTCCGCGGGGGCGGCCAGGCGCAGGAGCTGCGGGGCGAGTTCGGCGGAGAAGGCGGTGCTGGCCTCGACCGGGAGGAGGGAGGGGAGGTTGTCGATGGCGATCAGGTCGAGGGGGTTGGGGCCGGTGCGCAGGGTGCGGACGGGTTCGGTCCAGGTGGTGGTCTCGTCGTAGACCGGCAGGACGTTGCAGTCGGAGGTGACGTCGCAGGTGACGTCGGAGACCAGGGAGAGCCGGCGGGCGGGGTCGTCGAGGTCGGCCTTGGTCAGGAACGGCGGTACGGGCGTGGTGGTCAGGACGGTGTTGACCATCAGGTCGTGGGCGAGCAGGGCGCCGCGGTCGATCTCGCGGGTCTCGGCCAGGTCCCATCGGGTGGGTTCCAGGCCGGCCCGGGTCAGGGCGTCGCAGGCGCCCCGGCCGCTGCGGCCGAGCGCGCCGATCACGAGGGCGGTGGCGCTGCCGGTCGCGGTGGCGGTGCCCGCTCCGGCGGCGAGGAGGGCGTCCAGGGCGGCGCGGTCCGTGGGGCGCAGCGGGGTGGTGAGGGTGCCGCGGTGGTGCAGGACGGCGAGGGCGGCGCCGACGTAGCCGGCCCAGTAGCCGAACGCGGCGACGCGGCGGCCGGCTTCGTCGGTGAGGTACTCCATGTCGAGGAGGGCGCCGCCGCCCGCGGTGAAGCGGGAGAGCAGTTCGCGCGCTCCGGACTGGCCCTTGTAGGCGTGGCCGAAGTAGATGTGCCGGTGGCGCAGGGCCGGGGTGCCGGGGCCGGCGGGGAGTTCCTTGAGTCCGAGGACGTACGCGTCGTCGGGGGCTTCGGCGTCCCAGGAGGCGGTGGGGGCGGTGGCGCAGCCGGCGGCGGTGTAGGCGGCGAGCGGGAAGGCCCGCTGGTCCGACTCCTCGACGGTGATCCGGATGCCCTCGGCCACCAGGCGGCCGGCGTCTTCGGGGGTGAGGGGGGCGCGGCGTTCGGTGAGGCGGGCCTCGTGCCGCATCCAGAGGTGAATGGTGTCCGACATGTTGCGGTTTGTCCTGTCTGAAGGCATGGGGGTGGGAGACCCCCGGCCTGATCGCGGTTGCGGGGGCGGCGTCCTGGGAGTGCCTGCGCGCTAGAGGAGCGGGATCCGGGCGTTCGCCAGAGGGCGGTAGGCGGGGGTCGCGGTGGTGTTCAAGCCTGCCGTGCGGAGTTCGGTGACGACGGCGCGGGCGATGGCGACGGCGAGCTCCTCACCTGGGCAGCGGTGGGCTGCCGCGCCGAAGGTGAAGACCGCCGGATTCACCCGGCCGGGCGACAGGGTGTGGGGGTCCGGATTGACGGCGGGGTCCCGGTTGGCGGCGGCGAGCACGACCAGGACCTGCTGCCCGGGCTCCACCTCGCAGCCGGCGTGGACGAAGGAACCGGCGGCGAACCGGCGGGTGTTCTGGATCGGGGCGTCGTGGCGCACCACCTCGCGCACGAGCGCTCCGGTGGCGGCGGGGGTGTCCGGAGCGGCGGCGCCCCGGGCGAGGGCGACCAGGGTGTTGCCGATCAGGCCGGCGGTGGCGTCGTAGGTCTGGGACAGGAAGCCGACGGCGTTGGAGAGCAGCGGTGCGAGGTGCGGCCAGGAGTGCCGGTCGGCGGCCCCGACGAGCTCGGCGAGCAGCCCGGGGGCGCCGCCCGGGCCGGCGGGCGGGACGGGGGTGGCGGAGGCCGCGTTCAGGGCCGGGGTGAGGAGTTCGCGCAGCCGGGCCGCCGCGGTGGCCGCAGCCCGCTGCTGCGCCGGGGTCGCGGAGGCGGGGATGCACTGCACGAAGTCGCCGATCGCGCGGGCCGCCTCCCGGCCGGCGCCCTCGGTCAGGCCGCTGAGCTCGGCGACCACCCGGGCCGGTACCGCGAACATCAGCTCCTCGTACGGGACTTCGCCGCCCGCCGCCAGCACCTCGCGGGTGTGCCGGGCCGCCAGCCGGGCCGCGTGCGCGGTGTCGGCCCGGGCCAGCGCCTCGGCCACCACCGCCTTGAGCCGGACCGCCGCCGGGCCGTCCGTCATGCGCACCAGCTCCCCGAAGACCTCCCCGGCGGGGGTCCCGGCGATCCCGGCCGGCACCGGCTCCGCCACCGGCCGCACCCGCAGGGCGTCGCTGCCGAGCACCGCGCGCACCGCGTCCGCGTCGGCGGCCACCCAGGCCCCGAGCGCCTCGTCGAAGGCGAAGGGCCGCTCGGCCACCAGGCGCGCGTAGTAGGGGTACGGGTCCGGCAGGCGCACCGCGTCAACGGGGGTGACGGGCGCCGCGGCCTGGGTCTTCGTGCTGCTCACTGCCAGCTCCTTGCTGAACGGGTGGTACGGGTAAGGCGGTTGTACGGGAAGGGCGGCCGGTACGGGCGGCCCCGGGTCAGGCCGCCGCGCGGGCCGCCCGGCGCATGTCGAGGGAGCCGGCGATGGCCATCCTGAGCACCTCCGAGGTGCCCTCGTAGATGCGCAGCGAGCGGACCTGGCGGTAGAGGCGCTCGGTGACGCCGCCCTGCACGATGCCCGCCGCTCCGAGCAGTTGCACGGCCGAGTCGACGACGCCCTGGGCGGCCTCGGTCGCGTGGACCTTGGCGATGTTGGAGTGCCGGGCGAACCGGCGGCTGCCCCGGTCGGTCTCCCAGGCGGCGCGCGCCACCAGCAGTGCGGCCGCGTTCAACTGCACCTCCATGTCGGCGAGCGAGGCCTTGACCAGCTGGAGGTCGAAGAGGGTGGCCCCGTACGCCTCGCGCCCCAGGACGTGGGCGAGGGCGGTGTCGAAGGCCCGCCGGGCGAAGCCGAGGGCGGCCGCGCCGACGGTGGTGCGGAACCGCTCCAGCAGGTCCACCGCGACCACGAAGCCCTTGCCCGGCCGCCCCAGGAGGGCGTCGGCGGGCAGCCGGCACTCCTCGAAGGACAGGTGGGCGAAGGAGCGCGGGGCGATCGCGTCGACCCGCTCCACCCGCAGCCCGGGGGTGTCCGCGGGCACCAGGAAGGCGGACAGACCCAGCGGGCCGGGGCCCTGCCCGGTGCGGGCGATCACCACGAACACGTCGGCGATGGTCCCGTTGGCGATCCACGCCTTGCGGCCGCTGAGCACGTACGAGCCGTCCTCGCCCCTGGCCGCCTCCAGCCCGACCGAGGCCACGTCCGAGCCGGCCTCCTTCTCGGAGACCGCGAACGCCCCGATGAGGGTGCCGGCGGCCATCCCCGGCAGGTAGCGCCCGCGCTGCGCCTCGCTGCCGAAGCGCAGCAGCGGGGTCGCGGCGAGCGCCTGGATGGAGAAGGCGAAGTCGGCGAGGTCCTCCGCGTAGGCGAGGGCCTCGCGGCGCAGGCACACCGCGCGGAAGTCGTCCACGGGGGCGCCGCGCGGATCCAGTTCGGAGAGCCAGCCGGCCGCGCCGAGGGCGCGCACGAGGCGGCGTCCCGCGGTGTCGGGGTCCAGGGTGCGGATCTCCTCCCACAGGACGCGGTTGCTGTCGCACCAGGCGCCGGCGGACTCGGCGAGGCGGCGGTGGGAGTCCTCGTAGAACGGCAGGGCGAGGACCTCGGGGTCGAAACTCGTCGTCAGTTCCATGGTGGGGCTCCTCAGATGACCAGGTCGGCGGGGGTCTGCGCGGCCAGGGCCGCGGCGGCGGCCGCTTCGGCGCGGACCCGCTTCACCAGGCCGTGCTCGACGAAGTAGGCGAACGAGGCGTAGCCGCGCCAGATCCGCCGCCACGCGCACTGGACGGCCTCCTCGCCGGAGGCGGTGCGCACGTCGTCGAGGTGGGCGACGACGATCTCGGCGGACTGGCGGGCGTGGCCCGCCGAGAAGTTGTCGATGGACAGGTGGGCCTCTTCGTAGGAGACGTCGAGGCCGTGCCGGCGCAGTTTCTGGATCTCGTGGAGCCGCATGGCGCCGAGGCCGAACATCTCGATGCCCAGGTTGTAGCCGAGGATCTCGTCGTAGAGGCTGTCGGGGAACAGCGACAGGCAGATCTGGTGGACGGAGAAGCCGTACAAGTGGTCCGGCAGGTCTCCCTGGTGGAGGAAGGCCTCCTGCCGGATGTGCGGCAGGTCCATGTCCATGCTGGCCAGCACTTTGTGGATGATCGTGATGTGGTTCTTCGCCATGTCGCCGCGGCCCATCTCGTCCGCGTAGATGGAGAACAGCATGTCGTCGCTGCGCCGCCGGCGGCGGCCGAGGTTGCCGACGCGGTGGGCCCAGGTGCCGTCGATGAGGCTGCCGAGGGCGTAGGTGGACTGCTCGAAGACGACCTCGTCGCGGGAGGGGATCTCGGTGAGCGGCTCGTACGGGTCCACGAGCTTGTCCCGGTAGATCCGCTCGACCCGCTCCATCAGGGCCTCGGGCGTGTAGTCGAAGTACGAGGCGTCGGTCAGCAGGCCCTGGGAGCCGTGCTCGAACAGCAGCTCGGCGTCCGCGAGTCCGGCCTCGGCGCGGGCCCGGGCCGCGGGCAGGACGGCGGGGTGGCGCTCGAAGTTGACGAGGCGGTGGAAGAAGCGGCGGTGGTCGTCGGTGGGTGCCGGCTCGCCGACCCGCACGTCGGCGGGCTCCACGGTCGCGAGGCGTCCGCTCCAGGCGCGGGCGGGTTCGTCCCCGGCGGTCAGCGGGACGAGGTCGGCTCCGGCGGGCTCGCCGGCGGCGACGGACCGCGCCCAGGCGGCGAAGACGGCCGCCTCCCGCTCGTCGAAGATGCCGAACATGGGGCCGCCGAACTTGATGGACTTCAGGAACCGGCAGGGTCCGCCGTCGCGGCCGGGGCGCAGCTGGCGGGCGGTGCGGAACTCGCGGACGAAGGCGGCGGCGTCGAGCTGTGCGTCGTCGAGCCAGTCGGTGAGCTTGCGGGTGCCCAGGCGCACGGCGCGGTGCTGGCGGCCCGCGTGCGGGGCGTGCCGCTCGACGATCAGGGCGACCTTGGCGTCGAGGGAGAGGCCCTCGTGCCAGGCGGCGAGCTCGGCGAGGGCGGCGGTGTGCTCGCGTTCCAGGCGGACGACCAGCCGTACGGCCGCGAGGGCGCGGCGGCGGTCCTCGGGTCCGGTCGGTGACTGTCCGGTGAGGTCCAGGTACTCGGCGAGGACGGGGCGTACGTCGTGCTCGGTGAGCATCGGCTCGCTGCCGAGCAGGAGTTCGTCGAGGCCGAGGGCGTGGGCGGCGTAGTGGACGCCGACGACCTCGGGGAGGAAGGAGGCGGGCAGCCGGGACAGGGCCAGGTGGAAGGCGGCGTGCAGGGCGGTGAGGGGGCGGGCGCCGGCGGCGTCGAGGAAGGCGGCGGCCTCGACTTCGGGGAGGTAGACGCCGTGGCCGGCGAGTGCCCGGCGGCGGCGGCCGAGGAGGCCGGCCTCGGCGGTGCCCTCGCCCTGGAGCAGCCAGTGCTGGCCGAAGAGGCGGCCGACGATTTCGGCGGGCTGGGTCGCGGCCTGCGAGACGGTGTCCAGCCAGCAGCCGCCGGTCAGGGTGAGGGGGGCGCGCTGGCGCAGCACCGCCGCGCGGACCTCGGGGTCGGGGTGGGTGCGCAGCGGGGTGAGGACGGCGGCGAGTTCGGTGCGGGCGGCGGCGACGTACGCGGCGACCGCGTCGGCGTCGGCGGCCGGTCCGGGGTCGGGGTCGTCGTCGGCCGGGTCGCCCTCGGGGGCGAGGAACGCGGCGAGGACCCGGCGGGCGGCGAGGAGGACGGCTTCGCTCTCCTGGTCGGCGAGCAGCCGGCGGAAGAGTCCGGCGGGCGGGGCGGCGGCGATGCGGGCGGCTTCGGCGGCGCCGGCCGGGGAGGCCTCGAAGGGGCCGGCGGGCAGGGAGGTGGTGAGGTCGGGCAGGGGGAAGGCGGGTGCGAAGGAACTGCGGGCCAGGTCGAGGAAGCTCTCGTCGGCGGGGCTGGTGGGCGCGCTCATGTCAGCGGTCCCCCCGTCGGGCGGCGGGGGCCGGGAGCCTGCGCAGCAGGACGCCGATCCGTACGCCGGGGACGCTCGACGCGAGCAGGTAGTGGCCGTGGGGCTTGAGGGCGCCGGCCCCGGCGCGGTCGACGAGGTTGATCAGCGGGTCGGCGGCGAAGCAGTGGCCGACGCGCGGGATGTTGTCGAGGAAGAGCTGTTCGCGGCTGAAGCCGGCCTGGCGTTCCTTGAGGACGACCAGTGGCTTGTACAGGTTGGGGTGCAGCACCCCGTGGATGTCGCCGATCTTCATTCCGGCGTCCTCCAGGACGCGTTCGTTGACCTCGCGGGCGAGGTCGGAGCTGATCTCGTTGGACCAGTCGAGGCCGGCCGGGTCCTGGGCGCCGGCGCCCGCGACGATCTCGTAGGCGTCGGGGCCGAGCGGGGCGGCGCTGATCAGGCAGGAGGCGGCGCCGTCGCTGAAGAGGGCGAAGTTGTCCATGCGGACGGACTCGTCGGTGACCCGGTCGGCGGTGACGACCGCGACCCGGCGGTACATGCCCGCGGCGACGTACGCCTGGGCGGTGCGGATGCCGGCCAGGAGGTTGGCGCAGCGGCCGAGGGTCAGGCCGGTGAAGGCGGCGGCGCCGAGGCCGGTGGCGGCCATGACGTTCTCCACGAAGGTGCCGTGGGTGCGCGGGCCGCCGGGGAAGCGGGTGGAGCACAGGAGGAGGCAGTCGACGTCGCCCGGGGCGGTGCGGGCGGCGTCGAGGGTGGCGCGGACGGATTCGGCGGCGAGGGTCTCCAGGGACTTGGCGGTGCGGTGGACGGTCCCCCAGCCCCACAGATCGGCGCGGGGCGGCATCCCGAACCGGCGGGCGCGTTCGGCCAGTCCGTCGATGGAGGTGTGGTCGGCGGGGAGTTCGCCGAGTACGTAGCGGGGCGCGGACAGGTGGACGGCGTGGACGGCAGGGGCCGCCGGGACGGTGGTGGCCGCGGTGGCGGCGGGTAACGCGTGCGGAAGGCTCACGGTGCCGGTTCGCTCTCTCGGTCGGCGGACGGGGCGGGGGCGGCGGGGCTCAGGAGCGCGTTGGCCTCGGCGTAGGGGAGGGCGTCCGCGCCGAAGCCGAAGGTGCCGAGTTCGCCGATCTCGCGGGCGGCCCGGGTGAGGGCGCCGAGTGCGGCGCGCGACAGTGCGGAGCCGGTGCTGACGCGGCGTACGCCGAGGGCGCCGAGGTCGGCGACGGACAGCGGCAGGGCGCCGCCCATCAGGACGTTGACGGGCCGGTCGACGGCGGAGCAGACGGCGCGGATCGCGTCGGCGTCGGGCAGGGCCGGGGCGTAGAGCACGTCGGCGCCGGCGGCCTCGTAGGCCCGCAGGCGCCGGATGGTGTCGTCGAGGTCGGGGCGGCCCTGGAAGAAGTTCTCGGCGCGGGCGGTGACGGTGAAGGGGAAGTCGAGTCCCTTGGCCGCCTCCACGGCGGCGGCGACCCGCTCCACGGCCTCGTCGAGGGGGCGTACGGGGTCCTCGTCGCGGCCGGTGGAGTCCTCGACGGAGCCGCCGACGAGGCCCGCGGCGGCGGCGAGGCGGATGGTCTCGGCGACGTCCTCGGGCCGTTCGCCGAAGCCGCTCTCCAGGTCGGCGGTCACGGGCAGGCCGGTGGCTTCGACGATCACGGCGGCGTTGGCAAGGAGTTCGGCGCGGCTGACGGCGTTCGTCCCGTCGGGGCGGCCGAGGCTGTGGGCGAGGCCGGCTCCGGTGGTGGCGAGCGCGGCGAAGCCGAAGGAGGCCAGGATGCGGGCGGTTCCCGCGTCCCAGGGGTTCGGGACGACGAAGGGGCGGGGGCCCGCGTGCAGGTCCCGGAAGGCGACGGCCCGCCGGAGCTGGTCGGCGGCGGAGCCTGCGGCGGTGGGCGCGTTCGTGGGCGCGCCGGAGGGAGCGGTGTGGTTCATCGGGATCCTCGCTGGTGAGCTGCCGGGGTGCGTCGGCCCTCGGGCCGGGGGTGTCAGATCAGCTCAACGTACTCATCCCCGGCGGGTGTCGCCGACGCGGCCGCGCGGGCCAGCGGGCGCAGGACGCGGGTGACGGCTTCGGGCCGGCCCTCGAAGTAGAAGTGGCCGCCCTCGGCCCAGTGCCGGCCGGGTTCCGTGGCGCATTCGCGGGTCCAGGCGTCCAGCGCGACCGCGTCGACGTGCGGGTCCTCGGTGCCGTTGAGCAGGGTGACCGGGACGTCCAGCGGGGCGGCGGGGCGGTAGCGGTATTCGGCGACGAGCCGGAAGTCGGCCTTCAGGTGCGGGAGGAGGAGTTCCTGCACGGCCTCGTCCTCGACCACCTCGGGCGGCAGTCCGCCGAAGAATCCGACGGCCTCGGTGAAGGCCCGGCCCTCCAGGCGGGCGGTCCGGACCACGCGGGGGGTCGGGAGCAGGGAGGGGGCGCTGCATCCGGAGACGACGAGGCCGGCGAGGCCGCGTACTGCGTCGAGGCGGCGGGCGACCTCGAAGGCGAGGGCCGCGCCGAAGCTGTGGCCGAAGAGGAGGAAGGGCCGGTCGTCGGTGGCGGCGAGGGCGATGGCGGCGGCGGCCCCGTCGGCGAGCGCGGCGACGGAGGGGAGGGCCGGTTCACGGAAGCGGTGGCCCCGGCCGGGCGGGCAGACGGCGAGGATCCGCGCGTCCCGTCCCATGGCGGGCTGCCAGTCGAGGAAGGTCCGGGGGTTCCCCCCGGCGTGCGGGAAGCAGTAGACGCGGGTGGCGGGCTCGGGGGCCGCGCCGTTCTCGGAGGTCAGGAACCAGGGGGAGGGGGCAACCACGAGGATCAGCCATTCTCTTGCCGGTCGGTCAGTGGCGGGAGGTGAAGCAGTGCAGGACGGGGCGGCGGCGGACGGTCAGTTCCAGCCAACGTCGTTGGTGGGGCCGGGAACCGGGGCGGTGGTGGCCGGCGCCGGGGTGGTTTCGGCGGGCTGCGGGGTGTTCCAGCCCACGTCACCGGCGACCACGTGCGGCTTCGTGTTGTTCCAGCCGACGTCACCGAGGCGCAGGTGGCTGCCGGAGTCGGTGGTGAGGGCGCCCTGGGCGATCCCGGCGACGGTCGTACCGACGCCGAGCGCGATGCCCGCGGCGGCGAGTGCGACGCGGCCGCGGATTCCGGAAACGCGGCCGGTCTGACGAGTCACCATGTGGTTCTTCCCCATTTTGCCCAGTCCCCTCGAGTCGTTTCGTGTTCGGCCATTCCAGGAACGCCAAACCGAGGCGGTTTCCGGCGGTGATGATCGCCGGGCGCCTTCTTCGTGTTCGTTCCTGCGGTGAGACCAAATCTCCCCTGCCGGGTCACGACGAGGTAGACCTACGATGGCTCCGGTTTACGCATTGCGGGAACCCACGGGGTCCAGACCGCTACGAACAGCTGCATACCGGACAGACAGGGGTGGCACGTGGACGTAGTCAAATACGTCGAAACCGCACAGAGCGGTGCACCTGAAGCGCTGTGTGCGGCCGCCGCGGGGGAACCGCAGGCGTTCTTGCGGGAACTCGCAACGCACCTCGGGCTGCTGGCCCAGGAGGCCGCGCAGCAGGCCGCGCGCCCGGCCGCCGCGCCGGCGGTGGAGGCCCGCGCGGACGAGGAGGTCGTGGGGCCCGGAGTCCGTTATTTGCATGGCCTGGGCAGTATCTCCGGCGCGATCAACGACGCCCTCGGATCGGTCCGGCGGGACATCCTCACCGCGCAGCCGGACGGGGCACGGCCGAGCGCGGTGCTGAAGGAGGCCCTGGAATCCGTACGCCGGCACATCTCGGCGGGGATCGCGATGCGGACGCTCTATCAGCACACCACGCGATTCGACGAGGCGACGAAGGAATATGTCCGCGCGGTTACCGAATACGGCGCCCAGGTTCGCACCCTGGAAGAATTCTTCGACCGTCTGATCATTGTGGACGACGTCGCCTTCATTTCGGCGAACGAAGACCGTACCACGGCTATCTCGATTACCGAACCGACGATCGTACGATTTCTCCGGGACACCTTCGACAAGGCCTGGGACCGGGCGAAGCCCTTTCCCTTCGTGCCGCTCCACGCCGCGAAGGCGGCGGACGAAGTGGTTCCGGCGATCCGGGAGTCGATCAGCAGGCTGCTCGTGGAGGGCTACGCGGACAAGGCGATCGCCCGCCGCATAGGGATCAGCGAGCGCTCCCTCCAGGCCCACATCGCGGCCATCAAACAGGAGATGGGGGCCCTCAACCGGCTCCAGCTCGGCTATCTCCTCGGACGCAACGAGGCCACGTTCGTCGTCTGACGGGGCCGCGTTCGCCGCCTGACGGGACCACGTTCGCCGCCTGACGGGGCCCGGCCGCCCCCTCGGAACCCGGGGCCCGTGGGGGCTCAGGCGAGGGCGGTGACGGCGAGGGCGGCGGCCGAGGCGCCGAACACGACCACGTGGCGGGCGTTCTGCAGGACCCAGACCCAGGCGGGGAAGCCGTCCTCGGCGGCCTTCAGCAGGGCCGCCACGTCGACGCGGGCCAGCTCCTCGTCGCCCTTGCGGGCGAAGGCGGCCGTCACGGAGGGGACCGCCGTCAGGTTGCTGTACAGGATCACGCAGTTGACCAGCACGATCAGCGACTGCGCGACGTAGGTCAGGACCGGGGCCCAGGAAGCGGCGAGCAGGTTGGCCCCGGCCGCGGCCGCCATCGTCGCGGCGAACCCGACGGGCGCCCAGGTCTCGTGGCCGCCGGCGTCGAAGCGCATGCCGTTCTCCGTGAGGACGGTCGGCCGCACCCCCTGGCGCCGCAGTTCCGCCTCGGCGGCCCCCATGGCGACGGCTCCGTAGCGGGCGCGGACGACCGGGATGCTCAGGAAGGCGGCGGCGACGAGCAGCTGGAGTGCGGCGACAAGAGCGTTCACGGTGGTCCCCCTCGTACGGCGCCCACGGCGCCGCTGTGACGTTCACCCAGCGACTTTCACTAAGTTCAAGGAGACTGTAGGCCGGGACTTGAACTAAGTGCAAGCCCTCGCCTGAACTTTGTGCAAGTGGGGGTGGGCGGCCTATCGTGAGGGGCATGGCACGCGACACGCTCACGCGGGAACACATCGTCCTGACCGCGATCGAACTGCTCGACGAAGAGGGTCTGGACGGCCTGAACATGCGGAGCCTGGGCAAGCGCCTGGGCACCGCGGCCACGGCCGTCTACTGGCACGTCAAGAACAAGGACAACCTCGTCCTGCTCGCCGGCGACCACGTCTGGCACGAGATCGAACTGGCCGACCCCGAGGCGGTCGGCTGGCGCGCCGCGGCCACCTCCATGGCCACCGGGCTGCACGCGATGCTGAGCCGCCACGCGTGGCTGGTGCCGGCCTTCGGCTCGTACCTGTTCTACGGGCCGGGCAAGGCGCGGTACGACGACCTCAGCCTGGCGGTCTACGAGTCGGCCGGGTTCACCGGCCCCGAGGCGGACCGGGCGGCGGGCACCGTCTTCACGTTCGTGCTCGGCAGCGTCCTCGGCACCTCCGCCGAGGCCTCGCTGGCCCGGCGGCTCGGGCGCGACGGCGGCGACCCGCAGGAGCTGATCCAGGAGACCGTGGCCAGGGCGGCCGAGGTCGCCCGGCAGTTCCCGAGGCTGCGCACGCGCGTCGACGGACCGGCGGCGACGGCGTACGCGGCGGCGCCGGAGCAGACCTTCGAGTTCGGACTCCAGATCCTGCTCGGCGGACTGGAGGCCGAACTCGAAGGCCGCGACCGGAGCTGAACTCCCGCCGCTCCCGCGTCACTTCCCCGCGGGAACCGCCGCGGCCCGGGGCCGCCTGCGGGAGACGGCGACGCCGGCGAGGCAGATCGCGCCGCCCAGCAGGGTCAGCCAGCCGGGCACCTCGTCGAGGGCGAACCACGCGATGACGACCACCACGGCGGGCACCGCGTACGTGGTGGCGCCCATCTTCCCGGCGGTGGTGCGCGAGAGGGCGTACGTCCAGGTGGTGAAGGCGAGGGCGGTCGGGAAGAGGCCCAGGTAGACCATGTTGAGGGTGGCGGTGAGCGGGGCTTCGGGGAGCTGGTCGAGCAGCTGCCCGGCGAAGGGCAGGGTGCACGCCGTGCCGACGAAGCAGCCGTACGTGGTCACCTGGAGCGGAGTGGCGTACCGCAGCGCGGGTTTCTGCGAGACGACCCCGGCCCCGTAGGCGAGGGCGGCGACCAGGCACAGCAGCACGCCGACGACCGAGGAGGAGCCGCCGTTCGAGGTGGACACGCCCACGACGGCCGCTCCGGCGAAGGAGACGCCCATCCCCGCCAGCAGCATCGGCGGGAATCCCTCCTTCAGCAGCCAGCCGCTGAGCAGGGCGATGACGATCGGGCCGATGTTGACGACCATCGCCGCGGTACCGGCGTCGACCTCCTGCTCGCCCCAGTTCAGCGCCACCATGTAGAGCCCGAACCAGAGCACCCCGGAGGCGAGGATCCCCGGCCAGGCCTGACGGGGCGGCAGCGGCACCCGCTTGACCAGGAGTACGGCGCCCAGCGCGAGGGACGCCGTCAGCAGCCGCCCCAGCGCGAGCGCGCCGGGGCCGAAGTGGTCGGCCGACGCGCGGATGGAGACGAAGGCGGAGGCCCACATCACGACGGTGATGCCGGCCGCGACGAGGGCGCGATGGTCGGTTCTGGGATCGCCAGCCGTTTGGTCCATGCGAGCAACGTACCGACGCCCCCCGGCCCTGCCTAGATGATCTCCGGCAGGATCCGGCCGCCCGGCCGGGGCCCGGAGGGCACCCCGGACGAGGGCCGTGGCGAGGCCCCGGGGAGGCCCCGGGAAGGGCCCCGGCCGGTCAGACGGCGGCGAAGGCCGACAGGTCCTCGGTGAGCGCGCGGACCACGGCGTCGTGCTGTTCCGCCAGGTAGAAGTGCGCCCCGGGGAACGACCGGAAGGTGAAGGCGGCGCCGGTCAGCTGCCGCCAGCCCATGGCGTCGGCCAGGCTCGCCCGCGGGTCGGACTCCCCGCAGAGCACGCTGACGGGGGTGCGCAGCACCGGTCCGGGCTCGTAGCGGTATGTCTCGATCGCCTTGTAGTCGCTGCGCAGCGACGGCAGGATCAGCTCCCGGAAGTCCGGGTCGGCGAGCAACTGCGGGTCGGTGCCGGAGAGTTCACTCAGCCGGGCGAGGAGGGCCTCGTCCCCCTCGGTGTGGGTGCTCTCCTCCCGGTGGGTGAGCGGGGAGCGGCGTCCGGAGAGGACCAGGCCGCGCGGGCCCGTGCCGGCCCGCTCCAGCCGGCGGGTCAGTTCGAAGGCGAGGACCGCGCCCATGCTGTGCCCGAAGAGGACCAGGGGCCTGCCCCGCCAGGGCCGCAGGGCCCGTTCGACCTCGTCGACGAGCCCGGTCACGGTGTCGGGGCTCGGCTCGCCGAAGCGGTCCTGGCGGCCGGGGTACTGGACGGTGAGCACCTCGGCGTACGGGGCCAGGTCCCGGGAGAGCGGGAAGTAGAAGGAGGCGTTGCCGCCGGCGTGCGGGAGCACGACGAGGACGGGTGCGTCCTGCGGGCGGACCGCGGTGTGGAAGCGGCGGATCCAGGGGCTGCCGGTGGTGCGGAGGTCCCTGGTGGTCTCGGGCGTGGTCATGCGTGGTCCCCGGTGTCGTCCGTGAGCAGGAGCTTCTTCTGTGGTTTGCCCATGGCGTTGCGCGGGACGGAGGCGATGAACCGGACCTCGCGCGGGCGTTTGTGGACCGACAGGTGCGCGGCGACGAAGTCGGTCAGTTCGGTGCCGGTGACCCCTTCGGCGACGACGAAGGCGACGATGCGCTGTCCGAGGTCGGCGTCGGGGACGCCGACCACGGCCGCCTCGCTCACCCGGGGATGGTCCAGCAGCGCGTTCTCGATCTCGCCCGCCCCGATCCGGTATCCGCCGGACTTGATCATGTCGATGGAGGCCCGGCCGACGATCCGGTGGACGCCGTCGGACGCGTCGACGGCGGCGATGTCACCCGTACGGAACCATCCGTCCTCGGTGTACGCGGCCGCGGTGGCCTCCGGGCGGCCCAGGTAGCCGGAGAACAGGGTGGGGCCGGTGAGCTGGAGTTCGCCGATCTCCGCGCCCGGTTCGGCCGCGACGCGGGTCCGGATGCCGGGCAGCGGGGTGCCGACCGTGCCCGGGCGGACCTCTCCGCCGGCCCGGCCGCTGAGGGTGATCAGCGTTTCCGTCATCCCGTACCGCTCCACCGGCCGGTGGCCGGTGAGGCGTTCGAGGTCCCGGAAGACGGGGGCCGGCAGGGCGGCGCTGCCCGAGACGAGGAGGCGGGCCCCGGACAGGGCCGCGGCCGCCCGCGGTTCGGCGGCGATGCGGGACCAGACGGTGGGCACCCCGAAGTAGAGGCTGCCGCCCGCCTCCGCGTAGGCCTGCGGGGTGGGGCGGCCGGTGTGCACGAGCCGGCTGCCGGTGCGCAGCGCGCCGAGCACGCCGAGGACCAGCCCGTGCACGTGGAACAGCGGGAGCCCGTGGACGAGGGTGTCCTCGGCGGTCCACTGCCAGGCTCCGGCGAGGGCGTCGAGGTCGGCGGTGATCGCGGCGCCGCTGAGCACGACGCCCTTGGGCGGCCCGGTGGTGCCGGACGTGTACAGGATCAGCGCCGGGTCCGCGGCGGGCGCGGCCGGGGCGGTCCGGGCGGGGGCCCGCCGTGCGAAGTCGACGTCGACCTCCACGGCGCCCGAGTCCCGCAGGATGTGCGCGCGTTCGGCCGGTCCCGCGTCGGGCGGCAGCGGTACGAGCGGCACCCCGGCCAGCAGGGCGCCGACGGCCGCCGCGACGGTCTCCAGCGAGGCGGTCGCCGTCACCGCGAACGCCGGGGCGCCCGCGACGTCGGCGGCGACCGCGCCGGCGGCGCCCAGCAGTTCCTCGTACGAGGCGTTCCGCCCGGCGACGCTCAGCGCGTCCTCGCGGTCGCCGTACGTCCCGTCAAGCGCGCTCAGCACGGATTGCTCCCTGTCGGTGGTGGAGGACCAGGTTACGGCCCTCCACCGGGCTCCCGGCCGGGTGCCCCCGGATCGCGGGTCAGATCACGCCCTGGGCGAGCATCGCGTCGGCGACCCTTTCGAAGCCGGCGATGTTGGCGCCCGTGACGTAGTCGCCGGCGGCTCCGTACCGTTCGGCCGTCTCGTACGCGACGGCGTGGATGTCGCGCATGATGCCGGCGAGTTCCTCCTCGACCCGGCTCGCGCTCCAGCCCGTGCGGCCGGCGTTCTGGGCCATCTCCAGGGCGCTGACGGCGACTCCGCCCGCGTTGGCGGCCTTGCCGGGGCCGAAGGCCACTCCGGCCGCCTGGAAGAGGTGGACGGCCTCGGGGGTGGTGGGCATGTTGGCGCCCTCCGAGACGGCCTTGACCCCGCCGGCGATGAGCGCGCGGGCGTCGTCGGCGCCGAGTTCGTTCTGGGTGGCGGAGGGGAAGGCCACGTCCGCCGGGACCTCCCAGACCCGCCCGCCGGGCACGAAGCGGGCGGACGCCCCGCGGCGCTGCGCGTACTCGCTGACGCGTCCGCGCTCGACCTCCTTGATCTGCCGCAGCAGCGCGAGGTCGACGCCCTTCTCGTCGATGACGTAGCCCTGGGAGTCGGAGCAGGTCAGCGGGTTGGCGCCGAGCTGCTGGAGCTTCTCGATCGTGTAGAGGGCGACGTTGCCGGAGCCGGAGACGACGGCGGTCAGTCCGTCGAGGGACTCGCCGCGGACCGCCAGCATCTCGGCGGCGAACAGGACGCTGCCGTAGCCGGTGGCCTGCGGACGGATCTCGGAACCGCCCCAGCCGGTCCCCTTGCCCGTGAGGACGCCCGCCTCCCAGCGGTTGGTGATCCGCCGGTACTGGCCGAACAGGTAGCCGATCTCGCGTCCGCCCACGCCGATGTCACCGGCGGGGACGTCCGTGTGCTCGCCGATGTGGCGGTACAGCTCCGTCATGAAGGACTGGCAGAAGCGCATGACCTCCGCGTCGGACTTGCCGTGCGGGTCGAAGTCGCTGCCGCCCTTGCCGCCGCCGATGCCCAGGCCCGTCAGGGCGTTCTTGAAGATCTGCTCGAAGCCGAGGAACTTCACCACGCCGATGTCGACCGACGGGTGGAAGCGCAGCCCGCCCTTGTAGGGGCCGAGCGCGCTGTTGAACTCCACCCGGTAGCCGCGGTTGACGTGGACCCGGCCGCGGTCGTCCGTCCACGGCACCCGGAAGATGATCTGCCGCTCGGGCTCGACCAGCCGCTCGACGAGTCCCGCCTCCGCGTACTCGGGGCGTGCGGCGAACACGGGGGCCAGGGTGTCCAGGACCTCGCGCACGGCCTGGTGGAACTCGGGCTGGGCGGGGTTGCGGCGCTCGATGTCGGCCCGCAATGCGTCCAGCCGGTGCTTCGGTTCGGTCACGGTCTGTTTCCTCTCCAGGCTTCGCTGCCGGGCGTGCGGGCCCGCGGAAGCGGAGGGTACCCCGTGCGCCTGTGTGCGCAGAAAGGTGTCCAACGGCTGAAACCGGCTGGTAACGGCCCATCGGATTTTCCGGGACGCGGGCGATCTCCGCCCGTAGGATCGGCCGGGACCGACAGCTCGATGACCGGATTTCGACTACGTGCGGGGAGCTCTGCGTGGAAACGGCACGGTTCGCGTCACTGATCGCGGCGACGATCACCATGGGGCTGGTCAGCGGCCTCTTCTACGGGTTCGCCGTGGCCGTGATGCCCGGCCTGCGGGGCACCGGCGACCGGACCGTCGTCGAGGTGATGCAGCGGGTCAACGTGGCCATCCTCAACGGCTGGTTCATGCTGGGCTACCTCGGGGCGCTGCTGTTCACCGGACTCGCCGTGGGCCTGCACGTCCCGGCCGACGGGCGGGACGCCCTGGCGCCGCTCGTCGGGGCGTTCGTCTGCTACGTGCTGGCGATGACGGTCACCGGCCTGGTGAACATCCCGCTCAACAACGCCCTGGAGCAGGCCGGCCCGGCCGACCGGCTCGCCGATCCGGCGTCCGTCCGGCGGGCCTTCGAGGGGCCGTGGGTCCGTGCGAACGTCTGGCGCACGCTGCTGTGCACGGCGGCGACCGGCCTGCTGGCCTGGGCCCTGGTCCTGCACGGCGGTTCCTGACCCGGGCGGGCGCCCCGCCCGGGTGCCCGCCCGCCGGTCAGCGTGGCGTGGCGCGGCCGTGCAGGACGAGGGCCCGGGCCAGGGCGGCGAGGGCGAGCGTGCAGACCACGGTGCGGACGATGTTGGTGGTGACCCAGGTGCCCTTGAACTTGTCCACCACCGGGAGGTCGGTGCGCGCCGAGGCCGCGGCGTCCGCGAGTTCGTTGTTCAGCGGGATGTTCACCGCGAAGGTGATCACGAGGACCACGAGGTAGGCGAGCGCGGCCGCCCCGGCCCACAGCGCGACCGCTCGGCGGCCCGAGCGCAGCGAGAGGACCGCCGCCGCGGCGGCGGTGAACAGGGCCAGGACGAAGGCCGTGCCGAAGAGGCCGTTGCCGTCGATGGCCGCGTTGAAGTTGCCCATGACGGTGACGTAGGCACGGTCGTCGTCGAGTCGGGCCAGCCCCGGCATCACCGAGACGTCGAAGGCGAAGAACAGCCCCGACATGAGCCCGACGAGCACCGTCGAGATGCCGAGCAGCACCCCGGTGGCCCGCGCGCCGCCCCGCCCGGGTGCGGCCGGACCCGGTGCGGCGGGCCCGGGTGCGGCGGGACCCGGTCCGGCGGGCTCCCGGGGGCCCCAGCCCGGTGGAACCCGGCCCGGTACGGAGTGATCCGGAGTCATGGCGCGTCCTCGTCTGCTGACCGGCGGACCCCGCGTCCGCGCGGAGCCGATGGTGGCACCCGGCTCCGCTCCCCGCCAGGACATTACGGCGAGCGCGCCCGTACGGACCCCGGAAGGAGCGGCTCCGGGGCCCGTACGGCGGCCCGCGCCGGACGTGGTCAGCCGTGGACGTGCAGCGGCTTGCCGGCCAGGGCGAGGTGGGCCTCGCCGAGCGCCTCGGTCTGCGTCGGGTGCGCGTGGACGAGGCTCGCGACCTCGGCGGGCAGCGCCCCCCAGTTGTAGATCAGCTGGGCCTCGCCGATCTGCTCGCTGACCCGCGAGCCGATCATGTGCAGGCCGATGACGGGACCGTCGGCGACCTGGACGAGCTTGATCTCGCCAGCCGACTTCAGGATCCGGCTCTTGCCGGTGCTCCCCGCGTTGAACTTGCTGACGATCACCTTGTCCGCGCCGTACAGCTCCTTGGCCCTGGCCTCGGTGAGCCCGACGGAGGCGATCTCCGGCTCGCAGTACGTGACCCGGGCGACTCCGTCGTAGTCGACCGGGGTGACCGGCAGGCCGGCGATCCGCTCGGCGACGAGGATGCCCTCGGCGAAGCCGACGTGGGCCAGCTGGAGGGTCGGTACGAGGTCGCCGACGGCCGACACGGTCGGGAGGTTGGTGCGCATCAGTTCGTCGACGACGACGTGCCCGCGCTCCAGGGCGACCCCGGCCTCCTCGTAGCCGAGGCCGGCGGAGACCGGGCCGCGGCCGACGGCGACGAGCAGCAGCTCGGCCTCGACCTGCTTGCCGTTCTCCAGGGAGACCCGGACGCCGGAGTCGGTGTACTCGACGCCGGAGAAGCGCGCCCCCAGCTCGAACTTGATCTTGCGCTTGCGGAAGGCCCGCTCCAGCGCCTTGGAGATCTCGACGTCCTCGGCGGGCACCAGGTGCGGCAGGCCCTCGACGACGGTGACGTCCACGCCGAAGGACTTCCAGGCGGAGGCGAACTCGACGCCGATGACGCCGCCGCCGAGGACGACCGCCGACTCGGGGATCCGGTCCAGGACCAGGGCGTGGTCGGAGGAGACGACCCGGTCGCCGTCGATGGTCAGGCCCGGCAGGGAACGCGGCTGCGAGCCGGTGGCGAGGACGACGTGCCGGCCCCGGTAGCGGACGCCGCCCGCCTCGACCTCGGTCGGGGAGACGAGGCGGCCCTCGCCCTCCACGAGGGTGAGGTTCTTGCGGGCCTTCAGGGTGCCCTGGAGTCCCTTGTACAGGTGGGCGATCACCCCGTCCTTGTAGGTGTGCACCGCGGATATGTCGACGCCCTCGAAGGTGGACTTCACTCCGTAGGACTCGCTGCGGCGGAGCTCGTCGGCGACCTCACCGGCGTGCAGCAGGGCCTTCGTCGGGATGCAGCCGTTGTGCAGGCAGGTGCCGCCCAGCTTGCCCTTCTCGACGAGGACGACCTTCAGGCCGAGCTGTGTCGCGCGCAGGGCGCAGGAGTAACCCCCGCTGCCGCCACCGAGGATGACGACGTCGTACACGCCGTCGGCGGAATTCTCCATGGCTGATGACCTTTCGTCTCGCATGGCACCACGCTCTCATCCCCTTGATCACGGCGGGCTCCGGGAACCGGAATCCATCAGCTCCCGCCGCTGCGGGGGACGAGTTCACGCCACGCGGGAGCGGCCCCGCCGGCCGGGGCTGGCGGGGCCGCTCGCGGGTGCCGCGGTCAGGCGCCGGCGTCCGGGAGGAGGACGATCCGGCCGGTCTGCGAACGGGCCTCGATGAGGCGGTGGGCCTCGGCGACCTCGTGCAGCGGCAGGGTGGCGTGCACGGCGTGCCGCACGGTGCCGTCGGCCAGCCGGGCGGCCAGGTCCTCGTGATTGCGCAGGTACTCCTTGGGGCGGGCGGCGCGCCAGCGCGAGAGCGCGAAGCCGGTCAGGAACTTCATCTCGATGAGCTCCATGGGCGAGACCCGGGGGATCTCCAGTCCGCCGCCGGCCGAACCGTAGAACACCAGCCGGCCGAAGGGCGCGAGGAGGCCGACGCCCTGGCGCAGCACGTCGCCGCCGACGCTGTCGAGGATGACGTCGACGCCCTTGCCGCCCGTCGCCTCGCGGACCTGTTCGGCCCAGTCGTCACGGGTGTAGTCGATGACGACGTCGGCCCCCAGGCTCCGTACGAACTCCAGCTTGTCGGCGGAGCCGGCGGTACCGATCACCAGGCCGGCGCCGGCGGCCTTGGCCAGCTGCACGCTCAGGTGGCCGATGCCGCCGGAGGCGGCGTGCACCAGGACGCTCTCGCCGGGCTGGAGCCGCGCGGTGCCCAGTGTGCCGGAGGCGATGGGCCCCGGGGAGGGCAGCGCGGTCGCCTGCGCGGCGTCCAGGCCTTCGGGGACGGGCAGCACCGTGGAGGCCTCGACGACGGCGTAGTCGGCGTAGGCGCCGTTCAGGGTGAACGCGCCGACCCGGTCGCCCTCGTGGATGTCCGTCACCCCGGCGCCGACGCCCGCGACCCGGCCGATGACGTCCCCGCCGAGGACGATGGGGAACTGGGGGCGCCACATCGGGGCCGGGAAGATGTTGCGCCGCATCTGGGTCTGCGCGAAGCCGACGCTGACGGCTTCGGCGGCGATGAGGACCTCGCCCGGACCCGGCGTCGGAATGGGAGCTTCCTCCACGCGGAGGACATCCGGGTCCCCGTACTCGTGGATTCGGATGATGCGCATCTGACTTCCTCCGGTCGTGCCGCGGAGCGGGCGGGAGAACTGCTGACAAGGAAAGGGGAAGAGGGGCCGGCCGGGCACGGCTGCCCGGCCGGTGCCGGCACTCGGACGGCCTAGTCGGTGACGGGCGCGGAGCGTCCCGTGCTCTGCTTCAGCTCGAAGAAGTCCGGATCGGCGGCCAGCGTCGCGAAGGCGCTCCACAGCCCCGCCGCCCGCTCACCGCGCGGTATCGCGGACAGCACCGGACCGAACTGGCCGGGGCCGCCGTCCACCGAAATCGTGGGGACGCCGATCAGCTCCTGGCCGAGGTCCCGTGCGGGAACCCGGTCGTGCGAGGCGCGCAGCCGCTCGTCCCACTCCTCGGAGTCCAACGCGCTCAGCAGCGAGGCGGGCAGGCCGAGTTCGGCCAGGGCCTCGGCGCAGCCCGGCCCGACCCCGTCCAGCGCGCGGTGCATGGCCTCGCGGAAGTCGGAGTCCGCCGCGGTGCGCACCGGTTCGAAGATGCCGCCCCGGCCGTGGAAGCGGCTGCCGAGGGCGGTGTAGAGCGGGCCGACGATCTCGTCGCCGTGTGCGTCCCGGGCCGCGGCGACCAGTCGGACGGGGCCCCAGTAGCGGCCGAGGAGGGCGCGCCGGGCCTCGGGGACCTCCGGGCCGCTGTTGAGCAGGGCCAGGCTCATCTCGTGCCAGCGCAGGGTCAGGGGCAGCCGTTCGGCGGCCTCCAGCACCCAGCGGGAGGTGATCCAGGCGAAGGGGCACAGGGGGTCGAACCAGAAGTCGACCGTCTGGCCGGCGGTCCCGTCCGTGGACGGGGCGTGCGCGGTGTCGGTGTGTGGCATGTCTTTCGGGCTCCCCGGGATGAGGGTGCGGCCGGGGGGGGGGGGGGGGGGGGGGGGGGGGGGGGGCGGCCCGCGCCGCCCGCCGCGGCGGGGGCGCCCGGCAGCCGGCGGGAGGGGGAGCCACCCCCCCCCCGGCCCCCGGCGCGCGCGGGGCGGGGCGGC
>NZ_JBWKGY010000034.1:0-55619 GCF_056433525.1 Streptomyces sp. NPDC044704
CGGACAACGCTTCCCACTCCAGATCCGACAGTTCATGACGACGCACCATGCGGCACATGATCCCCCATCAGAACCCTTTGAAGACAGTGCCTAAGCCCACCGGCGGGAAGGCCACCGCCTCCGGAAAGACCGCCACCGCGAAGAAGCCGGCGGCCAAGAAGCGGATCCGGTCTAACCCCAAGCACGACCTGGAGGGCTTGTCGAAGGCCGACCTCTACAAGAAGGCGGCCGCCGCCCAGCTCCCGGGCCGCTCGCACATGACGCGCGACGACCTGGTCAAGGCCCTCTCGCGCGCTTGACGCCGAATCCGAACCGTGGGGGCGGCGGGGCTGTTGGTCAGGGCCAACCCCGATCCCGCGGCAGGAACATGCTCACTCACCCGATGGGGGCAACCCTCGCCGTGGTGCCTTGATCCGTTGGCGCACCACGGATTTCATCTGCGCGGGCTCGTGAACGCCCGGCCGCGCGATGGAAGACGCCCCCGCACCCTTTCGCCGAGGACCGGCCAGAAGCATCACCACCCCTACGACACCTGCTGACCCACCTCACCTAAGCGCTCACCGCCGGGGGCCGGTGTGGCGCGGAACAGCGACCACGATGCCTCAGGCCACCCTGGCCCTCACCGAAAACCGCCGCCGCTGCACCGGAGAGTCCCACCAAGCCCTCCACGCTCTTCTCCCCAGTGCCGACCAGCCGCTCACCATCCCCGCGGCCCGTCACCCGGAGCAGGCACAGCTGGAGGCCTCGGTCTTCCTCGCCTGCTGCAAGATCGGCAGCCTCTCCGAGCACCCCCTAGGAATCGTCCAGGTGCGCCCAGAGGAAGACCAGCTCACTCTTCGTCTGCTCGACGAGCCGTACGTCGTCCACCACTGGGCCGAGTTCCTCCTCCCCCGCCTGTCCTGCGAGGAAAGCGACCACCCCCTGGACCGCGTCTTGGGGGTCGCCGGCCTCCGCTACCGCCGCGAAAGCGGCAGCATCAGCCTCTACCGCCCCGGCGCGCCAGCCACCATCTTGCTCACCGGCTTCAACCCGCGCTGGTGGGAACGGATCGCCGACCGGCTCACCACCGACTACGGCCTGCTCCAGCAAGAGCCGGACTGGACCCCCACGGAGCGAACCGCGTACACCGCAGCCGTGAACTCCCCCTTCGAACCGCCGTCGCTCTTCTCACCCCTGCTGCGCCGCATCCGGGCGACAGCCGGCAACGGCCCGTTCAACGGCACCGATGCCTGGCACGCGGTCGGCGGATCCTTCCGGCTGGAGACCACCGACGGACCGCCGTGCCCCGACTTCATCCGGCTCCTCGGCGACGGCCCCACCGGCTTGGGCTGGAAAGTCCACCACAAGAGCTGCACCTGCCTGTGCGACCACACCCACTCCGGCATGGGCTGCACCATCGACTTCCTCGAACCCACCACGGGCCAGTCCGTGTACTACTCCAACCTCAAGTGGAACCGCACCCACAGCGACCGCCGCAGCCAAACCGTCACCGACCTGAACCGGCTGGCCTTCGCCTGATCCCGCCAGATCTACGCCCGGCGCTCAAAGCCACTCACCGGCCGCCGTTTCCAATGGAAACGGCGGCCGCGCCTTTCACTACATGGGCCTCAGGCGAGGGCGTCACCGAGCAGTCGGCGCGAGGCACCGTCCAGGTGCTGGTGGAGCAGTTGGGCGCGGGAAGGCACCAGGCCGGTCCGGTAGGCGGACGGCAGCCGGTCGTAGACGGCGGCTGCCATCGCGGCGGCCGCGCCCGGGTCCCCGTCGAGCCGTAGGCACGCGGCGGTGTCCATGGCGATCAGGGCGCGGGTCATCACCGACGGTGAACTGGACGTCGAAGCCCCCGAGAAGCCCGTGGGGCCGCCGCTCGCCGACGTGATCCTGCAGGCCGGGGACATGCTCTACGTCCCGCGCGGCTGGTGGCACACGGTGGCCGCGCCGCCGGGCCACGTTCGAGCCTCCAGCGCTGACCGCTCTCCTGGACGGCGTCCGCGCGGCTCACCAGGCGGAGAACGGCCACGCTGGCCATAGCCGGATTCCTGACGCGGTGATGTGGCCGAGGACCGCGGCCTCCTCCATGCCCGAGCTCATCCCCCACCCTTGACCAGCCGCACGGCAAAGGCGGGCGCGGCCGTTTCCACTGAAAACGGGCCCCGCGATCACCGAGACACGTTCGGCCAGGCGGGTTTCCCACCGCAGGCGCATCCGCTGGGTGGTCGCGTCAGGATCATGTACTCATGGACGGGGCTCTTGCTGTTCGGTGAGTTTCCTGGCCTGATTGGAGCGCGCGGAGTGGGGTTCGCCAGGCGTGAGGCACCAGGCGCCGGCTTCCTGGCCGCAGTCGGGGCAGGGCACGTCGTACGCTTGCCACACGGTCCGGGCTGCAGTGTGCTGTTTCTGCTCTTTGAGTTCATCGATGTGGGGATTGAGCCGACGGGCGTGCGGTGCTTGCCGTATGCGTCCAGCACGCGGCCCACTATCGATCGCGCAATGCTGGCCGCGGTCCGCCCCGCACTGGGGGCACGGCCTGGTTTTCCAGTACGCACGGTTGACCTGCTGGTGTGGCGGCATGCGTTCTTGTGGGCTGAGCGGTGTGACCGGCCGGGGCGGGAAGGGCAGGTACCGCAGGCGCGTACTCCACAAAGTGAGCTGAGCCTGCCGGTGCTCCCCGAGCTTGCCAGTCCCGGTGGCTGTCTGGAACAGCGCCTGGACCTTGGACTTCAGGTGCCACGGGTCCTCGTTCGCAGGGAGGCTGTTGATCTCCTCGAGGAGGGTGTCCAGGAGTGCGAGCTTGGCTGCCTCGGCGGCGGCCAGGTAGGCGGAGGCTTCGCGGACCGTATGTTCCTCCTCCCTGCTCCTGCCGTCCCGGGTGCCCGCCTTGATCTCCGCCAGGACGGCCTTGACGCTCCCGCTCTTCTGAGCGGCCACGGCCTGACTCAGACGGGCGAACAGCTCCCGACGGGCCTCCGTCTCCTTCTCCACCCAGGCCAGGGCGCTGCGCCGGGCGGCGTCCAGCCGACGCTGAAGCTGCGGGCTCACCCCGGCCAACTCGGTAATCTCGCGGCACACCTCTTCCGCCAGGTCGGTGGACACGGTCCGGCGGGCGTAGAGCAGTCTGCGCATCAGCTCATGCGCCTGCACGTCCTGCGCCGGCTCCTCCTGCTTCTTACCCGGAGTCCACCGAGTGGAAGGGGGCGCGCTCCGGTCGTGGACGATCCGCTCGACCGCCGGGGTGGACAGGCCCCGGTCGGTGATCTCGCATTCGTCCAGGGCGAACCACTCGGTGGGCCGGGCGAATGCCTCGGTGCCGATCCGGACCCGGCGGGCGGTGCCTGCGCTGTCCAGGCAGATGCGGTGCACATACCAGCGGCGGATCAAGGTGTCGCGGTCCACCGGCACCGACATGCTCAACACCGGCTCACTGCCTTGGTCCCAGACCGGAGCGACCGCCTGGTCCAGGTGCACACGCAAGCCGCCGAGCTTCCACTGGATGTCCACCACGGAGCCGATCGGCGCCCCGTCCGGCCGCGCGAAGTCGAAGCGGGCCTGCTCGCCCTGGCCCTGTAGCCAGGACGAGGCCGCGGACTTCACGTACAGGTGGTCGGCGCTGGCCACACCCCTCGCATGGCGACCGCATTCGTGAACCAGGCCGTCCGCGCCCGGATGGTGCGCGAAGTGGCAGACCCGGTCGGTGTACAGCTTCGTCGTCAGCCGGCCCCCGCAGCCGCCGAGCAACAGCCCGCACCAGAAGGTGTCGTCCCCGTGCCGCCGGCGGAAGGCGTCCAGCTCGATCGCCTCCAGCGGCAGCATCAACGGATCTTCCGACTCCGCGCCGCCCAGCACCGCGGTCTGGATCTGTCGCCTGTCACTCCGCACGGACATCCCGACCCTTCGCTACCAGTACCGCAGGTCCTGGGCCAGTTGCTTGTACCACTCCGCACGGCGCCCCGTACGACTGGCCGGCTTGTCCCCGAGAGCCACCACGGAGTCCGTGATCCCGTAGACCAGCCGGTAGAGCAGCAGCCCAGTGGCCGTCTCCACCCACTTCTGGGTCCTGGACGCCGGAGGAACCGATCCGAGGACCGTCGCGAACCACACCGGCGGCAGAGCCCGCGCGCTGACCGCGTCAGTCAGCCGGCTGCGCAGCGCCAGCAGCAGCTTCTGCTCGGCCTTCTCCCCCGCCGCGATCACGCCCTGCTTCTCCGCGCGGACCTTCGCATCGGCCGCCAGGGCCCGCTTCGCCTCTGCCGCCGGATCTGCCTGCCGGTCCAGGTCCTGGCTCAACCGCCGCTCCTGCCCCAGGGCCTGCCCGAGCTCCGTCACCGCCGCCGCACGCTCACGGGCGGCACCCGTACCGACCAGCTTTCCCACCGCAGCGATCACCTCTGCGCGATGCTCCTGATGCTGAACGATCGAAGCCCCGAACCTCTGCACCCGCTGGCGATATGCCGACTGCTCGTAGTCGCCGAGCAGAGCGTCGCGGGCCTCCCAGCCGAGGCTGACCGCCCGGGCCAGCTTCCGCTGCTCGGCGGTGAACGAGTCCAGATCAGCGCGCTGGGCCCCGCCTGCGGCCAGCAGCTGCCCCTCCAGGAGCCGTACTTGCCCGACCAGCCGCTTCACCGCCCGATCGGTGTCCCCGACGTGGTCGTTCAGCTCGGTCTCGAGTTCCTCGAGCTTGCTCTCCGCGCTGCTGACATCGCTGCGGATGTCGCGGAGCTCGTAGCCGAGGTCATCGGTATCGCCGAACTTCCCGTTGAGGCTGCTCAGGTCACTTTCCAGGGAGTCGACCCGGTGATCCAGGTCCCGGATCTGGTGGTCGTAGTCGCCGGTCACAGGGTCCGTCCCTTGGCTGCCTCGGTGCCGTCCGATGCCACACCGATCACGAACCAGCCGGCCAGGATGGCGATGATGAACCACGCCGAGAGAACGCCCAGACTCACGAGCGCAACCAGCATGCACAGCGCGTGCAGGGCGGCCGCGACCTTGGCCTGGGTGGCATGCCGGGCGGCGGTGACCTTGCGGGTGCAGCCGCCCAGGGTGGCCAGCAGATGCGGAACGAGGACCACCAGCCACCACGCCGTGTTCCCCAGGAGGAACACAGCCGCGATCAAGACGGCAGACGCTGCCGCCTCCGCGCGCCACGACCACCGCACGAACTGCTCGCTGCGCTTGCGCTTCGGCTCGGCAAGCCGGGCCGGCAACTGGTTCTCGAAGTCGATGAGCCGCGCGGCCTCCGCCACCAGCTGCTCGTACTCCGCATCGAACTCGAGGTCGTCCTGGTCCAGCCGGACCACCCGCGCGTGCCGCTCTCTGAGCACCCGACGCAAGTCCTGATGCTTTTGGTTCAGCTCGCGTTCCGTACTGCCCACAGCTCCCCCACCCCCGCGCTTCCCAGCCCGTCCACACCACCGACCGCGACCGTGATCGGAAGTCTCAAATCGGACCGAAATTACTGGCCACCGGCACGCCCCGCTGGATCTTCCTGAACAGTGGCCGGATCCGGCCGCACACTGTCCACGAACACCCTCAGGCACTGGGCCAGCGCTGTTCACGAGCTACGCGTCGGCCCGACCACGCGTAGTTCCTGCGGACGCGACGAGAAGAGAGAGCGCGCAGTGGCCTCCGGAGGCCGTGGCGACGATGTGCGGTCCGAACAAGCAGGCAGCCCCAGGTCACCCAGCAGCGCCTGCACGATGAGCTGGCCGTCAACCGCGGTCGCCTGCTTCCCCTCATCCGCGCGACGGCACTGCGCCGAACCAGTGAGGTAGGACCATGAAAGCCTGTGGCCAGGCGCCATCGTGGCTGGTCACAGAACCTAGGCGGGGAGCACACGGCATGACGTTCGAAGCGGTCACCCTCGACATGGCCACCACCGAGTTCCCCTCCCTCGATGAGATCGACTCAATGAGGGAGGCGCTACTGCGAGAAGTGATGGAGTCCGGTATCACCGCAGTGGCTGCCGTCGTCGGGGTGCCTGCGGAGAAGGTCACCGCTCAACTGCTCAAGACGACGGGTATCAAGGTCCTCCAGGCCGCTGACGACCAGGACCTGCGGGAGGCCCTCCGAGTATTGCGGACCTGGCTCAACACGCCGGCCTCGTACGCACCCCCTGCTTCCCGGCCGCGGATTCAACGCCCTGAGGGCATCGGTCAGCTACCGGTGCCCCGAACAGTCAAGCAGGCCAGCGCGGACACCACCTGTGGCCTGTGCGCCGACCAGGTCAAAGCCGGCAACCTCATCGGCCGGGTACGCGACCCCAAGGACGCCCGTACCTACGTGGCGATGGGCTGGCTGTGCCACCACTGCCTCTACGAACGGCGCCAGAACCCACGGCGCCGTGATGTCCTCCTCCGAATCTTTCACCATCTCTTCGCGAGCAGCGCAGTCGACCTCAACGCCTTCGAGTGCGCCGTTCTCCACGCATGGATCACCGAGGATCCGACCGTCACCACCTCGGTCCCGTGGAGCAGGGATCCCCTCCATTCCACCCTCACCCGCCTTCAGACCAGCACCGAGGAGGGGAAGGCAACCACGTGGATCGCATTCCCCACGGCCCTCACCATCGTCGCCGTCCTGCAGGCGAGCAGCACAACCCGTGAGGCATCCCCGGCGGAGCAGGACCTCCTGAACGCCGTGGCTCAGCACTTGGATGAATGGGACAAGAATCCGCACGGTGTAGAGGCCCGGAAGTACGGGACGGGCCCGGGGTATCGCAGCCAGGTCCTCAAAACGACGGACCGGCCGACCGTGCTTTCAGTCCGCGGAGGCCCATTCGATCTCCACCAGGCACCCGCTCGGGCCGCCGACCAGGCCAGCGAGGACAACGGCAGCTGAGGGCCGAGTGCTGCCGATGAAGGCTGCTCCGGTGCTGCCGTTTCCAATGGAAACGGCAGCGGGGCCTGCCTTTAGCCTCGCCGCTTGGGCTGAGTGAGTCCGGCCGGGTCGATCTCGAAGGGGAACGGCGCCTCAACACGGCTTGTGGCGCCAGGGAGTGCGATCGTCTTCTCGACGTACCGACCGGCGGCGAGCTCGCTGACGATCAGGCGCGGGGCCGGGTCGAACTCGAGTCGCCAGTAGTGCTCGATGCCCGCCTCGGCGTAGAGCATGGGCTTGAACTTGCGGTCCATGGTCTTGTTGCCGGGCGAGACCAGCTCGACGATCAGCTGTACCGCTTCGGCGTCGATGCTGACGCCGTCCTCGGCGGTCGCGCCGGCGTCGGCGACGACGATGTCCGGCACGACCAGCCCGGACGGCAGGATCACGTTGATCGCCTCCAGCACCTCCACCGCGGCGCCGGCGGCCTGGGCCGCCGCGTCGAGCGCGACGTGGAGTCGGTAGCTGGCCCGCTGGTGACGCAGGCCGGGAGCGGGGGACATCACGAGCGACTCACCAACAAGTTCGTAGCGGTGCGAACGGTCTTCGGCCAGAGCCAGGACCGCGTCGACGGTCCAGGGCCCGTGGTGCTGGGCAAGGCTGGCAATGCTCATGTCCCCTTCACCTCCTCATCGCCTACCACCAGTGTGGACCAGGGGAAGGGCTCTCGTGCACAGTGCTGTGGGTCGTAGATCCGAGGCCGACCTTCGGCTGCTGGGTGAACCTGCTCGACAAGGGCGGCACCCGTGGCGACGGCCCTTACCGGAAGAACGTCGACTACGACTCCACACTCTGGCGCAAGGCACTTCACAAGGCGTTTCCGCACAGCGGCGGCAAGCGGGCCACCGTCTTCACCACCGCGAGCCATGTACGTTCCCTGCGCAACCGCGCCGCCCACCACGAACCGCTGATCGCGGGCGTCCCTCTCCCTGGCCAGACCGATCGCCGCGGCCGAACCCGCCGCCTCACCCTTCCCGAGGCTCACGCGGAGGTTCTGCGCCTGGTCGAGTACATCGACAAGGACGTCGCTACCTGGCTGGGCCAGACCAGCCGCGTGCCCGAGCTGCTGCAGAACAGGCCGTGAGTCGGGCAGCGCTCCGGAGGCCGGCGCAAAGACGGCGGCGCGGAGCGCCGGATCCTTCCGCATCGCCTCAGAGGACGGCATTGGGAGCCCGCCCCTTGAACGCCAGCCGACCAGTCGCCGCGGCCCGGGAAAATCCGGGTGCCCCCTGCAGTCCGGTACGACGGGCTACGCCGCCTCGGTCATGTCCTCGGGTTCCGCCGGGCGGGTCTGCTTCTTGAGCTGCATGCGGGCGTTCACCAGGTTTTCGCGCGGAACAGTCGCCCAGTGGGGGTGATCGACAACTGCGGTTGACAGCTCCCGGAGCTCCGCCCGCATTCGTTCGACCGTTTCCTTCTGCTCGTCGCTCCAGCCGGGGCTGTCAGGCACGTCACCGCGGTGGGAGAACCGCTCGCCCCGCTTCCAGCCGGCCATGGGCTCCACACTCCAAGGCAGGTCGGCCAGGTAGGCGCGGTGTTCCGCATGGGCGCGGTGGAGGCGGTCCTGGAGCTGGAGGAGATCGTCAGGGAACGAGGGCTCGGCGTCAGTCACTCCGATATCGTAAACCTGTTCGATTTCTGTGGGGAAGTCGACGTTCTGAGCCGTCACCTGTTCGGGCTCCGGCTCGCCGGTGCCGACTCCGGCAGCGTCCGAGGACATCACGGGCGTGACCTTCACCTCGCGGTGGCCGAGGAGGGGCTGGGTCTCTCGTCCGGCGGGCTTCACGGGAGGCGTCGTCTGGGGGAACGGCTGGGGCGGGATCGGCGCGATCGCTACGGGCGCTCCGCCAGGGACCGGGTCGGCCAGGGTCGCTGTGGGCCGGCACGTGGGCCGGTTCGGGCTCGACTTCGAGGGGGCATCGTCTTTCTGGGGCGGAGGTATCGTAAGGACGCCTTCCTGGAGTTCGGTAAGCCGGTCGCGGTCCTCGTCCGTCACCCAGAACTTGTCGATCTTGGTGCCCCTGCGGTACTCAACAGGGACGATCGCTCCGGCCGCCGTCTGGCGCACGAGATCGTCGAACAGGACGTCCCGCGGCTTGGGAGTGGCGTGCGGCTTGCCGCATCGGCGGACCCCGTCCGGGCACGGATAGACGGCCCGCAGGTCGCAGACCCAGAATTCCATGGCTCGGTAGCCGGAGATAACACGAAGGTCGCCGATCTTGGCGATGACGTGGGCGGGCAGGTCGTTGCTCCGGGTCCACTGCGTGTCGCTACGGCGCGCGTAATCAGCCCGGTCGGTGTGCCAGGCCGGGATGATGCCCTGCTTCGCCGCCTTCGCTGCTCGGGCTTTCACACTGGCAGGCCCATCCGCGCCGGCCGAGGACAGCTGGACTTCCCACCCGATGCGCCTTCCGCCCTCCCCCTCGATCAGGGTGTCGGTCTGGATCCAACTGCGACCCACCGGCGTGCGGACCTCGCAGTCGCCATGAAAGCCACCCTCTGCGGCCGCGCGCAGGATCCGTTCCTGATACGCCTTGTGCTCATCGCTCATCGGCGCCTTGTGGCGCTCCTCGTCTTCCTTACGCTCGTGAACGGCTTCGCGACGGCCGTTGGCCTGCTGCCGCAAGTACATCCAGGCGACTACGCCGGCTTCCCTGCAGATGCCCCCGCACTGCAGCTCCCTCTCGGAGACAGGTACGTTGCGCTGGGCCAGGATCCGGTCCGTCCGGTACAGATGGCCCCACAGGTCACCGATCGTGTCCTGCCCAAGGTTTTCCTGCTTGAGATCAAGAAGCATCCTGAGCTTGGTATGCCAGACGATGTTGGCCACGGCGTGCCCTCCCCCTGACGGCGAACCCTGCTGTCACGGTAAAGGGCGGTACTGACACTCCGACAGGGTGCGTGCACGGCAAGCAAATGACTCGGGAAGAAGTGACAGTCGGAGCGCACCTGGCCCGTAATGGGCGTGGTCGACGACCGCATGGAGGGCTCGGGCTCGGCCGTCGTCCGGATCGAGGGTGAGCTGCTCGTTGGCCCAGGTCTCGGGGTGGAGGTCCTGAGTATGCAGGCTGATGTCGTGGACGCGTGCCCGTTGGAGGCCGAGCACGTCGTAGAGCTCGTACGTGGTGTCGGCGAGCGTATGAGTGCGGGCTCCGGCTTCGATGAGGATCCTGCGGTGGGTATTGGTGGTCCGGTCGGCGCCGGGGCCGGGGAGGGGCAGTCCGCTGGCGACCTGCTGCCTCTCGCAGCCGCGCCGCGAGTTCCTAGGTCCTGCTGAGCGCGGCCCGCCTGTGCTCGTCCGGGTCGAGGACGTCGTGCTCGAAGGTTGGCGGGGAGCGTGTGCTCCGGTTCACGCGCCCTGGCGGTGGGGTGGCTGGCCGTAGCGTCGGTCACTCGTGGGTGCTTTCGAGGCCGAATCGGGTGCCACGGCGGGTGACATGGTGATTCCGGATCACGCCACGATCCATTACACATGCCACACCGATTGTCGTTCTGATGCATGATCGGATCGTTGTTGTTCGAGTGTGATCGCAGAGTGCTTGTGCGCTTGATTCGATGCGGTGGATGGGGTGAACAGGGGTTTGTGTGCCCGACTGGGCGCATGCGGCCATAACCCTTTGTGCGCGTGGCGCTGCGCAGCGCTCGGGGGTTATCGTCCCGCTCACCGGTATATGCCGGAAACGACAAGGCCCTGGCGGGGGCGTCCAAACCACAGCCAGGGCCTTGTTCAACTGTGCGACTCCGATCGCGCTACACCTATGCCCTGAGGGAGCACTACGTGCCGTACAACCGTAATCGCCGCCAACGTCCTTTACGGGCGCCGGAATCAGGTGCCGACGGTATCATGACCCCTTTTGCATCAGGGGAAACTTGCACGGCCGATGACTTGGCGGTCACGGCGGGCGGCGGACTGTACATCGTGCTGCCTGTACTGCCGATCGTCCTCATCACAGGGGTCAACGACCCTGCGGTCCTCGCGGCTTTGGCCATGGCTATTTCGGTGATCACGGCGGGCAGCCAGCTCGCCTACAAGCGGGTTCGCCAGTTCTGAAATTCGCCACCCCATGCCACCGGCCCACTCACCCGGGCCGGTGGCCTATGCCGGCTCACCATGCCCGATCACGCTGCTGCGCAGGGGTTTTACCTCTCCAGCGGCCGCACGGACCGCAGCGGCCCACCTAATTCCCTGACGCTTTCCCCCGAAAGGGGCACTCGATGCCCAGCCCCGCCCAGCGCAGGCAGTTCCGCAAATGCGCCCAGTGCGGCAACGCGTACTCCGTTCCCGTCGGCCCCGGCCGGCCTCGAACCCACTGCTCGGAGAAGTGCCGCTACGCCTCCCGGAACTCAGGGCCGCCCGACCACTCCGAACAGGACCAAGACCTCGAGGCCGCCACCCACGACCTCCAGCTCGAGGTCACACGCCTGATCTCCCAGCAGCTAGCCGAACCGCGCACCCCGGACATCCTCCGCCGACTCCTCACCATCGAGAGCCTCGTCGAGGACACAAAAGCCGCCGCCGTCGCTCGAGGCCGCGCCCGCGGCGACTCCTGGAAGGACATGGCTGACGGCTCCGGTCTGAGCGCCGACCATCTCCGCAAACAGTGGACACCGGACCGGGTCGCCCGGCGCCTGGCCCGCGTCCGTACCGCCCGTGCCGCCCGCCCCGCTTCAACCCTTCCCAGCCTCCGTGCCCCCGCCACCCCGCCCGACGGCGACGCCGCCAACGACCACCCCCTGCAACCACCCCAGAACCCACGCCAGCAACTCGCCTCCGCCCTGTCCTTCCTCCAGCGAAAGACGATGCGCACCATCAAGGAGACAGCCATGGACATGGGGATCTCCGCCTCCCACCTGTCCCGCCTGGTGGGCGGGAGCCGCAGACCGTCCTGGTCGGTCGTCCTGCAGTTCGCCGCGGCCGTCGACACGGACCCGACCGTTCTGCGCGTCCTGTGGGAAGCAGCCCAACGACCCCCCAGCCACGCCCCCGCCCCACCGCCCTCCGATCCGTGCACCGCAGCCCGTCAGCTCCGGCTCTCCCTCAAAAGCCTTCACCTGGCCGCCGACAGCCCGGACCTGTGGACCATCCGGCAGATCTGCGGCTCCAGCCTCGGCCGACGTTTGAGCGTCGGCGAGGTCGCCCGCATCCTCAACGGCGGCCACGTCCCCGACTGGGAGACCACCGCCCGGATCATCCTCGCCCTGCGCGGCCGCCCCGCCGAACTCCGACCCCTCTGGCAGGCCACCCAGCCACGGCCGACACCGGTCGAACAAACCCCCGCCGCCGGAGCCGAACCGGAGCCCGCGCCATGAACCCACGCCCCAGCACGCATCACCTGGCCTTCGAAGCCTTCCAAATCCTCCAGCACGCTCACTACACCGCCTACGCCCGCGCCCACCTCGACCCCCACGACGCGGAACGCGCCGTCCGTGAAACGTTCGCCTCCATCCTGGCCGCCTGGCCGGACATCATCACCGACCCCGCCCCCACCCAACAGGCCTGGCAACACTTGCGAGCCCAGGTCCAACGCCACGCCGCGCCGGCCAGTCCGCCCGCGGCATGCGCCGCCGACCGCGACGACATCCGCACCCTGGCAGCCCTGGGCTACAGCACTCAGGACAGTGCCGCCCTCACCGGCCTGTCACCCGGCAAGGTCCGCTCCCTGGAACGCTCCGCAGCCCACCACCCGGACCGATATCCGCCGGGCACGTGACATCCACCTCCCCGGCCACCGCCACCTTCTGACACAGCTCGTTGGCCCCCGCAGAGCCAGCCAACGGCCCGAGCATTCGTGATCGTTTCTGCGGTGAAAGCCGCGCCCACCCGAGTGAGCCGCACCCACGAAACCCTTCGGCGAGACGGCTGGCCCTGCTAGAACTCCGGCGTGATCAAGAACCTCGTGCACCGTGCTCTGCCCGCGCTCGCCCTCGCCTCCCTACCCCTTCTCGCCACCAGCGCCTCCCCGGTCGCCGCGGCTTCGCTCTCCCCAGCCCACCCGGCCGCCGGGGCTCCCGCCGCGCTCGCGCCGATGGCGTTGTTCGATGCGATCGACCAGATCCCGGCCGCGGACGAGCAGCGCGAAGGCTACGAGCGGGACCTGTACAAGCACTGGAACAAGGGGCTCAACGCCACTGACGGCTGCGACACCCGCCGTGAGGTGATCCTGTCCGAGGCGCGCCAGGCTCCGGCCGTGGCGGCCGGGTGCAAACTGTCCGGCGGCGTGTGGGTGTCGCCGTACGACGACGTGACAGTGACGGACGCGGCCGGCCTCGATGTGGACCATTTCGTACCTTTGGCAGAAGTTCACGACTCGGGCGGCTTCGCGTGGGACGCGGCTCGGCGTGAGGCATACGCGAACGACCAGGCCTCGCCGGCCACCCTGATCGCGGTCACCGCCAAGTCGAACCGATCCAAGGCCGACAAGGACCCGGCACAATGGCTTCCCCCGGCGGGCGGCTACCACTGCGAGTACGCGGCGCAGTGGACCGCCACCAAACTCCGGTGGACCCTCGCGGCCGACGACGCCGAACGCCAGGCTCTGCTCGGCATCGCCGAAGACTGCCCGAACACCACCGTCGTATACGAGACAGCGCTCTGACTGGCTTCCTGGACCCATGCCCGACCGCTGGCCCCCACTTCGCCGAGGATCGCAGTCGGGCGAGCCAGCGCAACCGCCACGTGAAAGGAGACCCAAAGGGTCGATGAGGACACGCCGCGCCGCCGGCGACGCCTTCCGCATCGACGACGGGTTGTGACCCCTCGGAGGGTCGATGGGGACGGCGGCGCAGGCCCTCCGTATCGGATCCCGCTGGACGTTGTGACCCCTCGGAGGGTCGATGAGGACGGATCGTGTTGGGCTCAGGCGCGTTCCCCCGCCGTGTTGTGACCCCTCGGATGGTCGATGAGGACTCCCCGTCAAGGAGAACTTGATGTCAACCGCCACCATGTTGTGACCCCTCGGAGGGTCGACGAGGACGCGCGCGCCTACGCCTGGGAGCTGGACGCCGCGGCGTTGTGACCCCTCGGAGGGTCGATGAGGACCCATGACCGTCACCCACTTCACCGCCTGGCTCGTCAAGTTGTGACCCCTCGGAGGGTCGATGAGGACCCCATCCTCAACCCCGGTGAGAGGCTGCGCCTCTAGTTGTGACCCCTCGGAGGGTCGATGAGGACGACTCCGCTGATGGTGATGACCGCCTCGTCGGTGTGTTGTGACCCCTCGGAGGGTCGATGAGGACGTCCTCGATCACGGGGACGAGGCTTCCGGCGTAGAGTTGTGACCCCTTGGAGGGTCGATGAGGACCGGAGCAGCGCACCGCACCGGCGGAGCTGGACCCGGCCAGTTGTGACCCCTCGGAGGGTCGATGAGGACGCCGTCGCCGCCGGGATCGTCGCCCAGACGTTCTTCGGGTTGTGACCCCTCGGAGGGTCGATGAGGACCCGGGTCCGCTCACAGCTCGAAGCCAAGCTCATCTCGTTGTGACCCCTCGGAGGGTCGATGAGGACGCGCCCGCCCACCGCGGGTAGCCCTCGACACGTCACGTTGTGACCCCTCGGAGGGTCGATGAGGACTCGACTGGGAAGGGTGGGGCCGCGCCCCGTACGGCTAGTTGTGACCCCTCGGAGGGTCGATGAGGACCCCGCGTCAGCGACCACCGCGCCGAACCGACTTCTGCGTTGTGACCCCTCGGAGGGTCGATGAGGACCGCTGGTCGCCAGCGGCAAGGCCGCGTGATGTTCACGTTGTGACCCCTCGGAGGGTCGATGAGGACCCGACGCAAGCGTCAGCCATCGGAGCCCAGGGGCTCGTTGTGACCCCTCGGAGGGTCGATGAGGACCCCAGGGTAAAACTGCAGCCCACCCGGCTTGTTCCGGAGGTCCAAGGGGCCGTTTCTGCAGCAGACCTCCGGTCTGTTGCTGAGCCTGGTGTGGCGCTGAAGTTTGCGCTATTGCCTCGAGCATCCCGCATGGTTTCTCCGTCACAGGATGTCGCTTGGTGCGGGTTCGGCTACTCCCCATTCGAGGCGTTGTGGCACGGTACCGTGTGGGAAGGTATAGACGAGAACATTGTCGTAGTTCAGGTCGAGGACTGTTTCGACTGCATTCCTGAAACGGCGGAGCTGGGCGTCGCTGAGGTGGCCTTCGAAGACGCTGCGCTGGACGTGGTGGAGGTATTGGCGGCAGGTTCGCAGGATCTTGGAGTTGCGTTCGGCGAGTGTGTCGTAGACGACGACTACGTACATGTGGCGGTCACCACCAAATTCGGAAGGGCTTGTAGGGGGTTCCTTCCAGGCAGTGACGGGTCAGGGCCAGTGCGTCCAGGTAGAGCAGCTCGTCGTAGGCGACGTTTCGGCCGAGGCTGCGGTGCGCGACGGTGACGGCGAACTCGTCGCGCACGGTCTGGACGACGAGTTTGCGACCAGCTTCGCTGAGCATCGCTTGGTTGCTCTCGCGGTCGAAGTGGTGCTCCTTCAGCTGGTTGCGGCCTGCCATGCGTAGTAGGAGCCGCTCGGCGAAGAGTGGTTTGAACATTTCGGCCAGGTCGAGGACCAGGGAGTGACGCTGGCGTTCCATGCTGCTGTGAAGAAACGCGATTCCGCTGTGCAGGGGGGTGAGGCGTACGGCGGTGAGGACTCTTGCGTACGTGATGCCGTTGACGTAGCCGATGAACGCGTTTCCTGCATTCTTGGGTGGGCGTCGGCTGCGGCCGCCCAGTTGCAGCCAGTCGGGGAGTTTAGTGTCGATTACTTCCCAGGCGGAGCGGCGGAAGGTTCCCTCTGCGCCCATGAGCTGGGCCTGGCTCTCGGCTGCGCTGATGGAGTTCTGGAGGACTGTGTAGGGGCGGGAAAGGAGTTTGCGGTCGACGACGCGGCGTACGTTGAATGCGGTGGAGTCGACGATGCTGCGAGAGATCTCAAGGCTGGCCTTGGGATCCTGGGCCTTTTCTGCCTGGGCCAGGACTGTCTCTCCGGAGGTGCTGGTCTCCGAGGTGAGCAGGGAGCCGGCGTAGTCCCCGTAGTAGCTGAGGATGTGGATGTTGATGCGGTGCTGGTTGAGCAGCGAGATGACTGCGGTGTTGATGTCAACTTCGGCGCAGGCGATGACGTCGCGGACGTCGGTAACGGGTATGTGGACGTTGCCATCGGTTTCGCGCTCGACGATGAGCGACTGGTCTTTTCTGCGGATCCGGCAAGGGCTGGTCAGCCAGTATGTACGAGCAGCGGCGGGCATCTCACTCCGTCCAGCAGTAGTCGGTGAAGCTGCAGCCTCGGCAGGCGGAGCGGACGAGCCGGTCCGGGGAGTGCTCCGCAGCGGCGACGGCCAAGACGTCGGCGATGTCTGCTTCGGCTTGGGTCGCGGCTTCGGGGGTGTAGGGGAAGCGCTGGATACGCCGGGTTTTGGGATAGTGCAGGACAGCGCCTTGGGTGTCGATGCCCACGCGGGACAGCCTGTGGCAGTAGTGGCGGCCTTGGGCCTGGTCGGCGGGGCTTGGGCGGGAAGAGGACTTGACCTCATGGACCCAGTGCGCGCCGTCGATGAAGTCGAGTCGGGCCGCGCCGAGGTCGACGGGGGTATTGCGGGTGTAGGAAGTGTCGTGGACGGCTTCACCGAGCTGGACGGTGCCGCTCAGGTGTTCGGGCCGGATTCCGCGCAGGTATAGCCATAGCTGGCGGCGGCAGTGGTAGAGGTACTTGACGTGGACGCCTCCGATGTCCTGCTCGTCGATCACAGGACCTCCCCGGCCCGGTAGGTGTATTGGGGCAGTCCGCGAACGGCGGTGAGGCCGTGGTCAGGGTGGTAGTCGCCGTCGATGATGCGGATTTTGAGCCGCTTCTCGTAGCGGCTGAGGGCGCCGGCCCAGTGGGGCATGGGGATGAGGTATTCGTCCGCGAGGAGCCGGCCGGCCCCGGAGCGGCGGTCGCCGGTTGCGACCAGGGCGGCGGCATAGGCGTCTTGGTCTTGGGCGAGGATCGCTTCGGTTGCGTCGAAGAGTTCGTCGAAGGTTTCGGCCAGGGCGCTGCGGTCTTCGAAGGGGTAGCGGAACTGGAGGAAGGCGCGGTCGAAGCTTTCCCGGCGTTCCAGGACCTCTTGGCGCCACTGCATGCCCCAGTCGGTGGCGTAGACCTCGTCGAGCCAGGCGGTGGCGTCCAGCTCGTCGACGGCACGGCCTTGATGGCGGGTGAGGATGTTCCACGCGGATTGAACTGGCTCGCGCGGGTAGATGCCGTCGGCGTACTTCCCGGGCTGTCCGCGGCGGGTCGTCCAGACGGGATGGTGGACGATGACGTCGGCGGGCGGGCGGGCGCCGATGCGGTTGATTCGCCCGAAACGCTGCAGCAAGGCCTCGAGGGGTGCCGCACCGGTGAACAGGACGTCGAAGTCGACGTCGAGGCTGACCTCGACGACCTGTGTGGCGACGAGCAGGCCCACCTGACGGCTGCTTTGCGCTTCGGGTGCGACGGTACCGAATCGATCAGCGATCTTCTTCTCTATGAGGGAGCGGTCCATCCTGCGGAACCGTGAGTGCAGCAGGAGCGCGGCGTCCTGGCCGTGGTGTTTGCGGACGTCGGGGGCGAGGTCTTCGTAAAGGGCGGTGGCGTGGGCGACGTTGTTGGCGATGACCAGGACGGACTCCCCTCCCGCCAGCCGCAGCCGGATCTCCGCGAGGGTGGCGGGATCGGTGAGGTGATGGTCGCGCGCATGCAGGAGGTGTCGGGCCGGCAGGCCCAGGTCCGGGGTGTCCACCCGCGTGGTGGGCGCGGCGAAGGTGTCCTCGAACAGGCCGGCCAGGGCTGCGGGCAGGGTTGCAGACAAAACGGCGATCCGTCCGCCGAGGCGTTCCCACAGGCGGGCGCTGGCGAGGATGTAGCCGAGGCGGCGGGCGTCGTAGGCGTGGAGTTCGTCGAGGATGAAGACGGAGTTCGCGGCGTCGATAAGGATCCCGGAGTGGGCCGGTCCCGCCAGGGCTGCTCGCAGGAGCTGGTAGGGGGTGGCGACTCGGACGCTCTCGTGGAACAGCTTGGTGGCCGCGGCCCGGGACAGTGCTTTGGCGGCGGCGTCGACGCGGCACGGCTCGCCGTGTTCATCTTCCTCGTCGCCGTCCTGTGGGGCGATGGCCTGGGCGAGGTGGTATGAGGCAGCGCGGGAGTGGGCGACGCCCACAGCCTGGCGGTCGCCGAGGGTATCGCCCAGCCGTGTGGCCATGGAGTTGATGGACGCCAGGTACGGGAGCGTGAAGAACACCCGCGGGACGCCACACCCTGCCGCCTTCATTCCTTCGACCTGGGAGGCGGCCCACAACAGGGCAGCCTCGGTCTTGCCACTGCCGGTCGGCCCGCGCAGCAACAGGTGCCCGGTGACCTCCGCGGCCTGCACTTGGTGAGCGCGCAAAGTTCTGCCGCGGTCGACGAAGTCCTTCTCCAGCCGGGGACGGAACGCAACGTCCAGCGGCTGGACCGTGGACAGGTTTTGATGGGCGGAGGACAGGTGGTCGGAGAGGGTGACGGCACCCTGCAGGAGAACGGCGGCCAGGCCCTCCTCCCGACCGACACGATCCGCCCAGCGGTCCAGGACCTCCTCCAGCATCCGGTGGGCACCGCTGACCAGCCCGACGGCATCGAGCGTGTCGTCGACTGGGCGGGCGGTGGCCGGGAGACCGGCCAGGGTGGCGGTCTCGCGAAGCCACGCCTCCAGGGCGGGGGCGGCGAGTGGGTCGAATGGGCCGAAGCGGCGTCCCAGTCCGGTGGCGGTGACACCGCCGTAGAGGGTCTCGAGGTCGCGTCCGTGTTGGCCGGTGAGCGGACGATGGTGGGTGGCGACGGCGGTCGCCACCCACGACAACACTTCGGGGTCATCGATGAGCCGGGGCAGGAAGCCCAGCGAGGCCACCTCGTGACGCTCTCCCCACGCCCGAACGTGTCCCGACAGCATCCGCTGGAATCCTTCGGGAATCTTCCCGGCGTCATGGGTGAGACCGGCAAGCTCCACAACGATCCAGAAGGTGTCGTCGAAGAACTCCTCGACGACACGCAGTCGGCCGACGCGCTGCCGCAGCCGGGCAGCGGCAGCGCGTGTGTCGGCCAGGTGGGCTGTGAGGAGTTCGGCGGGACGGGTACGTTGGGCGCTTTTGGCCCGCAGCGAGGACAGGATGTCCGTCATGGTCGCGAGGGGATCCAAATCTGGAGTGCGGCCAGGTGCCTGGGTTGTCAGGAATCCGGGACGGTGTCGGGATGGGTCGGTGGCAGGAGGATCACGGCCTGCCCGGTGTCGGTCGACCAACTGCCGCCGACCGGGTGGTCGGCGCGACCAGAGCCGTCGAAACGGTAGGTATCCCACCGGGTGCGGTCCCGGCCGACGCGGATCGCCGTGGGAAGCCTCAACAGCGTGCCCGCTCGCCCCGCCTCATCCGGCACAACTGCACCACGCTGAACACCGGGCTCACGACGGAGCGACACCACCTCGGTACGGATGCCGACCAAGTCCTGGCTGCGACCCAACCGCAGCGGCCACACCGGCCTCCGCAGCCGACCCCGCCATCCCTCAGGATCCTCCAGCAGCCACACGGTGAGCTCGGCGTCGGTGAGGAACTCCCGATTGCGCGGCGCCGGGAAGGTCTCCTTCCCCGCCCCGTCCAGGGGGTGGTACGTCTCGAAGTCGACCGCCTTCCCACCGGCATGGAAGGCCATGGCGAAACGCAGCCCCGGATCGACCCGCGACCACCCCCCGGCCGCAGCGGCCAGCAGACCACCGACGGTGGCCGGCGGCGGACAGGGCAACGTGACCTGCACCCCGGCATACAGCGGATTACGAAACGACACCACAGGCGCCGTGACCGTGAGCCGCAACGCAGTGATCACCGTGCCACTCACGCCGCGGGGTCCTCGAACCACGCGTCGTGGGCACCCTGCTCGATACGATCAGCCAACCCGTTCAGCAGCACACGGGGATGATCCAGAACCACACGGCCCTCGTCGATCAAATCCTTCAGCTCACGACGAACCCGCTCACGCTGATCACCGAGAAAGCCCGGCGCCCAACCAAGCAGCACAGGACCATCCAGCTCATCGGCCCAACCATCCAGCTCCTCACGCAAAACCTCCGCCTGGAACACCGGCTTGCCATCACGGGCGGCCAGGACACGGGTGAAGGGATTGACGCCACCCTTGAGCGGAGCCAGCACAATCAGCGAAGGCGTCCGGTCCCCGTAGTGCAGCGCCTGCTTGGCCCCACCACGCACCGCCGCCAGCGTACGCAGCAGCGTCGCGACCCTTCGGTGACGCTCGGCCAGCGGCAGCCGGATCGCCGCGGTCCCGCGCAAGGTCACGGCCTCGGCTCCATTCTTGCGGGCCTCGTCGGCGGCCGCGGGGCTGACAGCCACCCGCAGCCCGTTGCCGTCGGTCTCGAAAACCCCGACACGGGGCAAGTCAAGCAACAGGTCACCGGCCAGAGTGGCGCTGTACAGCTCGTGGGAATGAAGAACGGGGTGCTCACCGGCCGGGAAGTCACGGCTCATCGTGCCGAAGTCCAGCGTGGGCCGCTGCGGCACCACCGAGACCAGGGTCCCGGTGGCCAGCACGGTGTCGCGCTGGTAGCTCTCCTTCTTCACCGCGACCATGTACCCGAACAGATCGTCGTCCAGGTGCAGGTCGGGGCGACCCGCGGTGTGCGCCTGCTGCTTGGCACCGCTTCCGGAGCGAGTGACCGCCGAACGGGACTCCTGCAAAGGTAACGAGTCACGCAGCCACCGACGGAAAGCCTGCGCGGACACGTACGGGAACTCCTCCCGCCCCACCCGCAACTTCTTCACACGTCCGGTGTTGTCCTCGCCCTCCCCGTTGTTCGGGGCACCCGCCACCACATCCAACACGATCTTCCCCACCAGGAAACTCAACGTACTTCCTCCCCTTCGTCATCAGTGATGAACGTGCTGTCGACGGCATCAAGATCCCCACCGTCGCTCTCGTCATCGGTGACACTCGCCGCGTCGTCCGCCTGCCAGCCGAGCCGCGACAGTTCCTCCAGGACTCCGACCAGGAGCAGGTCCCGATGGAACCAGGCCGGATTGTCCGAACCAGGATCGAAAAGCAAAGCGAAGGCCCGCTCGGTCACCAGCGGCCCCCCACCACCCTCGGGAGGCCTGATGGCCCGCCGAACCCCCTGATCGGTGAGCCAGCGCCGCAACTTCGGCGAATCCTTGAGCAAGGAGCGGAACTGCCGGAGCTTGCCCCCAGAGCTCTCCTGACCGAGCAACTGCCCGATCCGGACGGCAGTCGCCCGGATCTCGGACAGATCCTTCTCATTCATCAGCATTACCTCGGTGACGAAGGAATAGAGCACGGCAACCAGGTCGGCCACCCGCTCACGATCAGGGGCCCCACCGGCCACCAGCCGACCCACATGACGCGCCCCGCTACCAAGAATCCGTTCCGGCTCCCGGAACGCATTGCGGGCCAAGGCCACCACACCCGGATCCACCTTGGTCGCATGTGCCTGCAACAAAGCGGTGAACCCGCGCCGCAACCCGGGATCCCGCGACGTGCTCCGCAACCACTCGGCCAACGACTGCTCCAAGCCGTGCCGCTCCAGCGACTGACCCCGGTTGTTGTTGTTGAACACCAGCAGCTCCGCCCCACCGGTGACCCGCTCGCTGTAGCGCCGCAACGCGGTCAGGGCGACAACCTCACGCACCTCCGTCTGCCGCCGCGCAGGATCACCCGTCTCCGCCAAAGGCAAGTTGCGCTCCACCTGACGGGTTACCGCACGCCTCAGGAACCGCTCGTCCCAGCTGTGCACGGCGATCGACGATCCTCCGGTGAGCTGACAGCCGTAAGGCAGGGCATGGAAGCTGGCACGGCACGGATGACACAAAGCCATCCCCTCATGGCCGCGAGGCACGTTGTTGCGGTAGGCCTCACTCTCCGCCAGCGCAACATCGACCTTCCCGAAAAACCCGACCGCCTGCCGGCCACACAAGACACACCCGGCCTCCGGCCAGGACTCGGGAACAGGCAAACGCCGCCACCCACGGATTGCATCCCGCACCGCGTCATCGGACTTCTTGCCGTTGCCCGGATGGTTCATCGGCGAGTTCGGAAAGAAGGAATAGCTGACCTTCAACCAAAACCCACTCGCCCCCTTGCTGTCCCGGACCAGCGCAGCAGCGACCGCATGCTGGGTGACCTGCTCGACCGCCTCGGCGAACCCTGCCGATGCAAGATTCTCCGGGTGGTCATCGCCGGCCAGCGCAGCGATCGCGTACGCCCCGACCCGCTGCAGCGGATGCGCGGTGAGCACCAACCGAGACTGCGCCTCCAGGCTGGACCCTAAGGCGCTCATGCCGCGATCCAGCCGAAACCAGCCGAATTGGCCTGACCCAGTCCCCAGCTCCACAAGGCCTGCAAAGTCTCCGGAGCCCCGGACACCTCCACCTCCACCGCAGCACCGGGCTTCACCCCCTGACCCACCCGAAACCCCCGCTTCGGACCAATCCAGGTCACGGACTCCAAACTCACACCCGGATCGATCCCCAAGCTCTCCGCCTTGCGGCGCAAATTCCCCTGAAAATAGCCGGCCCACTCAGGATCCACCGGCAGCAACCAGTCCTGCCGGGTAGCCCGCACCCCGTCCTCACCACGCCCCGAACCCTTCATCACCACCGGCGTCACCGTCCGCAACACAGCCCGCCCCGAGGAATAGTCCGGCGGACTCAACGCGGTAATTCCCGTCAGACGCAGTGCGACCCCGCCCCAGTCGATCAGCTCCCGCCGGCCAAAGCCGACAGCGAGAACCTCCACGACCTCCGGCAGAGGACTGCCGAACTCCACCGTCCCGCTCCCGCCCGCCGCATACCGGCCAGGCCTGCGCCGAGCCGCAGCGAACACCGGCGCCCCATGCCCGAACGGCACCATTCCATGAACACCATGACCCTCACCATGTAATCGCCTCCCCAACTCGGGGGCCAGACGAGCCAACACGTCATACACAAGCCCACGCCCCGGAGCAAGAACCACCTCCCACGGCAGCTCAGAGGCAGCCGTCGTCACCGCCAAGCACAACCTCATCCACACGCTCCCCACCCATAGACATCCGTCAACGCAGGAGCCGCTGACGCCGCTCCCTACACGCGGCCGAAGCCTAGACACCGCCACTGACAACCCCGCGTGGCACTCACCCCCCGACCGCTCCCAGACAAGCGGAACTACCCCGGCCCTAGTCACCACAATGAGGAACCAACGGCCACCGCTACGGTCATGATTGCGCGCTCAACGCGAAGGAGGACGGGAACCGACATGATCCAGCGCCTGGACCCGAAAGAAGCGTATTGTTCCCCCACCGTGGGAGCGAACCGTTGGATCACGGGGGCCGCTGATACCTTTCAGCGCCACGCCGGACTCGGTGACACGACCGGAGGTTCACTGCAGAATGCAGGCCCTCATCTGGACGAACAACGCTGTAATCTGCAGCTTTACCCTGGGGTCCTCATAGACCCTTCGAGGGGTCACAACCGGTCGTGGTCGCCCGGTGACCTCAGCCGGCCGACGCGTCCTCATAGACCCTTCGAGGGGTCACAACTCGTCGTCCAGGTCCCGGTCGATGTGCCGGAACACGGGTCCTCATAGACCCTTCGAGGGGTCACAACTTGCTGAGCGACCACCAGTTGGGCGTCGGGGCCGCGGGTCCTCATAGACCCTTCGAGGGGTCACAACCCGTCCCTGGACCAGGCCGAGAGGCGGTCCTCGCCCGTCCTCATAGACCCTTCGAGGGGTCACAACGGATCCGCTGAGGGCTGGCAGGGGGCGGGGGGCGAGGGTCCTCATAGACCCTTCGAGGGGTCACAACGAGTAGTTCTCGGTCGGGTTGGCCAGGTGCGAGGCGCGTCCTCATAGACCCTTCGAGGGGTCACAACGCGATCATCCCGAGCGCCTCGGGCAGGGTCTCGAACGTCCTCATAGACCCTTCGAGGGGTCACAACGTGACGGGGCATCCAGCGGCATGTCCTCCGCGCACCGGTCCTCATAGACCCTTCGAGGGGTCACAACGTGATCTCGAAGGCCCTCGCGAGGGCGGCCAGGTCGTCCTCATAGACCCTTCGAGGGGTCACAACAGCCGGTCCGCCGCCCCACAGCAGCAGCTGCATCTGGTCCTCATAGACCCTTCGAGGGGTCACAACATGACCACCCGGCCGAGCAAAAGCACCTTCGGCGCGGTCCTCATCGACCCTTCGAGGGGTCACAACAGGAGGGCGCGCACTTCCTTGACTCGCAGGCTCGAGTCCTCATCGACCCTTCGAGGGGTCACAACAGGAGGGCGCGCACTTCCTTGACTCGCAGGCTCGAGTCCTCATAGACCCTTCGAGGGGTCACAACATGCGCTTGCCGACCCGACTGCACAGACCATCAGGCGTCCTCATAGACCCTTCGAGGGGTCACAACTCGTGGGGCACGGCGGTGGCCGCGTGTCTGGCGTACGGTCCTCATAGACCCTTCGAGGGGTCACAACAACGCGACGAGAACCTTCGCCGGTCGGGGGATCTTGAGTACTCATAGACCCTTCGAGGGGTCACAACGCGACGACGCGGGTGGGGCGCTGGTCGTAGGGCAGGTCCTCATAGACCCTTCGAGGGGTCACAACACATGCGGCGGGTCGAGTCCACCCAGAAGCGCCGCGTCCTCATAGATCCTTCGAGGGGTCACAACACGAGGTCAACCGCACAACCGGGCGCCCGGCCGTCATGTCCTCATAGACCCTTCGAGGGGTCACAACGAGTTCGCGCGGATAATCCCGGTGGAGTTCGACGTGTCCTCATAGACCCTTCGAGGGGTCACAACGTGGTCATGCGATCACCGCCCCGGTGGCGCCGCCGTCCAGCGGGCGCGCGGCGAGGTCGGGCAGCCGGTCCACCCACGGCGCGGGCGCGGCCGTCTCGGTCCGGGCGGCGGCGCGGACGCGCAGCTGCTCCAGCCGCGTCGCCAGCAGGTACTGCGCGGTGCGCTCCCTCGCCGTGTCGGCGGCCTTCGTCGCCGCCGCGACGGCGTCCGCGCCGGTCGGGTTGTGCTTGAACCAGTGGCGGCCCTGTTCGGTCCGGAACGCGCGCTGGGCCTCAGCCTCGGCCTCCTCGGTCCGGCCCAGCATCTCCAGGGCGCGGCGCCGGTACTCCGAGGTCGCGTCCTGCACGGCCTGGAGCGCGCCGAACGCCAGCACGGACGCGGTGCCCAGCGGGTCCCCATTCAGCTCACCCGGCTCCGCCGAACCCAGGAAATCGTCCACCGCCTTCCGGGCCGCCACCTGGAGCGTTTCCCGGACGTGGAAGACGACGGCGGCGACGGCCTGCGAATCGTCCAGGTCGGCGGACCAGGCGGCCGCGACCATCCCGGCCTCCACCGTCAGGGCCTCCGTCCGGCGCCGGTAGCCGCACACCTCGCACAGCCCGGACGCCTGCTCCTGGCCGCAGTCCTCGCACGGCAGGACCCGCAGCGCGGCCGCCGCGGCCTGGCGCTCTGCCTCGACCAGGGCCGCCGCCTCCGCACGGGCAGCCGCTCGCCGGTCCTGCTCCTCCCGAGCCCGCCGACGGCGCCACATCAGGTCCTCCGCCTCCAACGCGGCGGCCTCACACAGACGCTCCTCGAGGACCCTGCGGCGCTCACGCTCGTCTAAGCCGGGCAGCTGCGCCTCGACCTCGGCGGCGATCCGGGCCCGGCGGGAGCGGCGCAGGTGAAGCACGTTGGCGCAGTTCTCGCAGTCCTCGCCGGAGTCCAGCCGGATCCCGTCGTCGCAGCGCCGGTGCGAGCAGGCCGGCCGCTGCACCAGACCCCGGCGGATCAGCCACCCGTACGGGCCCGTGACCAGAGCCTCGCCGCCAGTCTCCTCCAGCCGGTCGGTGAGCCGGTCGGCCAGCAGCCGCGGCGCACCCTCCGGCGCCACTCCCAGCCCCGCCATCTGCGCCAGCTCCGCCTTCGTGGCTGCCTCCACCTGGTCCTGCTGCCAGCCGGACAGACGCTCCCACAGCCATAAAACCGGCCCCAGAGCCACCCGCAGACGAAGATCAGCCGGAAGGCCCACCCGCCTCTGCTGCTGCGCCTTTTCCCACCCCACGACCTTCGGCTGGCCACCAACCCCAGCCCCGGCAGCGCGCTGCCCAACCCGCTCATCGACCGGGGACACCCTCGGCTTTTCCCCGCGCAGCGGGCCGCCCCCGGCCACCGGCGACCCGGTCGCGGCAGCGGCGGTCTCGCCATCGGCGGGCTCGTCCTCGCGTACGTGCGCGCGCTCCGGCCGACGGCATTCCGCCCCACGGCCTTCGCCGGAAAAGCCACCAGAGAGCTGCAGAGAACCGCCGGAAGTACCCAGGTGAGGGTGGTCAGTGTGAAGGGTTGCCGCAACGTCGGGGTCTGCCACATCAGCCTCATCCGTCATCGGCACGCTGCTGACCTGCGATTCCGTCCCCAGCTTCGACGGCTCACCAGGCCTTGCCGCAACGTCGGGGTCTGAAAACTCGGGCTTCGGAGCCTTCGAGCGGCCCTCCTGGACGTCGTCGGCGGCGGTACGGCCGTGCGCGGCAGCGACCGCCGGCACCATCAGCCGCGACCGGTTCGCCAGGCCCGAGCCCGTGCGCAGACGGACACGGAGCACCAGCTCACGGTCCTCCAGGCGCTCCAGCACCCGCTCCCCCGCCGACGCCGTGCAGCCCAGCAGCCGAGCCAGCGTCGCAGCAGCCCGGCCGCGCTTCGTGTCCACCGTCCCGCCGACCTGCCGAACCCGCCCGGTCTCCTGCGCCTCCAGGACCAGGAGCAGCAGCGCGAGGCGGTCCGTCGCCGCGGCACGACCGGTACGTGTACCGATCAGCCCGGCCGGGGTCACCGAGCCGTCCCGGTGCGTCCAGCCCGGTCCCATCACGGCCTGCAGCAGCCGCCACAAGGTGGCGTACTCCTTCTTCGCCAGGTTCAGCGGGTGCCCGGCCACGTCCTGTGCTGCCCACAGCGGCAGCACCCGGCACTTCAGGCCGGCGTCCTGGAGGTACTCGCCCTCTGCGGTCTCCACCGACACCACGCCCGAGCGGCGCAACTCCGGCACCACGCTGGAGGCCGTGTGCGACGCGGACAGTCCGAGCCACCGTCCCAACTCGGAGGTGCGGATCTCCACCTTCCCGGTCTCCGACGGCGTCCGCGACGCCAGTACCAGTACCGCCAGGCGCACCGCGTCCGGCGCGCCGTCCAGGCCGGCCAGGTCCAGCAGCGAGCGCACCGCGCCACCAAGACGGGCGCGAGCGTCAGGACCGAGCGACAGCGGATGACCCGCCACCCGCTCCGGCACCGGACCGGCTTGCGCCGGGACCGACCGAAGCCGACGGCGTGATGACCCGCCAGCGGACACCTTGCGGGAGCGCGACAGCACGACGGCCGACGCCGCCGCGGCGCTCATCGAGCACCCCCGACGAGCGTCACCGAGGAAGCGCGGACGTCGAGAGGCGCCGGGGCGGACAGGGCGGTGCAGGCGGTCATGGCCGTGGTGTACCAGCCAAACCGGACACCCCCCTTGGGGGCAAAGCGAGGGCGGGGCACAGCGGCGCGAGAAGGGATCACCTCGGCAGCCTGGACCGGCCGCCCTGTGGACAGAGACCGTCGAACCCCGATTGCTCCCAGCGCTCCCGCACGGCGGACAGAAACCTCGGATCGCATCCCGTCACACGGGACGGCCCCTTCGAAGACGCCACCGACGAAGTTGTCGCGGACGCGGGTGGACACCGACCGGACAGACGCGGCCGGGTTGTGACTTCGTACAGGAAGACCCTCTTCCTGACTAAAAGGCGCGAAGGGGCGGATCGCGGACGTTTGGTCCGTCACGTGAAACGCGCGAAACGGCTGGATCGTACCGAAACGGACGGCGCTCGACTTTTCAAGGGACACCAGATCGGGCACTATGGCGAAGACACCTACTTCCATATGCGAGTCGGACCACCCCGTTCACACGGGACGGCCGGCGAGTGGATGAGGGTGCAGCCCCCTTCTTCGCGAAGCGGGGCAGACACCGAACGGCAGGGGGAGATTGCTCCTCTCGTCTCGGTGGGACTGCCGAGCCCCTGTGGTGGGGGTCCTGCAGGACACGCACAGCGGGTGCTGCGCGGCTGTGGTGGCCGTGGTTAGTGGCCTTTGGTGCGGTTGGGTAGATCTGGCTCGATGAGCCGAAGCTCAGGACCGGGTAGTGACCGGGACTGAGCCTTGCCCTGGACGGTGAGTCCGGTCAGGACGCGGCTGGCGCGGCCGAGCGGATGGTTAGTCCGCCGAAGCAGCGCGGCCATGACGGTTACGTCACGCCGACCCCCTCAACAACAGAGGCGGAGTCGGCGTGCCCGCACGCCTGAACGGTGAAAGCGATCACGGCTGTAAACGGCGTGTTGCACGGTGGAGTTCCCGCGCGCGGGTACGCTGCATCCCGCGATAACCTCCCATCAGGTGCATCGTGCGGACGGGAATCCCGTCCAGGAGTCCTCCAAGGCCGTGCCCGGTCATGGGGGACTCTTTGCTGCTATCGGTCACATCTGTGATCACCCTAACCTCCTGTGACGACATGGATGTATGGAGGAAGCGCGGCGTGCTCGAATTGCGGTGTCCGTCGAACGGGAGACGCGATCCGAGAGAGTTGATCAGATAAGCCCGATCGTTTTGAAGGCTGGTCACTGTCGGCCTTCCTCCGCGGAAGGCAGGCGGTCGCGGAGCTGGGCAAGCAGGGCTTTGGGTCGCTCGTCATATACAACATGCGGCTCATCCTCAGTCGGAGGATGGAAGCGCGTGGCGAAGCGCAGCAGGTCTTGCTCGCTGAACTCGATGGAATTGGCGTCGACATCAGCGAGCTGGTTCCGCTCCCGGATTCGTGACCATCGCACTTCATGCGGCACCGGCAGGTACACCAGGGTGGGGACGCCACTAGCCCCTACGACGAGAGCTTGCCATTCGGCCCGCTCTTCTGGTGTCCAGAAGCCGTGGTCGACCACGACGTCGTCGCCGGCCTCCACCAGTCCTCGGAGTTCACCAGCGACATCTTCAAGAACGGGAGCTTCCCGAACTCGGAATTGCCCCCTCGGGAAGTCGACGCCGTACCGGCCATAGCGACGGAACATCTCCTCATCAGGACACAGCCGTGTGAACCCTGCGGCTACGAGGGCTCTTGCCAATGTCGTCTTGCCGGCGCCCGGCATCCCCGCCATCAGAACGACACGTGATTTGTGCGGCACGTCCCCGCCCATGGCCGAGGTGCAAGTTGAGGTCAGCACGTCAGGTCCGCCGTTTCGACGCGTGTACGGCCGGGAGCGCCCAGATCCACGCCGTATTCCAGAGGCCGACCTTCGCGGTCGACGAACCTAGCGGAGAGGACGAGGATCGCTTCGTTCGTACTGGGCTGGAGTTCCAGGAGTTGGGCGTCCTCTGCGGTGGCGATGCGGGCCGTGGTCTCGTCGGTTCGCTTCACAGCCTGCCGACCCGTTTCCTGGGCGATGAGGTCAAGGGACGTGCCGCCGATCAGGCGTTCGTTGCGGAGGAGTGCGGGCACGGCCTGGGCGAACTCGAGCTGGATCCACGAGGTCGAGTGTGCGACAACGCCGTGCCGGTCACGGTAGACGCGGGTTCGCCGGATGACGTCGTCGCCAGCTTCCACCCCCAGTGCCACAGCAACGTTCTGCGGGGCAGGGACGACGGCGGCGGTGTGTCCGTCGGAGCGTTCTCCCGCACCCCATGAAGAACCAGTACGGCGCCCGCGTTCCAGGCGCTGGCCTCCAGAGGAGAGAGAAACGGGCCGACCGATGCGCGCGTACGCCACGGTTGCGTCATCGGATCGCTTGAACCGCGGCCAGCGCTCGCCCGCCGGGTCAGCAAGCTCGACTTCCCGAGTGCGCGCGATTAGGGCCGCCGGCCCCTCGACGCGCAGCAGATCGAGGAGTTGCTCCCAGCTTAGAGCGCCGAAGCTGTCAACGAGTCGACTCGCGCCGTCCGTGAGCAGAGCGGCCTGACGGACCTGGGAAAGGTCGACGCTCCCGGCAATCGCCTCGTCGGCCGCAGCCGGGTCGGTTGCCGCGACCCAGTAACCGCCGGGCCGGTTCCGAAGGCGCCGTTGGACGGTGACGAGCGCGGAGACACGCGCGGCGTGCTCGGGAGTGCCCGTGGGCCCTTGGAGCGCGGCCTCCATCTCCTCGCCCGCCACCTCTTCGACTCGCTTGTCGGTGACGGTCCGGATGCCCTCGTTACTGAGGTCAAGCACCAGCACGTTGTCGGAGAGCACGAGGTAGTCGAGGACTTCCCCCCGCTCACGGATCATCACGACGGTCGATGCCGGGACGGCCTCCTGGTCCAATGCGCAGGTGTCACGATGGAGGTCATTGACCTCGGAGATAGCGCTTCGCAGCGCGTCGCGCAGCGACACCGCGTCGTCACCGATCAGGTTGATCAAGCACACGCCGAGCTGCCGCACGAACCATGGGGTGCCATGGATGCACCCCATGGGCAGGTCCTTGGGTGCGGACAGGCCGTCCAGCACGACGACCCCGGTAGGGCTGACGTGGACAGTGTCCTCGTTCGCGGCGCCCACACCTTGGGTCGAAGCCATGGATACCTGCACTTCAGGCCCCTTCTGGGCGGTAGAACGGCGTGATTTGCTCGCTCGCGACGGTCTCCAGGGTCTCCGGGTCAAAGCGGCTGGAGATGAGGGTCGAGAACCGTCGCGCCTTGAGTTCGCGGTGCACTGTGGCCAGTTCTTGGTTGAGCCAGTGGACGACGCCACCGGAGCCGCGCGCGTGGATGCCAGCAACATAAAGGAAGGTTCCCTTGCCGTCGGGGCGCGGGAGCCGACCGAAGTAGGCGATGTCGCTGTTCTCGCCCCGGTCCATCGGTGAGCGGTAGACCTGGCCGGTGTTGCGGTCAGTGAGGTACCAGCCGTCATCATCTTTGCCGAACCGCAGGTGGGGATCACCTTCGAGGATCTGTTCGATGAGGGGAGACAGCCGAGGGCCGCAGATGACCACGAGGTTGTTGCGGTTGAGCCGGACATTGCCGCCGAGCGGGATCCGCTCGAAGCTGACTTCCAAGCCGACCTCTTCGGCCAGCTCCCGCAGACGCTCGTAGGTCTGGACGTCCTCAGTAGCGATCACCGGGCCCTGGATGGCCTTCTTCTTACCGTCCTTGTCGTTGCTGTCTTCCAGCTTCTCGGCCAGCGCCACGATGACCTTGCCTGAGCCCAGGAAGAGCCTCTCCGGTGGAGCTCCCTTGGCGAGCTGGCTTACGCGTCCCTTGCTGATGCCGAGTTCGGACGCAAGCTGTGTGCTGTTCAACCGGCCCACACGCAGTGTCTCGTTCATTGCCTCGTTGCGGACCGCCTGAAACTCGTTGCCGTAGTCCTGCACCCGGCTGGCGAGACCATGCGCGAGCTTCGCGCGCTCCAGAGGGTCAGGGAGCTCCTTCAGCTGGGACAAGGCGACGTCGAAAGCCGTATCAAGCTGGTCTCTCAGCCCGGCTAGAGCCACATCGTGCGCTTCCATACGTGCCTCCCTTCGTAGGGTCATGTTTACCCCATTAAACCGCACGGGTTCAAGATGGTTGACGCGCGCCGTGACGAGACCTATGGTTTCGGTGGTCGAGAAGTTTAGGGCGCTAAATCACTCGGTTGCGTTCGCTATATCTGCTTGTCAAGCGCCCAGATCATCGTCCTGCAGCTCGCCTCTTTGGAGCGGGCAGGTGGTCGGAGGCGGTAGCGCAACCAAACCCCCCGGCCGGCAGGACTGCTGTACGACCTCAGCGCTGATGCGCTGTCTATCCGCCGGGATCCGGGCTGTTGGTCCGTGGACCTGGTGGGTGGAGAGAGCATCCGCCCCGCGAACACCCCCCCTCTCTCTTCCTGCCGAGGAGTCGCCATGCCTGAGCTCGCCATGCCCAAGGCCGCTAAGCGTAAGGGCCGCACCCGTACCTCCCGCGTCAGCCCCCTCGACGCGATCGCCCTCTCCACCCTGTCGCCCGGTCACATCGACATGCGGCCTGTGAAAACCACGCAGACCCGCCGCATCTCGCTCGTGTGCCCTGGCTGCGGCACCTGGGTGGCCGTGACCCCCCACCGCGGCACCTACCTGCTCAAGACGGTCCCGCACCACACCGGCAAGGCTGGCGTCGCCGCCGCGATCCGCTGCAGCTCCAGCAACCGCTTAGTCGACGTGGACATCACCGACTACGCCTGGCGCCTTCAGTACAGCGACTGGGCCCGCGAGGAGCGGCTCGCCGTCGACGTCACCCGCCACCGCCGCGCCACCGTCCAGACCCTCAAGGCCAGCCAGCCCCAGGAGCGCCCCGCCGACCGGCGCGCCCAGTGGGAGCGTGTGGTGCCCGCCGCCCGCCAGGCCGACGCCGCCCGCACGGTTCCCGCCGACGCGATCCCCACCACCCGCGGCCGGGCCGTCGACGGACCCGCCGGCGCCCCGTTGGCCACGATCCCCCAGACCGCCGGGGACCGGCGCTCAGTTCGCGCCCTGGCCACGGGCGTCCTTCACGCGCTGGCCGACGCCGACCAGCACCGGTGCGCGGGCGACGCCTTGGAGGAGCACATCACCCGCGCCGCCTACACCCACCTGGCTACGATCTGGCGCCGCCCCCTGACCTCGGCAGACCAGCCCAAGCACACCGCCCTGGTGGCTGCGGTCACGGCCGCGCTGCCCGCCCCGACCCCGGGCGAGAACGCCGCCGCGTACACCGTCCGCTGCCGCAGGTCCGCACTCGCGGCCTGACCCGCACCCCGAGACGAACGACCACGGCCCCGGCCGCCCCGCAGTAGGGGCTGCCGGGGCCGTGGCTGCTCGTACGACAGCCACAACCGAAGGAGATCGCAGATGAGCTGGGAAAAGCAGGTCGAGGACGTCTTCAACGGTCTGGCGCGCCAGGCGGCCGCGCAGGCGTACAAGCAGATCAGTGGTGAGGGCTCGGTGGTGCACCAGCGGGCGGACCAGGTGCTGGCCCTGGCCGCCCGCGGTGACAAGTCCGGCCTGGATCGGCTGATTCGGTCGTGGCCCGTGGCCGAGGCTCGGCAGGTACAGGCGGAGATCGAACGCCGCTGAATCCGAGGATCGCCCACAGTCGCCGCCACCCGCGAGGTGCGGGTGGCGGTGGCTGCTCGCAAAGCAGTCAGAGCACGACGAACCCCCGGGCTTTGGCCCCCGGGGGTTCGTCTTTGCAGTCCCCCTCCGGAAAGGGAAGACGCACATGCACAGGATGACATCCACTCAGGCCCGCCGGATGCGGCGCCCGGTACTCCAGGCCGCGATCGACGCCGGCGCCAAGTGCGCCCAGGCCGACACCGACCTCTTCTTCCGTGCCGACGGTGAGCCGCCGGCCACCTGGCAGGCACAGCGCGCCGAGGCGATCCGCTTCTGCCACGGCTGCCCCGTCCGCACGGCCTGCGAGGAGCTGGCCCTGCGCGACGGCGACGGCAACGACCGCGTCGACGACCTGGTCCGCGGTGGCCGTTCCGGCTGCGAGCTGGTCGCCCTCCGCGAACTCCAGGCCCAGCGCCTGGCCGCCGCCATCACCGACGACGAGGCCAGCGACCAGGAGTGGAACAAGCTCACGGACCTCGCCGTGAAGCTGAACCGCGAGGCCCGCAGGATGCCGACCCGGAGCGGTGGCATGCCGCACCAGGCCGCACTCCTGCGGCAGCAGAACGAGCGGATCGCCGAGCTCGCCGCCAAGTTGGCTGTGGTGCGCACCGCCCGTCGCGCCCGTAGCGGCTGGGAGGTCGCGGCATGACCACCACCCTGACCCCCCGCGGCGGAAAGATCGATGACATCGAGCGCAGGGACGACGAGCGCGGCTTCGAGCGGGACGAGACCGACTCACTCCACCAGGTCGGCACCCTCTTGCTCAGGATGGCCGAGCGGGACGACGCCCGGATCCCCGACGGGCGCCGCGCCCGGCGCACCCTCGCCGAGATGGGCTACATCCGGCCCCCGCTGCTCACCTTCAACCTGCCGGTCCGAGCGGCGGATGACGCCTGCAGCCTGTGCGGCTACTGGACCTGCCACTGCCCGGCCGCCGCCGTTCCCGCCGTGCCGACGAGCGCGAGGGGCACGCTCCGGTGAGCGGCTGTGGCCACCCGCCGACCCTGGTCACCGTTAACTCGGTTGGCGCAGACGGCAAGCCGTACCAGTCGGTCCGGCACGAGACCTGCACCTGCGGGACGCCGCCGCAGCCGCAGCCCGAGAACGAGTAGAACCCGCGTGCACATACCGGCCGCCCGTACCGCCCAGCACCACGCGGTACGGGCGATCGCCGCGCGCGGCCTGACCCACCCCCTCACCCAGGCGCTCCTGGCGGCCGCCGTGCTCACTGCGGCGGCCGCCTGGGACGCAGGCCACCACGTCACCGACATCCACCCGCCCTTCGCCCGGCGCGGCAGGAGCTGATCACCCGGTGTCCCGCTCCACCGCCTTGCCGCTTCCCTGATCGGAGTTCGCCATGAAGAGCCGTCCCCGCATCGTGCTGCCCCGGATCGCCTCGCCGAAGCCCGCCGCCAAGACCGAGCCGGCCTCGACGGAGCGGGAGCGCGGCACGATCCCGCTCCGCGCGGGCTGGACCGTCCCGGACCAGTGGACCGCCGGCCCCGGCCACTGAGACAGAGCAACGGCGAGCGCTCCCGCAGGACGGGAGCGCCCACCAACTTTCCGCCCGCCCCACAGCACCAACACCGGTCGGCCGCCCGCACGACGGGCGGCCGGCCTTTCGCACGCCTCCAGCCCGGGAGAGTCTCGGGCCCGCACCCCCACAGGAGAGCCCATGCGTACCAGCATCCAGCTCAGCACCGTTACGGCCGCCGGGAACAGCCGGCTGCCGGCCTCGCTCTGCACGCACACCCCGACCTGCCCGACCGCCGACAGCCCCGACCGTGAGGCCGCGCGCACCATCGCCTCCCACCCCGAACAGGGCTGGTCGCTCCTCTGCAACTCCGTCCTGGTGTTCGAGGACACCGGCGAGCTGCTCCCGGACGGTCAGATCATCGCCCCGCACCGCCCCCGCGCCGCGGTCTGACGGCTGCCTGATCCGCCCGTCCCGACCGCCGAACCCCGGCGGCCGGGACGGGCGGTGACTGGGAGCCGGGCAGTCCGGATCCACCGGCCTTCGGAGCCGGTGTACGCGAGTGAGGAGAGCACATGACCCAGCCCCAGACGCAGGCCGTACAGCCGAAGGTCACCTACACCAAGGGCGACTTCGTCGTGTTCCGCGACGTCGAGAAGTTCTGGCTCGGCAAGCCCGGCAACACCTTCGTCGGCCGGGTGGAGCGGTCCTGGATCCACGCCGACACCGGCAAGGTCCTCTACGACCTGGTCGAGCTGAGCGCCAACCGAGCCCGCGCCGGGATCGACCCCGACTACATGCGGCTGCTCCCGGCCACCGACGCGATGCACGACATCGACACCGCGCCGCTCAGCGAGACGGACACCGGGGCGATGACCCCGGCCGCCGTTGCCTGGCTGCGCCAGCACCTCGGCAAGGACAGCAGCGCGCTGCCCGCCCGCCCCTGACGGCCTGCTGCACGCAGACGGCCCTCCGAGTCCCCGGCATTGACGCTGCCGGGGCCCCGGAGGGCCTGGTCCTGACCCTACCGACCGACGCCGACCCGCGGTGGCCTCCTGCACGAGGCGCCGGAGTAAGAGAGGACACCCCCGTGGCCAACACCACCGCCCGGCGCAGGCGCAAGCCCGCCCCGCCTGCCAAGCCCCGCGGCGCCGGACGCGCCGCCAAGACCACCGCCACCGAGGCTTCGATCCCCGCCCAGGCCGCCACGGAGGACACCATGCCGCTGGTGCTGGTACACGAGGAGGCTGACCCGGTCCTGGCCGACGCCGCCGATCGCGCCGCCGACCTCCGCGACCAGGCCGCCGCCGACGCCGCCCGGATCCTCGCCGAAGGCGAGGCCCGCGCCGCCGAACTGCTGGACGGCGCCCGAACGGAGGCGGCCACCCTCACCGCGGAGGCGACCGCTGAGCAGTCCCGCCTCCTGGCCGAGGCTGCCACTGCCGCAGAGCGGGCCCGCAAGGACGCCGAGACCACGGCGGACCAGCTGCTTGTCGCTGCCCGCGAGAAGGCCGAGGCCCTCACTACCGAGGCGACCGGCAAGGCCGACGAGCTCCTGGCCGACGCCGTCACGGCCGCCGACCAGCTCCGCAAGGACGCCGCGACCACCGCGGCCGGCGACGCCCAGCAGGTCCGAACCGACGCCGAGGCGGCGGCCGAGCAGCTGCTCGCCGCCGCCCGCGGCGCCGCCGAGGCCCTCACCACCACCGCGTCCGGGAAGGCCGAGGAGGTCCTGGCCGACGCGCAGCGCCGGGCGCAGGAAGCCGTGAACACGGCGGCCGCCGACGCCGAGCAGGCCCGTACGGAGGCCGGCCGGGAGGCAGCGCAAGTCCTCGCCGACGCGACGGACAAGCGCACCGAGCTCCTGGCCGAGGCCGAGTGCACCGCCGCTGACACCCGCACGCGGGCGGCCCAGGACGCCGAGGAGCTCCTGGAGCGGGCCCGCACCGATGCGGAGCGGACGCGTACGAGCGCGGACGAGCAGGCCGCGCAGGTGCGGGCCGGGGCGGAGAAGATGGCCGCTGGCCTTCGCGCCGACGCCGAGCGCGCACTTGCCGACGCCCGCAGGTCCGCTGAGGATCTGCGGGCTGCCACCGACAAGGACGTCCGCAGGCTGCGGGAGCAGGCCGAGACGGACGCGAAGACGGCCCGGGAGGCGACGGCCAAGGCCACGACGGACCAGGCCGCCGCCGCGCAGGTCCTGGCCGAGGCCGAGCGGGTCCTCGAGGCGGCCACGCAGCGCACCGTGCAGCGGGCCCGCCGCCGGGAGATCCGGGCTGAGTCCCGCGCCACCCGGCGCAGGATCTGCGACGAGGCCCGGCCCGTCGGCGGGGTCCCGCCGCTGTCCGGGCAGGAGTTGCTCTTGGTCGCCGGGATCGTCCTGGCGGCCGCGGTCGTCTCCACCCTCGGCCTGCTCTCCTCCTACACCGCCCTGGAGACCAAGGCCGCCGGGTGGGGCTGGGAGTGGCCCTGGCTGCTGCCGGTCGGCGTCGACGTTGCCATCCCCGCGTTCACCGGCGCCAACCTGGTTCTGATCCGTATGGGGATGGAGCTCCGCTGGATCCGCTGGGTGCCCCGGGTGCTCACGGCGGTGACCGTGTACCTGAACTGGAACGCCTCGGATTCCGCGGCGGGCCGCATCGGGCACGCCGCCCTCACCCTGCTGTGGGTGGTGTTCTCCGAGATCGCCTCGCACGTGTACGCCACGAAGATCGGCGCGGTCACGGGCAAGAAGCGGATGGAGACGGTGCGGCGCTCGCGCTGGATCCTCGCCCCGATCCCCACCGCCCGGCTTCGCCGCCGGATGATCCTGTGGGAGATCACCTCCTACGCGGAGGCGCTCACCCGGCTCCAGGAGCGGACCTATCTGCGGGCGCAGCTGAAGGAGGAGTACGGCTGGCTGTGGCGGTGGAAGGCGCCGCTGGACAAGCGGATGGCGCTCAAGCTCGACATCGCGCCCGCCGCGCTCGCAGACGCGCTCACCCCCGAGGACGCTCACACCGTCGAGCGCGCGGATGTGAGCGCCGACGCTCACCCGGAATCGGGCGGCGCTCACCCCAAGGTGAGCGCGCTCACCTCCGGCGGCGGTGAGGGCGAGCGCGAGCGCCCGGCGCTCACCCGGGGCGCTCAGGAGGGCGAGCGTCCGGTGGAGGACGAGGACGCTCACCGAGCGGAGGGCGGCCGAACCCACAGCGAGCGGGACGCGCTTACCGAGCGCCGCCACGACCGCATCCGTCTCCTCTACACCGAGCTCGGGCGCCGTCCGGAGTGGACGGAGATCCGCGACGCGCTCACCGCTGCGGGTCTGTCCGACGAGCCGGTCTCCCGCCCGACCGCCCAGCGCCTGCGCGCTCAGGTCGAGGAGGGCACCCCGAGCGCCCCGGCGAGCGCGAGCGTGAGCGCCGGGGCGAGCGTCCCCGTCAACGCCTGAGCGCCCAGCACGCTCTGCGCTGGACCTGAGCGCCCATCGGCGCTCAGCTTTCCTGCCGCTCATGGTCGCCCCCGGTCCGCGCTCACGCTCCCCCGAGCGTGAGCGCGGACCGGTGACGGCCACGGCCGGCAGGCCCGCGGTCCGCACCCTCCCGGAGCGGGGGCGCGGACCGCCCGCCCGAACCGAGCACCACCCGGCCCCGCACGCACGCCTCGGGGACACGGACCCACGACCCCTTCCCCCTCTCCCCACCCCGAGACCTGGAGGTCTTCTGCCATGCCCGAGAACAGCAACCGGTGGACCTCGGACCATCTGATGAAGCCCGGCGGCACCGCCGTCTACGCCGCCCAGCAGCGCGAGCGGCTGCGGCAGATGGCCGACGAGGTCAGGGCCCTGCTCGGCGAGTACCGGGCCGACCTGGAGAACATCCAGTTCGACGGGGACAAGCCCTTCGAGGCCCGAGTCCGGGCCTTTCTCGCTTCCCGTCCGCTGGCGCAGCTCGAAAAGGACCTGCGGGACGCGGTGAACCACGCCGGAAGGCTCGACGCCGAATATCAGCGGCGCTATGTCGAACTGCCCGCCAGGCGTGAGAAGAAGGCGGAGAAGAAGGAGCTGGAGAAGGTCCACAAGAAGGGCCTGGCGACCGCCCGCGCGGTCAACGCCGCCGGGTGCCTCAACGGCCTCACCAGCGCCCTGGCTGAGCCGGGTGGCGATGGGAAGGGAGTGGTGCAGGAGACCGGCACGGACGGCGGTCAGAGCACTTTCCTGGACTTCCTGGAAAAGAGGGCCTGATAAGTGTCCGGCCACCTTTCCAAGGGTCAGACGAAGCGCTGGAACAAGCGCCTGGCGGAGACCACCACGAACAAGGCGCGGGCCACCGCGCTGTGGGACCTGGCCCGACTCCTGGCGGGCACCGACGACAAGGCGTGGGCCGACCTGGTCGTGCTGCTCCGGGGCTGGACCACGGAGCAGCAGGGCCGGCCCGCCTCGTCGTAACGCTCCGCGCTCATCACCGCTCATCATCACCGCCTCACTCCGTGAATCCGGGGGCTCCGTCATGCGCGCCTATAAGCGCGCGTGAGGCCCCCGGATCCGTGACCCGGAGTGACTGACCGAAGGAGACGGCCGATGGCCGACGACGACGCCGGGGGGACCGTCTTCGACTTCCCCGGCGGGCTGACGATCCCGGGGCCGGTGGGCAGCGCCCCGCCGGCCCCCGGGGCCGTCACCCCCGCCCTGACCGCCCTGCCCACCCTGGCGCCCCCGCCCTCCCTGCTGGTCGCGGGGAATTCCGACGTCGGCGGTGGCGCCGACACCACGGCCGCACACGCCGACCCCGGAATTCCGGACAGCCCGCAAGGGCAGGGAATCGCCGCCATGTCCGTGGTGATGATGGCCGGTATTACCGTCGCCGCAATGCGCGGTGCATGGAATGCCGCCGCTTATCTGAAAGCCCGCCACGAACATCATCGAGCCATTGCAGATAAGCGGCAGGCGGCAGCCGATAAAGCCGCCATCGGACTGGAAACGGCACGCCAGAAAGGCCGCTTGCAGCCCGGCCCGGAATTCGGCCGCAGCACCCGCACGGCGGGCGGCGGAGGAGGCCGGACCAACTCCGGAAAGAACTCCCCGCCCAGCACGTTCCGGTCCCCCAGCGGTTCCAAGTCGCCGGGCGCCTCCGGATCCAAGGCGCCCACCAAGGGTCCTGGCGGGGCCTCTGGTGGCCGTACGCCCTCGCTGGGCATCGGCGGGCGTGGAGGCGGCGGTGGAGGCCGCAGAGGCGCCCTGGAGTCCTCCAGGGCAAAGGGTCCTGGAATGCCTGGAGTTGGGGGCGGAATGAGCCCGACAACCGGCACCAGGAACCACTCGGGAAGCCTCTCCGGAGCCGTCCGCGACCGGGCCGCCGACCGGATCCGCAACGGCCCCAAGCCGAAGAGCGGCACCGGCACTTCCGGCAAGTCCGGCGGGGGCGGCGGCACCACACCGTCCTCCGGCTCGAAGCCGGGCCGCGGGACCGGATCGAGCCCGGCCGGGACCAAGCCCGGCACGGGCAAGGGAACAGGCACGGGCACGAAGCCCGGCACCGGCAGCGGCACGAAGCCGGGCTCGGGGAAGGGAACGGGTACGAAGCCCGGCTCATCCGGCACCAAGCCCGGCCCGGCCGGAACGGGTCCGAAGCCGGGCCGCAAGCGGCCGTCCTCGTCCACTCCGTCCACGAGCCGCAAGGGCAAGGGCAAGAAGGGCAGGCGGAAGTCGGGTGCCGGCGGCTCCCCGAAGCGCAAGGGCGCGGCGAGGGTCACTCTCCCGGCGGCCATCGCGGCGGAATCGGAGCGGCGGCTGAACAAGCGCCGCAAGCAGCTCACGCCGGTCCTGACCACGTTCCCCAAGGGCAAGAAGAAGGGGAAGAAGACGCCGGCCCCGGCCGGGACGGCGACGCCAGGTACGCCGAAGGTCGACCTGACGAAGAAGCCCAAGCCCAGCACGGCCGCACCGAGCGGCACGGCGACGCCGAAGGTTGACCTGACGAAGAAGCCCAAGCCCGCCACCACCGCGGCGGCCGGCAAGGGCCCGAAGGTGAACCTCCGCAAGAAGGTCAAGCTCACCAAGAAGCCCCGGACGCCGGGGCCGGGCGCGCCCGCGGGTACGACGCCGAGGCCGCCGGTGAATCTGCGCAAGAAGGTCCGCCTCACCAAGAAGCCGCGGAAGCCCGGACCGGGCCCGGCCGCCGGTCCCACCGGCAGCACGGGCACGACCAGGCCGACGCCGACCGGCCCGGCCTCCAAGAAGAAGGGCGACCAGCGCCGTTCGCTCCGCGGCTGGTGGGAGCGGGCGGGAGCGCGTCGTTCCGGGCGGTCGGACCCGGATCCGTCCAGCTCCACCAGCTCGGCCACGACGGCTGGACCGGACCCGGCATCGGCACCGGCCGGGGGGTTCGGCCCGCCCTCGGGCTGGGGCTACGCCGAGGGCACGACCATCACCGTCGAACAGGCCGGCGGCCAGGTTTGGGAGGCACGCCAGCGCGAGGCGCGACGCAGGGCCGGGGTCCCGGCCGGAGCGATTCCCGCAGCACGAAAGGGAGGATCTGTAGTGACCGTGCCCGTCCCGACGAAGGCACCGAGCACCCAGTACGCGGACAGTGACCTGACGATCTACGACGTCATCGAATCCGACGCCGACATGGCCGAGGAGATCATGGCGGGCGTCGATGAGGCCCGCGCCGCCGCGGACGGCTGCGAGACGATGATGACGCGGCTGGAGGCCCTTCACACGAAGATCGTTGAACTCAAGGTGCCCGGCGTCCTGGAGGGCTGGGTCCTGATCCTCGCGGAGAAGGCCGTCAGCGTGAAGGCGAAGGCCGAGGCCCTGGCGGAGAAGCTGCCCGCTGCCTCCGAGTCCATCCGCACCGCCGGTGAGAACGCCGAGCGCCGCCACAAGCCGCTCGCCGACGTCACCCGCGACCACGGCCACGCCGCCCCCGCCGAGCGCGACTACCACGTCGAATAGGAGAACCCATCGTGTCCGACCTTGTACCCGTCATCGGCGGCGCTCTCCGGGCGACCGGCTCCGCCATCGTCGGCGCCGTGCGCTTCGGCATTGTCGTCGCGCAGCTGACCGCAGCTAGTGCCACCATGGCGGGCTTGTCCAACCAGGTCCGCTCCACCTTCAAGTACGTGGAGGACTGCGCGAAGTCGGTCGACAAGCTTGCCGACCTCGCCGCGTCCAAGGCTGTCGACCAGTCCACCGTCAACGAGCACCGCGAAGCGGCGACCGTGATGCGGTCTTGCAAGGACGAAGCCGAAGCCATGGCCGTGGAGTGCGAGGAGATGAGCGCGCTCTTCCACGAGACCGCCGACGGGCATATCGCTGACTACGGCGCCGTCGCGGACGCCGCCAGCAACATGCCCGACGGCATCGAGATGGCCGACCGCACCTTCTACAGCAACCGCTGACCCGCCCACCCTGAAGAGGAGAAGCCAATGCGTGACCGGAAGCTGTTCAACGCCCTCAGCCGCGAGGACCAGGCGGAGGCCGGCGGCGGCCTGACCGCCACCGACCGCACCACCTGCTACCCGCACCAGTCCTGGTCCGGCGACTGCGCTGACCAGCACACCTCCGGCACCGGCCGGGGCATCGACGAGCGCGTCGACCTCGACTACCTCCGCGGCAACGACAGCTGACCAACAACCTCACTCGCAGAGCACGAAGGGCGGCGAACCCCACGACGGGTTCGCCGCCCTTCCCTATGCCCTGACAAGGAGAGCTCACCGATGATCCGCCTCGGACCCCTGCGCGGCCGCTTCGCCCTGGCCCGCAACGCCGTCGGCCGCGTCGCCACCGTGGCCGGTACCGGCGCGCTCGCCACCGGCGCCTTCACCCACGACCTCTACGCCCCCTTTGTCCTGGCCGCCCTCGGCTGCGCCGGCTGGGGCGCCGCCTGGTCCCTCACCCTGCGACGCGACGCCGCGGGCAACACCGCCATGGGCCTCTACATGGCCCCCTCCGTCTTTATGGCCGTCCTGCTCACCGCGCAGCGGATCATCCCCGGTATCGACTGGTACTGGGAGCTCCTCGCCGACGCCGGATGGAGTGCTGCCGTCCTGTACGTGCGCCCGGCCCGGGTGGCCCGCATCCTGGTCGGCCGCGAGAAGTCCCTCACCCCCGAGGCGATCGAGCAGACCCGCGAGCTCCTGGTCCAGGACGACGTCCAGGCCGGGCCGCAGCACCCGCAGGCCGTGTTCTGGGCGCAGCACGTCGCCATCGAGGGCGGCGCCGCCCCGAACACGGTGCTGGAGCAGATCGAACGCACCGGTGAGCAGTCGATGACCGCCGTCATCCGCTCCACGCTGCCCGGCAAGCCGGTCCCGAAGATCGACCTGCTGGAGCTGTCCGCAGCCATCAACTGGCCCGAGGACGAGATCGTCATTACCCCCGTGCCCCGCCAGGGCTCAGGGGTGCGGCGGCTGACCGTCGGCCAGGCCCCCGAGGAGGCCATGGACCTCTACACGGCGTGGGAGAAGCTCATCGCCCCCAAGGGAATGCCCTCCACGGTCATCACCGCGATCCGCACCGTCGACATCCCCGACGAGGAGACCAAGGAGCTCCCCGCATGAGCAGGATCTACGAGCTGACTGTGGAAGCGGCCGAGCCCGGCGACATCATCACCTACCACCCGCAGCGCCTCGCCGCGGCGCTGAACATCGCGGACGTCAACCGGCTCGCGGTGGAGACCAGCGTCATGGGCACCAAGGCCCTGGTCACCATCTACCCGCACGACCCGCTCGCCCGCGTCATCCTCGCGGGCCCCGAGATGCTGGTCATGGACGCCCGCGGCCGCATCTGGATCGGCCGCTACCACAACGGCCGGCCCTCCCTGCTACGCCTGTACGACCCGGCGTCCGGTTCCGCGCAGCGCCTGCTGCTGTTCGGCACCACCGGCGCGGGCAAGTCCACCGCCGGGCAGATCATACTCGCCGCGATGAAGCGCTCCGGGATCGCCGTCCTGTACGCCGACCTCAAGGGCGGCCAGTCCGCACCGGAAGCGTTCGGGCAGGCCGGGCCCGGCCTGGACGGCAACGTGGCCTGGAGGGTCACCACGCAGGAAGGCACGATGGCGCAGCTGCGCACGACGTGGCTGACCATGATGGACCGCCAGGAGCGCTACGCCCGCCTGGGCCGCTCCAAGTTCCTGCGCGACCGGCCCGACCCGATGATCTACCAGATCATCGACGAGGCCAACAGGTTGCTGGAGAAGGGCGCCCCGTACCGGGACGAGGCCACCTTCTACATCAAGGACATCGGCCGCACCGGCCGCAGCCTCGGCGTCGGCATCGGCCTGTTCGCGCAGGCCGGCCACCTTGAGGAGATGGGCGGCAGCGACACTCTCCGCGCGATGTTGAAGGAAGGCGAAGTGGTCCTGCTGCGCTGGACCAGCTCGATGATGAAGCAGCTGGTGACTGACGGCCTGCTGCCTGCCGGGCAGGTTCTCGCGCCGATCCCGAAGTACGCGGGCGAGGTCGACCTGGTGAGCCAGTTCGACGAGGAGCACGACGACAGCGACCTGCCCGGCACCCAGGGCACCGCGTACAACGTCAACGGCCGCTACCCCACCAGCAAGATGCGGTTCTGGAACATCGGGTCGGCCACACCCACCGAGGGCCTGGACCCGGAGGTCCTCGACCTTTACGGCCGCCCCGGTGCCCCGCCGGAGATCGAGGAAGACGCCTGGGGCCTGATCGGGGACGCCTACTGCCAGCGCCTGGACGGCATGGAGGCGTACCGGGCCGTCTTCCCCGAGCCCGAGGAGGACGAGGACGGCGAAGGCGGCGGGGGCGGCAAGAAGAAGAGCAGCGGCGGCGGGGCCAAGGCGGCCCCCTCGCCGGTCCCGGCCGCCGCGGCCAAGCCGAAGGCCCGCACGCTGCGCGACCGCATCCAGTCCGTCCTGGACGCGCACGACGACCCGCTGGACGCCCTCCAGATCCTGGAGCTCGTCAACGCCGACGGCGGCCGCGAGGTCAAGCTCGGCAGCGTCCGCAACACCCTGACCGCGATCAGGAACTGACCCGCACCCTCGCCCCACCGCCCGGCGGGCCGGGCACTACGCCCGCGCCCGGCCGTCGGCCTTCCCGAAGGAGCTCACCCGCTGTGGCGCTGACCGTCTCCCTGGTCGTCTTCGCCGGAATCCTCGTCGTGGTCCTGGTCCGCACCGGCTACCTGCGGCTGTGGCCCGCGCTCGCCGCCGTCCTGTTCGGCTTCTCCCTCGCCTCCACCGGCATCGCGCCCGCCATCAACAGCACGATCGGCGGCATCGCCGGATGGCTCGGCACCCTCGGATAACCCCGCCCAACGAACCGATCGGAGCCCCGCCATGAACCGCCCCCTGTTCGTCGTTGGCGAAGCCGCCACCGTCCTCGCCAACGACCCCGAGGCCCGCCGCCTGCTGAACCAGCTGCTGCTTGCCGGACGCAAGAACGGCGTCCAGGAGCAGCCCGAGCCGGAGACCGGCCCGCGGGCCACCCTGCGGCTGCAGTACCCGACGCTCGCCGCGTTCGAGGCCGCCGCCTACCGGCAGTAGCCCGCCCCGCTCCCCCACCCTCGCGCCCTCCCCGCAGCCCCGGCCGGGAGGGCGCGGCCGTACCCGAACGGAGAAGCACGATGGACTTCCACCCCACCGCCGGCCGCCCGATGTCCGACTCCGAGGCCGCCGCCGAAGCCCAGCGCATCATGGACGCGAGCTTCCGCACCGAGCCGCCCGGCACCTTCCCGACGTCGTACCGCGACCACTCCCCCGTGCCCGCCTACGGCGACACCCCGCCCGTCCAGCAGCCCGACCAGCGGATCGTCCCGGCCTGGGCGGCCGGGATCGCGGTCGCGAGCATCGGCGTCGGCGCCGGGGTCACCGGCATCGGCTGCGGCGCCTGGCTCGTGCTCCAGGGCCTGGCCTCCGTCAGCCTCGCCGGAGTCCTGATGGTCACCCTGCCGTTCGCGGGCCTGGCCATGGCCGCCACCGCGATCGGAGGCGCGATCAACCGCGCCCGCTCCGCCGTCACCAAGACCGTCAACGTCTACGAGGGCCCAGTCACCATGCGAACCGACATCACCAGCAACAGCACCACGCGCGGCATGTTCTTCGCCCGCACCCGCAACGACATCCACCACTGACCGGCACCCTGCGTCGTACTCGAACCCCGCCCCGGCCGGGCCGGGAGTCGAGTACGGGACAGGCCCCCCGGAGCAGCCCGCGCGCTCAGTCGTCGTCCAGGTAGATCAGCAAGCGGCCGTACTCATCGACCTCCGCCTCGTAGATCACCCCATCGACGATCGCGTGGTCGACGACGACCTCGTAGTCGTCCTCGTCGTCGATCCACAGCACGCCGTCGTCGTCCGTGGACGCCGGATAGATCACCCCGTCGGCGATCACCGAATCGAACTCGAATGCCATCGCGCCCCCTCGCTGCTCCCTGGCCTGCGCCCAGCCTGGCCCACCACCAGGCCCCGGCAACAGAGCCATGCCCATCCGTACACGCCGTCACCGCTCTTGAAGGAGAAGCCGACCATGGCCGACCACAACGACCGCACCCCGAACATCCCCGGCCCGCGTCAGCAGTCCCCGGCCGCCGGCCACGGGCTCCCCGCGGCCGCGCCCCTGCTGCTCGAAGAACTCGAGGACAAGCCAAAGCGCACGCAGGCCCTGCGCGTCTGGTGGGCCGACGCCTGGGACGACGGCGGCGTCCTGCACGACCGCTGGGAGGACCTGCGCCAGGCCCCGGCCCTCGGCTGGCACGGCACGGCCAACTGGCTGAAGGCACTGCTGGGCCTCGCCGGAATCTCCTTCGTCATCCTGCTGATGGACAGCGCGACCGACGCCCTGGCCGCCATGCTGCACAGCCTGCTGACGGCCGCGCCCCGCGTCCAGGTCGGCACCGACACCTCCACCGGCGTCTTCGCCGTCATCGACCAGCCGATCCGCACGTACATCGCCGCGCACTCCCCCGCGCTGACGATCAGCGCCTCCACCGTCTACACCGTCTGGCAGCTGGTCGGCCTCTTCGGCCTGATCGGAGGGTTCGTACGCAGCAGCGGCGCCCGCATCACCTGGACCGCCTGGGGCGCGGCCAGCATCGCCATGGTCCACAGCGCAGCACCCGCCGACGGCCGCACCATCGCCACCGGCCTCGCCGTCCTCGCCTGGACCGCCACCTCCGCCTTCGCCCTGCGCGGGCTGACCCTGCGCCCGGCGTTCTTCACTCACATCCACAACGGCGGCCACCAGATCGAGCCGCACATCCACCTCCCGGCCCCGGCCGCTCCGGGGGCCGACGACACCCCGGACAACGTGCACCCCCTCCAGAAGCGCTGACCCGCGACCGCCACCGAACCCGAAAGGCACGCCGTGAAGCTGGACGAGAACGAACTCTGGGCTGGCACCTTCCACGGGCGCCTCGACGGCGCCCCGGCCGAGGTCACCGCCACCCACGACGACACCCGCCCCGAGCCGTACGCCTGCACCTGCACCTGCACCTGCACCTGCGGCGCGACCCGCAGCTTCGCGACCGCGGACGCGGTGTTCCCCACCGCCTGGCGGCACACCCACCCCAGCCGCCTCGACCGGCTGCGGTCGTGGGCCACCCGCCTGCTGCGCACCCGCACCGCCCGCTGACCCGACGCCCTGCCTGGCCCTCGCCCCCGTCCTGCGGGTCGGCGAGGACCGGACAGGCCGCCCGGCCGCACCCACCACCGCCATGCCCCGCCGACACCAGCACGACGTCGGCGGGGCGCGGCGCTGACCACCGTTGACCGGCAGGAGAAGGATGCGATGTACGAGCTCGACGAGCACATGCCCTACCGGCATGCCCGCTATCAGTTCACCCCGCTCCCGCTGATTCAGCGAGGGCTCGCTTTCCACGAGGCCGGCCACGTCGTGCTCGGCCAGCTGGTCGGCTTCACCTGCGAGCGTGTCCGGATCCACCCCATCACCCGCGACGGCGTCACCGGTTGGACCGGCGCCACTACTTGGGCGAGGTCCTTCGGCACCTACCTGGACGTGGCCGTGGTCTGCGGAGCCGCTGGCCAGGCCGCCGACCTCCACCAGCTCGCCGAGGACGGCCGCCTCACCCCAGATACAGCCCGCCTCTGCGCGGCCGACCACGACAAGCAGATGGCGCTCAGCATCCTCACCGCCGAGGGCGTCCAGGTCACCGAGACCAGCCCCGCCCCCGACGGCGGCCTCGCCTGGGACCACGTCATGGCCACCGCCCAGCAGCGCGTCGACCGCGAGTGGCACCGCATCACAGCCGTCGCCGAAGCCCTCCTCGCCGCACCCGACTTCACCCTCACCGGCACCCAGGCCGCGCAGATCGCCGCCATCGCCGCCTGATCCGAGCACCGCCCCACCGACGACTGGAGGAACAGCCCGTGCTCATCCCCCGCCCGGATCGGACGGCCCCGCCCGCAGCGTCCCGGCCCCCGCTACCCGCACCGCCCCGACCGGCTGCCCACCGCCTGGCGCAGGTGATGCCCCGCCCGCAAAAGAAGCGCCGCCGCGAGATGAACCGGGTGCCGCGCAGCGACGCACTGATGCCCGAGTACGACCGCGGGGCCGTCCCTGAGGGCCTGGTCACCCGGCGCCAGTTACGGGACATGGGCCTCAGCCCCGGTGACAACGAGGGCGCGGCCGCGATCCTGCGCTGCCGCCTGTGCGCCACCCGGCCGCAGTGGTCCTGCACCCACCCCACCTGCGGCTACCTGCTCCGCGTCGACCTAGCCAAGCCCAAGCGCGTCCCGACGCTCGCCCAGGAGCGAGCCCCGGACCGGGCGATGGCGGCCCGGCAGACCTGCGGCCAGTGCGGCCGCCGGTTCTACATCTGCCTCTCCAAGAAGCTCGGCTGCTGCCTGGAGTGCTTCGACGGCACCCCCGCGGACCCGAGCAGCTGCATGACGGGCCCGGTCACGCACCGGCTGGCCGCGTGAGCCAGCCCCGTCCCGACCACGCAGGCCGGGACGGGGCCCGCACAACCGGACGGCCGCAGCACCGGCAAAGCCGACCGTCCGCTCCCTCACCCTTCGAGATCAGGAGAGATCCAGCATGACGTACCGTCCCGCCGTCTTCGCCGCCCTGCTCGAACTGGCCCGCGCCGGAAGTGCCATCGGCGACTTCTGGGTTAACGCGGCAAAGATCGTGTCCACCATGTCGAGTGTCTCGGTCCCGCAGCTCGCGACCGGGGGCGGCGCTTTCCCGCTGCAGACCACTGGTGTCGCGATTATGCGGCGTCACGGTCTGGCCTCACGATTCGCTCTTGTGGGTGGCCGCTGATGACCTCCATCGACGTTACTCGGTTCTGGGTAAACCGCTGGCAGCTGGGTCTTCGCCGGGCAAAGATGCAGCCATGCGCTATGCCAACACCGACCCCGAGCTCATGGAGCTGGTCCGGCGATTCGTCACGCCCGGCCGGCGGTACCTGCGGCTGGGTGGAAGCTTGCTGCGGTTGAGTGGGCCTGAGCGCGACCTGTTCGTGAGGGAGCTGGTCCAGGCTGCCAGGGAGATCACTCCCGCTGAGCTCAGCATCCTCTTCGAAGGTGGTTGGCGAGAGCGTAGGACTGCCTCCTGGCTGGTCGCTGTAGCCGGCAGGACCGAGTTCCGCAGCCGCATCGGCGAACTCCTGCTGGCCAGCGCAGGCCCCTACGGCGGGGCCTACTGCATCACTCTTGCCACCTTCCGCACCAGCGCGGACGCCGATCTGGTCTGCAGATACCTTGATCGCTACTTGCCTCAACCCGACCTCGTCTATGACCGGACCTTTGCTCTCAGCACACTGCTTCACCTTGATGCCGTACTTGGGACCGAGAGAGCATCCCGATACCTTGCCGCCGGTGGCCTGTGGCAGCAGTGGACCGCTGCCACGTCGAACGTGGTGCAGGATCCTCAGGAGTACCGGCAGGTCGTGGACCAGCTCTGTTCCTTCGCCAGCGAGTGCACTGAATTCTTTGCCGCATTGGAAACCAGGCACTGAGCTCTTCATCAGACTGCGCTGCTGTTCTCCGCCTGCTGATCACGCTGGTGTGACATCAGTGGCGGGGCAGGGGGACGACGCCCTTGGCGTCGTCCCCCTGCCTTTGATCCGGGACCCCAGCGGACGTGCTGAGCTGACGACGAAGCCTCTGGACTTCGTCGTCCTTGGCGGCCAGGACCGACAGGAGTAGCTGGTGGCGCTCCTTGAGCTGGGTGAGTTGCGTGTGGGTGCGGGCGAGTTTGCCGGTGAGCCTCTGGTTGAGGTCACGCAGCGGTGCGATGCGGGCCTCGCGCGGGTCGGGCTGCTGGCCAGCAGCCCAGGCGGCTGCCCTTCGCTTCTCGAACTCGTCCTTGAGGTGGCCCCAGGTCCGGTATAGGGATGCGCGGGAGATGCCCGCCTCGCGGGCGAGCGTCTTGACGTCGCAGGCGCCGCCGACTGGGATCTGCCCGGCCAGCAGCCGGTCGATGGCTGCGCGGATGCGCCGTTCGATCTGGTCACGCTGCTGAGGGCTCAGTGCCATGTCATCCGGCCTTCCCGGCTGCCTTGTCGATCTCTTCGAGAACGTGCATCGACCGCTCATGCTCGGCCCGCAGCCGGTCCTTCTCCGCGGGCGGGATGCGAGTGCTGGCCAGCAGGACGGCGCCGTTGTCGGCCGAGGTCTGCCAGACGGAGCGGTGAACGAGGTGGTGGGTGGCCTGCGGGCAGCGGGAGCTGTCACACAGCCCGGTCAGCGGAGCTACGGCGGACCTGGTGCTGGCGAGCTTGAGACACAGTGCCTTCGCCGGGTCCTCAAACCAGCAGTAGTTCGCCGAGGACAGGTGCAGGACCGACGCCCTCTTCTTCAGAAGCAGCTCGATCTGTCGGTCCGTGACTACCTTCGCCGGGCCCGGCGAGGACTGGCTGGCCCGGCTGGACACCCTCGCCGACGCCCACCAAAGGCTGCGTGAAGGCGAGCTGGTCAGTGGCCCAGCAGCCGAGACCTATCGACACCGCGTCCAGGCCCCCACCCGCTTCGCCGGCCGAGTCCTGCGAACCAAGCGCCATGCCAACGCCATGCTCGCCAACCCCGACTTGCAGATCTTCCCCGGCAAGGGCATGACCTGCGTCCTCGCCCGAAGCGGGCAGCCTGCCGCCTCCGCAGCGAGGAGGACAGCACCCGCCGCACCCCCGACCTCGACGACTGCCGCCCGAACTGCGTCAACATCGCGCGGACCGATCGCGACATCGAACAGGTTCACGTCCAGATCGAGCAGCTACGGCCGCTCGTCGACGATCCGCTGGCTCCCGCCTTCCGACACGTCCGCGAACAGCACGAGCTCGACCGCCTGGAGCGCATCGTCACCGCCCACGCCAACAGCGGAGAACCCCACGATGACTGACCGCGATACCGAACACGACGCCATCACGGCGGCGATCCAGCGGCTGCTCGACGGCCGGCCGACCCGGTCCGCCGGGGCGCTCACCACGCTACAACTCGCCGCCGAGGCAGGCGTCAAGCGCTGGGTCCTGACGCACAAGCATGTTGACCTGAAAGAAGAATTCGCCCGCCGAAAGACCGAGGCGAACGGCATCCCGCCAGCCTTCCAGCACCTCCACGCACGCGCCGTCGACGCCGAAGCCACCGCCCACGCATTGCGGGAGGACAACGACCAGCTCCGCGAGCACGTCGCCGTCTATGCCCAGGTCATCCACGAACTCCGCACAGAGCTGGACCGGCGCACCGACAACACCACCCGCCGCAGCCCCGTCCGGAGCCTGCCCACCAGCACCACCTGACGCGCGCGACGAGCGGATGGAGCCAGCCCGCCAGCCGGACGGATGGACCTATGGGCGGCGGGCCAGCAGGTAGGCGTCGAGAAAGCCCCGTTCGGAGGCCGGGTCGTGGAGCAGCCGAGCGAAAGGAACGAGTCCGGCATCGGCCAGCAGTTCGGCGAGGTGGTCCGCCGGCCAGCTGTAGGCAGGTGCCACCTTGTGGTCGAACTTGACCGGCTCTGGTCCGTCGGTCCCGAAGAAGGAGACCAGGAGCACGCCACCCGGCGCCAGGACACGGACCTGCTCGGCGAGCAGCTCAGGCAGTTCCCCCGGTGGGGTGTGAATCATTGAGTAGTGGGCCAGTACGCCGCCGAGCACACCGTCCTCGATCGGCAAGGACTCCATCCGCGCCTCCTGGAAGCGCAGCGCAGGATGGGCCCGCCGGGCGTGGTCGACCATGCCGTGGGAAAGGTCGAGTCCGAAAGCGTCCAGGCCCAGTTCGTGAAGCATGGCCGTCAGGTGTCCGGGCCCGCATCCAACGTCCGCTGCCCGCAGGTTGCCCGTCGCGCGCACCAGTTCGGCGAAAGTGCCGATCATGGCCCGGGCGAACGGCTGCGTCTCCAGCCGGTCTGCGAACAGCGATGCGTACAGCTCAACGACTCCGTCGTAGGCCGCTCTGGTCTCGTCCTGATGATTCGCCACAGGGAGGACCCTATAGCCGGTCCAATAATCGGTCTTGTGGCAGGTCAAGGTGAGGTGACGGACGCGGCGTGGGAGCGGATAGAGCCCTTGTTGCCGCAGGCGGACGCGCGGGGCCGTCCATGGCGTGATCGCCGACAGTAGGTGGTCAATGGTGTGTTGTGGCGGCTGCGGACTGGGGCTCCTTGGCGCGACCTGCCTCAGCGGTACGGGCCGTGGCAGACCGCACCATGATCGATTGCAGTCGGAAGCAACAGTTCGAAATAGGCGAGAGAACAGGAGGCAGGCACAGAGGCGTTGACCGGACTACGCGGGCCGACACGCCCCCGAAAGCGCCCACCGGCCCCGCCCCCAGCGGGGCCGTTCTCGCCGACCGGACTACGCGTTGCGCCATGCATCGGTGACACAACCGACTTCGCAGTGCCACCACCCATCCTCCTGGCCGCGGATGAGCAACGCCTTGATCCCACCAAGGTCTGCCTCGGCTGGCACGGTGAGGGCGACCAACGGGAACTCTTCGCTGAAAACCTCACCGCCCAGGCCGAAGGGCGACAGCCGCTCGTGCACAGCGTGAGCGCTTCGTCCCAGTGGACCGGACGGAACGGGCAGGACGCGGATGGTGCAGTTGCCCGACGCCTCCACCCGTTCCTTCGACCAGTGGAGACCGTCTGCATCCGTCACAAAGCGCACGATCTCGCCCTCGGCGACCCCGTTCTGCAGGAAGGGGACGTTCTCCACCCGGGCGGTATCGGCGCTCAGCCGCGTTGCCCACAGCCCCTCGGTGTCATGGGGCAGCCAGCCTTCACGCGGCACAAACCGGAACCACACCTGATCCGGTTGTTCTCAGCGGCGAGGGGCTCGGACGGAGTCATAGAAGTCACGGTCCAGATGATCGCGCACTCGCCTTCACGCATCGAACACATGTCCGGCTGCCCTTAGATGGTCGAACGATCTTCCCCGCAGACTATTGGTTGGGCCCGGGGACACCGCCCCTTCCCACACCCACACACGTTGAACGGTCAACGATCGGCTGTTGTTCCCGCGCAAACCATCCGCTTCCAGGCCAGGCCGCTGCCCGCCCGGGGCCCGTCGCCCGGCCCACGCGTCAGGCGGTGTCGGCGTACTCCTCTGAGTGCTCCGCCAAGTACAGACAGACGTGCACCGCTTGACGGTCGGCGTGATGGTTGGGATTGGCTGACCGAAGGCAGTGTCGGGGGTCTTTCGTGGGCCTGTCATGATCTCGGCCATGGATGAGATCACCAAGGTTCTGAGGCGGGAGTTCGACGCAGAGGAAGGGAGCTTCCTGCTGCGGCTGCGTGGAGATCTGGACTGGGACCGGACTGCCTTCACCTGCCTGGAGCGGGCGATGCGGGCCGCATGCGAGCGGTCCCAGTCTGACGAGAAACTCGATCGATGGGTCGCTGAGGGGTTCTATGAGGTCGCGACCTGGGTTCCGTCGTGGACGTCACATCCGAACTTTCCAAAGCCGGCGCCCGATGCCTACTTCGAGGACTGCATCGAGCGAATCGGGGATCTTGCCAACTGGTTCTTCCGGGGCTGGCACGACTACTCCGAGGGGCATGTCTGGACTGACCTGTGAAGACTCCCGGGAGCTTGGTCAGGCTGCGTCGTCCCGGTCGCGTTCGATGGCTGCGATCCGGTTCTTGAGTCGGTACCTGGGTCCGTTGATGGAGATCACGTCGCAGTGGTGGAGGAGTCGGTCGAGGATGGCGGTGGCGAGGACTTCGTCGCCGAACACCTGTCCCCATTTACTGAAGGTCTTGTTCGAGGTCAGGATGATCGAGCCCTTTTCGTAGCGCTTTGAGATCACCTGGAAGACCAGGTTGGCCTCGGCGCGCTCGAGGGGTTGGTAGCCCACTTCGTCGACGACGCGGACAGCAGGTCAGAGGTAGCTGCCGAGCTTGCTGGTCAGGCGCCCGGCAGCCTCGGCGGTCTTGAGGTTGCGGACCATGTCGTCGAGGCTGGTGAAGTAGATCGAGTATCCGGCCCTGCATGCCGCGACCGCGAGACCGACGGCGATGTGTGTCTTGCCCACTCCTGTGGGGGTCGGAAAAACACATGTCGCCCAGGCCCTTGGCCACCTCGCCGTCCGCCAGGGCGCCCACGTCCGCTTCGCCAAAACCAGCCGCATCCTCGCGGACCTCGCCGGCGGCCACGCGGACCGCACCTGGGACAAGCGCATTCGTGAACTTGTACGGCCCGACGTGCTCATCCTCGACGACTTCGCCATGCGCCAGCTCGGAGCATCCCAGGCCGATGACCTCTACGAACTGGTCAGCGAACGGCAGGGCAGATCCCTGATCATCACCAGCAACCGGGCACCCAGCGACTGGTATCCCGTCTTCCCGAACCCGGTCGTCGCCGAGTCGCTGCTGGACCGGCTGATCAACACCAGCCACCAGGTGATCATGAACGGCCCCAGCTACCGCCCGAACAAGCGCCCCAAGAACCCGACCGACAAGCCTGCCAAGCCCACGATCACCTAGTAGCGCTTGGTCGCGGGCGCGGTGTCACACGCTCCATGGCTCCAGGACACTCCACGTGCCCTCGACCGCCTCGAAGACCAACTCCGAGCCCTCGAAGACCTCCTGCCCACTCCCCGGTCGAAGGCTGCCGAAACGCTCAGCACACAGGTCGACCTGCATCAGCCCGTCGAACCGGGTGAACTGCGGGGGATCGTAGAGCACTCCCCCAGGAGAGCCCTGGCTCTCGTCGATCCGAAATCGCTTCACGTCGACCAGGTCCAGGCACACCGGCTCCCACCGCAGGGCCTCGTCCACCACCCGAACGTCGATCACAAGTCTGACGGCCCGCCCCCGCGGCTTCCATCCGAACTCCTGGTCAAGGATCACCCGGCGGACACAGGAATCACCGAACTCGTAGCGTGCCAGCAGTGCCGCGATCCCGTCATCGGTCAACGCGTACGGCCCAAGCCTTCGAGACGGTACCAGTGCTCTGAGACCCACTCTGCTCCCTTGTCGAGGTGCCCACCCACGACCACTCAGCGCATCGCCAGAGCTGATCCCGAGGTAGCTCTGGAATGAGATCGCTTCCCGCATGGCCGACACCGACGAAGCAGAATCCGACGTTGAGCACGCCGTCATCGCTCTCTGTCGACTGGCCGATGACGGCCTCGGCGAGCCTAGCCAACGGGAGGTCGTCCAACAGGCCCAGTCCCTCCTGACCGAGGCGATCGAGCAAGCCGACGTTGGCGAGTTCGACGGCAACGAGTACGGAGGAGGCGAGGTGGTTCTCTACGCCTACGGACCGGACGCCGATGCACTCTTCGCTGTCATGACACCCATCCTGAACGACCTGCCGTTCCGGCTGGCACACGTCGTCTTGCGCTACGGCTCTGTCGATGCCCCATCGGCTGCCGAGCGCCGCGTCGAGCTCTGATGAGACGAGTCACCAGAGCCCCAGCCAGGTGGGCACCTGGGGAATTACGTGAACTTACCCCTGGGGAAATACGCGAACGTCCACAACTGTGTAGTTCGTTCGCAGCGCGGAATCGCCGCAAACGACGAAGAACTGTGAACCGTTCGTGGCCGGACCGGCGTTGGCCATCGCCAGCAGGCCGCGCCCATAGAGGCGGCGCGCGCCGGTCGGATCGGTCGGTGCCGGCGGCAGGTCCACCGGCAGCTCGTCCTTGTACTAGGCAGTGTCTTCAAAGGGGCTTTAGCCAGAGGAACAGGGATGCGATGGTGACGGCTGCCTGGTAGGACTCGCGGGTTTTGTCGTAGCGAGTG
>NZ_JBWKGY010000035.1:0-50437 GCF_056433525.1 Streptomyces sp. NPDC044704
GGGTGTTGGGGTCCCCCTAGCGTCGGCGGGGGGGGGGGGCGGGCGGCCCCCCCCCCGGGGGGGGGGGGGGGGGGGGGGGGGGGGGGGGGGCCGGGCGCCCCCCCCCCCCCCCGCGGGGTGGCGCCCTCACACGACGTGGGCGCTCCGGTGGATCCGGTCGAGCAGCTCCGCCTGACGCAGCAGGGACGCTTCCGGGCCGGCGGCGGCGCGGACGTCGGCCGCGAAGGCCGCGACGGTGCGGAGCACTTGGTCGTCCGGGGCGAGGCCGATCTCCTCGACGCCGGTGCGGCGTTCGAGGCGGACGGTGGGCGGGTGTCCGGCGGGCGGGGTGAATGCCCGCTCGACGGTGACGCGCCCCTCGCTGCCGGTGATCTCGTAGGCGCTGCGGTAGCCGTGGTCGAGTCCGAACGACAGCTGCGCGGTGACCCCTTCGGGGGTGCGGAGCAGGGCCGTGCCGGCCGTGTCGACGGCCCGGCCGGGGCCGCCCCGGACCAGGACGGCGGCCTCGGTCTCCAGCTGGTCGCCGAGGAAGTGCAGGGCGGCGCGGACGGGGTAGACCCCGGTGTCCCACAGGGCGCCGCCGCCGAGGGCGGCGTCGTAGCGGATGTCCGAGTCGGGCAGCCGGGGGACGGTGAACTCGGCCCTGAAGGAGCGCAGTTCACCGATGGCTCCGCCGGCCACGAGGGCGCGGACGGCGGCGTGCTGGGAGTGGTGGACGAACATCACGTTCTCGCGCAGCACCAGGCCGGCGGCCCCGGCGAGTGCCGTGAGCCGCCGGGTGTCCGCGAGGTCGGTGGTGAGCGGTTTCTCCGCGAGGACGTGTTTGCCCGCGCGCAGGGCCGCCTCCACCCACGTGGCGTGCAGGGCCGCGGGGAGCGGGACGTACACGGCGTCGACGTCCGGGCGCTCCAGCAGGGCCCCGTAGCCGGTGACGGCCTCGCAGCCGGCTTCGGCGGCCGTGTCGCGGGCCTTGGCGGCGTCGCGGCTGGCGACCGCGACGAGTGCGGTGCCGGATGCCGCCCGCAGGGCGGGCAGCATCCGGCGGCGGGCGATGTCGGCGCAGCCGAGCACGCCGATGCGAACGGGCTCCATCAGAGCGTTACCGCCCCCGAGGCCAGGCAGGACAGCAGCGTGCGCGCCTGCACGTTGAGGTAGTGGTTGTGCCGCAGCAGGGTGGTGAGCTGCGCCGGGGTGGCCCACAGGTAGCCGGGGGGCGCGTCGAGCGGGGCCTGGTCCTCGTCGGTGTCGAGGAAGAGGTAGCGGCTCTCGGCGTTCAGGAACCGGCCGCCCTCCTCGGAGTGCAGTGCCTCGTAGCGGATCCGGGCGGGATCGGCGCCGAGGACGAGGTCGAGGAAGGGCGGGCGCTCGTCGCGCGGCAGGTGGTCGTAGTTCCCCGGCGTGTACTGGACCGTGGGGCCGAGTTCCACCGTGTCGGCGAACCCGCCCTCGACGCGGGCGTGGACCAGGACGTGGGGCACGCCGGCGATGCGGCGGGTCAGGAAGGCGGTGACGCCCACCCCGGCCGGTTCGAACAGCGGCTGCGTCCAGCTGGCGACCTCGCGGCTGCCGGCCTGGACGCCGACCGCGACGACGCCGAAGTACCGGCCCTCCTCGTGGTCGATGGACCGCTCGCCGCGCTTCCAGCCGGGGATGCCGGCGAGCGGTACCCGTTCGGCGCTGACGTCGTGGCGGGAGCGCTCGGTGGTGAACCAGGACAGCAGCTCGGTGTCCGAGTGCAGGGAGACGGCATCGGCGTCGGGCAGGGGCGCGCAGGCCAGTACGGTGCGCGCGTCCATGTTGATCACGTTGTCCTGCCGCAGCAGCTCGCCGATCTCGCCGAGGGTCAGCCAGCGGAAGTCGTCGTGCTCGGGCACGTCGCCGACCGCCTCGACGAGCATGTTGCGGTTGCTCTTGCGGTAGAACCACGAGCCGTGTTCGGACTGGAGGACGTCGGCGAGGACGCGGCCGCGGCCGGCCTGGGTGAAGTACTCGATGTAGCGGACGTCGGCGCCCTGGTGGGCCTTGGTGTAGTTGCTGCGGGTGGCTTGCACGGTCGGCGACAGCTGGAGCAGGTTGCGGTTGCCGGGCTCCATCTTGGCCTGCATCAGGAAGTGCGGGACGCCGTCGAACTCCTTGACCAGGATGCCGAGGATGCCGACCTCGGGCTGGCGGATGATCGGCTGGTGCCACGTCCGCTCGCGGCCGTCGGAGGCGGCGGTGACCCGCAGTCCCTCGACGGTGAAGAACTTCCCGCTGCGGTGTCCGAGGTTGCCCGTGTCCGGGTCGAAGGACCAGCCGTCCAGGTCGGCGAAGGCGATGCGGTCCACCCGGAAGCGGTGCGCCCGGCGGCGCTCCGCCAGCCAGTCGTGGACGTCGGCGGTGTGCGCCACCGCGCCCTGGAGGGCGCGGGCCGAGCGGGCCAGGCGCGCCGGGAGGCCCTCGTCGGCGCGGCGGCCCAGGACGGGTGCGGAACGTACGGGGGAGGCGGTGGCGGGGCCCGTCACGAGCGGCCTCCCACGAACTCCTTGACGGAGGAGATGACGTAGTCGAGCATCTCGTCGGTCAGGGCCGGGTACACGCCGATCCAGAAGGTCTGGTCGGTGATGATGTCGCTGTTGGTGAGGTCGCCGACGATGCGGTGCGGCTGGCCGATGTAGGCCGGGTGGCGGGTCAGGTTGCCGGCGAACAGGCGGCGCGTGCCGATCTTGCGGTCCTCCAGGAAGTCCACGAGGGCGGCCCGGGTGTAGGGCGCCTCGGGGTCCACGGTGATCGCGAAGCCGAACCAGCTCGGGTCGCTGCGCGGGGTGGCCTCGGGGAGGATCAGGTGCGGCACTCCGTCGAGTCCGTCGCGCAGCCGGCGCCAGTTGCGGCGGCGGGCGTCGCAGAAGTCGTCGAGCTTGTCGAGCTGGGTCAGGCCGAGGGCCGCCTGGATGTCGGTGGCCTTCAGGTTGTAGCCGACGTGGGAGAAGATGTACTTGTGGTCGTAGCCCTCGGGGAGGGTGCCCATCTGGTACTTGAAGCGCTTGAGGCACTTGTTGGTCTCGCCCGGCTCGCACCAGCAGTCGCGGCCCCAGTCGCGCAGTGATTCGACGATCCGCGCGAGCGCCAGGTTCGAGGTCAGGACGCAGCCGCCCTCGCCCATGGTGAGGTGGTGGGCCGGGTAGAAGCTCACCGTCGTCATGTCGCCGAAGGTGCCGGTGAGCTGTCCGTCGTAGGTGGAGCCGACGGCGTCGCAGTTGTCCTCGATGAGGTAGAGATCGTGGTCCTGCGCCAGCTGCGCGATCTCGGCGACCTCGAAGGGGTTGCCGAGGGCGTGCGCGATCATGATGGCGCGGGTCTTGGGGCCGATGGCCCGGGCGACCCGCTCTGCGGTCGTGTTGTAGGTGCCGAGCTCGACGTCGATGAAGACCGGGACGAGGCCGTTCTGGATGATCGGGTTCACGGTGGTGGGGAAGCCCGCGGCGACCGTGATGACCTCGTCGCCCCGCTTGAGGGCCCGGTCCTCCAGCAGGTGTGAGGTGAAGGCCGTCATGGCCAGCAGGTTCGCGGAGGAACCGGAGTTGGTCAGGTGCGCCTTGCGGTGCCCCAGCTTGCGGGCGAAGCGCGATTCGAACTTGCGGGAGCTGGGCCCCGCGGCGATGCGCATCTCCAGTGCCGCCTCGACCAGGGCGGTGCGGTCGCGCTCGTCCAGGACCGCGCCGGCCGGCCAGATCTCGGTGGTTCCGGGCACGAAGGGCCGCTGGTCCTGGGCGTCCTGGTGGAACTTCGCGGTCTCGTCGAGGATGAGTCCCTTGTGGACGTTCATGACGTGGTTCCTTCCCGGCGCTGTCGGCCGATGTCGTCGCTCTGGTGTTTCGCGGCCTTCCACCAGCCGGGGTTGTCGCGGTACCACGCGACGGTGTCGGCCAGGCCCTGCTCGAAGGGGACGCGCGGTGCGTAGCCGAGCTCCTCGCGGATCTTGGTCTCGTCGAGGGCGTAGCGCAGGTCGTGTCCCTTGCGGTCGGCGACCCGGCGGACCGCGGAGGCGTCCGCGCCGCACAGGGCGAGGAGCCGTTCGGTGATGTGTGCGTTGGTCCGCTCGTTGCCGCCGCCGATGTTGTAGACCTCGCCGGCGCGGCCCTTTTCGAGGACGAGGGCGATGGCCCGGCAGTGGTCGTCGACGTGCAGCCACTCGCGGACGTTGCGCCCGTCGCCGTACAGCGGGACCTGGAGGCCTTCGAGCAGGTTGGTGACGAAGAGCGGGATCAGCTTCTCGGGGTGCTGGTACGGCCCGTAGTTGTTGGAGCAGCGGGTGATCGACACGTCGAGTCCGTGCGTCTTCCAGTACGAGCGCGCGATCAGGTCGGAGGAGGCCTTGGAGGCGGCGTACGGGGAGTTGGGCAGCAGCGGCCACTCCTCCGTCCAGGCGCCCTCGGCTATCGATCCGTAGACCTCGTCGGTGGAGACGTGCACGACGCGCCGTACGCCGGTGGCGAGCGCGGCGTCGAGCAGGGTCTGCGTACCGCCGACGTTGGTGCGGACGAACTCGGCGGCGGAGTCCACGGAACGGTCGACGTGCGACTCGGCCGCGAAGTGGACGATCGCGTCGTGGCCGGGCAGCAGCTCGCGCAGCAGTGCCCCGTCGCAGACGTCGCCCCGGACGAAGTCCAGCCGGGGGTGCTCGACCGGCAGGTTGTCCAGGTTGCCCGCGTAGGTGAGCTTGTCGAGGACGGTGACCCGGGTCGCCTCGTGGCCGGTGTATCCGCCGTCGAGCAGGGTCCGGACGAAGTGGGAGCCGATGAATCCGGCGCCGCCGGTGACGAGCAGCCTCATGCCGCCACCTCGCGAGGCGTCCGGTCGAGGACCTCTGGGACGAGGGGTGTCATGTTCGTGTCTCCTTGCGGGGGAAGGACGAGGAAGGGGTGGGGTGGGGGCGCCGTCAGGCGGATCGCGCCTCGTGGGAGTTGTCGCGCCAGGTGCGCGGACCGAGGAAGCCGCGGACCCGTTCGGGCCGGTTCCAGCCGGCCAGGGCCGGCCCGCCGCCGGCCGTACCGCCGTGCTGGCCCTCGTGGGCCGCCGCCCGGGCGAGTACGACGGCGGTGAGCGCCGCCAGTTCCTCGGCGTCGGGCCGTCCCTTCACCACCCGGATGAGGTGGCCGAGCTGTGGCGCGTCCATGGGCTCCTCGTTCCGTGCCGTGCCGCCGGCGCTCACTGCGGCGGGTTTCCGTGCTTGCGGGCGGGCAGGTCGGCGTGTTTGGCGCGCAGCATGGCCAGGGAGCGGATCAGTACCGACCGGGTGTCGCGCGGATCGATCACGTCGTCGATCAGGCCCCGCTCCGCCGCGTAGTACGGGTGCATGAGCTGGTCCTTGTACTCGGCGATCCGCTGCGCGCGGGCGGCCTCCGGGTCCTCGGCGGCGTTGATCTCGCGGCGGAAGACCACGTTGGCCGCGCCTTCCGCTCCCATCACGGCGATCTCGTTGGTGGGCCAGGCCAGCGCCAGGTCGGCGCCGATCGAGCGGGAGTCCATGACGATGTACGCGCCGCCGTACGCCTTGCGCAGGACCAGGGAGATGCGCGGGACAGTGGCGTTGCAGTAGGCGTACAGCAGTTTGGCGCCGCGCCGGATGATGCCGTTGTGCTCCTGGTCGACGCCCGGCAGGAAGCCGGGTACGTCCACGAGCGTGACGAGGGGGATGTTGAAGGCGTCGCAGAACTGGACGAACCGCGCGCCCTTCTCGGAGGCCTCGATGTCGAGGACGCCGGCCATCGCGGCGGGGTTGTTGGCGACGATGCCGACCACGTGCCCGTCGAGGCGGGCCAGCGAGCAGACGAGGTTCGGCGCCCAGGCGGGGTGGACCTCGAAGTGGTCGCCGTCGTCGACGACCTCCTCGATGACCTTGCGGATGTCGTAGGCCTGCCCGGACTGTACGGGGACCAGGTCGAGGAGCGGTTCGTTCGGCCGGTCGGCCGGGTCTCCGGAGTGCTCGACGGGGGCCAGTTCGCGGTTGTTGGAGGGCAGCAGGGCCAGCAGGTAGCGGACCTCGGCGATGCAGGTCTCCTCGTCGTCGTACGCGAAGTGGGCGACGCCGGAGGTCCCCGCGTGGACGTCGGCGCCGCCGAGGCCGTTCTGGGTGATCTCCTCACCGGTGACGGCCTTGACCACGTCGGGGCCGGTGATGAACATCTGTGAGGTCTCGCGGACCATGAACACGAAATCGGTGAGCGCCGGGGAGTAGGCGGCGCCGCCGGCGCAGGGGCCGAGCATGACCGAGATCTGCGGGATGACCCCGGAGGCCCGGGTGTTGCGCTTGAAGATGCCGCCGTACCCGGCGAGGGCGGAGACGCCTTCCTGGATGCGGGCGCCCGCGCCGTCGTTGAGGGAGACCAGCGGGGCGCCGGCCTTCTCGGCCATGTCCATGATCTTGTGGATCTTCTCGGCGTGGGCCTCGCCGAGCGCCCCGCCGAAGATCCGGAAGTCGTGGGCGTAGACGAAGACCGTACGGCCGTCGACCGTGCCCCAGCCGGTGATCACACCATCGCTGTAGGGCTTCTTCGCCTCCAGGCCGAACCCGGTGGCGCGGTGCCGCCGCAGCGGCTCCACCTCGGTGAAGGAACCCTTGTCCAGGAGCAGCGCGATGCGTTCGTGGGCGGTCAGCTTGCCCTTCGCGTGCTGGCGCGAGGTCGCGTCCCCGTCGCCGTCGCGTGCGGACTCCTTGATCCCGCTGAGCTCGTCGATCCGGGACCGGATCGTGTCGTCCGCTGTGGGCATGGTTCTCCCACCCTTTCTGTGGGTCGATGGTCAGACTGTGGTGGCGGTGTGCGCGTCCACGACCCGCGCCAGCCGCTCCGCGGTGTGCGTCGAGTGGACGTGTGCGCCGGGCAGGATCCGGCGGACCAGACCGCCCAGCACCTGGCCGGGGCCCACCTCCACGAACCGGTCCGCGCCGGAGGCGGCGAGCGTCCCGACGGCCCCGGTCCACCGGACCGGGCTGGTGAGCTGGGTGCGCAGGGCGACGACGGCCTCCGCGGCGGTCGTCACCCAGCCTCCGGTGACGCCGGAGACCAGCGGGACGGCCGGGTCGCGGAACTCGGTGGCGATCAGCGTCTCGGTGAACTCCGCCTCGGCCTCGCCCAGCAGGCTGGAGTGGAACGGGCCGCCGGTGCGCAGCCGTGCCACCCGCGCCCCGGCCGCGCCGGCGGCCGCGGCGACGTGGGCCACCGCCTCGGCCTGCCCGGACACCACCGTCTGCCGGGGCTCGTTCTCCCCCGCCACCTCGACGATCTCGCCGGTGGCGGCCCGGGCCTCGGCGCACATCCGCGCCAGGTCCGTGCGGCGCAGGCCGATCACCGCGGCCGTGGCGCTGCCGATGCGGTCCCCGACCGTGGCGACGAGTTCGCCGCGCAGCCGGACGAGCCACAGCGCCTCGGTCCACTCCAGGACGCCGGCGGCCACCAGCGCCGCGTACTCGCCCAGGCTGTGCCCGGCGACCGCGTCCGGCTCCACGCCCTCGCCGCGCAGCACCTCCAGTACGGCCAGGCTCGTCAGGAAGACGGCCGGCTGCGCGACCGCCGGGTCCTCCAGGTCCTGTGGGGAGCCCTCCCAGCAGATCCGGGCCAGGGGTATCCCGAGGAGGTCGTCGGCGGTGCGGTAGTAGGTGTCGGCGAGGTCCGGCCGCAGGGCGAGCAGTTCCCTGCCCATGCCGGCGCATTCGGAGCCCTGGCCCGGGAAGAGGAAGGCGGTGCGGGTCATCCGGTCACGTCCTTTTCTACGGTCGACTGGCGGGAGACGTACGGTCCTGCTCCGGGGCCGGGGCGCCGCACACGGTGTGGCCGACGGACAGCCAGGCGTCGGGCACCCAGCGGACGTCGACCACGGACGGGGCCGGTCCGGCCACCGCGACGGCGGCGGCGTGGGTGGCGTCGGCGGGAACGCCGACCATGGTCCAGCCGTCCGGATGACGGTCGTGGTCGGTGCCGAGGTAGTCCTCGGCGGGGGATCGGCTCAACCCTGTCCCGAGCCCCTTGAGGAACGCTTCCTTGCGCGTCCAGATCTGCCCGAACAGCTGCCGGCGCGCCTCGCCGCCCTCGGCCTCGGCGATCTCCTTCTGCTCGTCCGGGTGCAGGGCCCGGGAGCAGATGTCCACGGTCTCGGCTCCGGGGAGTTTCTCCACGTCGACGCCCAGGGGCACGGTCGCGACGCCGACCATCGCGACTCCCCCGCTGTGCGAGAGCGAGTAGTGCAGCGGGGGCGGCGGGGGCGACAGGGCGGGGCGGCCGTGCGGCTCGCCGCAGCCCGGGCAGGGCTCCCGCATGAAGCGCACGTCCTGGGGGGCCGTGGCCGTGTAGCGTCCGAGGAGCCGGCGCACCGCCACGTGGGCGGCGGCGTAGAGCAGGCCGTCGGCGCGGCGCATGAAGGACTCGGTGCGCGCCTGCTCCTTGGCGTCGAGCTCGCCGATCGCGAGGGCCTCGGCGTCGTCGCCGATGGGGCGGCGTACGAGCCACAGGTCGACCCGGTCGGCGGACAGGGTGAAGTCGGGCGGTGCGAGCTCCTGGTGGTTCACCACCGGACGCCCGACGGGCAGCAGCGTCGTCAGGGTCATGCCGGCACCGGGGCCCCGTGCAGGTGTGCCTCCGGACCGAGCTGGCCGGCGAGGCAGTCGATGAGTTCCTGGGCGCTGTTGGCCAGCAGCAGGCGCTGCAGGTTCACGTCGACGCCGAGCGTCGACTCCATCCGGTACTGGAGTTCGATCCCGGAGATCGAGCCGATGCCGAGGCAGCCCATGGGGCGGCCGGTGGTGTCGACGAGGTGGGGTTCGATGCCGAGGATGCGGCCCAGCTCCTCGCGTACGTACTGCTCCAGGATCCGGGTGCGTTCGCGCAGTCCGGCCGTGGCCAGCACCGTCATGTCGGGCCGGGTCATGTGGACGAGGCCGGTGTCGGTCTCGTAGGTCTGTGACATGTGAAGTGTGTTCATGAGGCTTTCCGGTTCGGGGCGGACGGGGAGGTTGCGTCCCCGTCCGCCCGTGGTCGGGACTGCGGGGCCGGGAGCCTGGCGTCAGGCCTGGTACGGGCTCTTCGCCCGGGCGTCGCGCAGGGCGGTGCCCCACCACGCGAGCTGGTCGAGGAGCACCTTGGCGGCGTTGGCCGGGCCCTGCGGATCCTTGGGCTGCCCGTCCTCGCCGAACTGCTCCCACGCGGAGTGGAAGCTGATCGCGTCGCGGACGGTGACCGCGTGCAGCTCGGCGAAGACCGGGCGCAGCTGCTCCACGGCGCGCAGGCCGCCGGCGAGGCCGCCGTAGGAGACGAAGCCGACCGGCTTGGCGCGCCACTGCGTGTAGTGCCAGTCGATGAGGTGCTTGAGGGAGGCCGGGAAGCTGTGGTTGTACTCCGGCGTCACGACCACGTACGCGTCGGCCTGTTCGAGCCGCGGGGAGACGGCGGCGAGGGCCTCGACGGCCTCCGGGGAGGGCTCGCTCGACAGGGCGGCCGGCAGCTGGTGCTCCGTCAGGTCGATCACGTCGACGACGAGGTCCTCGCGCCGGCGGGCCTGCTCGGCGAACCAGGAGCCGGGGACGGGTCCGAAGCGGCCTTCGCGGACGCTGCTGATGATGACGGCGAGGCGCAGGGGCTCAGTGGACATGGTGGTGCTTCCTTTCGTGGACAACTCTGTGGGCGGGGCGGCCCGGCGGGCCGGTGCAGGCCGCCGAGGGCGACGCAGGCGCCGGCCGATCCGACGACGGTGACCAGCCCGAGCGCGCGGCCCGGACCCGCCGTGTACAGCGCGGAGGCGAGCGCGACCGTGAGGGCGGCGCCCAGCTGCACGCAGGTCTGGTAGAGGCTCCCGGCGGCGCCCTGGAGCGCGGCGGGGACGGAGCCGGTCGCCTGGAGGTGCAGGGCGGTGAAGGCGAGGACGAAGGCGGCGCCGACGAAGGCCGTCGCCGGCAGCAGGTCGGTGTAGCCCGTGGCGGCGTCCACGGCCCGCGGGTGGAGGGCGTAGCCGACGGGGGCGGCGGCCGCGCCGGCGGCGACGGCCCGCGCGGGACCCAGCCGGGCGGCGATCCGGGCGGAGTGCAGCGCCGTCAGGGCGAGCGGGACACCGGCCGGCAGGAAGGCGAGGGCCGTCTGCCAGGGGCCCCAGCCGGCTCCCCGCAGCTGGAGGGCGGCGATCAGGAGGAAGGCGACGTAGGAGCCGTTCAGCGCGGCGGCGGCGGCCGCGGAACGCAGCAGCGGTGCGTGGCGGAGCAGTTCGACGGGCACCAGCGGGCGGTCCGCGCGCCGTTCGGCCCGCAGCAGGACCGCCCCGAGCAGCAGGGCCGTCGCCGAGGCGGCGGCCGCCGCGGGCAGGTCCCGGCCGGGGCCGTACCCGTGCGCCAGGGCGTACACCAGGAGCAGGACCACGGCGGTGAGGCCGAGACCGGCCGCCACCGTGTACCGCCCGGACGGGTCCGGCGCCGACGGTGCGGGCGCGGCGCCTTCGCGCGGGATCAGCCGCGTACCGGCGGCCAGCAGCAGCAGCGCGACGGGGGCCGGGAAGGCGAGCGTCCAGCGCCAGTCGGCCTCGGTGAGCAGCCCGGACAGCAGCAGCCCCGAACAGAACCCGGCGGCGCCGAAGAAGGAGTACAGCGACATCGCCCGGCGGCGGGCGGCGCCTTCGGGCACGGCGGACACGATGATGGCGAGTCCCGTCGGCGCGGTCAGCGCGACGCAGCCGCCCTTCACCACCCGGGTGACGGTCAGCAGGGCCGCGGTGTCGGTGAGCGCCCCCGCCAGTGAGGCGACGGCGAAGACGAACAGCGCGGCGAGGTAGACGCGGCGGCGGCCGAACCGTTCGACGAGCCGGCCGCCCAGCGGCAGCAACCCCGCGAAACCCGCCGCGAATCCGCTGACGGCCCACTGCACGCGGGGTACGGACAGGCCCAGGTCCGCGCCGACGGACGGCAGGGCCACCAGGGTCGCGGACACCTCCAGAGCGTCGACCAGCATGTTCGCGGCGAGGACGGCCACCAGGGCCCAGCGGGCCCGGGGCCGCCCGCCGGAGGGCGCGGATGGCGTCGAGGACTGCATGCTCGCGTTTCGCTCGAAGGGGCGGAAAGGGGAGGGGCGGGCCGCCGGGGAGGGATCCCCGGCGCCCGCCCCGGCGCCGGCGCGGCGCGGGATGTGCGCCGGCGGTCTGTGGCCGTCCGCGCGGTGGACGTGCGCGGTGGGCGTGCGCGCGGACGGGGCGGGTCAGCCGAGCAGCGTGCCGCCGGTGGCGTCGACGAAGGAGCCGGTGATCCAGCGCGCCTCGTCGGTCGCGAGGAAGGCCACCACGTCGGCGACGTCCTCTGGCTCGCCCACGCGGTTGAAGGCGGACAGGGCCGCCATCTGCTCTACGGCCTCGGGTACGTCGAACACCGGGTTGTCGTTGCGCGTGATGCCGGGCGCCACCGAGTTGATGGTGATGCCCCGCGGGCCCAGCGCCTTCGCGAAGTGCAGGGCGAGCTGTTCGAGCGCCCCCTTGCTCATCGCGTAGGCGATCTCGTCCGGGTTCGCGAACCGGGTCAGGCCGGAGGAGATGTTGATGATCCGGCCGCCGTCGGGCATGTTCCGCAGCGCCCGCTGGATCAGGAAGAAGGGCGCCTTGGCGTTCACCGCGAAGATCCGGTCGAACTGGTCGGGGGTGATGTCGGCGGGTCCCACGCCCCCCATCACCCCGGCGTTGTTGACGAGGACGTGGAGGTCGGTGCTGCCGGTGCGGTCCAGCAGGTCCCGTTCCAGGGAGTCGAACAGCCCGTCCACGTCTCCGGGGACGCCCAGTTCGGCCCGTACCGCGAAGGCGCGCCCGCCGTCGCGTTCGACCTCGGCGACGACCGAACGGGCGGCCGCCTCGTCACTGGTGTAGTGGACGGCGACGAGCGCGCCCTCCTCGGCGAGCCGTACCGCGGCCGCCCGGCCCATGCCCCGGCTCGAACCGGTGACCAGCGCGGTCCGGCCCGTCAGCCGGTCCGCACCGCTCCTGCGGTCCCTCGCCACCCGCACGGCCGGCGACGCCGCCACCGGCCCGAGCACGGCGGCGCTCCGCTGCGGGACCCGGGACGGGAGCGGCCCGAACCACCGTTCCAGGGCGGAGGTGAGCTCCTCGCCGCCGGAGTCGTCCGCCCAGACGACGTGGCCGTCCGGCCGGACGAGCAGGGCCGTCGCGCCGGCGCCCTCCGCGGGGGAGGCCGTCGCCACGGTCACCCGGTCCGCCCAGGGCTCGGCGGCGGCGCGCAGCGCCGCCCGCCGTGGCTCGTCGTCCGGGGCGAGGAGCAGCAGGCCCCGCCCCGACCGCAGCAGTTCGGAGGTGGTGGTGGCGCCGACGGCGGCCATCGCCCCGGTCTTCGGGAGCCGCAGGCCGAGCAGCGGACCGCCGCCCGGGGCCACCTCGTAGCGGACGTCCAGGCCCGAGATCATGCCGGCCAGGTGGGCCCGTACGTCCTCGTGGCCGGTCAGTTCCGCGAAGACCTCCCGGATCGCGTCGACCTCGCCCCCGCCGAGCAGGAGCAGCGCCTGGGTCCTGATGTTGCTCTGGACGGCCTGGCCGATCGTGTGGCGTTCCTCGTGGTAGGTGTCGAGGAGGTGGTCGCCGGCGCGGCCGGTGACGGTGGCGGCCAGCTTCCAGCCGAGGTTGAAGGCGTCCTGGAGCCCGAGGTTGAGGGCCTGGCCGCCGATCGGCATCTGCTGGTGCGCCGCGTCTCCCGCGAGCAGGAGCCGGCCGCGGCGGTAGTGCGCGGCCTGCCGGGAGGCGTCACCGAAGGAGTTCACCCACAGCGGGGTGCCGTCGCCGATGTCCTCGCCGGTGATGCGCTTCCAGGTGTCGGCGACCTCTTCGAAGGAGGGCTGTCCGCGCCGGGGTGCGGCCCCGAACTCGTGCACCATCACCCGGGTCACCCCGTCGGGGCGCCGGGCGGCGACGACGAGTCCGCCCTCCAGCCGTTCGAAGCGGCGGCCGGGTACGTCGATGCCGGTCACGTCCGCGCGCAGCAGTTCGCGGGTGGCGTCGGTGCCGGGGAACTCGAAGCCGCCCAGCCGGCGCACGGCGCTGTCCTCCCCGTCGCAGCCGACCACGTAGGCGGCCCGCAGGCGCGCGGGTGCCTGGTCGGGGCCCTGGACGTCGACGACGACCCGGTCCCCGGCCGTGGTGAGGCCGGTGACCTCGTGGCCGCGCCGGACGTCGGCGCCGAGGTCTTCGGCCCACTGCCCGAGGACTTCCTCCAGTCGGGTCTGCGGCACCTTCCACTGCCCCGGGTAGGGGCCGGGCAGGGCGAGTCCGAAGGGGATCCCCCCGAAGTGGCCGGCGGGATCGTTCGGGACGTCGCCCAGCGCGTCGAGCAGGCCCCGGGCGTCGAGGATCTCCATCGTGCGGGCGTGCAGGGTGGACGCCCGCGATTCGGTGGTCGGCGCGGTGAGCTTGTCGAGGACCACCACGTCCGCGCCCGCCAGCCGCAGTTCCCCGGCGAGCAGCAGCCCGACGGGGCCCGCGCCGACCACGATCACCTGGGTGTCGGTGTAGTCCCCAGACATGATCAGCCCTTGTTCTCTGTGTGTCCGGCCCGGCCGCCCTCTTCGGCGTAGCGCTTGGCGTGGCCGAGGGTGGCGCGGCTGTTGGTGCTGAGGGCGTTGCGGACGAACTCGCGGGCGTCCTCGACGGTGGCCTGCTCACCGAGCACCTTGGCGATGTTGTCGGTGTTGATGGTGACGGTGTGCTGCGAGGAGGCCGCCACGCCGCGGTCGTTCTCGGCGAAGGTCCAGTAGCCCGTGTGCAGGGTCATCAGGGCGGGCAGCACGGTCTGCTTGTACGCGATCTTCTCGTGGGGGAAGGTCACCCGGTAGGACTTGGTGGTGTGGGTGGAGCCGTCCTTGGAGTGGGTGGTGTCCATCTCCAGTTCCTGGAGGCCGGGCGTGTCCTCGGTGAGGCGGACGACGGCGACGTGCGGGAGCCGCTGGGGCCACAGGTCGGCCTCGTTGACGAAGTCGAAGACGTCCTTGGCGCTGCCGTCGATCTGGACGGTGTCCTCGAAGGAGAAGGTGAGGTCCTCGGCGGCGTGGGCGAGCTCGACGTTGGTCTTGAGGGCGGCGAGTTCGGTGCGGGAGTTGCGGTCGACGGCCTTGTCGATCCAGGCGAGGCTGCCGGGGTCGTCGTCGACGGCCCGGTAGTCGTGCAGGAGACGTACCCGGGAGGCGTCCTCGCCCAGGGGCTCGATGATCCAGGTGCCGCCCATGGCCGCGATGGGGGGTGCGGGTATCTCCTGGCGGAAGGTGATGACGAGGCCCTCGGGGTCCAGGGTGCGGCGCGAGGTCCAGTTCTTGGGCTCTCCGTTGGCCGTGGCCCAGATGCGGATGCGTTCCTGGTGGGGGCCGTCGGGGGTCTGGTCGACGTAGATGGTCGGCGGGAAGATCCGCGGCCAGTTCCTGACTTCGGCGATCAGGCGGTAGACGGCGGCGGCCGGGGCCGAGATCGTGATCTCGTGCTCCACCTCGCGCAGGCCGGGCTGCGACATGCTGATGACTCCTCGGAACTCGGATTCGGAACTCGGGTCGGAACTCGGACGGGATACGGGATACGGGATACGGGATACGGCGTACGGGGTACGGGGTACGGGGTCGGCCGATCGCGGGGCGATCAGAAGTTGCCGAGGCCGCCGCAGACGTTGAGGGCCTGCGAGGTGATGGAGGCGGCCGTGTCGGAAGCCAGGTAGCCGACGAGACCGGCGACCTCTTCGGGGGTGGAGTACCGCCCGAGGGGGATCTTGGCCTGGAACTTCTCCAGGACGGCTTCCTCCGTGGCGTTGTAGGCCGCGGCGTACCCCTGGCGGACCCGTTCGGCCATGGGGGTCTCGACGTATCCGGGGCAGACGGCGTTCACGGTGATGCCCGTGGGCGCCAGTTCGTTGCCCAGCGCCTTCGTGAAGCCGACCACTCCGTGCTTGGACGCCGAGTACGGGGCGCCCAGGACCACTCCCTGCTTGCCCGCGGTGGAGGCGATGTTGATGATGCGCCCGCGGTTCTTCTCCCGCAGGCCGCCCGTGGTCAGGGCCTCGCGGGTGACGCGGAAGACGCTGTTCAGGTTCGTGTCGATGACGTCGTGCCACAGCTCGTCCGCGATGTCGGCCGTCACGCCGCCGCCCGAACGGCCGGCGTTGTTCACGACGACGTCGATGCCGCCGAAGCGGTCGACGGCGGCCTGGATCCAGGTACGGACGTCCTCGGTGGAGCGGACGTCGACGACGGCGCCGTCCACGTCGAGGCCTTCGCCGCGGAGCTGTTCGACGGTCTTCGCGACCGCGTCGGCGCTGCGGGCACCGATGAACACCCGGTGGTCCTGCGCGGCCAGGAGACGGGCGACGGCCAGCCCGATCCCGCTCGTGGCACCCGTGACGACGGCGACCCGTTCGCGCTGATCCGACATGTGTCTCTTCTCCAAAGAAGGAAGGGGGGAGGGTGAGGAAGGGCGGCCGCCGCACGCGGGCGGCGGCCGCCCGGGTGGCCGGGCGCGGGTCGGTCCGAACGCTGCTCCGTCGAAGCGCCGGCCGGCCCGCGGCCGTCCCGGTCAGGCGTCGACGAGGGCCTTGAGGCTCTCGTTGATGGCCCCGACCAGGGAACGCGGCGTGGTGTGGTCGGCGAAGACGTCGTCGTCGAGGGTGATGCCGAACTCGCGCTCGATCCGGCCCCCGGTCTCCAGGAGGGCCAGCGACTCGTAGCCCAGCGCCTCGAAGTCGGTGTCGAGGACGTCGCCGTCGAGGTCGACGCCCTCGTCGGCCCCGGCGCCCTCCAGGAGGATGCGCTTGAGGTCCTCAAAGGTGAATTCCTGCTTGGACAAAATGGATCCCTTCATCGGAATGCCGCGACCGGGACATGGCCGCGGGGCACAGAGAACGCCCGCCTCCCGGGGTGCCGGAGACGGGCGCCGGTTCGGGAGCCGTCAGTCGACGGCGCGCACCACGACGGCGGAGTTGAAGCCTCCGCGGCCGCGTGCGAGGACGACCGCCGTGCGCACGGACGCGGTCCGCGGCCGGCCGGCGACCAGGTCGAGGTCGTAGGCGGGGGACAGCTCGACGTTCGTGGTCGGCGGGATGAGGCCCTCCCGCATGGCGAGGACCGCCGAGACCACGTCCACCGGCGCGCCGCCCGCGTTGAGCCGGCCGGTCATCGTCTTGGGCGCGGTGACCGGGACCCTGCGCGGGCCGAAGACCGCCGTGATGGCGTCGGCTTCCTGCCGGTCGAGGTCCCGGGTGCCCGCCGCGTCGGCGAAGACCACGTCGACCTCGGCCGGATCGCAGTCCGCGTCCGCGAGGGCGGTCTCCAGCGCCCGCCGCAGGCCGGGCTCGCGTCCGCTGCCCGGGCGGGGGTCGAGCGTGGCTCCGTAGCCCGCGAGTTCGCCGTAGACGGTGCGGGCGCCCCGGGCCCGGGCGCTGTCCTCGTCCTCCAGGACGATCAGCGCCCCGCCCTCACCCGGTACGTAGCCGCAGGCGGCCTCGTCGAAGGGCAGGTAGGCCCGCTCGGGTGCGTCGCTGGTGGACATCAGGCCGCCGGCGAGGTGGGCGGCCCAGCCGAGGGAGCAGACCGACGCTTCGAACCCGCCCGTGGCGATCAGCTTGCCGCCCTTGCGGAGCTGGCGGCGGCCGTGGGCGAGGGCCTCCAGGCCGCCCGCCTGGTCGCCGACGACCACGCCGACGGGGCCGCGCAGGTCGTTGCGGAGGGAGATCTGTCCGCTGTTGACGGCGTAGAACCAGGCGAAGGACTGGTAGGCGCTGACGTGGTTGGGGCCCTCGCCCCAGAGCTTGCGGAGCTCGTTCTCGCCGAACTCGAAGCCTCCGGAGCCGGCCGCGGTGACCACGCCCATGTCGTACGCGTCGATGTCGCCCGGCGCCACCCCGGCGTCCGCGAAGGCCTGGTCGGCGGCGACCAGGGCGAGCTGGGTCACCCGGTCGGTCTGCGGGACGAGCCTGCCGGGGAGGTGGTCCTTGGCGTCGAAGCCGTGGATCTCGCCCGCGAGCCGTGACGGGTAGGGCGAGGCGTCGAAGCGGGTGACGGGCCCGATGGCGTTCTTGCCGATGCGGGTCGCCGCCCAGAAGTCCTCGACGCCGAGCCCGCTGGGCGCGGCCACGCCGATGCCGGTGACCAGGGTCCTGCCGCTCATGCGGTCCTCCTGTCTGGCCGGGCCAGCACCATCGCGCTCTGGAACCCGCCGAATCCGCTGCCGACGGTCAGGACGGCATCGGTGCGGTGTTCCCGCGCGACGAGCGGCACGTAGTCGAGGTCGCACTCGGGGTCGGGGGTGTGCAGGTTCGCCGTGGGGGGCACGACGTGGTGCTCCATCGCGAGGAGGGAGGCGGCGATCTCCATGGATCCGACGGAGCCGAGCGAGTGCCCGATCATCGACTTCACGGAGCTCACCGGCACGCCGTACGCGTGCGGGCCGAGGGCCAGCTTGTACGCGGCCGTCTCGTGCCGGTCGTTCTGCTTGGTGCCCGAGCCGTGCGCGTTGACGTAGTCGATGTCGGCGGGGTTCAGGCGTGCCTCGTCCAGCGCCACGGTGATGGCCTCCGCCATCTCACGGCCGTCGGGGCGCAGTCCGGTCATGTGGAAGGCGCTGGAGCGCGAGGCGTACCCGGCGATCTCCGCGTAGACGTGCGCGCCGCGGCGGCGGGCGCTCTCCAGCTCCTCCAGGACGAACACCGCGGCGCCCTCGCCGAGGACGAATCCCTTGCGGGAGGCGTCGAAGGGCCGCGAGGCGGTCTCCGGCTGGTCGTTGAGCGTGGTCGTCGCCTTGATCGCGTCGAAGCACGCCAGGGTGAGCGGCGTGATCGGGGCGTCGGCGGCGCCGGTGATCATGATGTCGGCGGTGCCCTCGCGGATCAGGTCGACGGCGTGCGCGACCGAGTCGATGCCGGAGGTGCAGCCGGTGGAGACCACCGTGGCCGGGCCTTCCGCGCCGACGGCCCACGCCACTTCCGTCGCGAACGAGCTGGGCACGAAGTGGTCGTACAGGTGGCGCGGCGCGTAGCCGTGGTCGACGGGCGCGAGCCGGCCGTCGTCGCTGACCAGCCGGTACGCGCGGTCGAGGCTGCCCACGGCGCCGACCGCGGTGCCGAGGCTGACCCCGGTCCGGTACGGGTCGAAGCCGGCGAGGTCGAGGCCGCTGTCGGCGAGCGCCTCCCTGGCCGACACCACGCCGAACTGGGCGGCGCGGTCCATGCGGCTGATCTCCTGCGGGGTCAGCCCGTGCGTTTCGGGGTCGAAGTCGGCTTCGGCGGCCACCTTGGAGCGGAACGGGGCGGGGTCGAAGAGGGTGATCCCCCGTGTCGCCGTACGTCCCGAGCTCAGCAGGCTCCAGAAGTCCTTGGTGCCGATGCCTCCCGGCGCCAGCACTCCGATCCCCGTGATCACTACCCGGCGAGCCACCGGTGCTGCCCTCCCCTCGTGTCGGCCTGGCGGAGCGTCATCAGGAGGCCGTCCAGTCGTAGAAGCGGGTGGCCATGGCGTCGGCGGGGGTGCGCCAGGTCGCCGGGTCGTAGGGCTGGATGAAGGGCATCAGGTCGTGGCTGATCTTCATGAACCGCGGGTCCGTGCGGGAGTCCTGGATGCGCTGGCCGCCGTCGTCGTCGGCGAAGTCCTGGAGGTGGAAGTAGAGGCCCTTGTACATGAACAGCCGGCGCCGCAGGGTCCCCATCCGCTCCGGCATGTCGGTCTTGTCGAACTCCGTGAAAAGGTGGGCGACTTGGTCCTTCGACATGCTGTCCATCCGGGCCACGATCAGATTGCTGTGCTGCATCCGTTCTCTCTCTTCCGTGAGGGGGGGCGTTCTTCAGGCGTGGTACAGGCGGATGAAGTCGGCCACGCCGTCCGCGATGAGTGCGTCGGCCTCGGCCTCCGGCAGCGGCAGCGCGCCCAGGAAGGAGCGCTGGACGACGGTGGAGGGGACCAGCAGGATGAAACGTTCCGCCGCCTGGTCGGCGTCGGGGATGTCGAGCAGGCCGCGGGCCGCGACGCCCTGGAGCCGGCGGGCGAGCTCGCGGCGTGCCTGACGGGGTCCGGCGTCCTGCCACTTCTGGACCGCTTCGACCGGGAGGCGGGTGACCTCCGCGCTGATGTGGCGGACGATCGCGAAGTGTTCGCGGAAGGCCTCCAGCGGCGCCAGCCACGCCCGGCCGAGCGCGACGAGGTCCTGCTCCAGGTCGGTGATCTCCTCCAGGTAGCTGTCGGCCACCGCCGCGAGCGCGGCGGCGACGGTGACGGAGCTGTCCAGCAGCACGCTCAGCAGCAGCTGTTCCTGTTCCGGGAAGTGCCGTCTCACGGCGCCCGGCGCCACGCCCGCCTCGGCCGCCGTCGCCTCGGCGGTGCAGCGCGTCCAGCCCTCGCGGGCCAGGACGGTCCGGGCGGCCCGGACGATGCCGCGGCGTTCCTCGGCCGGATCGCGGCGGTCCGCGCCGTGTCCGGCGTCGGGGCGCGCGATCGTTGCATGCGGCGTTGCCATGTGGGTCTCTCCTCGTGACGTGCTCGTCCGACCGCCGGATGCGCCGGTCGTCAGGGGGTACCGGGCATCGGGAGGGCCGGCCGTCGCGCGGGCCGGCCGTGGCGGCCGGTCGTCGGGGGCGGCCGCCGGGCGCCGGTCGTCAGGGGGCGCCGAACCACCGTTCGAGCGCCATGGGAAGGTCGTGGTGACTGCCCGGCGCCGCCCAGGCCACGTACCCGTCCGGCCTGATCAGCAGGGCGGTGGTGTCGTCCGTGCCGTCGGCTGCGGACGCCTCGTGGGGCCGGACCGTGACGGTGTCGACCCGGTCGGCCCAGGCGGCGGCCCGCTGCCGCAGCCGCGGGTTGTCCGCCAGGTCGAGGAGCACGCCGCGGGCGGGGTGCAGCAGTTCGGTACTGGAGGTGCGGCCGCCCGGGCCGCTCAGCTCCAGGTGCGGCATCCGCCGGCCGAGGAGCGGGTGGCCGCCCTTGCCCACGTCGTAGGAGATCTCCAGTCCGGTCACCATCGCCGCGAGGTGGCGGCGCACGTCCTCGTACGCCATCAGCTCGCGCAGCGAGTCCCGCAGCGGCTGTACCTCCGCGCCGCTCAGGAACAGCAGGCCCTGGGCCCGGGTGTTCATCAGCAGCCGCCGGCCGACCGCGTGCCGCTCGGAGTGGTACGTGTCGAGCAGGGCCGGCGGAGCCGTGCCGCGGGCCACCGCGGCGAGCTTCCAGCCGAGGTTGACCGCGTCCTGGATCCCGGTGTTCATGCCCTGCCCGCCGGCGGGCAGGTGGATGTGCGCCGCGTCCCCGGCCAGCAGGATCCGGCCGCGCCGGTACTCGGTGACCTGCCGGGTCGCGTCGCCGAAGGCGCTGACCCACACCGGTTCGGCGGCCGAGATGTCCTCGCCGGTCAGCCGCTGCCAGGCGGCGGCGACCTCCTCGAAGGACGGGGGGCTCTCGCGCCGCCGCGGCGGGGTGCCGCGCTCGCACACCACGATGCGGGTGGTGCCGCCGGGGAGCGGGCCCACCATGACCATGCCGCCCGGCAGGGTCTCGCCGATCATGCGGGGCTTCAGCTCGATGCCCTTGACGTCGGCGAGGTACATCTCCATGGTGGCCGCCGTGCCCGGGAAGTCGAAGCCGGCCGCCTTGCGCACGGTGCTGCGACCGCCGTCGCACCCCACCAGGTAGGCGGCGCGCAGGGTGTGGTGTCCGTCCGGTCCGCGCACCTCGACGTCGACGCCGTCCCCGTCGTCGTGTACCGAGAGCACCTCGTGGCCGCGCCGGACGTCGGCGCCGAGGCCGGTGGCCCAGTCCTCCAGGTGGGTCTCGGTGACGGACTGCGGCACGGTCTTGGCCGCCTGGCAGGCGCCGTCGAGGACCCCGAAGTCGAGGGGGAGACCGCCGAAGTGACCGAGCGTGCTCTTCTCGATCTCGCCGAACCGCCCGAGGAGGCCCCGCTGGTCGAAGGTCTCCAGGGTGCGTGCGGTGAAGCCGAGGCCGCGCGATTCGCCCGTACGCCGGTCCAGGCGTTCCAGGACGACGACGGCGACTCCCGCCAGCCGCAGTTCGCCGGCGAGCGTCATGCCCGCCGGGCCCGCGCCGACGACGATCACAGGGGCGTCCATCAGGTCTCCTCGAATTCGCCTCCGGAGACAGTGCACCGGATCTTGACTACAAGGTTCTTCGGAGACGAGAGGGCATTCAATGGCGCCGGATTCAGGACTCGGTCAGGTTCCACAAGGGCCGGTCCGCTGCGTCGGAACCCGGCCAAGCGCAGGTCAAGTACAGGTCAGAAGGCTCGACCCGGGCCCCGCCGGATGCCGTGCGCGGTCCTGCGCGTCGTCGTGCGCGAAGGGTGTCAGCCGCGCGCCGCACGGCGGCTGAAGCAGGCACGGACATCGGTCTCGCTGTAGTACGTGCGGCCCGCGCGGTTGCGCCTGCGCCAGCGCTCCTCGCTCGCCAGCCGGTAGACGGTGCCCGTCGGCGCGTGCCACAGCCGCGCGATGTCCGCGGCGGTCAGCCAGCGTTCGGTGGCCGTGGCCGCCGGAGCGGTGCCGGCCGGATCCGCCGACTCCATGCAGTGACTGAGCTCGCTCCACCGGTCGCTCGTCCAGCGGTGCTCCGCGTCGGCGTCGCACACGATCGCCGGACCGTCGGCCCGCGCCGCTTCACGGACGGCCAGGGCCAGTCCGCCCGGACAGCCGTGCTCGGGGCAGACGCCGATCCGGACGGCGCGGGCCGGGTCGGGGAAGGCGGCGCGCCGTCCGGCCCGGACCAGCCGGGCTATCTCCTCGGTGGCCTCCGCGGCGGCCGAGTGGGCCGCGAGCCAGTCGGCGTTGCGCAGCAGGAAGGCGGTGAGCGCGGCGACGGTGCGCGGCGGGGAGGTGACGCCGCGCTGCTGCGCGACCAGGCCGCTCCAGGAGCCGAGTACGGACACCATCCGGGAGCGGACGTCCGCCGCGGCCGTGTTGAAGGGCAGTCCGGGGAGTTCGCCTCCCGTGGTCCGCTCGCGCAGGCTGCCGGGGGCTCCGCCGCCGAGCATCCGCCCGCACTCCTCGTAGAGGTGCGCCAGTTCGCCCAGGCCCGCGGCGAAGTGGTCCCGGCAGGCCCGGCACAGCCGGCTGCCCTGGAGCGTGCGCCGGCGGGTCCGGCCGTCGCCGCGGCCGCCGCGGCAGCCCTCCCCGTGGCACAGCGCCGTCACCGTCATGTCCTTCCCCCCTCGGTTCGCCCCGGTCAGCCGTCGTCCCCCCGCCGGCCGCGGAGGCGGTTCCGCCCTCTGGTTCTGCTTTCTGGTTCTGCTCGCTGCTTCTGGTCCTGCTTCTGGTCCTGCTTCAGGTCTGCGGTCGTGCCGACTCGGGCTCGGGATCCGGTCGGTCCGCCGGCTCAGCCCTGGCCGAAGCGGAAGCCGACGCCGCGGATCGTGATGATCCACCCGGCGCCGATCTTGTTGCGCAGGGTGCTGACGTGCGTGTCGACGGTGCGGCGGGACCAGGAGTCCCCCCACACCTGCTGCATCAGCATCTTGCGGGGGATGACGGTGTCGGGGTGGGAGGCGAGGAGGTAGAGCATGTCGAACTCCTTGCGCGTGGTCTCGACGGGCTCCCCGTGCAGGGTCACCTCCCGCGTTCCCGCGTCGATCCGCAACGGCCCGCTGGTGATGGTGGCCGCGACGGGCCGGGCCGGCCGTGACCGGCGCATGACCGCCTCCATCCGGGCCATCAGCTCGCGGAAGCCGTAGGGCTTGGCCAGGTAGTCGTCCGCTCCGGCCTGGAGGCCCAGGACCCGGTCCAGCTCGCTGCCCCGGGCGGTGACGGCGATCACGGGGATCTCGTGTGCGGAACGGATGCCCCGGCAGACCTCCAGGCCGTCGAGGTCCGGCAGTTCGAGGTCGAGGAGCACCAGGTCGGCGTCGGCGTAGCTGCGCAGCGCCTCGCTGCCGGTGGCGACGATGTCGACCTCGTGGCCGTGGCGGCGCAGGCCGCGGGCCAGGGTCTCGGCCTCGACCGCGTCGCTCTCGACGATGAGGATCCGCCACAGCGCCGACTGGACCGGACCGCTCTGTGGCGCCCTCAGACCCTCCGCAAGCGAGAACCCGCCGTTCACTCCCGCGGCGGCTGTGTGAGGTTCCAGCACAGCGTAGGAACGCTGGTTCATCTGCCCCCCTCCCTCAAGCTCGGTTGAGCCAACGTCAAGAAGATACAAACCGCTTCGTCGGTTTGTCAAAGACTGTAAGTGTTCCTCTCCCGCGCGACATACCCTCCAAATCGGGCCAACGGTCGCTCAGATATCCCGTCATTCAGCCATGGAGGCCACCCCACGCGCTATCCAATACCAACGGGACGGTTTAATATCGATAGGAAACTGATACAGGAGCAATGCGTGATGAAACAAGAACGCGCCGTCCGAACCCGCCGGGCACTGGTCGAATCAGCGGCGGCGGTGTTCGGGCAGCGCGGCTACGCGGACGCGACACTGAGCATGATCAGCGCCGGAGCGGGGGTCAGCCCGGGCGCGCTCCACTTCCACTTCGAGAACAAGGCGGCGGTCGGCGCGGCCGTCGAGGCCGCCGCCGCCCGCGCCCTGCGCGCCGTCGCCCGCGAGGTGTACGCGGAGCGGACCTCGGCCCTCCAGGCGCTGGCCGACAGCACGCAGGCGCTGGCCCGGGTCCTCCTGTACGACGTGGTGGCGCGGACCGGCCTCCAGCTCGCCCGGGAACCCGCGTACGTGTCGGCTTCCGCCCTCCTCGGCGAGTGGCACGCGTACGTCCGCCGGCTGCTCACCGAAGCCCGCGCGGAAGGCGCGCTGGCCGCCGGCCTGTCGGACCGGGGCGTCGTGTCCACGGTGGTGGCGGCCACCTACGGCTTCGCGGTCCTGGGCCGGGACGACCCGCAGTGGCTCTCCCGCCGGACCCTGGCCGACTTCTGGCGGGTGGTCATGCCGTGTCTGGCCGGCCCCGCCGTCCTGCCCGCCCGCGACACCCCGGGATCCGCCGGCCGGACGCGGTAGACCCGCTCCGGTCCGGCTCGGGTCCAGTACGGCTCCGGTCCGGCTCCACCCGGGTCGGCCACGGCCGGACCCGGACCGCCGCCCCGCCCCCGCCCCACGCGCCCGGCGGCCCCGGCGCCGGGGCGGTCGTCCCGTCGCGCCGGGGCCGCCGGGCCCGCCCCTCACACCGAGCGCAGGCTCCGTACGGATTCCCGCGCGTGCTGCTGGGCCGGCCCGAGGGTGGCCCTGCTCTCGGCGCCGAGCGCCTCGCGGACGAACCGGCGCGCCCGGGCCAGGTCGGCGTCGGGGCCGAGGACCCGTTCCACCGTCCGCTCGTTCAGCAGGACGTCGTGCCGGGCGACCACGGTGACGCCCGTCGCGTCCGGCTCCACCGACCACTCGCCGGTGTGCGCGCTCAGCAGGGCGTGCGGCCGCAGCTGCTTGAAGACGATCCGGCCGGCCGCGGGGAAGCACACCCGTACGGCCTCGGTGGTGTAGGCGGAGCCGTCACCGGCCAGGTTGACCAGGGTGGTGTGCTGGACGCCGGGGCTGTCCTCGGTCACCTCTGCGCGCACGACGTGCGGAACCCGCCCGGGCCAGGAGGCCGCCCCGTAGAGGAACTCGTAGACCGGCTCGGCCGGCCCCTGGACGCGTACGGACTCCTCGAAGGACAGCGCCGCCCCGTCGAGGCGCCCCCAGCCCTCCGCCGCGGTCCGCAGCCGGTCGAGCGCGGTGCGGGCACCGGCCCGCGCGGACGCGAGGATCCGCTCGGCGTCGGCCGCCCGCTCCGCGGTGACGGTGACGTCCTGCTCCAGCGTCAGCCGGGACCAGCCGGGGGCCAGTTCCTCCACGCTCCAGCTGCCGCCCGTCGTGGTGACGGGGGACGCGGACCGTTCCTCGCGGAAGTCGACGCGCAGGCGCCGCGCGTCCAGGGTCCGCCGCCACAGCGACGGCTGCGGGGTCCCGTCGACGAAGGCCCACTGGTAGTACCGGTCCGTGGTCCCGTCGAAGTCGAGACGCTCCACGTGGATGCTGTCCGGCAGGAGCAGCGGCCACTGCGTGGTGTCGGCCACCAGCGCGTACAGGACTGCGGCCGGCGCGGCCGCGTCGACCGCGTGTGACATCCGGTGTGCTCGCTCGACAGACATCAGACACCTCTCTCAACGCTTGACGCAGAGCCTGTACTGGTCCGCTGGAATCCGCGTGGAGCACGGGTGGAGTTCCGCGACGGCCCGGCATCCTGCGCCTCGGGCGGCCGGTCGGGCCGGCCGCCGTGGATCAGACCCCCGCCCGGCTGCCCAGCACGCCGTTGACCACGGCGAGGAAACGGCGCGGGGTGTCGGCCAGTTCGAGGAGCTCCCCGTCGAGGAGGACGTCGAACCGCCGCTCGACGGAGCCCATGGTCTGCAGGACGCACAGGCTGTCGTAGCCGAGCTCCTCCCAGTACATGTCCTGGACTTCCTCGCTCAGCTCGACGCACTCGTCCTCGCCTCCCCAGGCCCGCAGGATGCGAGTCAGGTCGGTGAGTTCCAGCCGGTCCATGGCTTGCCTTTCTCCTCGTCCGCCGGCGCTCGGGCGCAGACCGGCTCGCCGCGAGCCTGGCCCGGCACGGTGGAGAGTCACTGGGCTCCGGGCCCAGTCCCGCTGGAGCGCGCCCGTCGGCCGCCCCGCCGTCACGGAGTGCGGCCTCAGGCCGCGTACAGGTCGAAGGTGGAGCTGCGGCGGGGTCCGGCCACCACGTCCAGTGCCGGGTCCACCCGCAGCATCGCCTGGTGCAGGCGCTGCAGTTGCTGCGAGGGCTCGACTCCCAGTTCGCCGATCAGCCGGGCCCTGAGCCTGCGGTACACGTCCAGCGCGGTCGCCTGCCGGCCCGAGCGGTACAGGGCGACCATCGCCTGCGAGTGCAGGCCCTCGTGCTGCGGGTTCCTGGCCATGAGCTCGGTGAGCTCGGCGAGGAGCTCGGTGTGCCGGCCGAGCCTCAGGTCTACGTCGATGCGCCGCTCGGTCGTCACGAGGCGGCTCTCCGCCAGCCGCAGCACCTCGATCTCCAGGATCGGTCCCACGCGCACGTCCACCAGCGCGGGCCCCTGCCACAGGCCCAGCGCCTTGCGCAGCAGGTCCGCCGCGCGCTCGTCGTCACCGTCGTCGAAGGCCTGCTGGCCGCCGGCGACGAGGGCGTCGTAGGCGTGCACGTCCACGGACTCCGGCGGGATCTGGAGCAGGTACCCGCCGTGCCGGGTGGCGAGCACGTCCTTGGCCGTGCCCGGGGCGCCCGGCCCCATCGCGGTCCCCAGCCGGCGGCGCAGCTGGAGGATGTACGTCTGCAGGGTGGTCAGGGCGCTCTCCGGGAGCTTGGTCCCCCAGATCTCCTCCATCAGGGTCGGCACGGGCATCACCCGGCCCGGGTAGAGCGCGAGAAGCGCCAGGATCTGACGCGGCTTGCCTGCCGTGGGAACGATCGATGCCCCGTTGACCTCGGCACTCAACGGACCCAGAACCTGAATCTTCACGGTCTCCCGTCTCCCCTCCGTATTTCGTCGACATACTCTCGGTTTTCAGCATTCGACCGGATGACGATAAGTCAGCACGGGGCCTCATCACCGAGATCTCAAGCCGACGTCGAGCAGAACTCCGCAGCACGCGAACATTTGACGGATTCCACCCACATGATTCCGGTTAAGATTCAAACCCCCGGAATCACAGGCGTGAGAGCCTGGGTCACACCCTTCCGGTTCACGCCTCGAAAATTCCTTTGAAGGATTTTTCACCACACCTTCGAAGCAGTCCGGCACACCGCCGCGGCAATTAAGCGGACTGCGATCTTCGATTACTGGATCAGCCGACCTGGGCGAGCCGCTTTCGGGCGGCCGCCGGGGTCGCCGCCGGGTTTTCCGGGCCGGTCATCAGGATCGACCGCTGGAGGCTGCGCAGGGCGGAGGACGGCTCGATGCCGAGCTCGCGCACGAGCGTGGCGCGCAGCCGCTGGTAGACGCTGAGCGCCTCGCCGCGGCGGCCGGAGCGGTGCAGGGCGAGCATGAACTGCCCGTGCAGGTTCTCGTGGATGCGGTAGCGGCTCGCCAGGACCGTCAGCTCCGCGAGGAGCTCCCGGTGCCGGCCGAGCTTGAGATCGGCTTCGATGCGCTGGTCGAGGGCGCACAGCCGGGTCTCTTCCAGGCGGCGCGTCTCCATGTCGAGCTGCACCCCGCCCTGCACGTCGGCGAAGGCCGGCCCCGACCACAGGGCGAGGGCCTCGCGCAGCAGCCGCGCCGCGCCCGCCGCGTCGCCCGCGTCCATCGCCCGGTAGCCCAATCCGGCCAGCCGGTCGAATTCACGGACATCGCTGGTCCCGCCGGCGCTGTTCAGCATGTAGCCGCCGGGCAGGGTGACGAGCACGTCCTTGGGCGTCCGGCTGCCGTCGGTGTCCTTGAGCGCCGTCGCGATCAGGGCCCGCAGCTGGAGCACGTACGTCTGCAGGGTGGTGCGGGCGCTGCGCGGCGGCTCGGCGCCCCACAGTTCCTCGATCAGCGCCGAGACCGGCACGACCTGGTCCGCGTGGAGGGCGAGCAGTGCCAGCACCTGCCGGGGCTTGGCTGCGGTCGGCGTGATGGAGACCCCGTTCTCCCGCACGGCCAGTGCGCCCAGTACATCGATGTCCACGCCGTACTCCCCTGCTTCGTCCATGGATGAGCCCTTGACTTTCGCTGGAATGAGCAAAAAACAGCTGAGCCGGTTTGTCAATACCAAACCGGCTGTGCCGTTTCTCTCGGCCTGTGGTCACGCAAAACGACCAAAACAAGCTCTGACCTGCGGATTCAGCCTTCAGAAGGGGCTCTGGAGCCGCTTTCAGGGGCCCTCAGATCCAAGAAAAAAACCCCTCGGGAAGATCGCCGAGGGGTATGGGGGCGCCAGAACCAACCGACTGGTCCGGCCATCCGGTCGCATTGATCTAGGTCGCGTGGGACGTACGGGCCGAGCCGGATCCGGCGGGGAGCAGCTCCCCGAGCGAGCCGTGCGCGGCGATCCGCGGGAGCACCAGCTGCCAGTACCGGGTGACGGAAGAGGGTCCGAAGCGGTGGGGTTCGCCGGCTCCGAGGACCCCGAAACCGACCATCGCCGCCACGACGGCGGCGGCCGCCGACCGCGGGGACACCCCGTCGGCCAGCCGGCCTTCCTCGTGGGCGGCCCGGAACATGGACTCGACCCAGCGCTGCCACTGCACGCGCAGGTCCCATCCGGCTCCGCCGCCGCGGGCGGTCAGGGTGACCGCCCCGGTGCCCGCGCAGAGCCCGAAGCCCGCGCTGACGACGGGATCGCGGGCCAGCAGCTCCATGAGCTCGTGCGTGGAGTCGACGAGCGCCTGGAGGGCGTTGCCGCCGGAGCTCCGGGACACCGTGATCGTGCGCAGGGTCGCGGAGGCGCGGTGCGCCACGGCTTCCGCCAGCGCGGTCTTGCTCCCGAAGTGGAAGTGCAGCCCGCCGGCGCTGACGCCGGCGCGCTTGCTGATGGCCGCGATGGAGGCGGTGACGAACCCCTCCTCGGCGAACACCTCGGCGGCGGCACGGACCAGGACCTCACGCGTGCGGGCAGCACGTTCCTGCTTGACCATGAGAACTCCACAAACCGCCCTAGCGGTTTGCCGTGGGCTGGACGTCCGCCCATGTTCTGTGCCGATCGTCGAAGCGGATCTGAGTCCTCCTCGAGCCCGGCTCAGGTGTGGGCGTGCTCCTCGACCGACGCGGCCGCGGCCGCCTCGTCCAGCAGCCTGATCTCCGCCGCCACCTGCGAACCCCGGTTGGGCCCCAGATCCAGCCGCGCCAGCACGGCGGGCACCGCGACGCTCGGGTAGAAGTGCTGGTAGAAGACCGAGACCCGGTACTCGATGTCCGCGCGGTCGGTCAGGGTCTGCGAGTAGATCTGCACCCCCGCCCAGCCGGCGGACAGGGCCCAGGCCGCCTCGGCGGTGTTCACGTGGGGGAGCAGCTCCCCCTGCGCCTTGGCCTGGAGGATCACGTCCTCGGTCACCTGGATCCAGCCGGGCACGGATCCGCCGCCGAAGATCTCGCGCATGTCCGGCCCGAGGGACAGTCTGGTACCCGCGCTGAGCAGGGGGTTGTGGCGCACCCGGTATGCGAGCACCATGCCGAGGTCGAAGAGTTCCTGGAGCTTGACCTCGCGCGGCGGGACGGTCCCCTCGGTGAACTGCTCGTCGAGGATGCCGCGTGCCAGGTCCTGCTTCGAGGCGAAGTGAAAGTAGAGCGCGCCCTTGGTGACCCCGGCCTTGGCGAGGATGTCCGCGATGGTCGCGGCCTCGAAGCCCCGTTCGTCGAAGACTGCCGCTGCCGCTTCCAAGATCACACGACGCGTGCGCACTGCACGCTCCTGACGTGCCACGATGCCTCCGATACACAGTGGGTGAACTACGGACGGATCCCCTAGAGGACCCCCTCCCCCCATTGAAACCAACCAGAAGGTCCGTATTTTATCAACCCGCAAACCATAACGCCTACACGCGCGCGAGCCACCCTCCACTCCCCCTGAAGGACACGCGCGGTGACGGGTTTGTTGATCATGAAGGCCCACCGGCGCCGGGTGCCCGCTCGAAGATGACTCGCAGTCACCCTGTGAAACAACCGCCCGGTCGGTTCTTTATCTGGCCCACATGGCTTGATTTACCCCCCTCTCGACCACCCCTCTGATAGGCCTCCTACCCCGCAGTTACCCCTGTGCGGCCTGCGGCCGAAGTGCGGGCGTGGCATGCGGGCCGCCGTCCCCGCCTGGGTTCGACGGGGGCGCGTTCGATAAGTGGAACGCCGTATTTCCTTGCAAATAAAACCGGAGAGTACGTATCTTACGTCTTCAGAGTGCTCGTTTCATCCGTCACCTCGGCTCTGCGGAGAGGTCCATGACCCTGCTCACGTTCGAGAACAACATCACCGCACCGGCTACCCCGCGCACGGCGGGCGGTCAGTGGACGACGCGCTGTAACGACACCCAGCCGCTCACCAGCACCGTTCCCCGCGAGTACGTCCACCGGAGCGCGGTCGCCGAGGTGTTCCTGACGGGTTACGAGCGCATCGGCGACGACGTCTTCCGGGTGAGCGCCCAGTGGCCCCGGGCCCACACCTTCTTCACGAGTGCGGACGGTCTCAGCCACGACCCGGTGCAGGCCGCGGAGACCATCCGCCAGTCGGCCCTCCTGCTGGCCCACGCCGAGTACGGCGTGCCCCTCACCCACAACGCACTGGTCTGGAGCCTCGGTTTCAAGACCGAGCCCGCCGAAATGCTCATAGGCGCCAGCCCCAGTGATCTCGAAATGATCGTGGTCTGCCGGGACTTCGCCTGGCAGGGCAACCGCTTCTCGGGCTTCATCGAGGTGACGATCCGGAGGGGAGACCGGATCGCCGCCACCGGTACGGGGCTCTTCAGCTGCGTGTCCCCGGCGGTCTACCGCAGATTGCGCGGGGACTACGCGACCGCGTCCTCCGCGGCGCTCCGCTCGGACCCGCGCCCGGCCCCGGTCCCCGCCGAGCTGGCCGGCCGGGTCTTCCCGTCCGACGTGGTCCTCTCCGCCGGCGACCGGCCGGGCCGCTGGCTGCTCAGCCCCAACTTCGGGCACCCGGTCCTCTTCGAGCACCCCAACGACCACCACCCGGGCATGGTCCTGATCGAGGCCGCCCGCCAGGCGTCCTGCGGTGTCCTGGAAGGTGAACCCTTCAAGCCGACCGGCATCGACACCTTCTTCCACAACTACGCCGAGCTCGAACTCCCCTGCTGGATCGAGACCGAGCTCGCCCACTCGACGGACCCCGCCGTCCGCGTGGTCCAGGTCACCGGGTACCAGGGCGAGGTGAAGACCTTCGAGGCCACCGTCACCGGAACCGTCTGAACCCCCGCGGCCCCGCCCCCCACGGACCGGTCAGAGCCCCAGCCGCTCCCTGTACCAGGGGGCGTACGCCTCGAACCCGTCCGGAAGCCGCGGCCCGGGTCCGGCACCGACCAGCTTCCACAGCGCCCCGCTGTCGTACCAGTGGTCGGTGGTCAGCAGGGAGAGCCTGCGCCGGGTGGCCGGATCGCCGGCCGCCCCCATCCGCTCCAGCGCCTCGTCGAGGGTGATGTCGCCCTCCGGCAGGGGCATTCCGAGCGCCCGCCCGACGGTGGTGATCAGCTCCCGGGAGGTCACGGGCTCCGGATGACTCGCGTGCAGCACCTGCCCACCGGGCACTTCGGGCAGCCGGGCCAGGTGCGCGACGGCTCCCGCGAGCGCGTCCACGGAGATCATCGAGATCCGCGCACGGCCGCCGTCCACCCAGTTCGGCAGCCTTCCCATCAGCTGCACCAGTGCGGGAACAAGCCAGATGTCGCCACGACCGTAGACGAGGTGCGGACGCAGCACCGTTCCGCCCGCCGCGAGGACCATCCGCTCGCCCTCCAGCCGCGTGACGCTGGTCGCGGAGGAGGGCCGTTCCTCCAGCTCCCCCTCGGCCTCGCCCCGGTGCGGAACGTCCCGGTACACGGCGGCGGTGCCCAGTTGCACGAAGCGCCGTACGCCGGCCCGCGCGGCTTCCGCCAGCAGCGCGCGGGTCCCTTCGGCGTTGACCGCCCGGCACTCCTCCTCGGTGCCGCCGATGCGGGCGGCCAGGTGCAGGACGGTGGTGACGCCCTCGCAGATCCCGCGCAGCGAGGCCGGATCGGTGAGGTCGCCGGTCACGACCTCGGCTGCGTCCGCGCCGGCCGGTGCGTGCCGGTGATGGGTGAGCAGCCGCAGCGCGGGCCCGTCGCCCGCCGACAGCAGGGCGCTCACGTGGGAGCCGACGAAGCCGGCGCCGCCCGTCACGAGGATCCGCTCGGGTGTCAACTGCTGCCTTCCGCCGGTGCCGTGGTGCCAGGTCACCAGTTTATGGCGGCCCGCGCCGGACCGTACGCTGAGAACATGATCAGCTCATCACTCCGTCTGGTGCCCGTCACCGAGGAGAACTTCGAAGCGGTGTGCGCGGTACGCGTCGCCCCGGCCCAGGAGCACCTCGTCTCCCCCGTCGTGAAATCGCTGGCGGAGGCCTACGTCCACGGACCGGTGGCCTGGCCGCGGGCCGTCGTGGACGGCGACGAGGTGGTCGGCTTCGTCATGGCCTTCGTCGACATCGTGTGGAACCCCGCGAAGGACCCGGACGAACGGCGCTCCGGCATCTGGCGGCTGAACGTCGCCGCCGGCCACCAGGGCAAGGGCTACGGCCGGTTCGCGGTGCGGGCCGTCCTGCGGGAGCTCCGTGACCGCGGCGCGGCCGAGGCCTACGTCTGCTGGAGCGGTGCCGAAGGCACCCCCGAGCCCTTCTACCTGGGGCTGGGCTTCCAGGTGACGGGCGAGCTCAGCGGCGACCAGACGGTGGGCGTCCTCCCCCTCGTCTGACCGCCAGAGGACACGGGCGGACGGCACTCCTCAGGGGAGCACCACGGTGCGCCCCGGTGCCGCCGTGACCGGAGCCGCCCCCGCCCGGAACTCCTGCGGGCTGACCCCCCGTACCCGCTTGAAGGCCGCCGACAGCGCGAAGGGGCTGCCGTAGCCGACCCGGCGGGCCACCGTCGCGACCGTGGCGTCCGGCTCGCGCAGCAGGTCGGCGGCCAGTGCGATGCGCCAGCCCGTCAGGTAGGCGACCGGCGGCTCCCCGACGAGTCCGGTGAAGCGGCGGGCCATCGAGGCCCGCGACACCCCGGCCTTGCGCGCGAGTTCCGCGACCGTCCAGCCGTGCGCGGGGTTCTCGTGCAGCAGCCGCAGCGCCACCCCCACGACGGGGTCGCCCTGGGCCCGGTACCAGGCCGGGGCCCCCGCTCCGGGGGCGGCGAGCCAGGCCCGCAGGACCCCGATCAGCAGCAGGTCGAGCAGCCGGTCGAGGACGATCTCCTGACCCGGCTCGTCCCGGGACACCTCCGAGGCCAGCAGCGTGATCAAGGTGGCGTCCGCGGTGCCCGCGGGGCGTACCAGCACCGTGGGCAGGGCGCCCAGCAGCCGCCGTCCGATCTCGCTGGGCGCCTGGTAGGTACCGCTCAGCAGCACCACCGACCGGGGGCCGACGGCCGGTGCGCCCCAGGTGCGCACGCCCAGCGCCATGCTGTCGGTGACGTCCTCGCCGTCCCCGGTGCTGCACCGCTGGTCAAGGCCGACGGTGACCAGCACCGGAGTGTCCGGGGCGTCCGCGAGGGTGTACGGCACGGGTCCGCGTACGACGGCCACGTCACCCGGCCCGACCAGGACCGGCTCGCCCCCGTCGGGCAGCAGCCAGGCCGCTCCCCGCACCGGTGTCATCACCGACAGCGGGGCCCGGTCCTCGACCCGCAGCGACCAGGGCGGGTCGAAGACGGACTTCAGCAGGAAGGCGCCGCGGGCCTTGGGCCCGTCGAGCAGTCCGGTCAGCGTGTCCATGCCCCCATCCTCCCCGTCGCGCGCTCCGCCCTCACCGGCTCAGACGTCCCAGACGCCGGTGGCGGCCGCCTCGCGGGCGTAGTCCGCGAAGTCCTTCGGCGCGCGCCCCAGGACCTCCTCGACACCGTGGACCAGGTGCGCGTTGCGCCCGTCCAGGATCAGCGCGAACAGGTCGGCGAAGTCCTCGGGCAGACCGTGCTCGCGCAGCACCGCCCGGTATTCGGCGTCCGGCACCGGGACGTAGGCGATCTCCCGGCCGGTCGCCCGCGACAGTTCGGCGGCCACGTCGGTGAAGCCGAGCAGGCGCGGTCCGGACAGCTCGTACGTCCTGCCGACGTGCCGGTCGTCGGTGAGCGCGGCCACCACCACGTCGGCGATGTCGTCGGCGTCGACGAAGGGTTCGACGGCGTCGGCCGTCGGCAGGGCGATCTCCCCGGCCCGTACGGCGTCCAGGAAGAAGCTCTCGTCGAAGTTCTGGTTGAACCAGCTGGCGCGGACCACGGTCCAGTCCGCGCCGGAGGCCTTCAGCAGGTGTTCGCTGTGCTCGGCGGCCTCCTCGCCCCGCCCGGACAGCAGCACCAGCCGGCCGGCTCCGGCGGCCACGGCCACCTCGGCGAACGCGCCGACCTGCTCGGCCGCCCCGGGGAAGGCGAGGTCGGGGTGGTAGGTGACGTACACCCGGTCGACGCCTTCCAGCGCCGGCCCCCAGGTGGCGGGCTCGTGCCAGTCGAAGGCGGGTGCGCCGCCGCGCGACCCGATGCGGACCGCCCGGCCCTGGAGGGACAGCTTCTGCGCGACCCGCCGGCCGGTCTTGCCGTTGCCCCCGATGACGAGGGTGAGCGGCCCTCCGACGGAAGCGTCAGCGGCAGTCAGGTCGTTCGTCGTCTCGTTCTCGTTCGTCGTCTCGTTCTCGTTCTTCGTCATGCCCTCAGTCAACCGCCGCTCCGCGAGACGGAACATGGCCGAGGAGCTCACCCGCATACGCGTGCGTCCACCGCCCCGCACGCCGCTACCGCTCCGCGTGCTGCCCCTCCTCCGCGAGGGTGTGGGCGACCAGCGCGTTGGCGTGGCCGTGCCCGATGCCGTGCTCGGCCTTGAGCCAGGAGACGAGCTCCATGTGCCGGGTCAGCGGCGAAGAGCGGATGAGCGTCTTCCACTCCTCGACGGGACGGCCGTACTTCTTCTCGATGGAGGGGAAGTAGCTCGCGGGGCCCTTCACAGGCTCGGTCATGTCCGGTTTCCTTCCGCTGCGCGCGCGGTTCGTCCGCCGCTCTCGGATGTATGACCGGCCCTCCGCCCGGAACTCATCGGTGCCGCGGCGAAAACTTCGCGCGGCTCCGGAAACTTGCTCCGGTGCCCCCTCAAGGGCGGCCGCGGACAAGGAATGTGATCACATGTCCGTATGACGAGGACTCTCTACCTGCTCTGTTCCGCCGCCCCGCCCGTCTTCGACGTGGCCCACGTGATCGAGGACGCCCAGTCGCGCGGCTGGGACGTGTGCGTGGGCCTGACCCCGACGGCGGCGCGGTGGGTGTCCGGGAGCCTCGACGGTCTCGCCGCGCTGACCGGCAATCCGGTGCGCTGGCAGTACAAGATGCCCGGGGAGCCGGACGTGTGGCCGGCCGCGGACGCCCTGCTGTTCGCGCCCGCCACCTTCAACTCCGTCAACGCCTGGGCCCTCGGCCTCACCGACCGTTTCGTCGTCGGCGTCGCCGCCGAGGCCCTCGGCAAGGGCACCCCGGTGGTCGCCATGCCCTGTACGAACGCCGCGCTCGCCGCGCATCCCCAGTTCGAGCAGTCGCTGGCGGTGCTGCGCGGCGCGGGCGCCGAACTCCTCTACGGTGAGGGCGGGTTCGTGCCCGGCCCGGCCGGACCGGACGCCCCGCCGCACTTCCCCTGGCAGGTGGCGCTGGACGCCGTGGACCGCACCGGCACCGCCCCGGCCTGACGGGCCCACCGCCCGGGCCCCCGGTTCTGAGGGGCGGCCCGCCCGCCGGCGGCTACTCGCCGGTGGTCCCGTCGATCGCCTCGCGCAGCAGGTCGGCGTGCCCGTTGTGCCGGGCGTACTCCTCGATCATGTGCGCCAGCACGTAGTGCAGGGAGTACCCCTGGTCCTCGTACCGGCCCTGCACGTCGAGGGATTCCGCCGCGGCCACGACGGCCCGGGAGCGCGCGCAGGTGTCCTCCCAGATCCTGAAGGACTCCTGCGGGTCCGCGTCCTCGACGTGGAACTCCGTCCGCTCCCCGGCCTCGTTCTGCGGGAAGTAGCCGCGTACGTCCTCGCCGCCCACGACGTTGCGGAACCAGCCGCGCTCGACCTCCGCGAGGTGGCGCACCAGCCCGAGCAGGCTGAGTTCCGACGGGGGCACGGCCTTGCGCCGCAGCTGCTCGGGGGTCAGTCCCGCGCACTTCATCATCAGGGTGTCGCGCTGCCACTGCAGGACGCTGGTGAGGGTCTCGCGTTCGTCGCCGGTCAGTACGGGCCGGGTCCGCTGTTCGTCGTTCACCGGGTGATGATCACACCCGTACGGGCGGCCCCTCGCGGAGTTTCACATGCCGGACGTCCGGCCGGACGCGGCGAGCTCCCGGAAGAAGCCGCGGATGTCGTCCACCAGCAGGTCCGGCACCTCCATGGCGGGGAAGTGCCCGCCCCGGTCGTAGGAGGTCCAGCGCACGATCGAGTCGGTGCGCGCGGCGACGTGCCGCAGCGGGATGAAGTTGTCCCGGGGGAAGTCCGCGAGCGCGGTCGGGGTGGCCGACACCTCGGGCGGCTTCCCGTGGTGGTCCGCGTGGGCCCGCTCGTAGTAGATGCGGGCGGCGGAACCGGCCGTCCCGGTGAGCCAGTAGAGCATCACGTTCGTGAGCGTGCGGTCCCGGTCGAGGGGGCAGCGCGGGTCGCTCCACTCGGCGAACTTCTCGCCGATCCAGGCGAGCAGCCCGGCCGGGGAGTCGTTCAGCCCGTACGCGAGGGTCTGCGGCCGGGTCGCCTGGATGTCGGCGTAGCCCTGCCGTTCCCGCGCCCAGACGCGGTACCGCTCCCAGGAGGCCCGCGTGCGGTCCCGTTCGGCGGGGCTCAGCGGGGCCAGTTCCGCCTCGGTGGGCTCGGTGGTGGCGCCGGCGCCGGGGATCAGGTTGAGGTGCACGCCGATGACCCGCTCGGGCCGGATGCGGCCGAGTTCGCGCGAGATCGCGGCTCCCCAGTCACCGCCCTGGACCCCGTACGCCGGGTAGCCGAGCCGTTCCATCAGTACGGCGAAGGCGCGGGCGACCCGTTTGAACTCCCAGCCCCGCTCGGTGGTGGGTCCGGACAGGGTGAAGCCGGGAATGCTGGGGAGCACCAGGTGGAAGGCGTCGGCGGGGTCCCCGCCGTGCGCCCGCGGATCGGTCAGCGGGCCCGCGACCCGTTGGAACTCGACGAACGATCCGGGCCAGCCGTGGGTCATCAGCAGCGGTGTGGCGTCCGGTTCGGGGGAGCGCAGGTGCGCGAAGTGCACCCGGGTGCCGTCGATGACGGTGGTGAACTGCGGCCAGTCGTTCAGCCGTGCCTCGGCGGCCCGCCAGTCGTACTCCTCGCGCCAGTACCGTACGAGCTCGCGGACCTCGGCCAGCGGGATCCCGTAGTCCCGCCCGGCCCCGTCGAGTTCGTCGGGCCACCGCACGCGCCGCAGCCGCGCCGCGAGGTCGTCGAGGTCCTCCTGCGGCACGTCGAGCCGGAACGGAACCAGTTCCCCGCCAAGATCTTCCATGCCCCCCACGATGCCACCTGGCCCCGGCGGCCCGGGGCCCGGGTCAGGCCGCGTACAGGTCGAAGGTCGAGCCCCGCTTCGGTCCCGCCGCGACGTCCAGCGCCGGGTCCACCGCGAGCATCGCCTGGTGCAGCCGCTGCAACTGCGGGGACGGCTCGACGCCCAGGTCCCCGATGAGCCGCTGGCGCAGCCGGCGGAACACGTCCAGGGCCGCCGCCTGCCGGCCGGACCGGTACAGCGCCACCATCATCTGCGAGTGCATGCCCTCGTGCTGCGGGTGCCGCGCGGTCAGCTCGGTCAGCTCGGCGAGGAGCTCGGTGTGCCTGCCCAGCCTCAGGTCGACGTCGATGCGCCGCTCCATCGTGACCAGGCGGCTCTCCTCCAGCCGCAGCACCTCGATCTCCAGGACCGGCCCCACGCGTACGTCGACCAGCGCGGGTCCCTGCCACAGCGCGAGGGCCTCCCGCAGCAGTTTCGCCGAGCCCTCGTCGTCGCCGTCGTCGAAGGCGGCCTGTCCCCGCGCGACCAGCGTGTCGTAGGAGTGCACGTCCACGGATTCCGGCGGCACCTGGAGCAGGTAGCCGCCGTGCCGTGTCGTGAGCACCTCCTTGGCACCCCCGGGCCGGCCGGGCCCCATGGCGGTGCCGAGCCTGCGGCGCAGCTGGAGCACGTACGTCTGCAGGGTGGTCAGCGCGCTCTGCGGCAGGTTCTGGCCCCAGATCTCCTCCATGAGGGTCGGCACCGGCATCACCCGCCCCGGATACAGCGACAGGAGGGCCAGGATCTGCCGCGGCTTGCCCGCCGTCGGCACGATCGAATCTCCGTTGACCTCGGCGCTCAACGGACCCAGAACCTGAATCCTCACGGTCTCCCCCTCCGCACTCCGTCGAGTCGCCTCGATCGCTTCCGACTTACCTTGACCTGCGAAAACAATCACTCATTGCCCGGCTCCGCGCGGACGGCCGCGGTGGCGGCTACGCCCCGGTCCCCAGGAACTCGTAGCGCCTTTCCACACCGATCGCGCGGGTGCGCGCGCCGACTGCGCCCGTCCGGTACTCCCCGACCCGCTCTTCGCCCACCAGGCTCGGCAGCAGCAGCCCCCACAGGGCGGCCACCTTCCGCTGGAGTTCCCAGTACGACAGCCCGGTTCCGGCCAGTACCTCGATCCCGCAGAGCGCGGCGGCCACCAGTGCCTCGGCGCTCTCCCAGCGGTCCACGGCCGGCATCCCGTCCCCGTCGCCCGCGCCGGTACCGATGCCGGCGGGGGGTTCGTCCACCGGCAGTTCGCCGGTGTCCCGCGCCATCCGCAGCAGTTCGCTGACCGCGGTCAGCCAGGCCCCGTGGAAGTCCACGGCCGTCAGGTGCTGTCCCGCGCATTCCTTCGTGATGCGGAAGCTCGCCGGGATCGCCGGGTCCTCGTGCAGCATCCGCGCCAGCCAGTGCGTCGTGTCGATCAGCGCCTGCAAGGGGGAGGCTCCGCTCTCCCGCAGGCCGCGCACCGCTTCGTGCAACAGCCCGCACCCGCGCTGCTGTACGGCGTCGGCGAGCTCGTCCTTGGAGGCGAAGTGGAAGTACAGCGCCCCCTTCGTCACCCCGGCCGCGCCCGCGATCTCGCCGAGCGTCGCGTTGGCGTATCCGTTGCGGTGGAACATCTCGGCCCCGGCGAAGACCAACCGCCTACGGGTCCGCTCCGACCTCTCCTGCACCGCTCCGTCTCCTTCCGCCCCCGCTGCGTCCACGCCCTGTCCCCACCCCGGCTCCGGTCGGCACCGGCGCCGGCTCAGGCCCGCACGAGCCGCTCCGACCGCGCTCCCGTCCCGGCGGCCAGGGGCACGGCGGGCGCCATGCCCTCCGGGCCGGCCATCAGGATCGACCGCTGCAGCCGGCGCAGCGCGGGCGACGGCTCCAGGCCGAGGTCCCGTACGAGCGTGGCGCGCAGCCGCTTGTACACGTCCAGCGCCTCGCCGCGGCGGCCGGAGCGGTGCAGGGCGAGCATGAACTGCCCGTGCAGGTTCTCGTGCGTGCGGTAGCGGCTCGCCAGGACGGTCAGCTCGGCGAGGAGCTCCCGGTGGCGGCCCAGCTTCATGTCGGCCTCGATCCGCTGGTCGAGGGCGCACAGCCGGGTCTCGTCGAGACGGCGCGTCTCCATGTCGAGCTGTACCCCGCCCTGCACGTCGGCGAAGGCCGGCCCCGACCAGAGGGCGAGGGCCTCGCGCAGCAGCCGCGCCGCGCCCGCCGCGTCGCCCGCGTCCATCGCCCGGTATCCCATGCCGGCGAGGCGGTCGAACTCGCGCACGTCGCTGGTCCCGCCGCCGCTGCTGAGCAGGTAGCCGCCGGGCAGGGTGACCAGTACGTCCTTCGCGGTCCGCGTGCCGTCGCCGCCCTCCAGGGCGGTCGCGATGAGCGCGCGCAGCTGGAGCACGTACGTCTGGAGGGTGGTGCGGGCGCTGCGCGGCGGTTCGACGCCCCACAGTTCCTCGATCAGCGCCGAGACCGGCACGACCTGGTCGGCATGGAGGGCCAGGAGGGCCAGGACCTGCCGGGGCTTGGGGGCGGTCGGCGTGATGGAGATTCCGTTCTCCCGCACGGCCAGTGCGCCCAGTACATCGATGTCCACGTCGTACTCCCCTGTCCTTGGATGAGTCGCAAGATTCAGTAGAAAACAGTCCCAGCGGTTTGTCAATACAAAACCGGTTGCGCCGTTTTCCCCGTGAAGGCACTCCGGTTACGCTCGAAAAGTGACCTTGACCTGGGGTTTTAACCGAAACGCAGGCGTTCCGCGGGGGACGCTCCCTCTCTCGGACCGGCTCTCAGCAGGGCCATCTAACACCCAAGAGGGGGATTAAATCAAACCGTTCAGTTTGTTTCGTGCTCGTCTGGGCGGTCTGCCGGTCCGTGTTCCTTCCCGGCGATGCCGGGGAGGAGGACGGACCAGACCCGGGTGAGGGTGGGGGCCGTGAACCAGTCGGGGTCGGCGGTGCCCAGCACCTCCAGCCCTACGAGCGAGGCGACCACCGCCGGCGTCACGTCCCGCGGGGTGACGCCCTCGGCGAGGAGCCCCCGCCGGCCGGCGGCCTCGATCAGCTCGCCGGTCCATTCCCGCCACTGGCCGCGCAGGTCGACCCGGCTGCGGTGGGTGACGTCGGCGGACAGCGCGAAGCCGGCGCGTACGACGACGTCCCCGGCGAGCAGCGCCATCAGCGTGTACGTCGAATCGACCAGTACGGTCAGCGGGTTGCCGGAGCGGCCCGGTTCCCCGGCCGTGCGGATGATCACCCGCAGCGCGGCGGCGGCGCGCCCCTCGACCGTGGAGGCGAGCTCGTCCTTGCCGCTGAAGTGGAAGTGGAGGGCGCCCGAGGTCACCCCTGCCCTTCCGCTGATCCCGGCGATCGAGGCGGTGGCGAAACCCTCCTCGGTGAACACCTCGGCGGCAGCGCGCACCAGGGATTCCCGCGTGCGTGCCGCACGCTCCTGCTTGACCATTGGGGGCTCCACACACCGCATTCGCCGCATTCGCGGTCATCCCCGGAACAGGGGTTCTGGATCCAGGCGGCCACAGTCGGCGCCGCCGCCGGAGGCAGACCGGACTATCGCCGGAGCCCCTGAACGCACAACCGGTCAACGGGTACGTAATAGCTTCTGACCAGGGATCACTCTGTTCAAGGTTGCCGTGTTACGTTCACCGGATGATGACGACGGACAGCACGGGAACGCTTGCGGGTAGATCTGCGTTGATCACCGGTGCGAGCGCCGGGATCGGCGCCGCTGCTGCACGCGTGTTCTGCCGGGAGGGTGCGTCGGTCACCCTCATGGCCCGCCGCGAGGCGGAGCTGGCGGCGCTGACCGAAGAGCTCCGCGCCGCGGGCCACCAGGCTCGCTACGTCGTCGGCGACGTCTCGCGTTCCGAGGACGTGGCCCGCGCCGTCGAGACCGCGGTGACCGCTTTCGGCCGGCTGGACGCCGCCTTCAACAACGCGGGTACGGGTACCGTTCCCGCCCCCATGCACCTCCTCGACGAGGAGGCGTACGACACCGTCATGGACACGAACGTCCGCGGCGTCTGGCACTGCATGCGCCACGAGATCCGCGCCATGCTGGAGTCCGGCGGCGGCGCCATCGTCAACAACAGCAGTACCGCGGGTCTCGTCGCGACCCCCGCCGCGTCCCCGTACATCGCCTCCAAGCACGCGGTCCTGGGCCTGACCAAGGCCGCCGCCTCCGAGTACGCGGACCAGAACATCCGCATCAACGCCATCGCGCCGGGCACCACCCGCAGCGAGCTGATCGACTTCTGGCTCCAGCAGAACCCGGACATGGAGCAGATCCTCCTCAACTCGGCCGTCCTGCCCCGCATCGCGGAGCCGGAGGAGATCGCCGAAGCCGCGGCCTGGCTCTGCAGCGAACGCGCGTCGTTCGTCGTCGGCACCACCCTCTCGGTGGACGGCGGCTGGACCACCCGCTGACCCTCCCCCACCGTTAACGCCGTTAACGCTCCCCGCCGTATCACCGTTAACGGCGTTAACGCCGTTAATCGGAACCCACTCCCCCACTTAACGGCGTTAACACCGCCGGCCCTCCCCCATGCCCGGAAGCCCAGCAATAAGTAACACCGCAAACCCTCCCAGCCGCCCCCAAACCCCCACCTCCCGCTGCCATAAAAGTACTTGGCGACTGGTTTTCTTTGAGGCGGCAGCACTACATTGAGCCCGTACCACCGGACAGGACTGGCATCAGGAGAACCCACGTGGCGAGGGTCAGGCAGGGACGAGCCGAGATCACCCGGCAGGCCATCCTCGACGGGGCGGCCATCGCCTTCGATCACGGCGGCTTCGGCGGCACCAGCCTCAGCGACGTGGTCAAGCACGCCGGAGTGACCAAGGGCGCCCTGTACTTCCACTTCCAGTCCAAGGAAGCCCTCGCCCGCACCCTGATCGACGAGCAGTTCCAGGTGGCCGAGGGGGTCCCCGAGATCGAGGACCCGGGTCTCCAGACCGTCATCGACCTGACCCACCAGATGGCGTCCGGGCTGCGCAGCAACGTCCGCGTCCGCGCCGGGATCCGCCTCGTCATCGAGTTCGGATCGTTCACGCACCCCGACCCGTCGCCCTACAACACCTGGATCGACACCTGCCACGGATGTCTGACGCCGGCCCAGGAACGCGGCGACGTACTGCCCTCGCTCAACACGTACGACCTCTCGACGCTCATCGTCGGCTCGTTCACCGGCATCCAGGTCACCTCCCACGTCCGCACCGGCCGCGAGGACCTGCACGCCCGGGTCGACGACCTGTGGAACCACCTCCTCCCCGGCATCGTGCCCGCCGACCGCATCGCCCGCTTCGATCCCTCGGGCTCGCCCGGCTGCCGGGCCCTGCTCTGCCCGCCGGCCGACGACATCCCGCACTCCCGCTCCCAGAACCCCGGGGCGGTCGCGGTCGGCTGACGACACGACAGGGCGGAACGACAGACGGTACGACAGGGCGGCCTCGCACACGCCGTGGTGAACCACGGGGGTGCTCGCTACGGCGGGTGCGAGGCCGCCCTGTCGCATCTCTGCCCACTTCGTTAGCAAAACTCTGGCGTGGCGCTCACGAACACCCAAGAACGTTAGTAAAGTCCCTCTCATGACTTCGCCCTCGTCCCAGAACGACCGAGACAAGGTCGTCTCCAAGCTCCCCCCGTGGCTCCGTCAGGAGTTGAAGATCCGCACCGCCCAGCTGCGGATCGACATCCAGGACGCCGTCCACCAGGGCATCGCCCACTGGAGCGCCCTCGCCTCCGCCCCCTCCCCCGTCGACACCTCCGGCGCCGAGTCGTTCTCGACGTGGCTGCCCGTCGGCCAATGGGAGTCGTTCCGTACGGACTCCAAGGACCGCGGCGTCTCCCTCACCCAGGGCCTCGCCCAGGCGGTGCGCCTCTGGCTGGAGATGAACCCGGCCCCCACCGTCCAGCGGCCGGCGGTCGTGCGCCGCATCGTCGTGTGCAACCAGAAGGGCGGCGTCGGAAAGACGGCCGTCACCGCGGGCACCGCGGAGGCCCTCGCGGAGGATCCCTCGACCCTCCACCCGGTCCGCATCGCCCGCCAGCTGGCGCGCCTGGTCCCGGCCGAGGGCCAGGAACACCCGGACCAGGCGGTGCCCTCCACCACGCCCCTGGACCTCGAAGACCTGCCGGGCCTCGGCATGCGCGTCCTGCTCGTCGACTTCGACCCGCAGGGCCACCTCACCAAGCAGCTCGGCCAGCAGCCGCTGCCCATCGGCGGCGACAGCCTCACCTGCCACATGGCGGGCGAGGCCAAGGGGCCCCTCTCCGACCTGATCGTCGCCATCCCCGACGAGCGTTTCGGCGACCGGCTGCACATCCTGCCCGCGTGCACGGACGCCTTCCTGCTCGACGTCCGTCTCTCCACCGTCCGCGCCCGCGAGGCCGCCCTCGAACGGGCCCTCGCCCCCGTCGAGTCCGACTACGACGTCATCCTCATCGACTGCCCGCCCAGCCTCGGCCTCAGCATGGACGCCGCCATCTACTACGGCCGCCGCCGCGACGCCGAACAGCCGGGCGCCTCCGGGGCCCTGATCGTCGTACAGGCCGAGGACTCCTCGGCCGACGCCTACGATCTGCTCACCTCCCAGATCAACGATCTGCGCGACGACCTCAGCCTCGACATCGACTACCTCGGCCTCGTCGTGAACCTCTACGACGGCCGCCGCGGCTACATCGCCACTTCCTCCCTCCAGGCCTGGATGGACATAAAGGATCCGCGGGTCGTGGCGATCGTCCCCGACCTCAAGGAACAGCGCGAAGCCGTACGTGTGAAGCAGCCGCTGTTCGTCTACGCACCCAAGGGCGACCAGGCCGTCGCCCTGCGCGCGCTCGCCAGGGAGATCTCATGAGCAAGGCCGACAAACTCGGAGTCTCGGCTTCGTTCGCCCGGGCCCAGCCGGTCGGCGTCAGCTCGCGCCGCGCGGCCATCGCCGAGGCGACGGGCGCCCCGACCTCCGGGGTCGTCCCCCCGTCGGAGGTGCCCATCGAGGCCCTCGCCCACAACCCCTTCAACCTCCGCGAGGACCTCACGGACCTCGACGAGCTGGCCCAGTCCCTCACGGTGCGCGGCCAGCTCCAGCCCCTCGCGGTCGCCACCCGCATGGCGTTCATGGAGGCGCACCCGGGCCAGACCGACGGCCTGGGCCGCGCCCCGTACGTGGTCATCGACGGCAACCGGCGCCTGGCCGCCGCCCACCTCGCCGGTCTCAAGACGATGCACATCCACGTGAACGACTCCCTGTCCGCCTCCGCGGCGGACATCCTCGAATCGGCACTGATCGCCAACGTGCACCGCGTCGACGTGGCCCCCATGGACCAGGCCCGCGCCCTCCAGGAACTCGTGGAGGTCCACGGCTCACAGGCCCAGGTCGCCAAGCGGCTCGGGAAGACGGCGGCGTGGGTGTCCCAGCGCCTGACCCTGCTCAACCTGACCCCCACCCTCCAGGAGAAGGTGGAGACGGGCGAGCTCAAGGTCGAGCCGGCCCGCCGCATCGGCCGCCTCCCCCAGGAGCACCAGGCCGCGGCCGCCGACGAGACCATTAACGCCGTTAACCCCCCGCGCCAGCGCACCCGCCCGGCGCCCCCGACCGTTAACGGCGTTAACGCCGTTAACGCCCCGAAGCCGGCTCCCGCCCCCGCCCCGTCCCCCCGCATCACGATCTCCACCCACTCCCCGGAGACCATCGCGGACGCCCTCACCGCCCACCTCACCCCGGACGACCTGAAGGCCGTCACCGAACTGCTGATGCAGCGCATCTGAGCCGGGCACCCACGCCGGGGGCGTTAACGGCGTTAACGGCGTTAACGCCCCCACGTGCGTTTCAGGTGCGTTCAACAGTGCGGTTCACATAAGCTGCACCCGGAGGTAGTGATGAGCGAGATGAACGAACAGACCGCCCTCTTCGCAGCGGTCGACGCCCTGCTGGAAGAGGCGGCCGCGCAGGACGGGCTTCCCCACCCGGACGAACGCAAGCGCCTGCGCGAGGCCGCCGGTCTGAGCCAGGACCAGATCGCCAAGGCCCTGTCCGTCCGCCGCGAGACGGTCACCTCCTGGGAGACCGGCCGCACCGCCCCCCGCCCCCCGAAGCGCGCCGCCTACGCCCGCCTCCTCGAAGGCCTCGCCGCCCTCCACCCCATTAACGGCGTTAACACCGCCACCCCCACACCCCCCGCCCCCGGCGAGGCCGCCAACACCACACCCACCGAGCCAACCCCGAACACCATCCCCGTTAACGGCGTTAACGCCGTTAACGCCGCGGCTCCCACCGAGCCCACCCCGGACCCCACCGTTAACGGCGTTAACGCCGTTAACGCCGAAATCCCCACCCCGCCCCCCAGCCCGGCACCCGTTAACGCCGTTAACGCCCTCAACCCCGCACCCCCGGTCACCCACCCCTCGCCGGCCCCCGCCCCCCAGCAGGCACCCCACCCCCGAGCACCGCAGGCACCCGCACCCCGGACCTCCCGCCCCAAGCCTCCCCTCCCCCTGGACGGCCACGGCCCCCTGGCCGTCCTCGACGGGACCGGCCACGCCCACGCCGCCGGCGGTCTCGTCCTCCCCCACCCGACCTCCGGCCTGCCCGACCTCATCACCTGGGCCCTCGGCCCGGACGCCGACCTCCGCGCGCCCCGCCTCCACCGCAACGGCAAGGACGGCGACCCCCTCCTCGTCCTCACCCCCGCCGCCACCGAGGCCCTCGGTCTCCCCCTCACCCTGGAAGACCGCCGCGCCCTGCGCCTCCCCGACCACCACCCCGTCGTGAAGCAGCTCGCCAAGGCCAAGTGGCAGCTCACCCGCCGCGGCTTCGGCCCGTGGGCCCGCGTCTACCGCCCCGCCACCCCCGGCACCGGCCGCCAGTGCGTACAGCTCGCCGTCCTCCCCTGGGGCGCCCTCGACGCCCGCGCCTGGGGCGAGGACACGCCGGACCTCCCCGCGCCCGAACTCGCCGAGCTGCTGACCACCTACGCCGCCCGCGTCCTGACCCCCCGCGGTTCGACCGCCGTCACGGGCCTGGAACTCATGACGGCCCTGCGCCCGCCCACCCGCGCCGCCCGCGACGAAGCCACCCGTACCTGGGTCTCCGCCCCCGTCGCCGGATCGCTCACCCGCCCCGTCGACCCGGCCCCGCCGGAGGCCCCCGACGAACACCCCGTGGTCGCCGCCCTGTACCCCCGCGCCCACCAGCGCACCCCCGACGAGGTCCTCGACGAGGAGGCGTACGACTGGATCCGCGACCCGGAACTCCTCACCGACGCCGAGTGCACCCGCACGCACGCGGTCGGCATCGACGTCAACATGGCCTTCGCGGCGGCCGCGAACCGCCTCCCGGTCGGCACCGGCCCGGCCATCCACACCACCTCCCCCCGCTTCGACCCCAAACTCCCCGGCTGCTGGCTCGCGGACCTCTCCTCGATCGAGCTCGACCCGCGCCTCCCCAGCCCCTTCACCCCGCACGGCAAGCGGCCCACCGGCCCCGCCTGGTACGCGACCCCGACCCTCGCCTACGCCCAGGAGCTCGGCCACGACGTCCACCCCACCGAGGCCTGGATCCGCCCCGAGAACGGCCCCTACCTCGACGCCTGGTACACCCGGCTCCGCGACGCCTACCTGGCGACCATGGCCGACCTCGGCGTCACCCCGGCCCTCACCGAGCCCGAGTTCCTGCGGGCCATGGCCGCGTACAAGGAACACCCCCGGGGCAGCGCCACGGCCGTCCTGTCCGCCATCAAGTCGACCGTCAAGGGCGGCATCGGCAAGCTCCGCGAACGTCCCCAGGGCGCCGGGTACCGCCCCGGCGAAGCCTGGCCGGCCCTCGAACGCCCCACCTGGCGCCCCGACATCCGCGCGGCCGTCATCTCCACGGCCCGCGTGAACATGCACCGCAAGATGCAGAAGCTCGCCACCGCGGCCGGCCTGCACCCCATCGCGGTCCTCTCCGACTGCGCGGTCTACCTCTCCGACGGCCCCGGCCCCCTCGACTTCCTCCCCCACACCCCCGAGGGCAAGCCCCTCCCCGGCGGCTTCCGCCTCGGCGTCAGCCCCGGCATGGTCAAGCACGAAGGCACCCAGCCCCTCCTGTGGGCCGTGCAGATGCTCGACGAACGCCTCAACCCCGCCCGCCACATCAAGGGCCACGACGCAGCAGCAGACGGCGAGTAATCCATGTCCGACATCTCCGACAGCCTCACCAAGGCCGACGAACTCCACTTCACCCGCCCGATCCCCAGGTCCGCGGGCGCCCAGATGCGCTTCCTGGTGAAACAGCTCAAGTCCACGAAATCGGCGGCGAGCCTCCTGGGCATCTCCCAACGCACGGTGGAGCGCTACGTCAAGAACCAGCTGAAGCAACCCAAGCCGGAACTCGCGGCCCGCCTGGAGGCGGAGGTACGCCGCCGCTGGCAGCCCCTGGTCCGCAAGCGCGCCCGCGCCAAGGCCGCGGCCACGACCGGACTGGTGATCGAGACCCGCGCCCGCTTCGGTTTCACCGCCGCCCCCGGCACCACCGACGACGGCCGCATGCGCCGCATCACCCAGCACCTGCCCCCCGAGTACGCGAGCCGCCTCTTCGCCGCCCAGGACACCGGCGCCACCGAGGCCCAGCTCCGCCACATCACGGCCGAGGCGCTCCAGGAGATCTACTTCAAGGACAACGGCGCCCGCGCCACGGCCCTCCTGGTCGAGTTCACCGACATCGACTACGTCGACTTCGCGTTCTGACGTTCCCTCGGCAGACCCAAAGGGCCCACAAGCCCGTCTGCGCCCCTGAAAACCCAGGAGGGCCCCGGGATAAACCCGGGGCCCTCCAACGCCGCTGAGACCCCCTCAGAGGCCCTCAGCGACCGCACTACCCGACGGCGTGCAACGTCCTGCGCCGCTTCGACTCTGCAGCCTTCTTCGCCGCGGCCTGCGCCGCCCGCTTCTTCCGCTGCTCGGCCAACTGGTCCTGGTACGCCGCCACCGCCTCGTGGTAGCTCGCGACGTACCCGCGCGCGTCCAACCGCTCCTCGGCCGGCATCCCGTTGACCGCGGCCACGGCGTCCTCGAACGAGTTGTACCCGGCCAGCATCGGATTGATCTGGTAGACCCCGTTCCTGACCTTCCGCACCAGCTTCGCGAGCTCCAGGCTCCGCAGCGCGGCGTTGACGCTCGGCCGGCTCAGCTCCAGCAGCCCCCCGATGGTGGCCTGATCGATGAGGATCCGCCCCCCGGGCTCGCTCAGCGAACGCAGCTTCAGCAGCACGCGGTACGCCGCAGGCGGAAGGTCGAGGTCGGAGAGAAGCCCGTCGGCGTTGACCGCAGCGAATCGCAAGGTGCTCACTGAGCTGTCCCTTCTTCCTTGCGCTGCGCCCGGCTCAGCCGACGTGCAGCGCGCTCTTTGGACCGTTCGGCCCGCAGTTCCTCGATTGCCTGCCGCATGTGGTCCAGCGACGGGAACCGCACCAGGTCGGGCAGGCTCGTATCGCTGCGAATCTGCGAGATGGTGCTGTGCTGCTCCACCTTCACGAACTCACCCGCCGTCTCCGTACCCGGGATGAACTCAGCCACCCGGTAACTGTAGGGCGGGTTGAACTGGTACACACCCCGCCGCACCTTGAAGACGATCCCATGAGACATGACGGTGTGCAGCGCCTCCGACGTCTTTGTCCGACTGACGTCAAGGATCGTAGCCATCTCCTCCTGGGTAAGTGGAATCCGCCCCCCCGCCCGTTGGCAAGCAATGAGCAGCAGGATCAGCCTCAACGGCAGCGCTTCACGGAAGTACTGCGCGATGACCAGGAAGAACTCCAGGCTGTCCATCGAAAACGCATTTGGCTGACTCTGCGTCCCGTAGAACTCCAGCGGCTTGCGCTCGCCGTCCAGCGTGAGCTTCCGGCTCGGATACCGCCTGGCAAGACTGTCCAGGTCCTTGACCGGAGCCAGCGGCTGACTCCACGCCGAAATCGCGTCATCAACGGGGAGATCAGGACGCGGCGCGCGCGACGGACTCGGCCGGCGGCGCTGTGGCTCTGATGACACGAGGATGCTCTCCACTTCGTTGATCTGCAGAGAGAGTATGTCAACAAGGGTGACACTAATGTCACGCTCGTTGACGTTCGGCGTGTCTTGTGTCCCCCCAGGAGGGACACATCTCAGCCACCCCCCTCCCTCAGCCCCCACCGGGGGCCCTCCCCCAACCCACCCCTGCACCGACGCAGTTCACCGACACATCTCCGGAAGAACGTCAGCCTACCTGACGTTTTAGCCCAAAAACCGTCAGTCTCCCTGACGTTTTGCCGTCGCTCTGTCCCCCCACCAGCGACACATCGCCCGAGTTATGTCCCTCCTGAGGGGACATAACTTTCCCCCCGCACCCCGCCTGACCTGCGCAAACGCATCTCCGTACCCTCTATAGGCCGTCCCCTGCCGCGCTGCGCGCACTGAACGCCGTCGTGAACCCCCAAGCAGAGCCACTCCCCTGACCCCCCAACACCCAGACCCCCGCCAAACAACCACCGGACAGCGTGTCCATAACCACGCAGAATCTGACTGATTCCTATCTCTATCCCCAGATCACTTTGAAGCACTACCCCCCAAACCATTAACGCCGTTAACACCCCCACACCTCTCCCCGAGATAACTCTGAGCACTCCTCAAGCAAACTCCAACCAACCCCCAATCCCACCCAAAAACCTTCAGCACAAAGCGCCCCTCCACCCTGACCTGCTATTTCCCCCACTCCATCCCACAACTAGAGAACTGCTCCTCCCAGTCCAACCACCTCTCCTCCCACCCCCTTTAGGTAACTAAAAGTCACTGACCCCTCACACCCCCAACCCCCAAGCGATGACAAACCGAACGTTCAATCTGACGGTGTCTGACAACACCACAGAACTGACAGACCATCTGAGACCACCTGAAGCACCCAACAAAACAACCCCACGGCCCACCAAAGCCCCAGCCTCACCAACGAAACCCCCTCCAACTCAGCTAAGCCCGTGGCTTCCGAGCTCGGGAGCTCCCAAGCCCCACCAAGCGAAACCCACCAGCCCCCAGCGGAGCAGGGCCCTTTCCCAGCCGCGGAGCGGCTGGACCCGGCCAAAGGCCGGCCCTGGCGAGGCGAAGCCTCGCCCCGCCGAGCGCAGCGAGGCGGTCTCCCTTCCCAGGCGCGCAGCGCCTGGGAACCCGGCCAAAGGCCGGCCCTCGCGAGGCGAAGCCTCGCCCCGCCGAGCGCAGCGAGGCGGCCTCACTTCCCAGGCGCGCAGCGCCTGGGAACCCGGCCAAAGGCCGGCCCTCGCGAGGCGAAGCCTCG
>NZ_JBWKGY010000036.1:0-48196 GCF_056433525.1 Streptomyces sp. NPDC044704
CCAGAGAATCTTCACCGCGAAACCGGCACCGAAAAGAAGCAGAGCGAGCAGAAGAACGAGAAGCAGGGGAACCATAGTTATCAACCTCCAGACAACCGAATGCCCCCACACCCCCCACCCATGCACGGAAAACTTACCTGTTTCTTATCGGCCCCGACGGGAACACGCTGTCCCCACATCGCAGGCGTGACGGTACCGCGCATCCGCCGCAGTCGATTCCGAAGAGCGCCATCAGCGCAGGTTCCCAGTAGCTGGAACGCTCGGGCTGCGGAATACCAATGAGGCCGAACAGTCCCGCCGCTGGATCGACGGTGACCCGTGACCCCACCCGGAAGGCGAGTTCCGCCTCCGCTTGATGGGCCGGTGCGGGGCCGGTGACAGGCCTGGGCTTCAGGCTCAGCCCTCTATACGATCTGTTCCCGCTGTCACAGGCCGGCTGGAGGGGGCTGGAGTGCACGGTACAGAGCTGGCGACCACCGCGATACGAATGCTGACGGGAGACGGGGGCGGCACAGCGGAAGGTGCCGCTCGGCAGGCTAAGATTCGCGTGCTGGTCGAGGACCGGCTCCGCCGGAGTGCTCTGGGGGCGGCCGCGTTAGACCGTTTACGGGACGAGCCCGGCGACAGCGCCGCCTCGATCGCCGTGTCAGTGTTGGCAGACGAGATTTCCCGGGACTTCGCCTACGCCGCATTATTGACGGACGTGGTGGGCGCCGGAGCACGCCCCGGGACGGCCAGCCGGGTACCACCGCTCCCCCCGCCCCCGCCGCCGCCCGCGCACCCCCCGACGGCGACGACAGCCCTGCGGCCCCCGTTGCCGGAGACATACCGACGCCAGACGTGGTTCATCTGGCTGCTCGGGCTGCCCCTGGCGTTCGTCTCGTACGTACTTCTGAGCGTCCTGAGCCACGCGTCCACCTCCAGCGGCGGTCTGGTCGGCATCCTCAAGCTGCTCTTCCTACTCCCCCTCGTTGGCGGGCCGCTGGCGTCAGTGGCCTGGTCGGTCAGCCTGCTCCGCCGTTTCACCAGCCCCCCGCTGCTGGCGGCGGCGATCCTTTCCTCACTGCTACTCCTCAGGGTCCTTCTGTTCCGGTGACGGTACGCCAGGTGGGGCGCCTCGAACCGCCTTGCTCCCACCCGGCGGTGGCACCACCCCGAACAGCTTTTCCGCTCACTCGCCGGTGGCCGCCGGGCCGGGGCCGCTCAGGCGGCCGCGTGCAGGCGTTGGCCGAGTTGGCCCTGGCCGAAGAGCAGGGCGTAGCCGCCGCGAAGCTGACGGAGGATGTGGGTGAGGAAGCCGGGGCCGGCGCGAGGGCGGCGCCGGTGCCCCAGCGGGCGACGGGCGGGCTGACGCCGGTGCGGGCCGCCATGGCTTCAGCGGGCGAGGCCGGCGCGTTGGTCGCTGGTCAGGTGCCGGCCGACCGCACCTCGGCCGCCAGCCACTCAGCATCCGCCAGTACCAGCGGCGAGGCGCAGAGGTCATCGCCCTGTTGGTGACCGCTCCCTGCAAAGGCGAAGGAGACGCGTCATCCCCATGCCTCCCGATCCTTTCCACACCATCGCCCAACTGATCCGCCGTCAGATCCACCACCGGCTGGCCGTACCGCTGGTCAGTCGATACGACCCTCAGGAACGCCTGTGGTCGGACCCCGTGCCCTTTCCACTTTGGCGCAGCCCATCGGTCATGGGCCCATGTCCTCCATCACAGGCAGGCACTCAGTGAGCAGGTCGACGACGTCCCGCCAGGCTCGCTGCGCGTGCTGCGGGTGGTAGCCGACGCCGGGGACCACGGCGTGGTCGACCGGCGGGTGGTGGAAGGCGTGCAAGGCGCCGCCGTAGACCGTGAGGCGCCAGTCCACTCCCGCGGCCTGCATCTCAGCGGTGAACGCGTTCCGTTGGGCGGGCGACATGATTGGATCTTCCGATCCGACCCCGGCCCACACCGGGCAGCGGATGTGCGCTGCCTCGCCCGGTCGGCCCGTGGTAGTTGCGTTGACCGTCCCGATCGCGCGCAGGTCGGCACCGTCTCGTCCGAGTTCCAGCGCGATGGCGCCTCCGGTGCCGTAGCCGATGGCGGCGATCCGGTCGGGGTCGGTCCGGGGCTCGGTACGCAACTCGTCGAGTGCCGCATAGCCGATCTCCCGCATCCGCTCGGGATCAGCGAGCAGTGGCAGGCATCGGGCCAGCATCTCCTCGGGGTCACCCAAATAGCGCCCGCCGTGAAGGTCGAAGGCCAGCGCTACGTATCCCCGCTCGGCGAGAACATCGGCCCGGCGGCGCTCGACGTCGCTGAGCCCCGTGCCCTCTGGTCCGAGCAGCACCGCGGGCCGGCGGTCGGCACCGGCCGGGAGCGCGAGGTGCCCGATCATCGTCAAACCGTCGGCCCGGTACTCGACCGTACGCGTCGTAATCTTCGTCATGAGACCGGACTGTAGTGATCGTCGGGCCCGGTCCGGCCGGTGTTCTGCCGCCGGCAGAACAGCGTGGGTGGCCCTCTGAGATACGGCCCGGGCCCGGCAGGAGCAGTAGTTCCGCCCTTGAGCTCGTCCTTTGTGGCCCGGTGTCGGACGAGACTGCGTGGGATCGCAGGTCGAGTTCAGCGGGACGCGTAGACGGTGGTGGCGGCTGGAGGCAAGTCGCGGCCCCTCTTGCGGAGTGACTGACTCTCACACCCGGCACCAGTACTGTCACCAGGATGACTTCGATACCTTCCGACCTCCTGTCCCGTGCACTTGACGCCCCAGGGGAGCCGCCCCTGAGACCACTGCCGCCTGTAGTAGCGGAACTGCTGCGCTCCCTTGAGGCCCCACCCCGTTTGGCGGCGCACCTGCGCGCGGTCCACGACGTCGCGGTCGAACTGGCCGACTGGGTGGGACACCGGTACCCGGACCTGGCAGTGGACCGCGACGCCGTTCTCATCGGTGCGGCGACCCATGACGTGGGCAAGACCTTGCACCCCGAGGAGCTTTCCGGGCCCGGATCGGCGCACGAGGCAGCCGGCCGGGATCTGCTTCTGAGGCACGGCTTCGCGCCCGGCCTGGCCAGGTTCGCCGCCACCCATGCGAGCTGGGACGGCCCCACCGTGACGATCGAGGACCTCCTTGTCAGCACGGCCGACCAGGTCTGGAAGGACAAACGCGTCCCCGACCTGGAGGACAGGCTCGTCCGGGCGCTGACCGCGGCGACGGGGCGCGAGCCTTGGGAGGAGTACCTCGCGCTCGACGACCTCCTCACCCGTCTCGGCGCGGACGCCGCCCGTCGGCTGGCCTTTCAGGCGGCCTTCCCCGTCGACCAGTGACCCGTCCAGCCCGACTCCACCGAGCCCCGTCCCCCCAGCTACCGCTGGGAGTTGGCTCGGGCCAGCACCGTCTGCAAGGCCCTAGACCAGGCTGTTATTTGACCTCCGTCTGCCTGCGAGCGGCCCAAGGCTCGTCGACGCCCGGGCTCCGGCACGACGTCTCGGTGTGTCGTGCTGCGGGTCCGGAGCGCGGGGCCCGGGGCTTTGCGGCGGCGTGCCGTGACTTACGCCGCCGTGGTGCGGAACGTGCTGGGGCTGAGGCCCTTGTGGCGTTTGAAGGCGGCGCTGAAGCCGAAGGCGTCGGCGTAGCCGACGGTCTTGGCGATCTGGGCGATGCTGAGGTCGGTGTCGGCCAGAAGTGCCTCGGCATCGTCCATGCGGCACTCGGTGAGGTAGGAGAGGGGCGGACGGCCCATCAGCTCGGTGAAGCGCCGGGCGAACAGTGCCCGGGAGACGCCGGCTTGAGCGGCCAGTGACGCGACCGTCCAGCTCTCGGCGGGCCGCCCGTGGAAGGCGTGCAGGGCCGGGGCGAGGACCGGGTCGGCGAGGCCGCGGTACCAGCCGGGTGCGTCGGCGCCCGCCCGGTCGAACCAGGTGCGCAGCGTGCAGACCAGAGCCCAGTCGAGGAGCCGGTCCATCAGCGCCTGCGAACCGGCGGAGAGCCGGGCGGCGTCGGCGGCGGCGTTCTCCAGCCAGGCGCAGACCTCGGCGTCCTCGGCGATGACCAGGACGGGCGGCAGGGCCCGCAGGAGCCGTTCGTGGCGGTGCCCCGAGGCGCGGTAGGCGCCCACGATCAGCGCGGTCGCTGCCTCCGGGCCGGTGCCCCAGTGGATGCCGTCGAGTTCCTGGCCGGTGCACTCGGCGTCCGCGGTGAAGCAGTTGATCTCGTACGCGGTGTGGGGGCGGTGGACCGTGGCAGGTTCGTCCGCGAGGCGGAACCGTGCGGGGCCCCGGACGATGGCCGTGTCGCCCGCGCCGATCGCCCGCTCCGTGCCGTCGGACAGCAACAGCGTGCCGCCCCCGCGCAGCACGCTGACCATGGTGAGAGGGGCGGCGTCGGCAAAGGTGATGCTCCAGGGCGACGTCAGGACGGCATGGCTGACGACCGAGCCCTCGGCCCGGATGCCGCTCAGCAGCGAACTCAGAGGATCCACAGCGCCATCGTAGACGATCTCCTATGTCCTGGAGAGTTTCGCCCATGGATCATCTACGGTGCCGCGGTTGTACTGGACTCACTGCACAGATCGAGCCCTCGGGAGACACAGTGCCGCAGCACAGCAGTGACACCAGGACAGCCCTCGTGGTCGTCGCGCACCACCGCAGCGATTCCCTCACCGCCCACACCGCCCGCCGTGCGGCTGCCCGGCTGGAGGCCGCCGGGTACCGCATCGACCTGCTCGACCTGCACGCCGAGGGGTTCGATCCGCGGATGAACGTGGAGGACCAGCCGGACTGGGGCAACCGGGAGAAGCCGTACTCGCAGGAGACGCACGCCCACATGCGGCGGATCCTCGACGCCGATGTCGTCGTCGCCGTCTTCCCGGTGTACTGGCAGAGCGTGCCCGCCGTCCTCAAGGGGTGGATCGACCGCGTGTGGAACTACGGGTTCGCCTACGGCCGCAGCAAGCCCCGCCTGGCGGGCAAGCGCATGCTGTGGCTGGCCCTGGCCGGCGCCACCGCCGACGACCCCATCGCGGAGTCGATGCAGTCCGTCCTCGAAACCAACCTGAGCGACGGCATCGCCTACTACTGCGGCTTCTCCCGCTCCACCGTAGGCCTGCTCCTGGACGCGGAGGAGCGTCCGCAGCGCATCGACGCCGAGGGCAGTCTGCTGGTCGGCGAAGCGGTCGCCGGTGCCGAGCGGGAGGCGCAGTACACCGATTTCGACCGTCGGGCAGGGAAGTTCGTGGAGGAGTTCCTCTCGGACGAACTCGTCGCGGTCTGACGGCCTCCCGGTCCCGTGGCCTGGCACTGCGGCAGTACGTGCGGGACCTGGTGGCCGATCTGGTCCGCTCCGCGGAAGTCGTCCGCGTCCCCGCCGGCCGCGGGCCCGTCCGGCGGGGGTAGTACGCGGTACCGACCTGCACGGGTTCACCATCGGCCGCCGGGGCGTCGGTGCGGTGATCGGGGCTCGGGGCGGAACGCGCGGATCCGTCGCGTGCGGTCCGTGAGCATCTGCGCCGGCGCGCAAGCGGTGCTGACAGTCCGTAGACGTCCGACCAAGTCGGTCAGGGATGCCGAACGCTACAGGTCCAACGCTGTGACGAAGGCCGAAAAGGTAGGCGTTACGAGCCGCCATCGACACGTACTCGGGTCTGACCAGAAATCACTGCCGACAATGCAGGGATCCGAGGGGTCAGAGCGGTAGTCGAGTGCCAGAGCCCCGTCATCACCGGGGTTGCGAGTGATGGCGATCAGCACAGCCTGTTCGGCGTCGAGCCAAGGAAGTTCGGGCGGGGTGGCTGCCCTGCTCCCCCGCGCCACGCTGAAGTAGGTGGAGTGCGGATCGTCGGCGACCATGTCCATCGATCGGGACGCGAACGTCATCTGCTCCGGGTCACGCACGAAGGCGAGCGGGTCTTCGAACCACGGGATGACCTTTGTCAGCACGGCATCGCCCGGGTGACGCCAGAGGCCGCGATCGATGAGGGACGTCAATTGGGCAGGCAGAACAAGTCCACGGACGATCGTAGGCACCATGTCTCACAGCTTCGCACGGCGGGTCACGTCACGGTTTTCTGCTAACGCCGCCAAGACGACCAGGCTTTGATGTGAGGTGCTAAGGCCTGTAGACGAGCTCGATCATCATGGCGGTGATAACCGCCCAGACGCCGATGCCGAGCAGCCACAGGGCTTCGAGGACGGCGCCGGTGGCGATCACGGTCACGCCGGCCGCGCCGGTGGCGAGGATCGCCCGGCGGATGCCACGGTCGGGAAGCCAGTTGATGGTCACTGTCCGAGAATCCCGCCGGACCCTCGTCTTGGCGAGGGTCCGGCGGGATTCCTGTTGGCATCTTGACGCCGGGCCCCGGTCTCGTACGTCCGCCTGGGACGTCAGCCGGCGTGGACGTGGGGGCGGCGGGTCCGGTCCGGTTCCGCCTCCCGGATGACCTCGCGGGTGACGGGGGCGACCTCGCCCTGGCCGAAGAGGAAGAAGCGCAGGAAGTTGGCCATCGGGTTGCCCTCGGTCCACTCGAAGTAGATGTGCGGGCGCTGTCCCGTCTCGTCGCGTACGTGGAGCAGCAGGGCGGCGAGGGCGTTGGGGATGCTGGAGCTCTCCAGGGTCAGGACGCGGTAGCGGTCGTGCAGCACCTCGCCGCGCACCCGCATGCCGGATTCGAACTCGGACGCGTCCAGGACGGTGACCTCGACGAACATGACGTCGTCGCCCGGCGGGATGTCGTTGTCCGCGCGGATCTGTGCGACCTTCTCGCGGTATTCGGTCCTGTCCCGGTTGTCGGGCTCGTTGGCGATGAAGCGGATCGTGCGGTTGGCGGTGTCGCGGATGAAGCGCCGGGCCATGTCGTCCAGCTCCACGTCCGTGACGCGCAGCTCGAAGACGCGGGCGAGGCGGGAGAGGAGCGAGAGCGCCATGATGCCGCCGATGAAGCAGGCGCCGATCTTCACGCCGTCGGGGCGTTCCACGATGTTGACGGCTGTGGTGTAGATGAAGACGGCGGAGATGATCCCGAAGCCGATGGTCCAGCCGCGCTCCCCCGCCCTGCGGGCGGCGATGGTCACGGCGACCGCCGCCGAGGTGATCAGGACGAGGACACCGGTGGCGTACGCGCCGCCCTGCGCGTCCACGTCGGCGTCGAAGATCCAGGTCACCAGGAACGCGACCAGTGTGAACACGATGACCATGGGGCGGAGCGCCCGGGCCCACTGCGGTGCCATGCCGTAGCGGGGCAGGTAGCGGGGCATCAGGTTGAGCAGGCCGGCCATGGCGGAGGAGCCGGCGAACCAGAGGATGAGGATCGTGGAGATGTCGTAGACGGTGCCGAAGGCGGATCCCAGGTATTCGTGCGCCAGGTAGGCGAGGGCGCGGCCGTTGGCCTCGCCTCCTGGCTGGAACTGGGCGGCCGGGATCAGCAAGGTCGTGATGAGGCTGGAGCAGATCAGGAAGACGCTCATGATGACGGCAGCCGTGGTCAGCAGCTTCTTCGCGCCACGGATCCGGCCCGCCGGTTTCTCGGGGTGGTCGTCGGGTTCGCCCTTGACGTGCGGCATGACCGCCACGCCGGTCTCGAAGCCGGACAGGCCCAGTGCGAGCTTCGGGAAGACGACGAGCGCGATGGCGATCATCATGAACGGGTTGCCGTGCTCGGTGGTCAGCGCGGTCGTCCAGTCAGTGATGACCTGCGGTGCGGTGAACACGTGCCACAGCCCGACCGCCACCACGACCACGTTCAGGCCGAGATAGGTGAAGACCAGGAAGACCGCGACGCCGATGGCCTCGCTGAACCCCTTGAGGAAGACCGCGCCGAGCAGCGCGATCATGATCAGGGTGATCAGTACCTCGTGGCCGTGCAGGGTGCTGGTGAGGTGCGGGTTCTCCACGAGGTGCGCGGTCGCGTCCGCCGCGGAGAGGGTGATGGTGATCAGGAAGTCGGTCGCCGCGAACCCGAGGAGGGTCAGGACGAACAGCTTGCCCTTCCAGAAGGTGAGCAGACGCTCCAGCATCGCGATGGAGCCCTCGCCGTGCGGGCTCTCCTCGGCCACCCGCCGGTAGACGGGCAGAGCGCCGAAGAGGGTCAGCAGCACGAGCACGATGGTGGCCAGCGGTGACAGCAGCCCGGCCGCGAGGAACGCGATGCCGGGCTGGTAGCCGAGGGTGGAGAAGTAGTCGAGGCCCGTCAGGCACATGACCCGCCACCACGGCCGGCCGTGGGGCTGTGCCGCCGCCTCCTTGGCGGCGGGCGAACTGTTCTCGGCGGTCAAGCCTTCCAGCATCCACGCGCGCAGGCGCGATGTGCGGGCAGGGGTGGCCATCGTGGGGGGCTCCTGTCGTACGGCAAAGAATCAGCCATCGACGTCGACGGCTGAGCAAGCGTACGCAGCCTGATCACTTATGCCCGTGTCTGAGCGAATTCTGACGCGTCCTTAACGCGTACCCTCCCAGTGGCGTAGTGGACGTACTCCTGTTGCAGCCGGAACCCTGCCTGCCAGGCGAGCAGCCGACCGGTCCGGTCGTGCCGGGAGCAGGACCAGCTCGGCGTCCGCCCGCGGGCCGCGATGTCCCCGCACAGGGCGTTCACGCACGCCAGGGCCAGGTCCTCGGCGCGCTGGCCGGGCTCGGCGTGGACGGCCACGTCCTCGTACCGGCTGCCCAGGACGTACGTACACGCCACCGCGAGCAGACGCCCGCGTCGGAGGGCGCCCCAGGCGGCCCCCGAGCCGGCGAGTCCGTGGGGCCCGCCCCACGTCGCGTGGATCCACGACGCCTCGGGGGCGACGCCGGCCAGCGCGGGCGCGTCCTCGGCCGTCAGCCTCCGCACGACCACACCTCGCGGCGGACGCACCGGCAGCGGGGGCGCCCCCTTGACGTAGACCATCCTTTCCCGGGCCTCGACCCGGGAGAAGACGGCACGCATCGCCGGGACGAAGCGTGCCGGAGCTTCGACACGGCTCGCCGCCAGGTTGCCGAGGGTGCTCAGGGGGAGCCCGTGTACGTCTCCCCGCAGGACGGCCCGGTCCCCGCACGAGACGGCGACCACTCGGGGCGCTTCGGGCCGGTCGGCCCACCAGCGACCGTTCCCGGTGGCCAGGACGTGCTCGGCGAGGGCCGCGACACCCGGCTCCCCGACGGGAAACCAGCGGGCGAGGGCGGGAAGGCCGGAAGGGGCGAGCTCGATCACGCGGTGTGCCTCCTCGCAGGGTGGAAGACGAAGGGCGGGGGCGGCCCGGACGGAGGCCGCCCCCGCAGGGGAACCGGCGAGGTGTGGAGCCACGCCGGCCGGCCTGGAAGGCCGTGGGTCAAAGGAACCTGCGGGCGGCCGGTGGTCGCCACGGCCGGCCGCAGGGTCTGGAGGGCACGTCGCCCTGGTGGCGCCGGGGCGCCGGGAGGTCAGCGCGAGGGCGCGATCGGCGACGCCTGATGCGGCGGCCGGTCGTCGTGACGCTGACCGATGTCCATGCCGTCCATCCAACTTCTCTGCCGCACGGCGCTCAAGGGCTCATACGGGCAATTGACGCGGCTCTGACGGAACCCGTCCGAAGAGTGGGCTTCGCGGCGGGAGCTCCGCCCGGCTTGCGCCGGCCGGCCCACCCTGCCACGGCCACCACGCGAGCCGTCCGGCCCCCGGTATCCCCCGCCGGGGACCGGACGGCTCATGTGGTGTGCGACGGCTGACCGGCACGCGGTCGCGCCGGCCCGACCCCCCACGGGCGGACCGTGCGCTTCCTCGGCGGTGTTCAGGTCACCGCCCCCCAGGCCGCGCGCCACCGGACCGTCACCCGGTTCCGTCGCGACATCAGTCTGTGCACGGCCGAGGGCCCCGACAACACTTCCTGACGTGTTCCTTCCGCGCAGCCGCCGATCATTGACGCGGCCCTGACGACGGGCGGGCGCGGCTGGGGCTCCGTCACCCGGCGCACGTCAGAAGAGCGTCAAAGGCCCGTTCAGGATCTTGTCCACCCGTCCGGAATCCGCTGGGATGGGGTCATGAACAGCGGTCCGCGCCACGAAGACCGGCCACCGAATCCGGTGCGGCCGACGGCGCCCGCTGTCCGCCCGGGCTTCTGACACGTCGGCCGCGCCTTCTCCGCGGCTGACACGTCGACCGCGCCTCCTCCGCGGCTGACACATCGGCCGCGCCTTCTCCGCGTACCTGGGACCAGCCCCTTGAAGGGCGCTGGTCGAAGTTCCGTACGCGTCCTCACCTCCACCGCGTGATGCGAGCCCACGCCCCGCTTCGTGCCGGGGCGCCGGGCGCGTCCGTCATGCCTGCTTCCAGGAGTCCGACATGCCTTCATCCCTGTCCGGCCGCACGGTCCTCGTCACCGGGGCCACCTCCGGCATCGGTTACCAGACCGCCCGCCAACTAGCCGAACGCGGCGCCGTCGTGCTCCTCCACGGCCGCACCGCCGAGGAGGCCCGAGCCGCTGCCGACCGGCTGTTCGCCACCGCCGGCATCGACGGCGCCCTCGTACGTCCGCTCGCCGCCGACTTCGTGCGCCTGGAGGAGGTCGAGAACCTCGCCCACGCCGTCGTGCGGGACCACCCGCGCCTGGACGTCCTCGTCAACAACGCGGCCATCGCCGCCCCCGAGCGGCACACCCTCACCTCCGACGGCAACGAGATCGCCTTCCAGGTCAACTTCCTGGCCCACTACCTCCTGACGGACCTCCTGGAGTCCGCGCTCACCACCGGTCCGGGCGGCCGGGTCGTCAACGTCTCCTCCTCGCTCCACCGCACCGCCGCCATCCAGTGGAACGACCCGCAGCGCATCCGCCGCTACTCGCGCCTCGCCGCCTACGCGCAGTCGCAGCTGGCGCTGACCGTCTTCGCCTCGGACCCGCGCGTCACCGCGGTCTCCGTCCACCCCGGGACCTGCGAGACGGGACTGCTTCCCCTCTACGGGACCGAGGGCGGGTCCGCGGCCGAGGGCGCCGCGCACGTCGTACGGCTCTGCGACCCGGCCACCGAGATCGTCAACGGCGCCTACTACGACCGCTCCGAGCGCGTCGCCCCTGCCGCGGCCGCCACCGACGACCGCACCGTCAAACGTCTCAACAAGCTCGCCGACCTCCTCGTCGGCCACACCGCCTGAAGGGAACACCCGTCATGTCCAAGCGCGCCCGCAAGAAGAGAGCACGCCGCAAGAAGGCCTCCCACCACGGCAGCAAACCCTGCTGCTGACGGCCGGCCACCCTGCGGGGCGGCCCTGTTGGCAGGGGCCGCCCCGTTCTCACGCGTCGAAGCGGTAGCCCATGCCGGGAGCCGTGATCAGGTGACGCGGGTGCGCAGGGTCCGCTTCCAGTTTCCGCCGGAGGTGGGCCATGTACACCCGGAGGTAGTTGGTCTGCGTCCCGTAGGAGGCACCCCATACCTCCTGGAGCAGCTGCCGCCGGCTGACGAGCCGGCCCCGATGACGGATCAGGACTTCCAGCAGATGCCACTCCGTGGGCGTGAGTCTGATGTCCCGGCCCGCACGACGGGCCCGCTTCGCGAGCAGGTCGACGGTGAACTCCGAAGTCGTGACGACCACTTCATCCGCACCAGCACCGGCCTGCGGCGTTGTCCGGCGTGCGGCGGCCGCCAGTCGGGCCAGCAGCTCGTCCATGCTGAAGGGCTTGGTGATGTAGTCGTCGGCTCCCGCGTCCAGCGCCTCGACCTTCTCGCCGGAGCCGTGACGGGCGGAGACCACCAGGATGGGTACCCGCGACCACACCCGCAGCCGTTTGATCACGTCGACGCCGTCCATGTCGGGCAGCCCGAGGTCGAGCAGGACCACGTCCGGGCGCCGGGCCGCCGCGGTCCGCAGGGCCTGGCCCCCGTCCTCCGCCGAGTCGACTTCGTACTTGCGCGCCTTGAGACTGATGACCAGCGACCGCACCAACTGCGGTTCGTCATCCACCACCAGCACCCGAGTCACCGGCGTGCCGCCTTCCTGTCGTACGTCCTACGGGGACGAGGGCCGGCTCCTGGGAGTGGTTCGGCACGTGCGCCGATCCCGGCTCGACAGCCACGGGGTCCGGCGCCTCGACGGCGCCATTCGGAGAGGTCTGCCAACTGTAGGAAACAGCGACTTCGGACCGGTGCGGCAGTCTTTGACGCCGTCCGTACGGCTCCCCGCCCGACTTTGACGGCTCCCTGACGGCACGTGCTGCTTCGGGTCGCGGTTGGCTCGGGCAACCTGCCGGGCGCTGCCGGCCACCGGTGTTCCGTAGGGCCGAGCAGTGCGCCGTCAAAATGCTGTAGCCGCGGCGTCAGCAGTGCGTATGGGGGCGTCGGCCGGGACCTCGCCCGCCCTAGCGTCAGCCCCATGGGACGACGTTTTATTCAGCCCGCGGCCGGCGCACAGCACGGAAACGCGGAGCTTCCCGGGCCGCTCGCAGAGGACAGTCACTGGGCCGGCGAGAGGCGCTCGGCCGCCGGTGTCACCGCTCTGCTGTACACGGCCCTGCTCGCCCTGGACGCGGGCTTCGGTGAGCTCGACACGATCCGCGCTGCGCTCTGGACCGGGCTGGCCGCCCTCGTGTTCGTCATCCTGCTGCCGCTTCGGGTCTCCGTACGCCCTGGTCTGCTGATCGCCCGCGGACTGCTCGTGGAGCACAGCGTGCGGACCGACCGCCTCGTCTCGGTGCGGTGGTCCGACGGAGTGGCCCAGCGGATGATCCTCCGGGATGCGGAGGGCGGTCTGGTCGAGATCGACCCCACCGTCCTGGTGCGCAATCCCGCGATGTGGCGGCGCTTCGACGCGGACTCCCGCGTTTCCGTCCAGCGGGGCACCTTGCTGTGCGGCGCGACCGCGCTGCGTCACCTGGCCGAGCGCATCGATCGTGAGACGGCTCGCGCGGTCTTCAAGGTCTCCGGCTTGCAGTGACCCGTTTGACTGGTGCCGTGGGCGCCCCCGCGGGGGCCGAGCGGCGGCTTCCTCCGTTCGCGCCGACGGCGGGGGCGGAATTCACCCGAGCCCGGGGATGGTGGAGACCAGCAGGTCGATGGCCTTGATGCCGACGAACGGCAGGACGAGGCCGCCCAGGCCGTAGACGGCGAGGTTGCGGCGCAGGAGGTCGTGGGCGGAGGCGGGCCGGTAGCGGACGCCGCGCAGGGCGAGCGGGATGAGGGCGATGATGATCAGGGCGTTGAAGATGATCGCCGAGGTGATGGCGGACAACGGGCTGTGCAGGCCCATGATGTTGAGCGCCTCCAGCCCCGGATAGGCCGCGGTGAACATGGCCGGGATGATCGCGAAGTACTTCGCGACGTCGTTCGTGATCGAGAAGGTGGTCAAGGCTCCCCGGGTGATGAGGAGTTGCTTGCCGATCTCGACGATCTCGATGAGTTTGGTGGGGTTGGAGTCGAGGTCCACCATGTTCCCGGCCTCCTTTGCGGCCGAGGTGCCGGTGTTCATCGCCACGCCGACGTCCGCCTGGGCGAGGGCCGGGGCGTCGTTCGTACCGTCGCCGGTCATCGCGACCAGCTTGCCGCCCGCCTGCTCCCGCTTGATCAGCGCGAGCTTGTCCTCGGGGGTGGCCTCGGCGAGGTACTCGTCGACGCCGGCTTCCTGCGCGATGGCCTGGGCCGTCAGCGGGTTGTCGCCGGTCACCATGACCGTACGGATCCCCATCCGGCGCAGCTCCTCGAACCGCTCGCGGATGCCGTCCTTGACGACGTCCTTGAGGTGGATGATGCCGAGGACGCGGGGCCCGTCCCAGTCGTGGACGGCCACCAGCAGGGGTGTGCCTCCGGAGGCCGAGACCTCGTCGGACCACTGCTGTGCCTGCGTCGGTACGGTCCCGCCGCGCAGTGCCACCCACTCGGCCACCTGCGCGGCCGCGCCCTTGCGGATGGCGCAGCCGGCCCCGTTCGCCCAGCTCAGGTTGATGCCGCTCATCCGGGTACGCGCGCTGAACTCCTGGAAGCGCGGGTTGCTCAGGTCCTCCTCGACCGCCGCCTGGAGCCCGTACCGCTGGGCCAGGGCGATGACGGAGCGGCCTTCGGGGGTCTCGTCCGCGAGGGAGGCCAGCTGGGCCGCGTCCGCGAGCTTGACGGGGTCGACGCCGGGGAGCGGGACGAAGGCGACGGCCTCGCGGTTGCCGAGGGTGATGGTGCCGGTCTTGTCGAGGAGGAGGGTGTTCACGTCCCCGGCGGCCTCGACCGCGCGCCCGCTCAACGCGACGACGTTGCGCTGGACGAGGCGGTCCATGCCCGCGATGCCGATGGCGGAGAGCAGGGCGCCGATGGTCGTGGGGATGAGGGTGACGAGGAGGGCCACCAGGACGGTGGTGGTCTGGGCGGCGCCCGCGTACGCGGCCATGGGCTGGAGCGAGACGACGACCAGGATGAAGATCACCGTGAGGGCGGCGAGCAGGATGTTGAGGGCTATCTCGTTCGGCGTCTTCTGCCGGGACGCGCCCTCGACCAGGGCGATCATGCGGTCCATGAAGCTGTGCCCCGGGCGTGAGGTGACGCGTACGACGATCCAGTCGGACAGTACGGTGGTGCCGCCGGTGACGCCGCTGCGGTCGCCGCCGGACTCCCGGATCACCGCAGCCGACTCGCCGGTGACAGCGGACTCGTCGACCGCCGCGGCGCCGTCGATGACGTCGCCGTCGGCCGGGATCAGCTGCCCCGCCCGCACCAGTACGACGTCCAGGGGCTGGAGCCGGCCGGGGTCCACGGCTTCCGTCTCGGCGTGCCGCGGGTTCGTCCCGTACGTCCAGTGGCGCAGCCGCAGCGCGACGGTGTCCGTACGCGCCTTGCGCAGCGACTCGGCCTGGGCCCGGCCCCGGCCTTCCGCGACGGCCTCGGCAAAGTTCGCGAAGATCACCGTCAGCCAGAGCCAGACGCTGATCACCCAGGTGAAAACGGACGGGTGGATGAGCGCCGAGAGCGTGGTCAGTACGGAACCGACCGCCACCACGAACAGCACCGGTTTGCGGACGAGTGCGCGGGGATGCAGCTTGCGTACGGCCTCGCGGAAGGAGGCCGCCGGCCGGATCGACTCCAGCAGGGGACGCGGGGCCGGGCGCCTTCTGGGCGGCCGGTTGACCGGTGCCCGCGACGGCGAGGGGACGGGAGGTGTCTGCCGGGTGGCAGCGGGAGGCATCGGGAGACCTTCTGGTGGGATCGGCTTGGCCGGAACGAGGGGTGCACCGCCGGGGACCCGTCCCATGGGGGACCCCCTCCGGCTCGTCGTGTGACGTTGGGGTCCCCGGCGGTGGAACGGTGAGGAACCTACCGGGCTGTGCACGGTCAACGGCCCCTCTCCGCACGTTATTTGTGCCCTCTTAACGGCTGTGCACCTGATCCCGTCAGGGTCTCGTGAAGGACGCGTCAGGGACCTGCGGTTCGGCCGGGGCCGCGCCGAGGCGGAAGCGGAGGCGGCAGATGACGGCGTCGGTGTCACGGCGGACGGCGTGGGCGACGACGGAGCCGCGCTGGTTCTGGAGGATCCGCTGCCAGAGGTGTGCGGGTTCGGTCTCCGGGATGAGGACGGTGATCTGGGCGTCCGGGTGGGTCTGCGCCAGCTTCCGTACGTAGCCGGAGACCGGGCGGCCCAGGGAGCGCGTCTCGGAGGTGACCTCGACGAGGTCCACGCCGGGGTTCCACAACTCCCAGTCCCGGCGCAGGGCTTCGGCGGCGGAGCGGTCCTCGGCCGCGGGGTGGGTGACGGTGACCGCGAGGACCTCGTCGCCCAGGGAGCGGGCGGCGGTGAGGGCCTGGCAGGTCAGGCGCGACAGGCCGGATACGGGGACCACGACGAGCGAGCGCGCCCGGTGCGGGGGCTGCGGGACGCGTCCCAGTTCGAGGCGCTCGCCGATCTGCGCGTAGGCCCGGTTGACCTTCTCGAAGCCGAGGACGATCAGCGGCAGGGCCAGGACGATCAGCCAGGCACCCTCGGTGAACTTGGTCGCGGTGACCACGACTGCGGAGACGCCCGTCAGCAGAGCCCCGAAGCCGTTGAGGGTGGCCTTGGTCTGCCAGCCGCGCGGGCGTTCGCCGTACCAGTGCCGGACCATGCCGACCTGGCAGATGGTGAAGCCGACGAAGACGCCGATGGCGAAGAGCGGTACGAGGGTGTTGGTGTCGCCACCGGAGAAGGCGAGCAGGGCCGCCGAGACGAGGGCCAGCCAGACCACGCCGTGGCGGTGGACCTGCCGGTCGGCCTTGAGCGCGAAGAAGTGCGGCAGGTGGTTGTCCCGCGCCAGCAGGCTCATCAGGACCGGAAGCCCGCCGAAGGAGGTGTTGGCGGCGAGCGCCAGCAGCACCATCGTCGCGAACTGGACGACGTAGAAGGCCGCGTTGTGACCGAACGAGGCGTCCGCGAGCTGGGCGAGGACGGTCACGCCCTCCACCGGCTGGAGGTGGAAACGGCCGATCAGGACCGACAGGCCGATCAGCATCACGCCGAGCAGGGAGCCGAGGGCCACCTCGGTTCGCTGGGCGCGGCGGGCGGCCGGCGCCCGGAATGACGGTACGGCGTTGGCGACGGCCTCGACACCGGTCAGCGCCGAGCAGCCGGCCGCGAAGGCCTTCAGCAGCAGGAGCGCGCCCACTGCGGTGGCTCCCTCCCCGAGCGCGGAGGCGTGCCCGGCGGCGGAAGCCGTACTGGCCGGGCCGTCGCGGAACAGCCCGACGGTGATCATCGCCAGGATCGACCCGACGAAGAGCGCGGTCGGGACCAGGAACGCCTTCGCGGAGTCCACGACCCCGCGCAGGTTCACGGCCGTGACGAGGACCAGGACCGCGAGACAGATCCACACCCGCTCGCCGTGCAGGCCGGGGAAGGCCGAGGTGAGCGCGGCGACACCGGCGGTGACGGACACGGCCACGTTCAGGACGTAGTCGAGGATCAGCGAGGCCGCCGCGACCAGGCTCGTACGCCGGCCCAGATGCCGCTTGGCGACCGCGTACGAGCCGCCGCCGTCCGGGAACGCCGCGATCACCTGCCGGTACGAGGCCACCAGGACCGCCAGCAGGGCGGCGATGGCGAGCGTGACCGGGAGCGTGAAGCCCATCCCGTAGGCTCCGGCCGCCGCCAGGACCAGCACGATCGACTCGGGTCCGTACGCCACCGACGCCATCGCGTCGAGCGACAGCGCCGCCAGGCCCTGGACGGCGGTCAGCTTGTGCCGCTCCCCGGCTCCGCCCGCGCGGGTGTCGGGGGGCTCCTCCTGGCCCGGCGCCTGAGCGGCCTCGGGTGGTTTCCGTACGTGAATGGCCATGTCGCGGGTCCCTCCGTATGAGCAAAGTGAGGACAGCGTCGAAGCCGCGAGATCAGGCCACCAGCACCCTTGGCGCGTTCCATACGCGCGCCCCGCCACTCTTCACGCGTTCCGTACGCGCAGGTGGGAGCGACGTATGAGGTGCGTCAAGAGGTGCGGGCGTGTGTTGCGCCGACGCTGTGGAGGGGGCAGGTGCGAGGTCCGCGTCGGGGCTGGTCGGGTCGTCGACGGCCCTCCCGTATGGGCGGCGTTAAGGGTTCCGGGGAGCCCGTATGGAGCCCGTCAAGGCGTCTTAACACCGGGGTGAAGACACGGTTATCTCGTCATCAGCCAACTGGCTGATTCATCTCTTCCCACTTCACTCAGGAGCTCACGATGGCCGATCTGGCCTTCGTCGTCACCACGGTCGCGGTGTTCGCGCTGGTGGCTCTCATCGCCCGGGGGGTGACCAAGCTGTGACTGTCGAGAACGTCGTCGGCCTCGTCGTGGCCGTCTCACTGCTCGGTTACCTCGTCCTCGCCCTCGTGTACCCGGAGAGGTTCTGAGCAGATGAGCCCCGTAACCGCTGGTGTGCTCCAGTTGCTCGCGCTGATCGCCGCGCTCGCGCTGGCCTACCGTCCCCTCGGCGACTACATGGCCCGGGTCTACTCCTCCGAGAGGCACTACCGCCCGGAGAAGTGGATCTACAAGGCCATCGGCGCCAACCCGTCGGCCGAGATGCGCTGGCCCGCCTACCTGCGAGCCGTCCTCGCCTTCTCCGCCGTGAGCGTGCTGTTCCTCTACGGCATGCAGCGCCTCCAGGGCAGCCTGCCGGGCTCGCTCGGCTTCGTGTCGATCGACCCGGACCAGGCCTTCAACACCGCCGCCTCCTTCGTCGCGAACACCAACTGGCAGTCTTACTACGGCGAGCAGGCCATGGGCCACGTCGTCCAGACGGGCGGCCTGGCGGTGCAGAACTTCGTCTCCGCCGCCGTCGGCATGGCCGTCGCGGCCGCCCTCGTACGGGGCTTCGCGCGCTCCCGCACCGGTGAACTCGGCAACTTCTGGGCCGACCTGGTCCGCGGCACCGTCCGCATCCTGCTCCCCATCTCCGTGATCGGCGCGATCGTCCTGGTCGCCTGCGGGGTCATCCAGAATTTCGCGGGCATCCACGAGGTCGGCCAGTTCACGGGCGGCACGCAGCAGTGGAACGGCGGGGCGGTGGCCTCTCAGGAGGTCATCAAGGAACTCGGGACGAACGGCGGCGGCTACTTCAACGCCAACTCCGCCCACCCCTTCGAGAACCCGACCCCCTTCACGAACCTCTTCGAGATCTTCCTCATCCTCGTCATCCCGTTCGCGCTGACCCGGACCTTCGGCCGCATGGTCGGCAACCTGCGCCAGGGCTACGCGATCCTCGCGACCATGGGCGTCATCTGGATCGCGTTCACGGCTCTGATGATGTGGACCGAGTTCGCCCACCACGGCCCGGCGCCCGACGTCGCGGGCGGTGCCATGGAGGGCAAGGAGACCCGGTTCGGGATCGGCGGTTCGTCGATCTTCGCCGTGGCCACGACGCTGACGTCGACCGGCGCGGTCAACTCCTTCCATTCTTCCTACACGGGCTTCGGCGGCGGCATCACCATGCTGGGCATGCAGCTCGGCGAGATCGCCCCCGGTGGCGTCGGCTCCGGTCTCTACGGAATGCTGATCATGGCGATCATCGCGGTGTTCATCGCCGGCCTGATGGTCGGCCGCACCCCGGAGTACCTGGGCAAGAAGATCGGCACCCGCGAAATCAAGCTGGCCGCCTGCTACATCCTCGTCACCCCGGCTCTCGTGCTCTGCTTCACCGCTGCGGCGATGGCCCTGCCCACCCCGGGCAACTCCATGACGAACGCCGGCGCGCACGGCTTCTCCGAGATCCTCTACGCCTACACGTCGGGTGCCAACAACAACGGCTCCGCCTTCGCGGGTCTGAACGCCGACACCCAGTGGTTCAACAGCACCATCGGCATCGCCATGCTGCTGGGCCGCTTCCTGCCCATGGTGTTCGTCCTCGCGCTCGCCGGTTCGCTGGCCGAGCAGAAGCCCGTGCCGGAAACGGCGGGCACCCTGCGCACCGACAAGCCGCTCTACGCGGGCCTGCTCGTCGGCACGATCATCATCATCACCGGACTGACCTACTTCCCCGCCCTCGCGCTGGGTCCGCTCGCTGAAGGGCTCGCCTCATGAGCACCGTCACCCCCACCCGTGCTCCGCACGAGGACATTCCCACCGGGCACAAGCCCACGACCGGCCGCGTCGGCGGGGGGCTGTTCGATCCCAAGGCGCTGCTCAAGTCCTTCCCGGACGCGGTGCGCAAGCTCGACCCCCGCATCATGATCAAGTCCCCGGTCATGTTCGTGGTCCTGATCGGCTCGGTCGTCACCACCGTGCTCGCCGTCAAGGACCCGACCGACTGGTTCGGCTGGGCGATCACTGCCTGGCTGTGGCTGACGACGATCTTCGCCAACCTCGCCGAGGCCGTGGCCGAGGGCCGCGGCAAGGCCCAGGCCGACACGCTGCGCAAGGCCAAGACGGACACCGTCGCCCGCCGCCTCAACGGCTCGGCGGAGGAGCAGGTCCCCGGCACGGAGCTCCGTATCGGCGACCTGGTGGTCTGCGAGGCCGGCGACGTCATCCCCGGTGACGGCGACGTCGTCGAGGGCGTCGCCTCGGTCGACGAGTCGGCCATCACGGGCGAGTCCGCTCCCGTCATCCGTGAGTCGGGCGGCGACCGCTCGGCCGTGACCGGCGGCACGAAGGTGCTCTCCGACCGGATCGTCGTCAAGATCACGACGAAGCCCGGCGAGACCTTCATCGACCGCATGATCGCCCTCGTCGAAGGGGCCGCACGGCAGAAGACGCCCAACGAGATCGCGCTGAACATCCTGCTCGCCTCGCTGACCATCGTCTTCCTGCTCGCCGTGGTCACCCTGCAGCCGTTCGCGATCTACGCGGGCGCCGAGCAGTCGATGATCGTGCTCACCGCGCTGCTGGTCTGCCTGATCCCGACCACCATCGGCGCCCTGCTCTCCGCCATCGGCATCGCGGGCATGGACCGCCTCGTCCAGCGCAACGTCCTGGCCATGTCGGGCCGGGCCGTCGAGGCCGCGGGCGACGTGTCGACCCTGCTGCTCGACAAGACCGGCACCATCACCCTCGGCAACCGCCAGGCCTCCGAGTTCGTCCCGGTCAAGGGCACCACGGACGCCGAACTGGCCGACGCCGCCCAGCTGTCGTCGCTGGCGGACGAGACCCCCGAGGGCCGCTCCATCGTGGTCCTCGCGAAGGAGAAGTACGGGCTGCGCGAGCGCGGCCAGGGCGAGCTCGGCGGCGCCGAGTGGATCGCCTTCACCGCCCAGACCCGCATGTCGGGCGTGGACGCGGACGGCAAGCAGACCCGCAAGGGCGCCGCCGGCTCGGTCATCACCTGGGTGCGGGAGCAGGGCGGACAGGTCTCCGACGACGCCGACACCCTGGCCAACCGGATCTCGGAAGCCGGCGGCACGCCGCTCCTGGTGGCCGTCAAGGACGAGCGCGGCGCCCGCGTCCTCGGTGTCATCCACCTCAAGGACGTCGTCAAGGAGGGCATGCGCGAGCGGTTCGACGAGCTGCGCCGCATGGGCATCAAGACGGTCATGATCACGGGCGACAACCCGCTGACCGCCAAGGCCATCGCCGAAGAGGCGGGCGTGGACGACTTCCTCGCGGAGGCGACTCCCGAGGACAAGATGGCCCTCATCAAGCGGGAGCAGGCGGGCGGAAAGCTCGTCGCGATGACCGGCGACGGCACCAACGACGCCCCGGCCCTCGCCCAGGCGGATGTCGGCGTGGCGATGAACACCGGCACCTCGGCCGCCAAGGAGGCCGGGAACATGGTGGACCTGGACTCCAACCCCACCAAGCTCATCGAAATCGTGGAGATCGGCAAGCAGTTGCTGATCACGCGGGGCGCGCTGACGACGTTCTCCATCGCCAACGACGTCGCCAAGTACTTCGCGATCATCCCCGCGATGTTCGCGGTGGTCTACCCGGGCCTCGACAAGCTCAACGTCATGGGCCTGACCTCGCCCGAATCGGCGATCCTTTCCGCCGTCATCTTCAACGCGCTGATCATCATCGCGCTCGTGCCGCTCGCCCTCAAGGGCGTGCAGTACCGGCCGACGAGCGCCGACAAGATGCTCCGCCGCAACATCGGGATCTACGGACTCGGCGGCCTCGTCGCCCCGTTCATCGGCATCAAGCTCATCGACCTCCTCATCTCCCTCATCCCCGGAATCGGCTGATCTGCGATGAACAACTCTGTGGGCAACACCGCACGCCTGATCGGCGCCGGCCTGCGGGCCCTGCTGGTCCTGACGGTCATCTGCGGCGTGATCTACCCGCTCGCCGTCACCGGCATCGCCCAGGCCCTGTTCAACGACAAGGCCAACGGCTCGGAGATCAAGGACAAGAGCGGTCAGGTCGTCGGCTCCTCCCTCATCGGGCAGAGCTACAACCTGCCGAAGAACGACCCGGACGACGCCGAAGAGGCCGCGAAGCCGGACCTCAAGTGGTTCCAGCCGCGCCCCTCCAACGGCCTCGGCAGCAACAGCGTGAACACCCAGTACTCGCTGATCCTCTCCGGCGCCACCAACCGGTCCGCCGACAACGGCGCCGTCAACGGTCTGTGCACGGCGGGCGCGGAGGAAGGCACCCTGTGTGCCCAGGTCGTCGCCGCCAAGGAGTCGGTCGTCACCGACAACTCCACGGCCTCCTACGAGGTCAAGCCCGAGGACGTGCCGGCCGACGCCGTCACCTCCTCCGGGTCCGGCCTCGACCCGCACATCTCCCCCGCATACGCCGGGATCCAGGTACACCGGGTCGCCGAGCGCAACAAGCTCGACGTCAGGCAGGTCGAGAAGCTCGTCGCCGACCACACCACCGGCCGCACCCTCGGCTTCATGGGCGAACCCCGCGTGAACGTCCTTGAGCTCAACACCGCGCTCAAGGCACTGACCAAGGGCTGACGTTCCCCCGAACAGGGGTCTGGAGCCGACGTGGCGCGAAGCTCCCCCAGCGAAGGCTGGGAGGTGCCCACCGCGCCCCGCCGGCTCCGACCCGTATCCACCGAAAGAGGAGGGCCCCACACCGATGATCAAGGTGCTGGTGGTGGAAGACGACGCCCAGCTCGTCCGTGCGCTCAAGATCAACCTCGAGGCGCGGAAGTTCGAGGTGGAGACGGCTTCCGACGGGCACCGGGCCCTGCGCCTGGCAGCCGTCCGCAAGCCGGACGTCATCCTGCTGGACCTCGGCCTGCCCGACATGGACGGCATTGACGTCATCAACGAGGTGCGGGAGACGAACGGCGTGCCGATCCTCGTCCTCTCCGCACGTCACACCTCCGAGGAGAAGATCCGCGCCCTCGACGCGGGCGCCGACGACTTCGTGACGAAACCGTTCAGCATGGACGAGCTCCTCGCCCGGCTACGGGCCGCCGTCCGGCGCCGCGAGGTGTCGGCGCCCGCACCGGAGATCGCCGTGGTCACGACCGAGGACTTCACCGTCGACCTGGTGGCGAAGAAGGTCCTGCGGAACGACCGCAGTGTGCGGCTGACCCCCACCGAGTGGCATCTCCTGGAGATCCTCATCACGAATCCGGGCCGGCTGATCAGCCAGCGGAAACTGCTGCTCGACGTCTGGGGGCCGACGTACTCCGAGCACACCAACTACCTGCGGGTCTACATGGCCCAGCTCCGGCGCAAGCTGGAAGCGGACCCCTCGCACCCGAGATACCTGATCACCGAGCCCGGCATGGGCTACCGCTTCGAGGGATGACGTCATGGGACGCGGCAAATTCCGTATCTACCTGGGCTCGGCCCCCGGAGTCGGCAAGACGTACGCGATGCTCTCGGAGGGCCACCGACGGGTGGAACGGGGCACCGATGTCGTGGTCGCCTTCGTGGAGCACCACCACCGTCCGCGCACCGAGGTGATGCTCCACGGGCTGGAGCAGATCTCCCGGCGCGAGCTGGAGTACCGCGGTTCCGCGTTCACCGAGATGGACGTGGACGCGGTCCTCGCCCGCCGGCCCGCCGTCGCCCTCGTGGACGAGCTCGCACACTCCAACGTGCCCGGCTCGCGCAACACCAAGCGCTGGCAGGACGTGGAGGAACTCCTCCAGGCCGGCATCGACGTCGTCTCGACCGTCAACATCCAGCACCTGGAGTCCCTCGGCGACGTCGTCGAGACGATCACCGGGGTGCGGCAGCGGGAGACCGTGCCGGACGAGGTGGTCCGCCGCGCCGACCAGATCGAGCTCGTGGACATGTCACCGCAGGCCCTGCGCCGCCGCATGGCCCACGGGAACATCTACAAGCCCGACAAGGTCGACGCGGCCCTGTCCAACTACTTCCGGCCCGGAAACCTCACCGCCCTGCGCGAGCTGGCCCTGCTCTGGGTCGCCGACCGCGTGGACGAGTACCTCCGCGAGTACCGCGGTGAGCACAACATCCGCACCACCTGGCAGGCCCGCGAGCGCATCGTCGTGGGCATCACCGGCGGGCCGGAGGGCCGGACCCTCATCCGCCGCGCCGCGCGCCTCGCCGAGAAGGGCTCGGGCGGCGAGGTCCTCGCCGTCTACATCGCCCGCAGCGACGGTCTGACCGGCGCGTCTCCGAAGGAGCTCGCCCTCCAGCGGACCCTGGTCGAGGACCTCGGCGGCACGTTCCACCACGTCATAGGCGACCACGTACCCGACGCCCTGCTGGAGTTCGCCCGCGGCGTGAACGCCACCCAGATCGTCCTCGGCGTCAGCCGCAGACGCTCATGGCAGTCCGTCTTCCGCCCGGGCGTCAGCGCCACCGTCGCCCGCGAATCCGGCCCGGACCTCGATGTCCACATCGTCACGCACGACGAGGCCGCCAAGGGCCGCCGCACCCTGCCCGTCGCACGCGGCGGGCGGCTCGCCCGACCCCGCATCATCTGGGGCTGGCTGACCGGGATCGCCGGCCCGGCCCTGCTCACGCTGCTGCTCAGCCAGGTCGTCCCCGAGCTCGGGCTCGCCAACGACATGCTGCTCTTCCTCACCTGCACCGTGGCGGCGGCGCTCCTCGGCGGCCTGCTCCCCGCTCTCGCCTCGGCCGCCTTCGGCTCCCTGCTGCTGAACTACTACTTCACACCACCGCTCCACCAGCTCACCATCTCCGACCCCAAGAACATCGTCGCCATCGCGATCTTCGTCGGCGTGGCCGTGTCGGTGGCCTCCGTCGTCGACCTGGCCGCCCGCCGCACCCACCAGGCCGCCCGGCTCCGCGCCGAGTCCGAGATCCTCTCCTTCCTCGCCGGCAGCATCCTGCGCGGCGAGACCGCCCTCGACGCCCTGCTGGAGCGGGTCCGCGAGACCTTCGCCATGGAATCCGTCGCCCTGCTGGAGCGCGGTACGGAGGTCGACCCGTGGACCTGCGCGGGCAGCACCGGACGGAATCCGGTCGCCCGCCCGGAGGACGCCGATGTCGACATGCCCATCGGCGAGAACATGGCGCTGGCCCTGACCGGGCGGGTCCTGCCCGCGGAGGACCGCCGGGTGCTCGGCGCGTTCGCCGCGCAGGCCGCCGTCGTACTCGACCGTCAGCGCCTGGTCGACGAGGCGGAGGAAGCGCGCCGCCTGGTCGAGGGCCACCAGATCCGTACGGCGCTGCTGGCCGCCGTCAGCCACGACCTGCGGACCCCGCTCGCCTCCGTCAAGGTCGCCGTCACCTCGCTCCGTTCCACCGACGTGCAGTGGTCGGACGAGGACCGGGCCGAGCTCCTGGAGGGCATCGAGGACGGCGCCGACCGTCTCGACCACCTGATCGGGAACCTCCTCGACATGTCCCGCCTCCAGACCGGGACCGTCGTCCCGATCATCCGGGAGACCGACCTCGACGAGGTCGTACCGATGGCCCTGGCCGGCGTGCCCGACGCCGGCGTGGTCCTCGACATCCCCGAGACGCTTCCCATGGTCGCCGTCGACCGCGGTCTGCTGGAGCGGGCCGTCGCCAACATCGTCGAGAACGCCGTCAAGTACAGCCCCGACGGTGCGAGCGTCCTGGTGGCCGCCAGCGCCGTCGCCACCCGGCTCGAAGTCCGCGTCGTCGACCGCGGACCCGGAGTTCCCGACGAGGCCAAGGACCGGATCTTCGAACCGTTCCAGCGGTACGGGGACGCCCCCGGAGGCGCCGGGGTGGGCCTCGGCCTCGCCGTGGCGAGGGGTTTCCTGGAGGCCATGGACGGCACCCTGACCGCCGAGGACACCCCTGGCGGCGGCCTGACGATGGTCCTCACCCTGCCGCTGAAGGAGGGGGCACCGCAGGCACTCCCCGACCTGCCGGCCGGGGCCACGACCTGATCCCGAAACCCCAATAGGAGTGCGGCAGTGGACCGGCACGGTCGCCCTCCGGGAGTCGCGTCCCGGCCGGGCCCCCGCACCGGCCCACCCGCCGTCCCGATGGTCAGGGGGCGTCGACGAGTACCCGGCCGTCGGTCGGCACGATCGCCGCGAGCCCGTTCGCGTACGCGTTCTGCACACGGGACCGCTCGGTCGCGTTGGGCACGGCGTTGGTGCAGGCCGTCCCGGCACTTGACCCGGACATCAGCTGGGCGCACGGCCCCGGCTTGGTGTCCGGGAGGCCCAGGCTGTGGCCCAGCTCGTGCGCGGCGATGCGCGTCTTGTCGTACCCCTGGCTCACGGCCTGCGCGCCCAGTTCGACTCGCACCTGCCGCCCGGGACGGACCGGGCCGAGGGTGGCCTGCGGCCAGCCGGTGGTGGCCACGATGACGATCTCGGCCCGGACCCCAGGCGCGGCCTCCACCAGCCGTACGTTGCTGACGTTCGCGTTCCAGGATGCGACCCCGGCCGCGATGGCCGCTTCCCAGCCGACGGCCCGGCTGTCGTCGTACCGGAGCGTCACGACCGCTGCGGTGGCGTCCGGTACGGACGTGGGTGCCGCGGTCGCGGCGGTCGCCGCCGCCAGGACGAGCGCGGCGGCGGAGGTGCCGGCTTTCAGCCAGATGCCCAGAGACATGGTGGTCTTCCTTCACGCGTGGGGGACCCGGCCCCTCGGCGGAACCGGGGCACTGGAGACGCCGCCACCGCCCGCCTGTGGTCCGCACGTTCGGACAGCCGCCCCTCCGGAGCCCTAAGAAGGTAGCCCCGCACCCCGCCAACCCGTCATGCACCTGCCAGCCATTTCCGGCGGGCACTCCGGCCGGTGCCCGGTCAGCGGGCGGCCCCTTCCAGGGGGCTGGGCGCCGTCGCGGCGAATCCACTGTGTGCCGGGCGCACATCACGCCAGCAATTGGTCGCCGAGGGGGCTCCGCAGGTAGAGGACGAGGTGTCCCTGCCGGGCCCGGGTGACCAGTCCCGCGCGGTGCAGGACGCCGAGGTGCTGGCTCACGGTGGCGGGGCTGAGGCCCAGCCGTCGGGCCAGTTCGGTCGTGCTCGCCGGCTGTGCGAGCAGGCCGATGACGCGGGCGCGGGTGCGGCCGAGGAGGTCGGCCAGGGCTGCGGGCGGGGCGGTCGTGTCGGTGTGCCAGACCGTGGCGAGGCCGCGGGCGGGATACCAGATCCGGGGTGGCAGGGCGAGGTCGACGACGGTGACGGCGTGGTCGCAGAACAGGGAGGGCGTGAAGGTCACCCCGTTTCCGTCGACCGCCAGGTCGTGCCGCTGACCGGGAAAGGCGTCGACGGCCAGGGTGCCGTTGCCCGAGTGCCAGCGCAGACCGGGGTCGATGTCGGCGAAGAGCACGGCGGCTCCCCCGTCGGTGAGGCGGCGTGCGCGGTGGAGGATGTCGGCGCGCAGTACGGCGTACATCCGTGGCCAGTGCGGGGCCATGATCAAGAGCCAGTAGGTGTGCAGGGCATCGGCGATCCGCTGCAGGAGGCCGTGGGGATCCGTACGTGCCTGCCGCAAGAGCGGGTGCAGGGGGTGGCCGTCGGCAGCCTGGAGGAGTTCGCGTGTGACGCGCCGCGTCGAAGTGGTGCGCAGTGCGGCGAACTCGTCGTCGATATCCGTGCTCGGCGTCGGGGGGTGGGGGGTGAGGAAGTCGGGGATGAGCCGGGTGGGCCCGACCAATGCCTGCAGGAGGGGCCAGTCGACGTGCCGGAGCAGCGGGGCGGTCTGTCGAAGCAGCGGATCGTGCGCGGCGTAGCGGACGGGGCTGCGCCAGGCTCGCAGGCTCTGGACGGTCTCTTGCAGAGGTGAGCAGGCGAAGCGGACCGAGGCCAGGTCTTCCACATCGAGCCGGAGCAGCAACATTCGGCCCAGACTAAATGTCTCGCTCCGCTGGTGATCGAGGTGGTGGGATCCGGCGCATGACTGCTTCTCTCTCCGGGGGTAACCCGGACGTGGCGACGTATGACCGTATCGGCTTGGGATACGGGCGCGTCCGTCGACCGGACCCTCGTCTGGCCGATCTGATCCGCCAGGCGCTGGCCGGGGCGCGCACCGTCGTCAACGTCGGTGCCGGTGCCGGCTCGTACGAGCCTGACGACATGGAGGTCACCGCGGTCGACCCGTCGCAGGTCATGCTCGATCAGCACCAGGGCCCGCGCAAGGTTCGGGCTGGGGCGGAGAGCCTGCCTTTCGAGGACGGTGCGTTCGATGCGGCGATGGCGATCATGACCGTGCACCATTGGCCCGACCTGCGACGTGGCCTGGCCGAGCTGCGGCGTGTCTCCGATCGCCAGGTGGTCTTCACGTGGGATCCGCAGCACCTGCCCGAGCTGTGGTTGATCGAGGAGTACCTGCCTGAGATCCGACAGCTCGAACACGCACGCTTCACACCGCTGTCCACCGTGGTGGAAGCCCTGGGCGTGCATACCGTGCTGCCCTTTCCCATCCCGCACGACTTCACCGACGGCTTCCAGATCGCCTACTGGCGGCGTCCCCAGTTCTACCTGGACCCCGTTGTCCGAGCCGCGAGTTCGACGTTCGCCCAGCTTCCCGCGTCCGTGGTCGAACCGGCGATCGCGAGACTGCGCGAGGACCTGGCCTCGGGAGCCTGGCACCGGCGCCACTGCGATCTGCAGACCCGGGAATCCGTCGACTACGGCTACCGCTTGCTCATCGCGGGGCGGGCTCAGCGTCCGACGGGAACCGGTGCGGATGTCCGTACACGGTCAGCAGGCGAATGACGCCGCCGTGTCCGGTGCGCTCCGGCCGAGGTGGGCAGGCCGCTGATCGGAGCGGCCTGCCCAGGCGCTGCTCGGGCTTGCCCGGCAGACGTGCCTGGTGGTCGGTCCGTCCACGCCCGGGCAGCGGCAGCCAGGAAGTACCTCCCGTGGGCCGGGGGCGGTGCATGCCCGCGGTCGTCGATCACGGCGACCAAGCCTCGGAGAGCGTGAGCAGGGTACTGGTTCCCGGGCCGTGGAGCCCGATGCGGATCTTCGCCTGTCCTGCCGACCCACCCCACGGGCAGTCGCCAGGGGTCCAGTAGCGTCCGTTGCATGATCACCTTCGATGCCCTCGTCCGCCTCTGCCCGCCGCCCGCCGACCCGCCGCCCGCGGTGGACTGGGCGCAGGCCGAGCACGCCCTGGGTACGGCTCTGCCCGCCGACTACAAGCAGCTCGTCGAGACCTACGGCGACGGCATCTTCGACGACACGATCTGGCTGCTCGTCCCCGACTCCGCCCACAGCGACTGTGACCTGCACGCGCAGACGACGGAACGGGACGAGATCCTGACCGGCCTGTGGGAGTTCGAGCCGAAGCCCGCCGGCCTGCTGGAGGCGGGGGCGCGGGTCCTGCCCTGGGCGTTCGAGGAGGGCACGGGGGCGTTCCTGTACTGGCTGGCACGGCCCGGTCAGCATCCCGACGAGTGGAGCGTGCTCTACAACGAGGGGCGCGGTCCCCTGTGGGAGCAGCACGACATGGGGTGCCTCGCCTTCCTGCTGGCGGTGCTGACGGGAACGGCGGAAACGGAGTACTTCGGCCACCTCCACGAAGTGCTGAAGCCCACGGAGCACCGCTTCGCGACGGCCGACCGGACCCTCGGCACGTCTCAACGCTGACCCCGTCCGGCCTCTCCCGATGGCCTGGTGCAACGCCGGCGCACCGAACGCCGTGCCTGGCCGGGCACGAGGGTGGGATCACCCAAGTCGTGCCCTGAGGTACGGTCTTCCGGTGATGTACCTGATCGGCGGACCACCACGGGTGGAGCCGATGACACCACCTACCGGAAGATCGCCGCGTGGGTCAGGGACCAGAGCACTGCCCTGCGTGAAGCGTGTGCGGCCAGCGGCCAGCGGCCAGCGGCCAGCGGCCAGCGGCCAGCGGCCATGTCTACGTCGACCTGGGGAACGGTCACATACCAGGGCTCGAACGGGCGTATTCCGCACTGGTCAACCCTTAGTCGGCTGAGCTGCCCGGCCTCATCCGTCCGGGGCTCTTTTGCCGTGTCCCGGGTGTGCCGCGCACCCTCACAGGGCACTTTGCGGGTAGAGGCCGGCGTTCAGGACGGGACAGGAAACACCGCTATGGGAGCCCAGACGTTCACCATTCCCCCTGTGCGGACCGGCTTTCGCTGGCGCATCAACCCCCACCACTGCGCCGAGATGGACGCCGACGCGAACGCGTGGGCGTACGGTCTGTTCAGCGACGACCCGCGCGTCCCGGCTCCCGTGCATGCCGACAACTACACGACGTGGGCGGCGCTGTGCTTCCCCGACGTGGACCCCGACCTGCTGAACCGTTGGTGCCGCTTCAACGCCCTGTACACGTTCGCTGAGAACAGGCAAGAGGCCCTGTACGGGACGAGCGACGCCGGGAGCGCTGAAAGGGTATGGGCACGCACGGTCACACTGCTGTTGCGGCAGTCCCACACTGACGACGTGTTCGCCGCCGGCGACTGGGGCGACGGACTGCCCCGCTCCTACCTGGCGACGGCCATGACGATCGCCGAGAGGCTCCCGGAATCGCTGGCGCGGTACTTCCTGCGGCGTCTCGCATCCATGGCGCAGGCGCAGTACCAGGAAACCCACATGATCCGCTCGCCCCGGATGGGGTGGGGCGAATACCTGGAGTACCGGCACGTCAACTTCGGTGTCCCGCTGTTCACCGCAACCCTTCCCGCGCTGATGGAGCGGAACCTTTCTGCGCCTGAGTGGGAGTCCGCCGGGCGGGAGCGGCTCGACCGGCTGACGGCGCATCACTGCTGCCTCGTGAATGACCTGTACTCGTTCCGGAAGGAGTGGAACGACAGGAACGGCAAGAAGGCGCACGTCCAGGCTGTGTCGGTGCTGCAACACGTGTACGGCCTGGGCCTTCAGGAGGCTCTGGACAAGCTCGTCGAGACGATCGAGGAGACGGAGCGGCAGTACGTCGGGCTGCGCTCGCGCTGGGCCCTCACCGCGGAAGCCGACGAATACTGCGACCGCCTGGAGGACATGATCGCGGGGAACCTGCGCTACCACCAGATCTCGCCCCGATTCCACGGGAGCGGGTTCGAGGGTGTGTTCACGGGCGGGGAACTGAAGGTGACCGGAACACCGATCTCTCAGTCTGGGGGCTAGGTTTGGCCCGTGAACCACAGCAGTTCCACGGCCGGAGTGCCCCGCGAGCCTGGCTTGCCGCCCTACCAGGCAGTCCTGGCGGAGACTGACTGGGGTTCGCTCCAGACGGCTTTCGGGAACGGTGCACGCCTTCCCGAAGTCCTGGCACGGTTGCTGGAGCCTGATCCCAGAGTGCAGGTCACCGCTCTGTCAGAACTGGGGGAGCTGGTCGGCCACCAGAACGGCATCTACGAAGCCACCGCCCCCGCCGCCCTGTATGTCGCCGGTATCCTCGCCCACCCGGCGGCCATGACCCTCCGGCCGTATCGCGACGTCCCCATCCGCGCGACATGGTTGAACTGGTTGGCTTCCACGGTCTACGACGTGTCCGACGAGACGGTCGACCGCACCGAGCAGTACTTCCCTGGTTTCCTCGCCCACAACACCACGCTGGCAGCCTTCCGGGACCTGCGCCCGACGCTCTATCGAGCCGTCGTGCCCTTCCTGCAGGACAGTCACGAGGACGTGCGCGAAGCCGCCGGCCTCGCCGCGCTCGTCCTCGCCGAACACCCCGCGCTCGCCCAGTACCGCGATCACCTCGCCGTGCACGCGCGCCGCATCCTGGACACCAGCAGCGACGAGGCCAACCGGCGCGTTGCCTGGAAGGCCCTCGGAACATGGGGCCACGACGTCACCGGCATTGAACCTTTCCAGGAGACGGTTTGGGACTGCGGGCCACACAGCGATGGCCGCGGCGATCTCGAACCTCCCTTCTGACCGACCGGGACGCGGGACAGAGCTGCCGGCGCGGCTGCGTGATCGGCACTGGCGCGTGATCGGCACTGGCGCATCACGCTGGTCGCACTCAGCGCCCTCCGAGCCATCGCGGGCGCCGGTGGCCCACGGTCAACGGCGTGCTGGCGCGCTGGTCGTCGCCGAGACCACGTGTGGCTTCCGCTCGTGCCTCGTCGCGCTGGTGGATGAGGTCCTCGCGTTCACGGTCGGTCACCTCGCTCTCCCGCTTCGATGTGACGGATCCGCTCTGGCGGGCGAGGCGGCTGCGGCGGGATGCCCGCCGGGCGGCCATCATGATCATGACCAGTCCGAGGATGCCCGCGGCGCCGACGACGATGCCGTAGAGGAACAGGGCGCCGGTCGAGCTGGTCACGTGGTAGCCGAAGACGGAGAAGTCGTCGGTGAGTGCGTGGGCGCTGCCGAGGTTCGCCATGACCCCGGCCACGGCGAGGATCAGAGCTGCGATGAGGATGACGAGTCCGAGGATGAGGATCATGGCGTACTCCCTGCCGGCGCGTCGAGGGGCCGCCGGCTCGGGGGGCGCCTACCCGCGGGGGGCCGGGCCAAGCACCCGTCTCCCCCGTTGCCGGCGCCCGGTCCCCGTCAACCGTCGTCGGGGCCGCCTGGCGCGTTACGCGCCCTGGTGATGGCCCGGGAGGGGCTGTCCCGTCGTCGACGGTCGTGACGCGTCGGTGAGGTCGGCGCCGGTGGCGGCGTCCCGCTGGGAGTCGCCCATCCCGTGCCAGTCCAGGCACATGACGGTCGCGTCGTCGTCCAGACGGCCGTCGCCGGCGTCGACGATCGCTCCGATGAGGGTGTGGGCGGCCTCGCGGGGATGCAGGGCGCGACTGCGGATGATCAGGTCGGACAGATCGAGGCCCTCGGCGTTGCGCTCCAGCATGCCGTCGGTCAACATCACCAGCCGATCACCCGGCCGCAGGTCCAGCGACTGCACCCGGTAGGTGTTGCCCTGCGCTGTCTGGACGTTGAGACCAAAGGGGCGATCGACCTTCGGAACGATCTGCTGTACCTCCCCGTCGCGCATCCGCAGCGGCCAGGGATGCCCGGCGTTGACGAACTCGGTGGTGCCGTCGATCAGGCTGATGCGCAGCAGTTGGCCGGTGACGTAGCCCCCGTGGCCGTGGTCCCGCATCGCCTGGTCGGCCTGGCGGGCCTGTTCGGCGAGGCCGGCGCCTGCCCTTCGAGCCCGCCGCAGGGCACCTACCACCAGGGTGGCGAGCAGCGCCGCCTCGACGTCGTGACCCATGGCGTCGGTCACCGACAGCTGGACGGTGTCCCGGTCGATCACATAGTCGAAGGTGTCACCCCCGACGTGGTCGGCGGGCTCCAGCGCCCCGGCCACCGCGAACTGGGCCGCCTCGCACGCCAGCGACGCCGGGAGCAACCGGTGCTGGATCTCCGCGGCCAGGCTCAGCGGCTTGGTGCGTCGGCCCCACTGGTACACGTCGGTATGGGACCGGTTCGCGATGACGATGTACGCCAGGGCGTGCGCGGTCTCGCCGATCTCGCGCATCACTTCCGCGCCCGGTGCGGAGGGCAGGAACAGCTCGAGCAGGCCGAGGGCGTCCCCACGGTTCGTCACCGGCGCGACGACCCGCACCAGGTCGTTCGCGCCCCCGTCCTCCACCTGCGGCCGCTGGGTGCGGATCACGTCGTCGTACAGCGTGCCCCGCAGCGGGATGCGCCTGGCCGGCTCGCTGGTCTCGACGCTCCCCGCGGCCCCCAGCCGCACGACGGAGCCGCCGGAAAAGTCAGTGATCAGGAACGACACCGATGCGGCTCCGAGGTGGTCCCTGAGCATGCGCGCGACCACGTCGAGCGACTCGACGGGCGCCGCGGCCTCCGCTGCTTCCAGTGCCCCCGCCAGAGTCGTCGCCCGACCCCGCAGGCTTCCGCCCACGAGAGGACGACCGGCCATGCTGCCGCCTGGCTCTCCTGCGGTCACAGCGACCCCCTGGTGCTCGATGCCGGCCGGGCTCCGCCCCGATCGCGCGAAGAGCCGCGCCGAGGCGGCACCGTACAGGTCACATTGCACCACGAGAGCCCCGGAGAACCGCTGAGCCTGCACGGCGGCAAAGCCATCACGCGCCGGTCTCCGCCATGCCGACGGAGGGCACCCTGCCGAGCGACCAGCATGTCGGCCTGCGCTCCCGCGACGCTGGACGGCAGCGGGGCGACGCCGCGTGTCGCCACCCCGGCCAGCCTTGCGAAGACCTAGCCGTGACAGCTGTTTGGGTGATCACTTCAAGATCTGCAAGGGTTGGGGAATGAGCAGACGAGACGACGTGTGGGAACTGATCCACCTCATCAACAGGAAGATGGAAAGCGCGGCCGCTTCCGGCGATATGGGCACGGTCATCCTGACGCCAGGCGATCTTCCGGAAGTGGTGCAGCTCGACGCGATACTCGCCGAGGGCGACGCGGACATCGACGTCAGCTTGACGGCCGTCGCGCAGCACCTGCTGGGAAGGCTTCGCTGGTACCGGTCTCGGCTGGTGCCCGAGGGCCAGGGGCACGCCGACTACGACGCCGCGCTGGACTTGTTCGAGCTGCCGTTCGTCATGGGGCTGGACGACATACCGGAGCCCATGCTCCCCACGCTCGCGGAGCGGATGGTGCCCATGGCCGGCTCATTCCAACAGGGGGCGTCCGAAACGAAGGACCCGGCCAGGATCGAGAGCTCGCTCGTCCTGTCCCGGCAGATCGTGACCCACCTCGATCCCGATCACCCCTTCCGGCCCGGAATGATGGCCAATCTGGGCCTCATGCTGCTGCTCCGGTTCGAGAACGGCGGCTCGGCGGAGGACCTCGACCAGTCCATCGATCTGCTTGAGACAGCGCTGTCCAGTGCCGTCGACCAGCGGGAGGCCATTCTCTCCACCCTGGTGCAGGCGCTCCGGCGCCGGCTGGCGGCCACGGCCGATCCGGCGGATCTGGACCGGGTGATCGAATGCTGTGAAGCCGGTGGCGCGGTGGCGTCCGTCGACGACGATCACGCGGTCAAGTGGCTGAGCAGCTTGGGAGACTCTCTGCTCAACCGCTTCGAACGCGCCGGGGCCGGCTCCGATCTGGACCGGGCGATAGACGTCATGAGGCGGACCCTCGACGCCGACCGTGCTCGCCTCCTCGACCCCGTCGCGGTGAAGTACGACCTCGCTTACGCCCTGTCGCGCCGCTTCGACCGCGCCCGGTCGATGACGGATCTCACCGAAGCGATCGACGTCGCCAGGTCCGCCGTGGAGGCCGCCGGCCCCGACCACGTCTTCCGCGCCCCGACGCAGGACCTGCTGGACGCCATGCTGAGGGCGAACGCCTCACTCCGCTCCGCCCCATGACCTGCCGGATGTCCTGCAACCAGGCGATGGAACTCGCCTGGTTGGGGGCATGGACGTTACGACCCTCTGCTCGAGCGGGGAGCTTTCCCGGTGGCCCGGCCTGCCCGTGAGGACCATCCGGTGTTCCGTGGGGCGGCCCTTCAGACAGGGCCGCCCTGCCGTCGTTCAGGCCCGGACCCGGGTGAACAGCCGGCCGGCGAGGTCGGCGCCTGCGACCGTGCCGCTGTCGTCGCGGTTGAAGAAGCCGCGCTGCCCTTGGAGACCGCCGCTGGTGACGATGTACTCGTCCTCGTCGCCGGGCAGTAGCCCGAGACGGGCCGGCGGGAGGTCCGGCGGCAGTTGCGTGTCCGTCGCCGCCCGGATCTCCGGCTTGATGTCGCAGGCGATCGTCAGCTCGGCTCCGTCCGTGGCGATGGTCAGTGTCATCAGCTCGTTCGCGTAGCTCCCGACGACCTCCCGGGCCCGCACCTCGTCGTACGGAAGGGGCTCGGGCTCCCGCTCGACCACACCCAGGTAGGTCTCCAGCACCCAGCGGACGACGGCCTGGTTGAAGGCGAGCCCGGCGTCCGGGCCGGCATTGGACGCTGTGACGACGGCGAAGTTCCGCTCGGGCACCATGAGCAGATCGACGAACTGGCCGTTGACCGAGCCGCCGTGCCCGACGGTGCGCACACCGTCCACGTCGCGCAGGAACCAGCCGATGCCGAAGGCGTCGGCGAGCGAGCTGCCCCGCAGTTCGACCGTCGGCTCCTGCTGCCGCAGCAGCAGCTCGGCGGGCAGCACACGCTCACCGCTTTCGGCGCGGCCGTCACCGAGGTGGAATCGTGCCCAGCGCAGCTGGTCCGCCACTGAGGACACGCCGCCACCGCCAGGGTTGTTGGCGCGGGTGTCCTTCCACTGCCGGACGACGGTCAGCGTTCCGTCCTCGCCGAGGTTGTGCCCCACCGCGAAGCGCCGGGTCATCGCATCGGCGGGCGCGAAGACGCTGTCGGACAGGCCGAGCGGCTCGAGGAGGAGGGTGCCGACGGCCTGCTCGTAGGTCAGACCCGTGACGTTCTCGATGATCCGCCCGGCCAGGTTGTAGCCCATCTGGCTGTAGGAGGCTCGGGCGCCGGGCGACGCGATCAACTCCGACTCGGCCATCTTCGCCACGTACGCGGCCAGGGCGTCGTCTCCCTCACCGGTTTCGACGCTCAGCCTCCAGTCCAGTCCGGCGGTGTGGTTGAGCAGCTGCGAGACGGTGATTTCCGCCGCGGCCTGCTCGTCGCTGAGCACGAGCTCGGGAACGTATCGACGAACCGGCGCGTCCAGTTCGACGCGCCCGTCCCCGACCAGGCGCATCAGCGCGGTGGCCGTCCAGGGCTTCGTGACGGAGCCCAGCACGAACAGCGTCCGCTCGTCCACGGGCAGGGGGTTGTCGACGCTGGTCACGCCGTGGCAGGCGTACACCTCCCGGCCGTCCCGCCACACCCCGACGGCAGCGCCGGGAATCCCGAACTCCTTGGCGGTCGACTCGACGAATCCGCGCAGCACCTCGTACGACATCCCGTTCCCCTTCCCCTCGTCTTCCCCTCGTCGCCGCGACCTCCCCAGCGACTTGCACTTTGTTCAAGAGGAAGGTACGACACGACTTGAACTAAGTGCAAGACCATGCCTGAACTTCGCGCGAGCCGGGGTCTAGCTGCGAGAAGTCCGGCGTCGTCGGTGAGCAAGCGGTCCAGACGGCGGCCGCCGTCTTCACCTACGCGCTGGGCAGCACCATCGGCTCATCGGCCTGTTCCCGTCCGCTGAAGGCCCGCAGATGTCAGTACCGCGGGCCATACTCGTGCCGCGGCGCCGTCCGGGCACCGCAGCACGAGGGGAGCGACATGGCTGAGGTGTTGGTTTTCCACCACGGGCACGGGCTGACCGACGGCATCCGCGAGTTCGCCGAGCAGCTTCGCCGCGCCGGACACACCGTCCACGTCCCGGACCTGTACAAGGGGCACGTATTCGACAGCCTTGAGGAGGGCATGGGCTACGCCGAGAATGCCAGCTTCGGCACGGTTGTCGCGCGCGGAACCGCCGCCGCCGAGGGGCTGCCTTCGGAACTCGTCTACCTCGGGTTCTCACTCGGCGTCCTGCCGGCGCAGAAGCTGGCGCAGACCCGGCCCGGCGCACGGGGGGCACTGCTGCTGGAGGCTTGCGTCCCGGTCGCGGAGTTCAGCGGTGCCTGGCCCGGCGATGTCCCGGTTCAGGTACACGGCATGGACGCGGATCCGTTCTTCGCCGGAGAGGGCGATGTGGACGCGGCCCGCGCGCTCGTCGCCACAGCGGTGGATGCCGAACTGTTTCTCTACCCCGGCGACAGGCACCTGTTCACCGACAGCAGTCTGCCGTCCTATGACGAGCAGGCAACCGCCCAGGTCTCTCACCGAGTCCTGGACTTCCTGGACCGCATCACATAGCCCGGCTAGCCCAGCCGCCATCCACCTCGCCGGACTCCACCTCGCCGCCATCTTCACCTGGTCGGCGAGGTGATCCGAAGGAAACGGCCTACACCAGGGCTGCTTTCGACGGCATCCGCTCCGGCCGCCCCTCAGAAGGTCAGCCGGTGATCGAGAAGAAGATCGAGCCGTCCTCGGCCCACCACCAGGCGCCCTCGCCCGTGTTCCACTCCGACGCCCAGCCGTCGAGGGCCTCGATGAGCTCCCCGAGGTCGTACCGGAGATCGGCGTCGACGCGGTCCAGCACCGAACGGTAGGCCTCCACCGCGGGGCCCGCCTTCGCGAGGGGCCAGCAGCCGATCTCCGGTGAGCCCTCCGGGGGATGGGGTATGTGGAACCCGATCTCCGAGGGCGGGCCGCTGAAGACGTACTGGTAGGGCAGCAGGTCCGCCGGGACGCCCGCCGCGCTGAGGGCGTCGTCCAGGGCGGAGAAGTAGGTGACGGGGCTCCGGTAGCTCGCCAGGGTCGCGCTGTCGCTCGCGTTGTGGTCGATGACGATCTGGAGGGCCGCGTAATAGGCGCAACCGGCGTAATCGGCGGAGGAGTCGGCCCGGCCGGAGACCAGCTCCTCCAGGGCGTCCGGGACCGACAGCCCCCAGTCCACGCCCTGGTGGTCGAGGCCGTCCTGACGTGCCTTCGCCCGGACGCGCATGGTGTCCAGGCGTCGCGCTTCGTCGGCGCTCAGGTCCGCGGCGGGCACGAAGCGCGCGATCTCGCCGCGGTTCGCCATGCTGTAGTTCACTACCTTGCTCATGGGCTCATGCTGCCAAAGGGCACTGACAGCGCGGCGTCCCGGACCAGTTCGCATGCGCGCCGGAGCCGCTCAGGCCATGCCTCCGGATCAACCACCGGCTACGGCGTCACCCGAGCCTGCACGCACGGCCTCTACAGCCACGACCACCTCGGCAGCGGCCTGGGGCAGGAGGACCAGCCGGTGCGCCTCCGCCGTCGGCCCGGGCGAGGAGCAGCACAGCGGCCGCGTCGGCAAGGCCGCCCTGCCGGATCTTGCATGATGATCTGCATGAACACGGAAACATGCGATCCGGCCGAGCTGTCTGCCCTCCGGGAGATATTCGCCTCCAGACCTGAGGCCGCGCCGCCGGCCGGCTGGGAGGCGGTGCGGTCCTTCGAGGCGGAGCATCGCATCGTGCTCCCGGAGCCCTACCGCACGTTCGTGGCGGAGGTTTGCGACGGCCTGCGCGCCGGTCCGCCGTACTACGGGCTGCTCCCCTTCGCGGAGGCACCCCAGGACTGGGGATCGGACCGCCCCGAACGCCTGCTGGCCGAGCCTTTCCCGCTTGAGGCGGCATGGCTGTGGGAGGCGGAGGACGACGAAGCGACGCTGTCGGTACAGGAGTTCGAAGCCCGGACGGACCCCGTGTTCGACCACGGTTCGCTGCTGCTGGGCACCGATGGCTGCGGCATGTACTGGCACTTGATCGTCACCGGCCCCCAGCGCGGTCACGTCTGGCAGATCGCCGGCGAAGGCGCGATGCCCTTCGGTCCCCAGTCGCCCGACGCACTGATGCCCGGCACCCCCGGCTTCGCGGGCTGGGCAACGCACTGGGCCGAGGGCCGCGACTGGTTCGCGTAGGCCTAAGGGGTTGTCGCGAAGGGCCTCAGGCTCGCGCGCCGGCTCTAAAGTCTTCCCGTGAACGTCAACAGCTGGTTCGAGGTCGAGGACCCGGAGGAGGGTGAGGACCCGTGGAACTTCAACGAGGCAGAGCTCGCCTTCCTTGAAGCGCTACGGGCCCGGGCTGACGGCTGGCAGGTCCCGCCGACTCCCGACCTCGTCACTCTCACCGAAGACGAATCAGCGCTGCTCGTGAGCATTTGCCTCATCGACGAAGCGCGCCACGTGATCCTCGGCGAGTGGGCCGTTCACTTCCACGGAACCCACGTGCGGGCGGGCAAGGTCCGCGACCAGGTGTACAACCTCCACGAGTCGCCCGAGAGCGGCTTCTTCATGGCCACCGGCACGGTCGAGGAGCTGGCGGTGCGCTGCGCCGACTGGTTCGAACACGTGCTGAGCCGCCCGGTCGACCGCTGTGAGTGGCCGCGCGAAGGCGGCGGGTACGTCACCTGCTGGGAGTTCGCCGACACCGGCGAGGCACTGGCCGGTGACGGCACGACCGACGGGTCACCGCCGGCGTACCGCCTCCAGGTGCGGCCCTGACCTTTCGCACCATCGTCGCCTCCCTGGACCGACGCCGCTCCGTACGAGCCTCCACACCGGGGCGCCGTGGTAGGGAGCGAGGTTACGCGTGGGGCAGGTTGGCCTCGAGCACGGTCAGCAGGTGGTCGATGTCGCGGTCGGTGGTGTGGAGGTGGGGGCTGATGCGGAGTACGCCTCCGCGGGCTCCTACGTGGACGTCGGCCGCGTTGAGCGTGTCCAGCAGGCGGGCTCGCCGGTGTTCGGGGACCTCGATGCCGAGCATGTGCGGGCCGCGGGGTTCGGGAACGTGCAGGCCGAGGCCGCGTGCGGCGTCGGCGATCCGTCCGGTGACGGCGTCCAGGGTCGTGGCGATGTTCGGCACCGTCCAGTCGGCGAGCTGCTCAAGGGCGGCGATGGCCATCGGGGTGAGCTCGAAGGCGGTGCGCTGTCCCATGTCGAAGCGGCGCGCACCGTGCTGGTAAGTGTCGCGGTAGTCGGCCAGGCGGGCGAAGTCCTGGGCGTCCTCGCGCACGATCCAGTTCTCCTCCAGCGGTCGGCCGTCCTGGTGGGCGGGGGCGACGTAGAGGTAGCCCAGCCCGAAGGGGCCGAGCAGCCACTTGTAGCCGACGGTGACCACGAAGTCCGGCCGTAGTGCGGCGACGTCCAGGGGTACGGCGCCCACGGACTGGCTGGCGTCGATGACCAGGGCTGCTCCGGCGTCGTGGGCAGCCTGCGCGATGGGCGACAGGTCCACCAGGGTGCCGTCGGTCCAGTGCACCTGCGGCACCGAAACCACGGCGACCGTCTCGTCGAGGTCGCGGAGGACCGCGTCCGTCCAGGTCTGTCCGGGCTCGCGGTGAACGGTGTGCACGGTCGTGCCGGTGCGGGCGGCGAAGCGGCGCCAGGTGTAGACGCCGGAGGGGTACTCCTCTGCGAGGACCAGGACGCGCTGACCTGGGCGGCCGTCGAGGTTGGCGGCGGCTGCCGCGAAGCCGTAGCTGGTGGCGGAGATCAGCGCGACGTCGTCGGCTGCGGCGCCGATGAGGCGGGCGAAGAGGGCCCGGCGTTCCTCGGCGGCGGTGAACCAGTCCGGTGCGGTGATCGTCCACGGCTGTGCCCGGCGTTCCAGGGACGCCTGCCCTGCGGCGAGCACACCCTTGAGAGTCGGCGCGAGGCTTGCGGTGTTGAAGTAGGCGATGTCTTCGGGGACGTGGAAGAGATGGCGTGCGCTGGGCAGGACGCGGCCCTGGGCCATGGTGTTCACCGTATTTCCGCTCTCTCCTGATCGGGCTGATGGCGCCGGCGGTCACACCGCCCCGGTCAAAGGTCCAGCTGGCATTCGTAGGCGACGTGTGTGGGCAGGTAGCCGAGGGTGTCGTTGACGCGGCGCATGTACGGGTTGTTGTCGGCGGTGTCGGTGAGCAGGCCACCCAGTTGGGGGTGGCTCTCGCGGACGGCGAGGATCGCGGCGGCCTTCATCCAGCGGGCCAGGCCGTGGCCCCGGTGTTCGGGCAGGACGGCTGTGCCGTAGTGCAGGGCGTCGCCGGTACCGCCGGCCGGGACCACGAGTTCGGTGAAGCCGACGATCGCCGCGCTGGACCTGTCGATGGCGGCGACGGTGTGAAGACTCTCCCCGCGCGTCTCGACGGCCGCGGCCGCGGCCCGTATCCGGTCGAGGTCCCAGATCACCGTGCCGTAGTCCAGGGCACCCATCGGCATGTCGTCCATCGCCCGCCGCGACACCACATAGGTGTCGGCGAGTTCGTCGGGAACCGTCCCGTCCCAGGCGGTCAGCCGATAGCCGGAGTGAGGTGCTCCGGCCAGCGCGGTCAGGGCGGGGCGGTTGGCTTCGGCCAGGGGGAGGCGGGCGTACGTCAGGGTCAACGCGGTCCGGAATCCGCCGGCGATCAGGAACCCGAGACCGGGACTACCGTCCTGGGCCTGGGCGATGACACTGCGACGGCCGTCCTCTCGGGCCGCCGCCACGGCCGCAGCGAGCAGCCGGGTGCCGATCTGCTTGCGCCGCTCGGCGGGATGGACCTGCACATCCAGCTCGGCGAGGTGGCGCTGGCCGTCCTGGGTGAACAGGCGCAGGGACGCGGACCCGACGGGGCTGCCGTCGGCGTCCGAGGCCAGCCAGGCCAGACGGCGGCTGGAGGAGGTCTCGTCGGGGTCGGTCAGGGCGGTGATGCGGACGGGCAAGCTGTCTCCGTTGCTGGATGGGTGATGTGGTGCCGCAGGGCGGTCGCTGCGGGGGTTGAGGTTGTTCAGGCGGTGTACGTGACGTCCCGTCACTGGGCCCAGGGCAGGGGACGGGTGCCGTCGGTGCCCGGTACGCGGGCCACGCCGTCGGCGCGCATCGCGACGTGGGCCGCGGCGGCCTGCGGAGCGTGAACCTGGCGGAGTCCGTCCGGGGGAAGGATGAAGGTGTGACCCGCCGGGACGGTTTCGGTGTGCCCGCCGCAGCTGACTTCGAGCACTCCGGACGTCACGGTCCAGACCTGTTCGCGGCTGACGGCGTGTTCGGGGCCGCTCTGCCCGGCCGCCATCGCGACGGTCCAGGTGCTGAGCTCGTTGCTGCCGCGGCTGGGCGCCGCCAGACCGGTCATGCGGGCGTTCGGTGATTCGACGACGTGCTCGTCGGCCGGAGCGATCACGAGTACGGACGGCTCCCCTGCCGGCGCGGCCTCGGCAAACGCCTCCCCGACGGGGGTGACCCATTCGACGAGCTGGACCACGATGCCGTTCGGGTCGGTGAGCTGGAACAGGCGCTCGCCCCACGGTTCTTCGCGCAGCGGCATGGTGATCGGGGCGCCTGCCTCGCGCAGCCGCCGCTCTTCGGCGTCGAGGCCGTCAACGGTGAGCGCGAGGATCAGGCCGTCGGCCCGCCGGTCACGCTGCTCGGGCGGCAGCACTTCGATGCCGGTGCGGAGCAGCACGATGTCGACGGCGGCATCTTCACGGGCCAGGGATACGAAGCCCTCGGCTGCGACGGCGACCTGATAGCCGAGGTGAGTGCAGAGGAACTCGCGGGAGGCGTCCACGTCGTCGACGGTCAGGGACACGGTGGAGGTGGTGACGTTCAGGGCAACTCCAGAGAAAGGGGGCGAATGAGATGGCAGCGGCGTACTGCGGCGGTCCATGGGCCGGGCGGCCGGGTCGGCCGTCCGCGATCACCTGGCCGGCCGGGTCCAGACGCGTGCCGGGCGAACGGGCCGAGACGATCTGCCGGATGCCGACAGTGGAGCTGGCCGGCTTGACGGCCAAGCCGGGCGCGCGGGGGTGCGGTCCATGAGCTCGGGCTCGGACCGCGAAGTGCCCGCAGCCAGCCGGCTCACGGCGGCGTAGGCCTGTACGGGCAGGTTCGCGGGGGCGCCTTCGGAGCTGGGCGCGAGGCACGCGACGTCACCGCTGGGGGTGCCGAGAAGGCTGTTGCGGGTGAGGTTGAGGTCGGGGAGGTGGTTGGGCTGGTTGGGCTGGCGCAATCCAGGTCCGTTCAGTCAGGCGATTTTTGCGACGGACGTAAACTTAGATCGAACACCCCAGAAGGTCAAGGATATTTTTGCTACCGATGTAAGATTTCTTCCATGGCTACCGAGATGGGACTCCGCGAGTCCAAGAAGCAGGAGACCAGGCAGCTGATCTCCGACTGCGCGACCAGGCTCTTCATCGAGCAGGGCTTCGAACAGACCACCATCGCCGAGATCGCCACGGCGGCCCGGGTCGCGAAGAAGACGGTGACCAACTACTTCCCCCGCAAGGAAGACCTGGCACTCGACCACCACACGGAGTTCACCGAGGGCCTGGCCCGGGCGGTCGCCGAACGCGACCCGGACGAGGCACCGCTCGCCGCCCTGGGCCGGACCTTCCGGTCTTCCCTGCTGGCGCACAGCCCCGTCGTCGGCTTCACCGGACCCGCCTTCGCCCGTATGGTCGCCGAGAGCCCCACCCTCACCGCGCGGCTCCGGGAACTGCACGACCGGCGCGAGGAGGCACTGGCCACCGCCCTGGCCACCACCGGCCCTGCCGACGCCCCCGCGATCGCCCCGCAGGCCGCCGCCGCCCTGATCGCCGCATCGGATCGCCTGCTGTTCCGCCGCATCCAGGCACTCACCCTGGCCGGCCACACCAACGACGAGATCGAAGCCACCCTCCTCCCCGAGGCGGACCACCTCCGCGCCCTACTCGCCGCCGCCCTGGCCAACGACCCCACCGGTTCCCTCTGGTGAAGACCGACGCCGCCCGGCCCACGGCATCGGATCCGGCCGCCATCGCCAAGGCCGATGCCGCGTACCGAGCGTGAGTCGGCAGCCGGAGTCGGTATCGGTGTGGGGCTCGACCATCGACCCGCCGGGAGCGAAGCGGGCGACAACGGGCGCGGGTCACGCGACGAGCGCCGCCCCTGCTGTCGGTCGATCGCGGGCGCAGACAGCAGAACGGCTCCCCCTGGGAAAGGGGGAGCCGTGATCGTCCGCGGAGGGACCGTCACGCTCAGGCGTGGCGGTGGCTTCGCCGGTTGCCGGTGACCAGCCGGTAGACGGCGAGAAGGATGACCGAGCCGATGATCGCGGCGATCCAGGTGGAGAGGTCGAAGAATCCGTCGATGGAGTCGACGCCGAAAATGACCTTGCCGAGCCAGCCGCCGAGCAGACCGCCGGCGATGCCGATGAGCATGGTGATGATGATGCCGCCAGGGTCCTTGCCCGGCATCAGCGCCTTCGCGATGAAGCCCGCGAGCAGTCCGATCAAAATCCAGGCAATGATGCCCATGTGCTTCTCCTGCCTCGAAAAATTGAGCCGGTGTCAACCGTCTTCACCGCGCCGAGGCTTCCAAACGTCCGTATCGCTGGATGCCGCCGGTTTCGTTGGTCGCCAGGTGTCGGGCCGTTCGGATGACGTGATGGCAGAACGAGGTTTTCGCTCGTAATGGGGGCAGGTGCGATGCAGGACACCGTCGGAAGGAGGCGCCATGGCGACACCCGTCCTCGATCAGCCTGTACTGCGCACCGGTCAGCCCACTACGGCAGCACGTGACGCCACCCGAGGCTTCCTCCAGCGCGCCGCCCAGGTCAGGGCCCCCATCCGGCCCGGACACGCCGACGACGTTCTCCTGATCGTCGCCGAGCTCGTCACCAACGCCCTCCGCCACACCGACGGGCCCTGCGTCCTCCACCTGGAACTGCACGGGGATCACCTCGAGGTCTGTGTCACCGACGCCAGCCCCTGCCCGCCCCAGCCCCGGACTCCCCACACGGACGGAAGTGGCGGCTGGGGATGGCTCCTGATCAATCACCTCGCCACCCGCGTCACCATCGAACTCACCTCCGACGGAGGCAAGACGATCTGCGCCGACACTCCCTGGTGAGATACGCCCGATGCCACGTGGTGCCCCAAGGCAACCGGCCGGTTGCCGATCGGTTAGCGCATCCGGAGGTCGGCCCGGGTGTGAAGACCCTGGTGAAGCTGTCCTCCCTCGGCCCTGGCGCAGCATGGGTGTGCCGTGCCGGCGGGACCGGGCTTGATCCGTGATCTGTGGAGGCTGATGTGGGGCGTGATCGGATCGGTCTGGCCGAGGTGCTGGCGGCGGCGGAGGCGGCCGCGCCGGTGGATTCCCTCGATGTCGTGGCGCGCGATCTGCGTGACCGGTTCGGTGCCGCGTCGGTGTCGTTCCTGTTCGTCGACGTCGTCGGCCGGCGACTTCTCCGGGTCCACGACACGGCGGCGGAGCGGCACGAGGAGCGTGCCGAGGAGGCCGCGCTGTCCGGCCGGAGCGTCTACGACGAGGTCCTGGAGGGCCAGAGGCTGGTGCTTGCCGCCGGTGGCGGGCAGGGGCAGCGGGTACTGGCGCCGGTGACGAACCGCGGTGACACGATCGGGGTCCTGGAGGTGTTCCTGACCGAGGTCACCCCGGATGTGCTGGCCGAGGTGGGTGCGGCCGCGCACGCGCTGGCGTACATCATCGTCACCGACCGTCGGTTCACCGACCTCTACCACTGGGGCAACCGAACCACCCCGGTCAGTCTGTCCGCGGAGATCCAGCGTCAGCTCCTGCCCACCGCCGCCGCCTGCGAGGCCCCACAGTTCGCCCTCGCCGGCGCGCTGGTCCCGGCCTCCGACATCGCCGGCGACACCTACGACTACAGCCTCGACATCGACACCCTGCACCTGTCGATCACCGACGCCATGGGCCACGACGTCGACGCCGCCCTCATGGCCACCCTCCTCGTCAACGCCTCCCGCGGCGCCCGCCGCGCCGGAGAAGGCCTCGCCGAGCAGGCACGCCAGATCCACCAGGCGCTCGTCGACCACGGCCGGAAGACCATGGCCACCGGCCAACTCCTGCGCATCGCCCTCGACGGCAGCGGTGCCCGGCTCGTCAACGCCGGCCATCCCTGGCCCTTGCGGCTGCGTGAGGGGGCGGTCACCGAGCTGACCCTGACCGTGGACCTCCCGTTCGGCTACACCGGCTTCAAGGGTCCGTACGTGGTCCAGGACATCGACCTGAAGCCAGCTGACCGGCTCCTGCTCCACACCGACGGCATGCAGGAACGCGACGCCGAAGCCGTCGACCTGCCAGCCCTCCTGCGTAAGACAGCCGACGAGCATCCGCGCGAAGTCGTCCGGACCCTGGTGGGCGCCGTAACCGACGCCTACGGCGGTAGGCCTCCGACGGACGACGCCACCGTCCTGTGCCTCGACTGGCACGGCCCCCGAAACGACCGTCACAGGAACTCTTGAGGGAGTGTCCTGCGGGTGTCGCGTTGCGCGCCTGCAAGGACCAGATCAACCACTCCCCCGAAGACGCGCGGACGCCCGAGACGGCGCGTCCGTACACCGCCCGCCACAGGCTCGCCGACCGCGCTCGCCGGTCAGCCGCCGCCCCACCCCTCCGGCTTTGACCCGCGGTCATGGCAGCGGCAGGATCAAGGGCGCCCGCCTGCATGACGACGATGGAAAGGCCCCTTGGTGGCCAAGCGCGAATGGTTCCTGAGCGAACACGACTCCGGCTACGCGGAAGCGGCCCGTGACGCCAAGGAAAACGGGGAAGAGCTCCTGACCATTCCCTACTTCGAGCCGACCTGGGTAGGCCCGCACAAGGGAACGGGCGGCTGCATCATCGGCTTCGAGGCCCACTTCCCCATGGTCAACTGGCAGGAGCTCAAGACGTGGCTCGGTGAATCCCAGCTCGACGTGACCGAAGTCTGGTTCGCCCACATCTCTCAGGACGAGTCCGGGAAGTTCGCCCTGGGCGCGCCCGACGCCCGGGCCCTCCTGGTCCTGGCCGGCGACGGCATCCTGCTGCTGAGGGCGGAAACCGCAAGCAAGGCCATGCCCTACCTGAGCAGCACGGCCCCGGCTCCGTCAACGACCGGCCAGGACTGACCGGAGCATCAGCTGCCGGCCCCCGGGCCCCGGGGCCGGAACACCGTCTTCGACGAGAGTCGGCGGGCGTCCCCTGAGGGATGGCGCTCGGCGCTCCCCCCGTTCCGCGCGGGTGTCCCCTACGGGCTCGGCGGGAATACTCCTCACAGGACTGGCAGCCCCGCACGCGCCGGAACCCACAGTGGCCACGCCGCGCCTGTTGCGCGGCCGGTCAAGGGGCGACCGATCGCGGCCGCCACGTAAGACTCCGACAGGCCGCCCCGGGGCCCGCCTGATGGGCGAGGAGAAGACCATGACAGCAAAACTGACCGTCTACCACGTCTCGCCCTCCAGCGAGCGAGCGGCCGCCGCGGGCGTGAAGTGGCAGGTCGAGGGAAGAGAAGGACGCCGGCTCCTGCACGAACCACACCGCACGCAGAAAGACGCGATCGGCGCCGCACGCCACCACGCCAAGCAGCACGCGCCCGCCCAGGTCATCGTCCACGCCCTCGACGGACATGTCCGCAGCGCCTACACCTACGGAAACGTCCCCGCGGCACCCCCCGACGAACGCGGCCGCAAGGCCGGGCAACACGGAGGCGTCTTCTGAATCACGCCCAGGCCCTTACGGCCAGGGCCGGAACGAGTCCAAGCCGTGAAGGGCGGGGTCAGGACGGGGGGCCGCCGCAGGGGGCGCCGGTGCCGTAGTAGGTGCCCAGTTCCTCGCGGTAGCCGGCGTCACCGATGTGCTTGTCACGGTGGAACTCGGGAGCGTCCTTGATCTGTTCCTTCGTCCGGTCGACGTAGACCTTCCGCTCGTCCGGGTCGACCCGCACCACCGTGCTCGCCGGGAGCAGGACCTCCTTGCCGAAGATCCACACACCCGTGTCCACGACCAGATAGGCGTCACCGACCTCGTCGGAGTGCTTGTCCACCTTGCCGATGCTCCCGTCCGTCGCCTCGACCTTGTAGCCGGTCAGGTCCGTACCGGCCAGGTGACCCGCAGTCGACTTGTAACTCCACACATGCTCAGTCACGCGAAAACAACTCCTCCGAGTAAAGCGAGAACCATAAGGAAAACAATTCCCAGCCGGTGCGGCAGATGGCGCATTCGCCGTTCCGCCTGGAATCCGCATGCCCCGCCCTTCCGGCTTCATTCCCCTCAGATTTCCCCCAGGTACCCCGTTTGCGCGCGGACATGGCGGTGGGGGGGCCCCCCCCGGGGGGGGGGGGGGGCCGCCCCCCCCCGGCCCCCCCCGGCCGGGCCCCCCCCCGGGGGCGGCCCCCCGGCCCACGCGCCCCCGCAGCCCCACC
>NZ_JBWKGY010000037.1:0-34721 GCF_056433525.1 Streptomyces sp. NPDC044704
TACCTGGGCCGGTCCGACGACCAGGTCAAGGTGCGTGGGTTCCGGATCGAGCTGGGTGAGGTCGAGACGGTGCTGGCCGGGCACGCCTCGGTCGCGCGGGCCGTGGTGGTCGTGCGTGAGGACCAGCCCGGCATCAAGCGTCTGGCCGCCTACGTGGTCCTGTCTCCCGGCGCGGTCCTGGACACGGACGCGCTGCGCGCCCACATCGGCGCGGTCCTCCCGGACTACATGGTCCCGGCCGCGTTCGTCGCCTTGGACGCCCTCCCGCTCACGGTCAACGGCAAACTCGACCGCAGGCAACTCCCCGCACCCGGATCCGACACCGCCCCCGCCGGCCGCGGCCCCCGCTCCGCACAGGAGGAGGTCCTCTGCGGCCTGTTCGCCGAAGTCCTCAAGGTCGACCGGGTCGGCATCGACGACAGCTTCTTCGAACTGGGCGGCGACAGCATCACCTCCATCCAGCTCGTCAGCCGCATCCGCTCCGTCCTCGGCGTCAAGCTCAGCAACCGCGGCATCTTCGAAACCCCGACCGTCGCCCGGCTCACCGACAAGCTCGGCTCGGGCCAGGACGGCGACGGCTTCGAGGTGCTCCTGCCGCTGCGCACCGGCGGCGAGCGGCCCCCGCTCTTCTGCGTCCACGGCGCGGGCGGCCTCAGCTGGCCGTACTCGACCCTGCTGGGCCACATCTCGGCCTCCTACCCCGTCTACGGCCTCCAGGCCCGCGGCCTGAACGGAGAGGGTCCGATCGCCACCGGTGTCAGCGAGATGGCGGCGGACTACGTCGAGCAGATCCGCTCGGTCCAGCCCGCCGGTCCCTACCACCTCATCGGCTGGTCCTTCGGCGGCCTCGTCGCACACGAGATCGCCACGCAGCTCACCGAGGCGGGGGAGAGGGTCGCCCTGCTCGCCAACCTCGACCAGACCCCGTACGACGAGTCCTGGAAGGACGACGACTACACCCTCCCCACGGAGCGGGACGTCCTGGAGACCCTCCTCGACTTCGTCGGCTACGACCTCGCCGAACTGCGCTCCCAGCCCCTCGACCACCAGCGTGCGATGGAACTCATCCGCGGCCGGGACAGCGCGCTCGGCAGCCTGGAGGAGCACCACATCTCGGCCTTCGTCAAGGTCGGCATCAACAACCACGTGCTCAGCGCCGCCTACCGGCCGCGCCGGTTCGACGGCGAGCTGCTGCTCTTCGTCTCCACGGCCGGCACCGACGACCCCGCGGCCAAGACGGAGGACTCCGTCACCGCCTGGGAGCCGTACGTCGCCGGCGCCATCACCACCCACCCGGTGCACGCGCACCACGGACACCTGCTCCAGCCGGAACCGGCGGCCGAGATCGGCCGCGTCGTCCTGGAGAAGCTCGCCGGTCAGCTGGCCCCCGTCAACTGACCCGTCCCGACCACACAGACACAGCAAAGGAGTGGCCGTCATGGAAACGGCAATCTCGGCGGAGGGCCTCCGCAAGCGCTACGGCGACCACCAGGCGCTGAACGGCATCGACCTGGAGGTGCCCGCGGGCACCATCCTCGGGGTGCTCGGGCCCAACGGGGCGGGCAAGACCACCACCGTGCGCATTCTGGCGACCCTGCTCGACCCGGACGAGGGCCGGGCCACCGTCGCGGGCTACGACCTGGCCACCCAGGCCAAGCTGATCCGCGCCAACGTGGGCCTCACCGGCCAGTACGCGGCCGTCGACGAACGGCTGACCGGCAGGGAGAACCTCCAGCTCATCGGCACCCTGCTGCGCCTGGGCCGCAAGGGCGCACGGGCCCGCGCGACCGAGCTGCTGGAAAAGTTCGGCCTGGTGGACGCCGCCGACCGCATGGCCAAGACGTACTCGGGCGGTATGCGCCGGCGCCTCGACCTCGCCGCGAGCCTGGTCGCGAGCCCGCCGGTGCTCTTCCTGGACGAGCCGACCACCGGACTGGACCTCACCAGCCGGCTCGCCCTCTGGGAGATGATCAAAGAACAGGTGGACCGCGGCGTGACCGTGCTGCTGACCACCCAGTACCTGGAGGAGGCCGACCAGCTCGCCGACCGCATCGCGGTCATCGACAAGGGCCTGGTCATCGCCGACGGCACGCCCGACGAGCTCAAGCGCAAGGTCGGCGGCGAGCGGCTGGAGGTGTCGGTCGCCTCGGCCGCCGACCTGGCCGCCGCGACCCGGGTGCTCGCCGACGTCTCACCGGGGGAGCCGGTCGTGGACCACGAGGGCCGCACCGTCTCGGTGCCGCTCACGGGCGGCGTGAACACCATCGCCGCCGCGGCCACCGGCCTGGAGCGCCTCGGCATAGAACCCCAGGACTTCGCGGTCCGCCGCTCCTCCCTCGACGACGTCTTCCTCGCCCTGACCGGCCGGCAGGAAACGCCCGGCGACCCGGCCCGGCAGAGCGAACGACCCGAGCAGCCCGAGCAGACGAAGGAGATGCAGGCGGCATGACCGAGGTGATCAGCGACTCGTTCGCACTCGCGGGCCGCCAGATGCGGCACATCCGGCGGATGCCGGAGCAACTCCTCGGCATCACCGTGATGCCGGTGGCCTTCGTCCTCGTCTTCGGCTACCTCTTCGGCAGCGCCATGGAGGTACCCGGCCAGGGCGGCTACAAGGAATACATCATGGCCGGCATCTTCGCCCAGGTGATGCTGGCCAACCTCACCACCACGGCCATCGGCGTGGTCGAGGACCTCAACAACGGCCTGGTGGACCGGTTCCGGGCGCTGCCGATCTCCCGCTCCTCGGTGCTGCTCGGCCGCACCACCGCCGACCTGGTCCTGGTCGGCTGGACCAGCGCCATCATGGCCCTCGTCGGCTACCTGATCGGCTGGCGGGCGCACAACGGCGTGCTCCAGACCCTGGCCGGCTTCGGGCTGCTGCTCCTCATGGGCTTCGCGATGTCCTGGGTGGGCGCGCTGGTGGGCCTGAGCCTGCGCAGCCCGGAAGCGGTGAGCGCCCTCTCCGGCGTCGTGATGATGCCGCTGGCCTTCCTCTCCAACGCCTTCGTGCCGCCGGAGGGGCTGCCGGGCTGGATGCGCGTGATCGTGGAGTGGAACCCGGTCAGCGCGGTGGTCTCCGCCGCCCGTGACCTGTTCGGCAACGAGCGGGGGACCTCCAGCGGCGCCTTCCCCTCCGAACACCCGGTCATCGCCGCCCTCGTGGTGCTGCTCGTCCTGCTCGCCGTGGTGGTCCCCCTGGCCGGCCGCGCCTACCAGCGGGCCGCCGCCCGGCGCTGAGACGCGTACGGGACGCCCTCACGGAACGTCCGTACGCCGAGGAGGCCCGGCCCCCTCAAGGGGACCGGGCCTCCTCGGCCGGCGCTGCGGGACGTCAGCGCCGGTGGCCGGAGCCGATCATCATGAACAGCACCCGCAGCACCAGCACCGAGCTGATCACCAGCAGGTTGTAGCCGAACAGCTCGAACAGTCCGAAGCCCTCGCTCAGCATGGGACCGCCCTCGGTGCGCAGCATCTGTACGCCGACGAGTCCGATCACCCCGCCCAGGAACGCCAGCAGCACCTCGTGCACCAGCGAGCGCAGGAACCGCCGGTCCTCGGAATCCGCGAAGAGCCGTACGCCGACGGTCAGCTGGCCGCCCTCGACCGCCGCACCGATCCGCTCGATGCGCCGCGGCAGCCGGCGCAGCATGGGGACGAGCCCCAGGAGCTCCTCCGTCACCGACCTGCCCAGCGCCTCCGGCTTGAGCTTGCGCAGGTGCTGGGTGACGGCGAAGGAACGCGCCTCGGTGACGATGTCGAAGCCGGGGACCAGACGGTCCAGCGACCCCTCCATGGTGGCCAGGGCGCGGAAGACGGCCGCTATCTCCGGGGGCACGCTGATCCCGTGCCGCGAGACGATCGCGAACAGGTCGGCGAACATCTCCCGGTCCGGTTTGACGCCGGGAGCGAAGTGCCGGGCCAGGAACTGGCCGAGCGCCCGTTCCAGCTTCCGCTCGTCTATGTGCTCGGGGTGCACCACCAGCGCCAGCAGCGCGTCCGACAGTCCGGCCGGGTCGCCGCGGTGCAGTGCGAGCAGCATGCCGCTCAGCGTCGTCCGCAGCGAACGGTCGATGCGTCCCACCGAGCCGAAGTCGAGCATGCCGAGCCGGCCGTTGTCGAGGAGCAGCAGATTGCCCGGATGCGGGTCGGCGTGGAAGACCCCGCTGGTCATGATCTGCCCCAGCAGGCACTCCAGCATCGCAGTGGCCAGGGACTGCCGGTCCAGGCCCCGTTCGTCGAGCAGCCGCGACACGCTGTGCAGCGGAGTGCCCGCCATCCACTCGGTGACCAGGACCCGCTTCCCGGACAGCTCCTCGTGGACCTCGGGCACCCGGATCACCGAGTCTCCGCCGGCGGCCTCGATCGCCGCCGCCACGGAGAGCGTGTTGCGGGCCTCTATGCGGAAGTCGAGCTCCTCCTGGACCGACACCGCGAACCCCCGGGCCAGTGCGAGCGCGCCGACGCTGCGCCCCCAGTCGGTGTGCTTCTCCAGCCGGGCCGCGAACCGGTAGAGGATGTCCAGGTCGTCCACGACGATCTCGCGCGCGCCCGGCCGCTGCACCTTCACCGCGACCTGTTTCCCGCACGCCAGGCGTGCCCGGTGCACCTGGGCTATCGACCCGGCGGCCACCGGCCGGGGGTCGAACTCGGCGAACACCTCGCCGGGCGGCGCTCCCAGTTCCTCGTGCAGCACCTGCTCGACGGCCTCCCACGGGTCGGGGGAGGCCTGGTCCTGCAGTGAGCTCAGCTCGTCGATGAACTCGGGCGGCAGCAGGTCGTACCGGGTGGACATCACCTGCCCCAGCTTGACGAAGGTGACCCCGGCCTCCTCCAGCGCCAGCCGCAGCGACGGCGCGAGCGCCGCGCGTTCGGCCGCCGCCCCGGGCCCGCGCCGGGAGCGGCCGCTGATGAAACGGCCCAGCCCGTGCCGGACGAAGATCCGGCTGAGCCGCCCGTACCGGCGGGTGCGGGCGAAGCTGCGGCGCAACGAGCGGGGCAGCCGCACCAGGCCGCGTACCGCGCCCGAGGGCACCAGTACCTCGGTGGCCGCGAGGAACAGCATCGCGACCACGAGCGACACCCCGATCTCCAGGGAGATCAGGGCCAGGGGCTGCACGTCGCGCAGCGGGTAGCTGACCAGCGTGCCCGAGGCCAGCCCGACACTGCCCGTCAGCAGCGCGCGTCCCTTGCCCAGCTCCACGCCGAGCAGCCGGCGCGCCCCGGAGGCGAGTCCGGCGACGAAGACGGTCAGGGACAGCGCGGCCAGCAGGACGAGAACGGCCGTGTTCATCGCCGGCGCCGCCGCCGCGCGGCGTACGAGAGGGTCACCAGCGCCAGCAGGGGCCCCCACAGCAGCAGCGGCGCGTAGAGCCAGCCCATGACGGCCCGGTGCGTGCCCGTCAGGTTGGACTGGTCCACGGTGTCCCAGATCATCAGCTGGCTGATCGTCACCACGGTGAGGATCAGGGCGCCGAGCAGCGCCACCGTCACCGCCGCCCCGGTGCGCACCGGGCGCCCTCCGATGAACGGCAGCCGGCGCGGCGCGACGAGGCCCCAGTTCCGGACCAGACCGAGCGTCAGCAGCGCCGCGCCCTCCTGGGCCAGCGAGATCGCCGGCAGGATCAGGTACCCGGTGCCGGGAAGCCCGTAGTCGGTGCGCAGTACCTCCTCGCTGTACCCGACGGGGATGCCGACGGTCATGGCGAGGCGCCAGAGGGTGGAGGGCAGCACGATCAGGGGGACGGCGTGCGCGGCCCAGACCGCCCATCTCGGTGGCGGTGGTGTGGCCAGGGCTGCCGAACGGGCCGGGGTGCTGACGTGTGTCGTCATGTCGTCAAGGCTGCCAATCTGATCGTAAGGCACACAACCGGACCGGAATTCTATGGAACGAACCCGTCCATTTCTGTCGTGCTGTCAGGTTGCTGCCAGTCAGGCCCGAACAGGCCAGGCGCATTGAGTCACGAGCGGCCCCCCTGTGAAGTTGATCCGGAAAGCGAAAAGACCGCCGGGATTCTTCTTCCCGGCCATCGAAAGGAAATTGCCATGACGAAGAAGGTCTACGAGGTTCCCGCGTTCGCGGCCGCCGGCTCCTTCCGCGCCGACACCGGCATGGGCCTCCCGGCCGGATTCTGGGACTGGAACGGCGTGCGCGGCTGGCTGTAATTCCCGGACCTCTCGCAGGAGCTGACGATGCCGGACCGCGGCGCACCGTTCTTCTTCGTATTCCCTGACAACGAGGCGGCGTCCGCCGTGGCCCGGCGCCTGCGCGAGGACCAGCCCGGCAGCCTGTCGTCCGTGGCACACGCCTCCGGACGTGACTGGATCGTCGGCCGGTGGGAACCGGCCGACCTCCTCGTGGCGCGGGCGGGCCGTACCGCCCTCGCCCTGATCGGCACCTTCCCGCACGACCTGGCCGGCGCGCTCACCCAACGGGCCGGCCGGCTGCGCGACCCGGCGGAGCTGGACGACCTGGCCCTCACCCTGCCCGGCCAGTTCCACCTGCTGGCCTCCGTGGACGGAACCCTGCGCGTGCAGGGCTCCGCCTACGGGGCCCGGCGCGTCTTCCACACCCGCACCCGCGGCACCCTCGTGGCCGGGGACCGGGCCCTCGAACTCGCCCGGCTGGCCGGCCTGGAACCGGACCCGGCCGCCGTCGCGATCCACCTCCTGGGCATGGCACCCACCCCGCTCGACCAGCGCCCCCTGTGGTCGGCGCTCACCGCCGTCCCCGCGGGCACGGCCCTGCTGGCCCGCCCCGACGGCACCCCGTCCCACCGGCGCTGGCACCGCCCGCCGGAACCCGGCACGCCCGTCGGCGACGGAGCCGCGGCGGTCCGGGAGGCCCTGCTGGCCGCCGTGGAGGTCCGTACCGCCCCGGGCGGGCTGATCAGCGCCGACCTCTCCGGTGGCCTGGACTCCACCACCGTGTGCTTCCTCGCCGCCCGCGACCCCCGCGCACGGATGATCGCCTGCACCTCCACCGGCGACGAGGCCTTCAACGAGGACGGCCAATGGGCCCGCTGGGCCGCCGAGGACCTGCCGGGCGTCGAGCACTACATCCTGCCGAACGAGGAACTGCCGACGTTCTACGACGGGTTCGACGACCCGGGCCTGCTCCTCGACGCCCCCAACGCACTGGCCGCGTCCCGCCGCCGTGCCATGGTCATCGCCACCAGGATGGCCTCCCGCGGCTCCCGGCTCCACCTGACCGGCAACGGGGGCGACAACCTGTTCGTCGGCCTCCCCCACCATCTGCACACCATGGTCGCCCGCCGGCCGCTGCTCGCCCTGCGGCGCCTCGGCGGCTACCGCGCACTGCTCTCCTGGCCCCTGGCTCCCGTCGCCCGCCAGCTCGCCGACCGCCGCGGCTACCGTCGCGCCCTGGCGGCCACCTCACTGCGCGGCCTGCCGGAACGCGTGCCCGGAAGGCCGGCCCTCGGCTGGCTGTGGCCGCCGTCCGTGGCCTCCTGGCTGACCGAGGACTGCCTGCGGCTGCTGGAGGGAGAACTGGCCGCCGCCGCCCCCACCGCCGAGCCGTACGGGCCCACCCCCGGCCGGCACGTCGAACTGGCGGCCCTCCACCAGGTGGCCCGCGACAACGAGGCGATCGAAGAGGCCGGCCGGGTGGCCGGAGTGCCGATGTCCGCGCCCTTCCTGGACGACCGGGTCGTGGAAGCGGCCCTCTCGGTCCGCCTAGAAGACCGCGTCGACCCCTGGGCGTACAAGCCGGTGCTTGTCCGTGCGATGGACGGCCTGGTGCCCCGCCGTTCCCTGTCCCGCGCCACGAAGGGCGAGGGCACCATGGACGCCGCGGCCGGCCTCTACCGCAACCGCGAGGCGCTGACCGGCCTGTGGGAGGACAGCCTCCTCGGCCGGGCCGGCCTGGTGGACGAGGCCGCACTGCGCCGCCTGTGCGCCGTCCCCACCGCCCCGGAGCTGCGCGACGACCGCTTCGTGTCCACCCTCGCCGCCGAGATGTGGCTGCGTACGACCGCGAACACCCGAGGAGCCCTGGCATGAAACTGGTCCACCACGAGTACCTCAAGCTCGCCACCACCGACTACGGTGCGGTGCTGCTCGACGCCAAGTCCGGCGCCTACTGGCAGCTCAACCCCACCTCCGCGACGATCGTGAGCGCCCTGCTCGACGGCGGCCAGGCCGAGGACGCCACCCGCCGCCTCACCGAGGAGTACGACGTCGACGCCGAGCGCGCGGCCGCCGACGTCCACGCCGTGCTGACGGCGATGGCCGAGGCGGGCGTGGTGGCGGCATGAGCGTCACCACCGCCCTGCCCACCGACCGGGCCCGTTTCCCGCTGCGCCGCCGGCTGGCGGCCCGGTCGGCGGTCGGCGCGGCCCGCCTGCTCACCCGCCTCGCGCCGCACCGGCTGGAGCGCGTCCTGACCCGGATCGCGCGCGGCGCGGTACCGGCGACCGCGGAACAGGCGGCCGAGGCACGAGAACTCGTACTCACGTCCAGCCTGCTGATGAACGGGCTGCGCAGCTGCCTGCCCCGCTCCGTGGCCGTCGCGCTGACCTGCCGGCTGGGCGGCACCTGGCCCACGTGGTGCGTCGGAACACTGACGAACCCGCCGTTCAACCCCCACGCGTGGGTGGAGGCCGAAGGCAGGCTCATCGGCGAGAAGGGCGATCACACGAACTGGGCGCGGCTGATCTCGGTGGCCGCGCCCTCCCCGGTCACTGACAGCCGCGCTGCCAGTTCCACCCGATGAACGTGTGGCGCAACGACACGTCGAAACTGCAGGTGGCGGTCCCGTCGGCCTTCAGGTCCACGGACGAGTGGTGCGTGTTGGCGTACCAGCCGCCCGAAGGGTCGAAGATCCCCTTGTAGGTGAAGTCGGCGTGCGCCTCCGTCCGCGAGACACCGCAGTCGGTGGCGCAGTCCGTGTTCTCGGCCGCGGACTTCAGGCTCCAGCCGGCGTTCCACGGCTCGCGGTTCCACTGCTGCGTGACCTCCGTGGAAGCGGCCGTGACGCGATTGCCGTCCGAGGTCCACTGCGAGGTCGTGTACAGGCCGGTCATACGGATGTTGCAGCAGTCGAACATCTCGTTCCAGCTCTTGAACTGACGGGTGGCACCGGCGGCCGTCGCGGCCGCGGCCCCCGTCGCGGGCGCGGCGGCGGACTTCGCTGCCGCGCTTTCGCGTGCCGGTACGAGCGTGACCTCGCCGAGGACGGGCCGGCAGTCCTCACCGATCGTGACCTGCTGCCGCACGGCCATTCCGGCGGGCGGCGCGGGCAGTTCACCGGTCAGGCGCACTGCGCCGCAGGGCGTCGCCTCCCGGTCGGCGCGCCCGCCGGACGCACCCGTGTTCCCGGCGGCGGCGGTGGCGGCGGTGGTGGTGGCCGTGAGCGCCAGAGTCAGCACGCCGGTGGCGAGCGCGGCGGCGAGCGTGGTTCGGTTGCGCAATTCCCCAAGCCTTCCCTCGTGAGTGATCGCAAGGGAGCGTAGGCGGCGATCTTTCCCGCCCGAACGGGCCGTCACAACCTTGGCAGGAAGCTGACAGTGCTGGTCGGACGGTGTGCGCCGGGCCGGCGGGAAGCACCTCGCGCGACGCCGCCCGGCCCGCCCCACCCGTGAGGAAGGGGCGAACCGGGCGGCGCACGGTCGTGCCCGGGGAGGCCCGGAGGGCCGTCAGACCATGCTGCGGTCGTCCGTTCGGGAGCCGTCCCCGGCGGCGGACCCGCCCGGGCCCGTACCCGCCGCGCCGTCCTGCCCGCCCGTGGCCGGCAGGGTGTTCCTGTGCCCGGGCCACCAGGCGCGGGCGCCGAGCAGGCTGGTGAGGGTGGGCACGAGCAGCAGCGCCATGACGAACGCGGTGAGCAGGATGCCGAACGCGACCGCGAAGCCCATCTGCTGGAGCATGGAGTTCTTGGCGAGCATCAGCACCCCGAAGGTGCCCGCCAGGATGACCGCGGCGGCGGTGATGGTCGGCGCGGACGCGGAGACGGCCCGGCGGACGGCCTCGCGCGGGGTGCGCCCGGCACCGATCTCCTCGCGGAGGCGGGCCACCATCAGGATGTTGTAGTCCGTACCGATGGCCACGACGAAGAGGTAGACGACCACGGGCAGGGTGAACAGCAGCCCCTTCTCGCCCGCGCCGTTCTGGAAGACCCAGACCGTCGCGCCGAGGGTGGCCGCGAACCCGAGGGCGACCGACGCCATGAGGTACAGCGGGGCGACCACGCTGCGCAGCAGCAGACCCAGGATGAGCATGATGGCGAGTCCGGCGGCCGGGAAGACCACCTTGTAGTCGCGGCTGACGGCCGTACTGATGTCGCCGAGCACGGCCGAAGTGCCACCGACCAGCGCCCGGGTGCCTTCGGGCGCGGCCCGGTGGGCGGCGTCACGCAGCGGCCCGGAGACCAGGTCGAGGGCCTTGTCCTCGGTGGGACGGTACTCCAGGACCACGCTGTACTGCGCGACGCTGCCGTTCGCGCCGGGCAGGGCGGGGGAGACCTGGCCGACGCCCTCGATCTTCAGCGCGGCGCCGAACGCCTCCAGCTGCGCCCGGTCCAGCGGGGTGCCGTCGCGCTTCTCCAGGTAGACCGAGGTCGGGTCGGTCTGACCGGCGGAGAAGCCGCGCTGGAGGTCCTTCATCGCCGTCACGGACTCGAGGTCCTGCGGCAGGGAACTGTCGGCGTCGAACGCCGGCTGGAAGCCGAGCACACCGACGGCGAGCACCGCGAGGACCGCCGAGGTGAGCGCCGCGACGATGCCCGGACGCTTCGCCGCAACAGAGCCGATCTTGCCTGCGAAGGCGTTCTTCGGCTCCTTCTTCCACGCCTTGGACGGCCAGAACGCCTTCGTGCCGAGCAGCGAGAACACCGCCGGAACCAGGGTCAGCCCCGCGAGCAGCGCCACCGCCACCGAGATCGCCAGCGACGGCCCCATCGCCCGCAGCATGCCCATCGTGGACAGGAGCAGCGCCAGGAACGCGACGATGACCGCACCCGCCGCCGAGGCGATCGTCTCGCCCACGAGCGAGACGGCACTGATCATGGCCTGCTTGGGGTCCTGGCCGCCGCGCAGCTGCTCGCGGTAGCGGAACAGCAGGAACAGGATGTAGTCGGTTCCGACGCCGAAGAGGACCACGATCAGGATCGCCGAGATGGACGCGTCCGCCTTCAGCCCCCCGAGCTCCGCGGCGGTCGAGATCAGTCCGGTGGCCACCATGAACGCCAGGCTGATGATGACGACGGGCAGGATCGCGATGAGCGGGCTGCGGAAGATGACCAGCAGCAGGACCACGATGAGGAGCAGCGTCGCCGACATGATCATGGCGTCGCTGTCGCCCGAGGCCTCCTTGGCGTCCACCGCACTGGCCGCGGCACCGGTGACACCGATGGTCAGGTCGGTGCCGGCGAGCAGGGACCGGGCCTCCGCGCGCAGCTCCTTGACGGACTCCCCGAGCTCCGGGTCGTAGGGGTCCTTGACCGTGGCGAGGACCTGCGCGAGCGCTATCTCACCGTTGGGGGAGACGGCCTCCGGGCTGCTCGTCACCGCCTTGACCTTCGTCAGGCCCTTGTCCTGGAGCCCGGCGGCGACCTTGACGACGGCCGCCTTGTCGGCCTCCGTCAGGGCCTTCTTGTCGGTCCGCTGGAAAACGGCGACGGCGGCCGGCTGCTCATGCTGGGGGAACGCGCGCTCCTGTGCCTTCGCCGCCTGGATCGACTCGTAGTGGGAGGGCAGGAATTCGGCCTGGTCGCTGGTGGACTTCAGCTGCGGGGCCAGTGCGGCGAGTGCCACCGCCGCTATCAGCCAGGCCGAGATGGTCACCCAGGGCCGGAGGACGGCAAACCGTCCGATCCGTCCGAACATGAGACTCCTTCACAAGCGTTTTATGGCAAGGGAATTTCTCGCGGAGCCTAGCCCGGGAAAAGAAATGCGCATCCGGCGCTGTCCGGTTGTTGTCAGTTCCACCGAATCTCGATCCGCATGGCAGGAAGCTGCCAAACCCCTGGTCGTGGGCGGGTTCAGGTCGTAGTGGCACCTTCATGACAGCCCTGTTGTACGGGGCCGGGCCCCCGGCGATGCTCTCGAATGCATATCCGTGAAATCAGTATTCACCTTTGTTGCGGAGGGCCCATGGGCGCTGGACACGAGTACGGGGCCGGGACGGCCGCGCCGTCCGCTCTTCCCGCGGCCCGGCTGCTGAGCCGACTCGCCCTGGACGAACCCGAGTTCGAGACGAGGATGCGGGAAGCCCTCACCCGGGCCGAGAAATGGCTCCAGGCCACCGCACACGACGCCCTCGACCCCCGCGTCGCCGCCCTCACCGGCCACCTCGCCGACGCGGGCGGCAAACGCCTGCGACCCTTGCTGGTCCTGCTCGGCGCCGAGTTCGGCGATCCGTGGGCCCACGGGGTCACCCAGGCCGCCGCCATCTCCGAGCTCGTCCACATCGCCTCGCTCTACCACGACGACGTCATGGACGGCGCCGCCACCCGCCACGGCGTCCCCAGCGCCCACGCCCGCTGGGGCGAACGCGCCGCCGTCCTCGGCGGGGACTGGCTGCTCGCCCGCGCCGCCCAGCTCGCCGCCGACCTCGGACCCGCCGCCGTGCACCTCAACGCACACGCCGCCGGACGGCTCGTCGCCGGCCAGCTCCGCGAACTGGCCGGTCCCGGCCCCGACGAGGACCCGGTCACCCACTACTTCCACGTCGCCGCCGGCAAGACCGCCGCCCTGCTCGCGATGTCACTCGGCATCGGCGCCACCCAGGCCTGCGCCCCCGCCGCGGCCGTCGCCGCCCTCACCGACTGCGGCGAACAGCTCGGCATCGCCTTCCAGATAGCCGACGACCTCCTCGACCTCACCTCCCCGGCCGAACTCACCGGCAAGGAACGCGGCAAGGACCTGCTGGCCGGCGTACAGAGCCTGCCCGTGCTGCTCGCCCGCGAGAGCACCGACCCGGCCCAAGCCGAACTGCGCGACCTCCTCACCGCCGGCCCCGTCCCGGCCACCGCCCTGCCCCGCGCCCTGGAACTGTTCGAGCACGCGCCGGCGCTGGCCGAGACCGAGGCCGTGATGCACCGCCGGCTCGACCGCGCCCGCACCGCCCTGGCCGCACTGCCCGACCTGCCCGCCCGCCGCGCCCTGCTCGCCCTCTGCGACTACGTCGCCCTCCGCACCAGCTGAACCGCAAGGAGCCGCCGCCCATGACCATGGCCGAACGGATCGCCGAACTCGTCCGCATCCGCCAGGAAGTACTCGAAGGCGTCCCGGCCGCCACCGAGGCGCAGCACGCCAAGGGCAAACTGACCGCCCGCGAGCGCATCGCCCTCCTCCTCGACGAAGGGTCCTTCCACGAGGTCGAGCAACTGCGCCGGCACCGGGCGACCGGCTTCGGCCTGGAGGCGAAGAAGCCCCACACCGACGGCGTCATCACCGGCTGGGGCACCGTCGAGGGCCGTACGGTCTTCGTCTACGCCCACGACTTCCGCATCTTCGGCGGCGCCCTCGGCGAAGCCCACGCCGAGAAGATCCACAAGATCATGGACCTGGCCATCGCGGCCGGCGCCCCACTGGTCTCCCTCAACGACGGCGCGGGCGCCCGCATCCAGGAAGGCGTCTCCGCCCTCGCCGGGTACGGCGGCATCTTCCGCCGCAACACCGAGGCCTCGGGCGTCATCCCGCAGATCAGCGTGATGCTCGGCCCCTGCGCCGGCGGCGCCGCCTACTCCCCGGCGCTCACCGATTTCGTGTTCATGGTCCGCGAGACCTCACAGATGTTCATCACCGGCCCCGACGTGGTCAAGGCCGTCACCGGTGAGGAGATCACCCAGAACGGCCTCGGCGGCGCCGACGTCCACGCCGAGACCTCCGGCGTCGCCCACTTCGCGTACGACGACGAGGAGACCTGCATCGCCGAGGTCCGCTACCTCCTCACCCTGCTCCCCTCCAACAACCGCTCCACCCCGCCCGCCACACCCTGCGACGACCCCCTCGACCGCCGCTGCGAGCGCCTCCTCGACCTGGTACCCCTCGACGGCAGCCGCCCCTACGACATGCGCGAGGTCATCGCCGAGATCGTCGACGACGGAGAGCACATGGAGGTCCACGAACGCTGGGCCACCAGCGTCATCACCACCCTGGCCCGCCTCGGCGGCCAGGTCGTCGGCATCGTCGCCAGCCAGCCGCAGTCCCTCGCCGGAGTCCTGGACATCCACTCCTCCGAGAAGGCCGCCCGCTTCGTCCAGCTGTGCGACGCCTTCTCGATCCCGCTGGTCACCCTGGTCGACGTACCCGGCTTCCTGCCCGGCGTCGGCCAGGAACACGGCGGCATCATCCGGCACGGCGCCAAGCTGCTCTACGCCTACTGCAACGCCACCGTGCCCCGCGTCCAGGTCATCCTGCGCAAGGCCTACGGCGGCGCGTACATCGTCATGGACTCCCGCTCCATCGGCACCGACGTCTCCTTCGCCTGGCCGGCCAATGAGATCGCCGTCATGGGCGCCGAAGGAGCGGCGAACGTCGTCTTCCGCCGCCAGATCGCCGCCGCCGACGACCCCGGCGCCGTCCGGCAGCAGCTCGTCAAGGAGTACAAGGCCGAGCTGATGCACCCCTACTACGCCGCCGAACGCGGCCTCGTCGACGACGTCATCGACCCCGCCGACACCCGCTCCGCCCTGATCGGCGCCCTCGGCATGCTCCGCACCAAGCACGCCGTGACCCCCACCCGCAAGCACGGCAACCCCCCGATGTGAGGACGGCCCCATGTCCACGGCACTGCCCGCAGCACGGCCCGCAAGAGCGGCGACCCCGGTCCTGGACGGCCCCCTGGCCCCCGCCCTCTTCAAGGTCATCAACGGGCGCCCCACCCCCGAGGAACTCGCCGCCGTGGCCGCCCTGATCGCCGCCCTGACGGCCGCTCACGAAGGCACCGCCCACCCCGCGGCCGACCGCACCGCCCCCTGGCAGCCCTCCCCCCTCCTCCCGCCCGCATCCTGGCAGGCAGGCGGCTGACCTGGGCCGGGGCCGGGCCTGGCAGCTTGCTGCCGCCCGCGTTGCCCGCCCCGCGGCACGGCCTGTACCCCAGAAACAGCGGCGCATCGGTCGTTCGGGTACGGCTGCGGCCGAGTGAGGAGGGCAGCCGTGCTCCAGCTGGTGTTCCGGATCCTGGGCCCCCTGGACATCAGTGCCGAGGGCCGCCCCGTCGCCCTCCAGGGCGCCCGGCAGCGCACCATCATGTCGATGCTGCTGCTCAACCCGGGGCGGGTGGTCTCCGTCGACACGCTCGCCGACGCCGTCTGGTACGGCAGCCCGCCGGCCACCGCCCGCAACCAGATCGCCATCTGCGTCTCCGCGCTGCGCAAGATCCTCAAGACGGCCGTCGGCCTCGACGACCTCCTCGTCACCAGCCACCCCGGCTACATGCTCCACGCCGGCGAGCACCGCATCGACGCCGTCGAGTTCGAGGAACGCGCGGCCGAAGGCCGGGAAGCGGCCCGCCGCGGCCGCACCGACGAGGCCCGCGCCCACTTCGAGGACGCCCTCGCCATGTGGCGGGGCCCCGCCCTGGCCGGCGTCACCGCCGAACGCGTCGAGGCGGAAGCCGCCCGGCTCACCGAACTGCGCCTCGGCGTGCACGAGCAGCTGACCGCCATCCGCCTCGAACAGGGCGGACACCGCGAACTGATCGGCGAACTCACCGGCTTCGTCCGCGAGCACCCGCTGCGCGAACAGGCCCTCGGCCAGCTGATGCTCGCCCAATACCGCTCCGGGCGCCGCGCCGAAGCACTGGAGGCCTACCGGATCGGCCAGCGCCTGTTCGCCGAGGAACTCGGCATCGACCCCGGCCCCGCACTGCAGGAACTGCACGAGGACATCCTCGCCGACTCGCCCAAACTCACCCAGACCGACGGGACCACCACCCCGGCCGTCGCCGCGGCCGCCGTACCCGCCCACCTGCCGCCCGCCCCGGCCTCCTTCACCGGCCGCACCGCGGAACTCGCCACCCTGGACCGGCTGCTGGAGCACCAGGGCGGCTCCTCCCTGCCCGTCGGCTCGATCGTCGGCACCGGCGGCGTCGGCAAGACGGCCCTGGCCGTCCACTGGTCGCACCAGGTCGCCTCCCGCTTCCCCGACGGGCAGCTCTTCGCCGACCTGCGCGGCTACGACGAGGAGGAGGCCCCCCGCCGCCCCGGCGCCGTCCTGGACCGGTTCCTGCGCGCCCTCGGCGTCCCCGGCCCGCAGATCCCCGCCGAACAGGTCGAACGCACAGCCCTCTTCCGCAGCGTCCTGGACGGCCGCCGGGTCCTGATCGTCCTGGACAACGCCCGTTCCTTCCAGCAGATCCGCCCCCTGCTGCCGGGCACCTCGGGCTGCTGCGTCCTGGTGACCAGCCGCGACAACATGGGCGGGGCCCTGGCCGGCGACTACGCCTTCGTCCCCCTGCACCTGGCCTCGCTCGGCCAGGACGAGGCCATCACCCTGCTCTCCAAGGTCGCCGGCGACGACCGCTTCACCACCGACCCGGTGGGCGCCACCCGGCTGAGCGAACTGTGCGACCGGCTGCCCCTGGCCCTGCGCATCGCCGCCGCCCGGCTCGCCGCGAAACCGCACTGGACCGTCCGTACCCTGGTCGCCCGGCTGGAGGACCAGCGCCGACGGCTGGACGAGCTCAGCCTCGACGCCCGCGGGGTCCGGGCCGGATTCAGACTGAGCTACCGGGACCTGCCCGCCGACACCGCCCGCATGTTCCGCCTGCTGGGCTCGCTCAACATCACCGAATTCTCCGCCTGGGCCGGTGCGGCCCTCCTCGACATCGACCCCGTCGACGCCGAGGACCTCATCGAGCACCTCGTCGACGCCCAGCTGCTGGAACCCCTCAGCGCCGGCGGCGGCCACGTCCGCTACCGGTGCCAGGACCTGCTGCGGCTGTTCGCCCGCGAATGCGCCGTGGCCGAAGACGGAGAGGACGAACTGCGGGCCGCCGTACGCCGCGCCTGCGCGGTGTGGCTGGGCCTGGCCAAGGCGGCGCACCGCCGCATCTACGGCGGCGACTACACCGTCGTACCCGGCTCCGCTCCGGTGCGCGAACTGCCCGACCACCTGACCTCCGACCTGCTCGAAGACCCGATGGACTGGCTCGAATCGGAACGCCCCTCCCTCACGGCCCTCATCCAGCAGGCGGCCCGCGACGACGAGTCCGGCTATGCCTGGGACCTGACGATGTCCAGCGTCACGCTCTTCCAGAGCCGCAACTACCTGGAGGACTGGCGCGAGTCCGCCGAAGCCGCCCTGGAAGCCGCCCGCCGCACCGGCGACCGGCTCGGCGAGGCGGCGATGCAGCAGTCCCTGGGCACCCTGGAGATCATCCAGTGGGACCACGACAGCGCCTACGCACGCCTGAACCTGGCCCTCCGCCTGTTCGAGGAGTTGGACCAGGCCCAGGGACGGGCCCTGGTGCTCCGGAACATCGCGCTGTGCGAACGTCACCGGGGCGACCTGGACGGTGCGGTGGAGCGGGGCCGGCTCTCCCTGGAGATCTTCCGGGAGGTCGGCGACCACTACGCCGAGACCCATGTACTGGGCATGCTGGCGCAGATAGAGCTGGAGCGCGGCAACGCGCAGGCATCGCTGATGCTGTCCTCGGAGGCCGTGGCCAAGAGCCGCGGGCTGGGCACCGTCCGGGCGGAGGCGCACAGCACCGTACGGCTGGCCGAGGCGCTGCTGCAGAGCAGGGACGGGGTGCGGGCGGAGGAGGCCTGCCGCAGGGCGATGGAGCTGGTGCTGGGCAGCGGCGACCGGCGGGGCGAGGCCCACGTCCTGCGCGCCCTGGGAGAGGCCCTGTGGTGTCAGGACCGGCTGGAGGAGGCCGAGTCGGTACTGCGCAGTGCGGTGCGGACCGCGTCGGAGGTGCCGGACGCGTTCCTGGAGGCACGGGCGGCCGGCGCACTGGGAAGCGTACTGATGCTGCGAGGGGACCGGGCCGGCGCCGCGGGCAGCCTGCGGGCTGCGGCGGAGCTGTTCACCGAGGTCGGCTCGCGGGTCTGGCGGGAGTGGGCGGAGCGGATCCTGGTGGTGCTCGCGGAAGGCGAACCGGTCGGCTCACCGGAGCTGTTCGCGCTCGTACGACCCTGATGTCCACGGCGTTCGCGCGGCGGCCGCGGCTCCTCAGACCCACGGGTCGTCCTGGAGGGTCGCGGCCGGGGCGGACACCCACGGGTCGTCCATCGTGGCCGCGGCGCTGACCGAGACCCACGGATCGTCACCGGCCACGGTGGTGACCGCGGCCGCACCGAGCGCGGCCACCAGGACCGCCGTGGTGGCGGCGACCCGGCCCAGCGGGGCGAGAACGGCGGTGGCGGCGGTGCGGCGGGCGGTGCGGGCGATGCGGTTCACGGTGGGTCTCCTTCGGGTCGGTCTCGGCGCTGCCCTTCGGCATGTCCACCAAGCTAGGGAGACGTCGTTTTTCCCCGCTTTCAAAGCGCTTTCGCTCCACTGAAATCGATCCGAGGGCGATGAAAAATCGCAGGTCACTAGCTTTTTCGCAGGGCGGCACGGACAGTCCGGGCCCGCCGGCGAAGACGCGGAGGAGACCATGGACTTCACGCTCCTCGGGCCCGTGGCGGCCGAGCACGACGGCCGTCCGGTCGCCCTGGACGGCGCCAAGCAGCGGACCGTCCTGGCCGCCCTGCTCCTCGCGAACGGCCGGATCGTCACCGACGAGCGGCTCACGGCCCTCCTGTGGGGCGAGGAACCGCCCACCACCAGCACGAGCCAGCTCTACACCTACGTCTCCCGGCTGCGCACCCGGCTCGGCCCGGACCACGGCCTGCGGCGGCACGGCGCCGGCTACCGCATGGACACCGGGGACACCACCGTCGACTGGCACCTCTTCCAGCAGCTCGCCGACGCCGGCCGCGCCGACCTCCGCGCGGGCCGCCACGCCGAGGCCGAACGCCGCCTCGCAGACGCTCTCGCCCTCTGGCACGGCCCGGCCCTCAGCGGCGTCACCGACCACCTCGCCGCCGCCGAGGGCCCCGGCATGACCGAAACCCACCTGGCCACCGTCGAACACCACACGGAGGCCGCCCTGGCCCTGGGCCGGCACGCCACGCTCGTCGCCACCCTGACCCGCGAGGTCACCCGTCACCCGCTCCGCGAGCGGCTGCGCGCCCAACTGATGACGGCCCTCCACCGCTGCGGCCGCCAGTCCGACGCCCTGACCGCGTACGAAGCGGGCCGCCGCCTCCTCGCCGAAGACCTCGGCATCGACCCCGGCACCGAACTGCGCACCCTCCACCAGCAGATCCTCACGGGAACCCTCCCGCCCCCGGCCTCCCCGGAACCCACCACGCTCCTCCACCCCACCCAGGAACACCCCCCGCCCCTCCCCCCGGCCACACCCCCGCCCCCGGCCCCGGCCCTGCCCCCGGCTTCAGCCCTGGCCCCGGCCCTGCCCACGGCCCTGGCCCCGGCTTCGGCTTCGGCCCCGGCTTCGGCCCTGCTCCCGGCTTTGGCCCCGGCTTCGGCTTCGGCCCCGGCTTCGGCCCTGCCCCCGGCTTGGGCCCCGTCCCCGGCCCCGGCTTCGGCCTCGGCCGCGCCCACGCCCCCGCCCGTAGCCGAGGCCCTGGCTACGGCCGGGCCCGCGGCTGTCGTCCCGCCCACGGCCACGGCCACGTCCCCGCCCCCGGCCACACCCCCGGCCCGGGCCCCCCAGGACCCCCCCTTCCCGCCCCCGCACGGCTGCCCCGCCGCCCCCGGCGACTTCACCGGCCGCGAGACCGCACTGCAAGAGGTCCTCGCCGTGCTGGCCGCGGGCCAGGACGTGGTCGTGACCGGCGCCCCCGGCACCGGCAAGTCCGCCCTGGCCCTGCGCGCCGCCGAACACGCCCGCCCCGCCTTCCCCGACGGCCAGCTCTACGCCGACCTGCGGGACGCGATCGGCATGCCGCGCCCGCCCCGCCAGGTACTCGGCTGGTTCCTGCGCGCCCTCGGAGTGCACGAGCACCGCATCCCCGACGGCATCGACGAGCGCACCGCGCTCTACCGCACCCTCCTCGTCGGCCGCCGCATGCTCGTCGTCCTCGACAACGCCGCCGACGACACCCAGGTACGTTCCCTCCTGCCCGGCGGCGGCGACTCCCGTACCGTCGTCACCGGCATCCGCCCCGCCCTGGCCGGCCTCGCCGGCACCCGCCTGGTCCGCCTGGGCCCGATGACCCCGGCCGAGGCGACCCGCTTCCTCGCCCGGATCACCGGCCCCGACCGGCTGTCCGCGGACCCGGAATCCGTCGCCCGGGTCGCCGAGTACTGCGACCGCCTCCCCCTCGCCCTGCGCATCGCCGCGGCCCGGCTCGCCGACCGCCCCCACTGGCCCGTGGCCCGCCTCGCCGACCGGCTCGCCACCGAGGACCGCCGCCTGGCCGAACTCCGCATCGGCAGCCTCGACCTGGCCGACGCGATGCGCCCCGCCCTGGACGGCCTCGACGGCCCCACCGCGGCCGCCCTCGACGCGCTCGCCGCCACCGCCCCGCGGATCCTCACCCCGGCCGACGCGGCAGCCGTCCTCGACCTCCCGTACCAGGAGGCCGAGGACGTCCTCGACCGTCTCGCCGACGCCCGCCTCCTCGAACCCGGCCCGCACACCGACGGCGCCGTCCCCCGCTACCGCCTGACCTCCCTGGTCAGGCTCTTCGCCCGGACCCGCGTGCCCGTCCTCTGACCTCACCCTCCCCACGTTCCTCCCGCGGCGGCCCGGTGGTTCCCACCGGGCCGCCGGCGCCGTGCCCCGGCCGCCGTCAGCCGCAGCCTCCGGCGTGCCCCTCGTCCAGCCCGTACGTCGCTATGTAGCCGTTCTCCGCGGTGCCCCGCGCGGCCAGTTCGTTCAGCGCGTCGACGTAGTCCGCGAGCAGATCGGCCCACGGCGTCCCACTGTCGCGCAGCAGCAGTTCCTGGTCGATCGCCGCGCTGTTCTCGATGTCGGTCAGAATGTCCAAGGGGTGCTGGACCTGGGGGGTCTCGAACATGTGCGTTTTCCTCCTGTCGGATCCGGGCCCCGTTCAGGTCCCGCACCAACAGATTCGGATCGGCCCCTATGGACGGTCTCCATTCCGGCCCGCACCGCGAATACAGCTGCGCCATAGAAGGAATATGGGGGACCGCCCCACCCTTCCCCCATGGACAAGAACGCGGACCGGAAAGCCCCCACCCCCCTCACGGACGTGGTGATCGCCGGCGGCACCCTCACCGCCTGGATCGCCGCGGCCCGGCTCGCCTCGGCGTTCCCCGACACGGTCCGCATCACCGTCCTGGAAACCGCCGACCGCCCGTCCATGCAGGTCACGGCGCTGGCGCCGACCGCGCAGCGTGATCTCTTCGACCCGCTCGGCATCTTCGAAGACGAATGGATGCGGGCCGCGGACGCCTCTTTCACCGCCGCCGTCAAATACACCGACCGCTCCGCCCCGCACACCCACGTCTACGTCCCCCGCAGCAGCCCGCTCCCGGACTGCGAGGGATTTCCGCTTTCCGACGCATGGACCCTGCGCCGGGCCTGCGGACACACCGTGGAACCCGCCGACCGCGCCTGTTTCCGTGAGCCCCCGCTCATGGACGCGAAGAAATCACCGCGCTGGCTGGACGGCCGGGCGGCAATTGCCTACGGCTGGCACGCGGACACCACGATGCTGACCCATTTCCTGCGCGCGAAAGCCGTCCGTACCCGCGGCGTCCGGCTGCTGACCGGCGACCTGCTCGGCGCCGACCGGGACGCACACGGCAAGGTGACGTCGCTGCACACCACCCGCGGCACCCTGGCCGCGGACCTCGTCCTGGACTGCACGGGCGAGTCCCGCCTGCTGATCGCCGGCGTGCTGGCCGAACCCTTCACCGACGAGACCGGCCTCGTCCCCGCCGACAGCACCGTCACCCTGACCGCCCCTCACGACAGCGCCCTGCACGGCGTCGAGCCGTACACCACCGCCACCGCCACCCCCGCCGGCTGGACGTGGCGCCTGCCCCTGCTCGGCCGCTACGGCGCGGGCCTGGCCTACGCGAGCGCCCGCACCACCCCCGACGAGGCGGCCCGTCAGCTGCTCGACACCCACGGCGCGCGCGACACACCCGCGCGAGCCGCCCACACCCGCCACCGCCCCGGCCGCCCCCGCCGCTCCTGGGTGCACAACTGCGTGGCCCTCGGCGCGGCCGCCGGCCTCACCGACCCCCTCGCCGAGGACCACGCGGCCACCCTGGACCTGCTGGACCGCCTGATCCGGGACTTCCCGTCCCCCGACCGACCGGACGCCCCCGCGGCCCGCTTCAACCGGGCGGCCGCCGCGCACCACGAACGCGCCGTCGACCTCCTACGGCTGCGCCACCCGGCCCGGCACCCCCTGCCCCTCTCCGACACCGCCCGGGCCGCACTCGAAGCCCACCGCGCAGGCCTCTCACCGACCCCCGACGAGCAGCCGCTCCGCACGCTGCTGACCGCCGTCAGCCCCCGTACGGGCGGCCCCTCCCCGGCCCTCGCCCGCCACCCCGCCGCCCTGCGCGCCGCCGAGGAGCACTTCACCCGTATCAAGCGCCACCAGCACACCCTCCTGGAGACCCTCCCCACCGCGCACGACTACCTCGCCCGCCTGCACTCCCCGCGCACCCACCGCACGGCACGGTCAGCCGAACGCGGCGCCCTCCTCCTCGCCCTGCCCACGGCCGCCGACTAGGGCCTGTCGTCAAACTCCCGTCGTCGCCCGGAGGGCGGCCCTGCGGCGTCTGGTGCGTGCTCTCGGTGCGCCGGGCGGAAGCCCGCGTACTGGACGTACTTGGCTTTCGCCCGGTGCGGCGAGAGCGCGTGCCAGGCGTCGCGGGGCAGACGGGAGTTTGACGACAGGCCCTAGGGCCCCCTGCGCGCCCGGTCGGCTCCGCCGGGAAGGCCCCCGAACGGCCCCGCCCCGCCCCGGGCCGGACGCGCGAGCCCGACCGGACCTACAACCAGCCGCGTCTCGTGGCGTTCACGCCGGCCTGGAACCTACTGGCCGCGTCGAGTCTTTCCATCAGGCTGGACATCATCCGGCTCACGGTGCGCGCCGAGATCCCGAGGTTGCGGGCCGCGGTCTCGTCGGTGTCCCCGGCGGCGACCATCTCCAGCAGGGCGCGTTCCGTGGGCGTGCACCCGTTGTCGTCGGAGGGCGGCTGCTCCCCGAAGGACGTCCCCGTCGACCAGCACAGCTCGAACAGCGCGCACAGGGCGGTGATGATGCCGGAGCTGTGCACTTCGAGCGCGCCCCTGCGCGGATCCTCCGGGTCCAGCGGCAGGATCGCGGCCCGCCGGTCCACGATGATCATCTGGATCGGGACGGTGGGCACGGTCCGCATCTGGCCGCCGTGCTCGATGAGCCACCGGGCGTAGGCGAGCGTGTCCGCGTCGTTGCGGAAGCTGTCACGGCACACCGCCCGGATCTTCACCCCGCGCTCCAGGGCCTGTTCGTTGAGCGGGGTCGCGGCGTTGCGGGCGTCGGGCCGGTGCGCGCCACCGGGGTTGAGGGACAGGCATTCGAACTCGGTGGTCCGCTGGAGTTCCTCGAGCCGCGTACGGACGGCATCGAGCCCTTCGAGCCGCGTGGCGCTGTCCGACATGCGCGTGCCCAGGTGCTCGGCGGCTATCGCGGCTATCTCCGCGCGCGTGGTCTCCACCTGGGCCAGCCGTGCCGCGAGGTCGGCCTCGGCGCCGGCCAGCAAGGTGGCCAGACCGACGTCGGGACTCACCGGACGCAGGCTGCCCCCGCGCTGGTCGGACGGCTTGAGCAGGGCGAGCGCCGCCAGTTCGTCGAACGCGGCGCGCACCACCTTCTCCGGGAGCCCGGTGTCGGCCGTCAGATCGGCGACACCGTGGTCGGGGTTCTGGAGCGTTGCCCGGTAAACGGTCTCGGCATGGGGTGTGAGTCCGAGTAACTGGAGCATGTGGTCTCCCTTCGGTCAGGACCACCGGTGGACGAAGGCTTTCGCATGGGCATGACGTCTTCAACCCCGTAATCCCCGCAATCCCCGTAATCCCCGCCAGGCTCAGCACCGCCCGGCCGCCCTGCCCGTCACGGTGATCACACCGTGCTCCCGCTCCGCGCCCTCCCGCCCACGGGACCCGCTGCCGACGGCTGCGGGAAGGGGACCTCGCCCGAGGTGGCGTCTCTCCGCCTGGCGATTTGACGCCGGTCTGTGCCTGGTGACACCGCCACCGCGGTGGGACAGGCTTATGCCATCGAACGCAACACCCCACGGACCGGGGTGAAAGCGACAGTCAAGGAAAAAGCTGCTTCTGAAGGGTGGAGTCCGTCATGTCCCGGGTCGCCGCAGTCCTCCTCTCGTCCGCCGCTCTCGTCGTGGCCGTCGCCACCTCGGGCGCCGTCGCCCAGGACGCATCGGGCGCCGGCCGTACGTCCGCCGGTGACGGATTCGGCTGGGGGACGAACCAGGCGGTCGTGGCCGACGACGGCTTCGGCTGGAGGACACGGCAGGCGGTGGCGCCGGGTGACGGGTTCGGCTGGGTATCGCCCCAGGACGGGACCGGTACCGAGCGGCCGGTCTGACACGGGCGCCGACGGCGGACCGACGGCGGGCCGATGGCGCGAGGGCCCGAGATCGCCATGCATATGATCACCATGCGACTGGTCGGCTCCCGGGGAGCGACAGCCGCCCCCGACGACCTCAGGGAACTGCTCACGGCCCAGTTCGACCCCGCGGACCGCATCGAGCACCTCTGGGCACGCGCCGGCCACGACCAGATCGACCTGGTCCTCTTCGTCCTGGCCGACTGCGAGGCCGAGGCCCTGCTGACCGCCCGCGCCGCGTGCCTGCGCGCCGTCGAACGCGCACCACGACTCACCGCCTGGCACCTGTCGGACACCGCGGACGGAGACGGCCCCCCGCCCCGGTGACCGCAGCCACCTCCACCACACCCGCCCCGCGGCCCGCGCGTCGGCCATCACCACGTTTGGCACGAGAGAGGAACCCACCATGCTCGAAACCGCTGACGCGGCGCCGCGTACGGCGCTCGACCGGACCACCGCCCGCCGCCACATCGGGACCTTCCAGGTGCCCGACGACGTCACCGCCACGGAGTTCTCCCTCCCGGGAGCCCGCCTGGAGACCACGAACGTGAGCGAGAGCGACGGCACCAACGGCGTCGTCCGGGTGACCCGCATCTCGAACGGCCCGGGCATCACCGACTACGTCACCCACGAGAAGGACTTCACCTACTCCTCCTACGGCATCCACGTGGGCCAGGACGACCGGCTCACCTTCTTCGGCGAAGGCCAGCGCATCACCGTGCACCTGATCGACTGCCGCGAGGACTCCCCGCAACTCGGCGACGAGATCACCATCGAGATGGCCGTCTCGCCCCACCGGGTCCTGATCATCCCCAAGGGCGTCGCCCACACCCTCGACGGTCTCGGCGGGGTCGTGACCCGCGACGAACCCGTCTGGTACGCCGACCAGAACCCGGACTGGGAACCGGACAACGACCTGGTCTCCTTCCTCCGCTCCTCCTCCCGGGTGCCTGTCGTACGGACCAACCGCCACGAGCTGCCGGTCGCCGCCCACCTGCTGCTCTCCCGGATGTCCCAGCAGACCAACTCCCAGGACCAGGGCGCCTACGCCGCCCGCTACCGCGTCTCCATCGGCGGCAGCACCACCTACGCCACGATCCGCCCGGCGTGGCGTGCCGCCGAGACCGCCGACGACGGCAACGAACTGACCTCCCGCAACAACTTCGTGCTGACCGGACCCGAATCCTTCACCGTCGTGCCCTCCACGGACAGCTGCACGTCGGACGTCCTGGAAGCGGACCTCGACGCCGGCCGCGGCGACGGGGAAACGACCGGCGGACGGTACGTCCGGCACGAGTACTCCCGCCGCCGCCTCACCTGGCTGGCCGGCAGCACCGACGCACGGATCGAGGTGGTGACCGCGGACGGCGAACACTCCGTGATCCCCCTCGGCGACCCCACCATCGGGGTCCGCGTCCCCCCTGGTACCTGGTACCGGTTCACCGGAACCGGCCGCGTCTGGCTCCGCTCCGAAATGGAACTCCTCGACCTCGAACCCTGGGTCCTGGACCACCCCCTCGGACGCGACGTCATCACGGCCGACCCCTCCGGAGCCGGTCCCAGCAGGCCCGAGCAGGACGGCGACCGCTACCTGCCCGGCCCGGCTCTCCACGCGCTGGCGCGCATGGAAGCCAAGGCAATGTCGCTCACCCGCTGAAGTCCGCTGCGGAAACCTCCGCAGAACCGTCCGCGCACGAGCACCCCGCGGACGCCACCGAAGGACCCAACGAAGGGAACGCACCATGTCGATCACCAGTGTCGAGACCACCGCGTGGAAGACCGAGCTCGCCGCCATGTCCGGTGACGTCACCGACCCCGCCGCCCGCGCCGCCCTGGAGAGCCTCACCTCCGCGCTGGAGCCCTACTTCGAGACCCCCGAGTACTTCCGCAGCATCCTCGGGAAGATCGCCCAGGCGATGATCGACGCGGACACCGAGGAGCAGATCACCTCGCGTGCCTACGGTGACCTGGAGGAGTTCAAGGCGGCCCTGCCCGAGGGCGTCGTCGTCACCACCGTCTGAGCACCGCAGTAGTCGTTGGGGGGCGGGCGCACCGGTCCGGTGCGCCCGCCCCCAGGCATTTTCGGAAAGGAACGCCGCCATGTCCGCTCTCCCCAAGCCGCACCTGATCATGACCAAGACGCGCACGACGGGCGAGGAGTCCGGCCTCCCGGGAGCGCGGCACATCCGGTCCTCCCGCAACGACCGTCCCTACCACTACATGGTGCACAGCCCGCACTTCGCCTACGAGGAGTACGCGGTGCACCTCGGCCAGTACGACCGGCTGTCCTTCTACGGCCCGGCCGACGCCCCGCCCGTGACCGTCCACCTGTACGACTGCCGGTCGGACTCCCCGGAGTACGACCGCAAGCTGGAGATCGACGTGCCGGCCGACGGGTCGTGCGTTCTGGCCGTCCCGCCCGGCTACGCGCACTGGTTCGAACGCCTGGAGACCGTGACCACCCGCAACGACTACTCGCTCCACGCACCCGAGGACCCTTCCTCCGCGTGGTCGCCGTTCGACGACAACGCCACCTACGCCGTCACCGACATGAACCGCTCCCGCCCGCGGGCCGTCGCCAACACGGTCGAGCTGCCGACACCGGCCCAGTTCCTCGTCTCCAAGGTGGTGTCCCGCAGCTGGCTCGGTGGCGCCACCGAGCAGGGCGTCGTCGCCTCCGCGGAGATCGGCGGCGAACTCCACCGCTACTTCATCGACCGGGACCTCGCCGGGCAGCAGCCCGACCTGCCCCGGTCGCAGCTCGCCACGGTCAACGCCGCGGTCGGTTCCTACCAGTCCATCCGTGACGACTCGTACGGCATCGGCTCCAACGTGGAGAACGGCCTCGCCGACACCATGGTTCACGACATTCCCGAGGCCTGGCCGCCCTGTTTCAGCGCCCATCCCAATCTCACGCTGAAGCTGTCCCCCCTGCTGTACGACAATCCCGAGATGGAACTCCAACTCATCGACCGACGCGCGGACTCCCCCACCTTCGGGGCCTCCCAGGTCCTGCCCTTCCCGCAGGACGCCCGCGTCGTCCTGACGATCGAACCCGGCGTCCTCATGCGGGCCCGCGGCAACGGCACCCTCCACTACCGGGTCGAGTACGAGGTCCACGACAGCGGCGGCGCCCGCCTGCCCGAACTGTTCGTCCCCGTCCCCGCCGGCGGACCGCTCCCGACGTTCGAGGCGCCGGGCTCCGCGCTCCCGGGCGAGGTCGTCCGAGAGCTGGCCTACCGATGACCACGACGGAACAGGGCCCGAGGGCGGCCGGCCGCACCCCGCTCACCACCCCGTCACGCTGGCTGACGCTGCTGCTCGTCGTCTTCGCCTTACTCGTGCTGTCCCGCTCCATGAGCGAGGGCATCTACGACATCGCGTTCGCCAACCTCGCCCTCGACCTCTCCGGCCTGGTCAGCACGGTCGGCCTGGTCTACTGCGTGGGCTACGGCGTGGAAGTCGTCGCCTCCGTGGCCGCCGGCCCCCTCCTGGACCGGGGCAACCCGAAGTCCGTCCTCGTCACGGCCTATCTCGTCAAGATCGGCGTCTTCGTCCTCATCGGGATCGGCTCCACCTTCCTCTCCTCCCACCTGTGGGCGATCGTCGTGGCCGCCGCGACCGTGGACCTCGTCCACCACATCGGGGAAATGGCCCTGTTCGTGCTCCTGCCGAGGATCCTCGACGCCAAGACCCTCGTCCGGGTCCAGGGCATTGGCGGAACCATTCGTTCCGCTAGCGAGCTCCTCGCACCGGTGGTCGCCGGCCTCGTCATCGCCCTCATGCCCGGCTCCCGCGCCCTCCTGGTCGCCGCGGGCCTCCAGGTCCTCGCCCTGGCCGTATTCGCCGCCTTCGTCGCCGTAGTGGCACGCCGGCCCAAGGCTGCCGCCCCCGACGGAACCGACGCGGCGAACCCCGCACCCGAACCGGACACCACGCCCGAGCCGCTCCCGTCCCGCCGCGTCGTCGCCAGGACCCTGGCCACCAGCCCCGCCTGGCGCCGCTTCCTCACCTTCCACGCCCTGACCGTGCTCGCCCTCTCGACGGTCATCCTCTCCCTGCTGTCCCTGATGAGGGAGACCTTCGACATGTCGCCGGCCCGCGCCGGCTCCTTCCTCGCCTTCTCCACGATCGGGGCGATCATCGGCGGCCTCGCCGTCGCCAAGGCCGGCCCCGACGGCATCTACACCAGCCTCCGCTGGGCCACCGCCCTGGCGGGCGCCGGCACCCTGACCGCGGCGCTCTTCGGCCGGACCCAGTGGATCCTCGCGGCCGCCCTGATCCTCTTCGGCATCGGCTTCACCGTCTACCTCAGGTCCGCCGGCCTCCTCGTCCAACTCCGCGCCCCCGCCAACCTCCTCGGCACCTGGCACGGCCTGCTCGACGCCGTCATCCGCATCGTCAGCGCCGCGGCGATCCTCGCGACGGGCTTCCTCTTCGACCGCTTCGGCGGCAAACCGGTCTACCTCGCCTTCGGCGCCCTCCTCCTCCTCACCGCCGCCCTCTGGTCCACCTTCGGCCCCCAAGACCGCCACCACCTCAGCACCACCCCCCTGCACCCCCGTCCCCAGGCGGCGCCGGCCGACAGGGGATGAGAGCCATCCCCTGGAGGGGGACCCACTCCACTGTTTCGCCTACGCGGTAGGCCTCAGCGTGGAGGCACGCGCACGACTCGCGCTAGGCCTGGTCCGACCCTGGGGAGAGGTCCTCCCCCTGGCCGCCGTCGTCCAGCCGTGCCATGTCGGACACGGGTCCGAGGTGGCGGAGCTTGTCGGGGTTGGACACGGAGTGGATCGCCCGGATCACACCGTCGACGATGTCGAGCTCGACCACGTTGACCACCCGGCCCTCGGGGTCGTACGTCACGGCGCCGGGGCGGCTGTTGACCCAGGCCGGACGGAGACCGGCACCGAGGTTCCGGATCCGGCGGAAACCGCCGACGAGCAGCTGCCCGACGCGCTGCGGATCGGCCACCGGATTCCTGGTCGCTCGCGCCTTGCCGCCGCCGTCCCCGTAGTACACGACGTCGGGCGCGAGCATGCCGAGCAGCGCGTTCAGGTCGCCGCCCTCGGCCGCCTCGAAGAACTTGCGGGCGAGCTCCTCGCCCTCGGCCCGCTTGGCGGGGGGCGGCACGCTGTCCGCGTCCGGCCCGGCCGCGGTGATGCGCTTCTTGGCACGGGCGAAGATCTGGCGGCAGTTCGCCTCGGACTTCCCGGTGCTCCTCGCCACATCCGGGTAGTCGTACCCGAACACCTCGCGCAGCATGAACACCGCCCGCTCCACCGGGGAGAGGGCCTCCAGCAGCACGAGGAAGGCCATGGACAGCGAGTCGGCCAGCTCGGCGTGCTCGACCGGTCCCGGCCGGTCATGGGTCACGACGACCGGTTCGGGCAGCCAGTTCCCCACGTAGGTCTCCCTGCGTACCCGTGCCGAGCTCAGGTGGTTGATCCCCAGCCGCGTCACGGCTGTGGTCAGGTACGCCTTTGGTGCGGAGATCGCGGTACCCGCCTGGTGAGCCCGGGTCAGGCCGAGGTAGGCGTCCTGGACGAGGTCCTCGGCGTCGCCCACCGACCCGGTCATCCCGTAGGCGATGGAGAACATCAGCGGCCGGTAGGCGGCCTCGTCCGTCACATCCGTTGCTCCCGACATGGGACCCCTCCCCCAACTCGCGGACGGCGGTGCTCAGTCCGAGCGCGCCGCCCCGCCGGCCCATTCCAAGATCCACAGGACGCCCAGAGAGTATCCGAGGGGCTTCGGCCGGCCGTCGGCGGGCCATCGCAGGCCCTGCGGGGAGACGCACGTCACATCGGCCCCTGTCACAGGCTGCCGGGGTGCCCTGTCTTAGAGGGCGACAGCGAACAGCAGGAACCAAGGAGTGCACGATGAACGCTCGACTGAACTTCATGAACAGCCCCGTCGCCGCCAAGGCCATGAAGCACATCATCGCCGCGAGCAGGGCGCTCGCGGACTCGACCGTTCCGGCGTCCACCCGGGAACTGGTGATGCTCCGTGCCAGCCAGATCAACGGCTGCGCCGGCTGCATCGACATGCACACCAAGGACGCCGCGCACGCCGGGGAGAGCGCGGTACGTCTCCACCTGGTCGTGGCGTGGCGCGAGGCCACTGTGTTCACCGACGCCGAACGCGCCGCCCTGGAGCTGACCGAAGAGGGCACCCGTATCGCCGACGCGGCCGGCGGGGTCCCGGACGCGGTCTGGGCGAACGCCGCCAAGTACTACGACGACGACCAGCTCGCCGACCTGGTGGCCCAGATCGCCATCATCAACGCCTTCAACCGCGGAAACGTCATGATCCAGCAGCCCGCGGGCGGCTACCAGCCCGGCCAGCACGGCTGACCATCCGCCCGCCACGCGACCGTTGCGACCCCGGCTCCCGAGCCGACACCATGCAAGGACACATCCCATGAACCTCGCCCTGTGGATCGTCACCGGACTGCTCGCCGCCGCCTACCTGCTCGGCGGCGCCTTCAAGGTGATCACGCCGAAGGAGAAGATCGCCGCCAGCGGCTCCAGCGCCCGCTGGGCCGAGGACTTCAGCGCCGGCGGCATCAAAACCATCGGAGCCCTCGAGGTGCTGGCCGCGGCGGGCCTGGTCCTGCCCGCCGTGCTCGGCACCGCACCGGTTCTGGTCCCGCTGGCAGCCCTCGGCCTGGTGCTGATGATGACCGGTGCGGCGATCGTCCGCATACGGCGTCACGAGACCACATTCATGGTGGTGGACCTGGTCTACCTCGCCCTGGCCGCCTTCGTGGTGTGGGGCCGCTTCGGCCCCGAGTCCTTCACGGCCTGAGCGGTATGTCCGGCCACACCCCACTGCGTTCAGCCTGCGTGAGCCTTCAGGCCCGCCGCCCTGCGCCACACGACCGTGATCAAGCGAATAGCCCCAAGGGCTTCACCACTGAACCTCTTCCCGCCACCAGCAGGCCGTTCTCGGCGCGGACCGACAAACACTGCTGACTCTCGACCGTCGTAGGCATCAGTCGGCGTGAGGTGTTTGGCCGTGGACAGCGTGTCCGGGGCGGGGATGGGCGTCTGCGGGAGGCACTGTGCAGGTCCCCGACATGTCAGGTCGCTACCTCGGACCTTGAGGGGGGTGCAGGTTCCAGAGTGTAGCCACACACCAGAATGATGCATCGGGGTGGGTTATCTCCCGGGCTGAAGCGCAGCGAGGTGGTCCTTCCCCAGTGTGTGGCCGGTAGGGCTTGCGGCTGCGTTCGGTGAGTTGTGCTGTGGGGGCTCAGGCCGAGATTCGTACCCAGGTGTCGCCGCCGCGGAGCCAGAGGGCTCCGTCGCGGCCCTGGGCGCAGCGCATGCCCATCGGACCGGGCAGGCTCAGTCTCTCCCAGGCTCCGTCCTTGCCCTGGCGGGTACGGCCTGACGTCCCGTCTGTGACCACTACCAGCAACCCGTCACACGGGCCGGTACACGCCAGCCGATCCAGCCCTTGATGTACGGGGAACGGTGCAGGTTCCGTTCTTGGACCAGGATCACTGCAAGTTCACAGCCCGGTCCGACGCTCCACCACAGGGCTCGCCATCCAGCTCGGGCGTCCTCAGGGGAGAGGCTCCATACGATAGGCAGTTCGTCAATGGTCATAGGTATTCACCTCAGGGACTTCGGGCCCCGACGGCACCCGAAGAGCGCAACGCTACCGGGCGAGTCAGCACTGCTTGGCCCCGGCAGATCCGCAAGGCAGGAACCAGCCCGGACCTCGTGAAACTGGGTCACCTCCCGCGCAGCGCGGGAACTTATTTCCTTGCGAAGCGGAACCCCTGGGCCAGCCCGAAGCGCCGGACTCCACCCTGGAGGTCCAGTCCCAGCGCAGCGAACAGGGGCTTCTAAGCTACTTGAGGGGTTCACGCGCAAGATGGCTGGCCCACGTCGGCTATTCCCTTTTAAACCTATCGCCGGACCGATCGACGTTGGGGAGACTTGTTTGCATGAGTACCCCCTCTGAGACGGGCCAGCTGTTCGGATACGCCGTGGTCGCGAACGTTCGGCGTGAGATTCCGTACGGACCGGGTGGGGCGGAGGTCCGCAGTGGCACCAAGCACTTCCCGGCGGGTGGCAAGGTCTGGCTCGTCACACCCTGTTGGGACCTTGGCTTTGGAGAAGCCCTTGCGGTCGGCCGGCACCGGGGCTCGCCCCGCTTGGTGGGGATGGTCACTCGTGTAGTGCACCTGGAGAACTTGAGGGCCCGTGCTGTTTACAGTGCCGACCTGGGACGAAGGCTGGAGACGTATCCGGGGACAGGACTCTGGATCACGCGGGAGGATGCCGAAGCACAGGCAGTGACCTGGTCAACCGGCGAAGGCCTCTACCCAGCAGCCGGCTTCCCTGTCATCAGCCGCCCGCGGAGCGGGCTGGTCCTGGAGGCGGAGCCGGAAGGACCCGGGCGGGGGAGCGGAGCGGATCCGCCCAACGGGCCGAAGGCCCAGACCCCGTAAAACGGGGTCATCCCGGCTCGCGGAGCGAGCCATTCGGGTGGAGCGAAGCGGAACCCGAACAGTCCGGAGCGCAGCGCAGGACCCCTGCCCGAAGGGCAGGCCTTCCGGTGAGCGCAGCGAACCGGGTCTCTTCCCCAGCGCGCAGCGGCCCGCGCGCTGCCGGCCGATGGTGGCAAGTACATCGGCTTCCTGGAAGCCTGCGAGGTCACTGCCATGGACCTGCACGACTGGTTCACGGCCTGGCACAAGGTCATGGGGCCGCCCGACGACGCAGGCCGGGGGCCCAGAAGGCAGCCCTGGCGACCGGCCCTGCGGGCCGTGGGAGCTTCCTGCGGGGTCGTCGGGCCCGGCCTTCCCTCCCATGGCCGGGCCCGTACCGCGTGTCCTACTGGTGCCAGAGGCGCTGCAGGGCGGTCAGCGCGAGGGCCAGAAACAGGGCGCCGACGGCGGCGCCGACCGCGAAGGGGTCGGCCCAGGCCGGTGCCCACCGGACGAAAAGTGCTGCCCCGACGGCGAGCATGGTGCCGAGCATCGCGAGGGCGAAGGTGAGCACCAGGAGGAGCCTGTCCCGCTGGTGCCGCAGCCGCGCCAGCTCCTGTGCGCCGGTCTCGGCGGGCTGGGCGGTGGTCTCGGTCGTCGACCTCGTGGTGGTGGTCATGGTGGTGGTGTTCCTTCGGTTGGGTCGGCATGGTGCCGGGGCTGTGGGGTGGATCGGGGGTAACTGTGAGATCGGCGGGCACCGGGGTCGAGTTCTCGCGAATTTGCGTTCCGTGCCTGGTCAGAGGTCCCTCAAGGTGGCCGGCGGGCGGATTCGCGAACGCTTGACACGGAGTCGTGGCCGGAGCGGCCGGATCGCTGATCTGAGGTTGCGTGACTCGCATGCAAGGCGCGCAAGTTCCCTGTACGGGTAGCTCGGACTTTTCTTCGGGAGCAGGTGAACGCGAATCCGAGCGGTATTCAATAGTTTTGGGTGAGGCCTTCCGAATTCGTTGGGGCGACGTTCTGAATTTCTCGAAGGTCTCTGATGGACCGTGATTTAGGTGTGTTTTCGTGGTGGGTGCGATGTTGGGGGAGGGCCGGAGGGCACGTGTGCTCCTGTGCCACCGGTTTCGCCTCAGGGAACATCGACGTGTAATAAGCCCAGTTCAGAAGCCTGTAGACGGCCCGTCAGGGCTGCTCCTGACCATGCCCATTGGATCCCGGTCCCGCTTCGCGGGCCGCCGGCAGCAGCGGAGAGGCCGCCGGGGTGGGCACGAGACCGGCCCGGGGCAGGGGAGCGCAGCGACCAAGCCCCCGCGGCCGCGCAGCGGCCCGCCCAGGGCGAAGCGCAGCGAAGCCCACACGGGAACCCGCGAAGCGGATTCCCGCAGGTCAGAGAGCGAATCGAACTGACCAGCCACCGCGAAGCGGTGGCTCCAGCCGGCCCGAAGGGCCGGCGCCCGAGCGCAGCGAGGGGGGTTCCCTTCCCAGGCGCGCAGCGCCTGGGAACCCGGCCAAAGGCCGGGCCTGGCGAGGCAGAGCCTCGCTTGTCCCAGGCGCGCAGCGCCTGGGATCCCGGCCAAAGGCCGGGCCTTGGCGAGGCGAAGCCTCGCCCGCCGAGCGCAGCGAGACGGGGCCACTTCCCAGGCGCGCAGCGCCTGGGGTCCCGCTCCGCGGGGGTTCGGAAGAGCACACGTC
>NZ_JBWKGY010000038.1:0-33317 GCF_056433525.1 Streptomyces sp. NPDC044704
AGGTCCACCGGGTCGCGACGCCCGGCACGGCACCTCTCCGCGTTGTCGGACCACGGAGGTACGTCCGGTACGAGCCGTGGCCCTCCGCCTTGAGACGCACCGCACCGGACGCCGCGACCCGGCACACCTTCCCGGCCATGGCACTGGCTAGGCTGGGGGCATGGACTACGTATCCGCGCTCGTGCCCCCCATCGTGATGGCCGCGTTCTTCATCGCCCTCGTCGTGACGATCGTGAAGAGCCAGGGCGGTGCCAACAAGGCGAAGGAGGACGCGGCCGTCGACGCCGTGATCGCCCGCGCCGAGGCCGCCCAGCAGCCGCAGAAGTAGCCGCCGACCCGGTTTTGCCGCGCGTTGCCCGACGAATGGTCGGGCAATTCGCCCCATTCCGCACTATCGTGCTGGTGTGCCTCGCCCCTTGGGAGAACTCGAAGACGCCGTCATGACGCGGGTGTGGCAGTGGAACCGCCCGGTCACCGTTCGGGAAGTCCTGGAAGACCTCCAGCAGGAACGGTCCATCGCGTACACCACGGTCATGACGGTTATGGACAATCTCCATCAGAAGGGCTGGGTCCGCCGGGAAGCCGAAGGCCGCGCCTATCGATATACGGCGGTCTCCACCCGCGCCGCCTACTCGGCCGCACTGATGAACGAAGCCTGGTCGACCAGCGACAGCCCGGCCGCCGCTCTCGTCGCCTTCTTCGGCATGATGTCCTCGGAACAGCGTGAAGCCCTCCGCGACGCCGTGCGCATCGTTCAGCACGACGATCCCGAGGTTCCCCCGGACCCGGAGCCGGCCCCCGCCCCCGTCGAACCGGAAGGGGACTCCGGCGAGCGCCGGACCGACCCGGGGCGATAGCGTCCGGGTATGGGAGAGCTTTCCGCCGCAGACGAGAAAACAGTGACCATCCGCCGCGCGCGCACCCGTGATGTTCCGGCGCTGCGCCGCCTGCTCGACCAGTACGTGCAGCAGCGGATCCTGCTCGACAAAGCCCCCGTGGTCCTTTACGAGGACATCCAGGAGTTCTGGGTCGCGGAACGCGAGGGGGACGGCCAGGTCGTGGGGTGCGGGGCGCTCCACGTCATGTGGGAAGACCTCGCCGAAGTGCGCACACTCGCCGTCGACCGCGAGTTGAAGGGCTCCGGCGTAGGGCATCAGATGCTCGCCAAGTTGTTGGAGACCGCCCGCCTGCTCGGGGTGAGCCGGGTATTCTGCCTGACCTTCGAAGTGGACTTCTTCGCGAAGCACGGCTTCGTCGAGATCGGCGAGACCCCGGTCGAGACCGATGTCTACATGGAGCTCCTGCGTTCCTATGACGAGGGCGTCGCCGAGTTCCTCGGTCTCGAACGAGTGAAGCCGAACACCTTGGGCAACAGCCGGATGCTTCTGCACCTGTGATCGATCAAGGCCGCTTTTTCAGGGCCCCCCGGGCCTGTGGCCTATGTCCGAATCGCGTACGTTTCCCGCCCTGTTGAGGTCCTGAACCTCTCGCCGGGGGTTTGTGTTTTCCTGGCAAAAGCGGTTTCCTTTCCGCGTACTGCATTTTCGATGAAAGGAAATCCGGTGGCACAGAAGGTTCAGGTCCTTCTTGTCGACGACCTCGACGGTGGCGAGGCGGACGAGACCGTGACGTTCGCTCTGGATGGCAAGACCTACGAGATCGACCTCACCACCGCCAACGCTGAAAAGCTCCGCGGGCTGCTCGACCCGTACACCAAGGGCGGCCGCCGCACCGGCGGACGTGCTTCCGCCGGCCGTGCCAAGGGTGGTCGCGCCGCGGCTTCGTCCGGCAGCCCGGACACCGCCGAGATCCGCGCGTGGGCCAAGGCCCAGGGGCTCAGCGTGAACGACCGCGGCCGCGTCCCGGCCGAGATCCGCGAGGCCTACGAGAACGCCAAGGGCTGAGGCGCTCGCCTCGTCAGGCGGGCGCGGTGGCATTCCGTCGCCGCCGCGGCCACCAGTCGTACGAGACCGGTACCGGAGCTCCGTCCGGGACCGGTGCCCTGCCCGGGAGCGGGCAGGGACGGCAGCGATGCCTCGCACCCCAGCTCGGGGGGCCGCAGCCACACGGCGGCCCCCTGAGGGCTTTGCGGCCAGCCCGGCGGTACCGGGGCGGTGATCCCGCCCCCGGCACCCACGCCGGTCAGGTCGAGGGCCACCCCGCCCCACTCCAGCCAGTCGAGCAGGCCTTCCAGCTCGTCGGCACCGCCCGGAGCCACCAGGAAGCACATCCTGCGCCCCGTGAGGGCGACCGGACCGGTGCGCAGCGGCCGGCGCAGCAGTTCGGCCCCGGCGTCGGCCGGCAGTTCCAGTACGTCGAACCGGAGCCCGGTGGCGAGCCGTGCGGGAGACCCGCCGGCGAGCGTCCAGCCGAGGACCCGCTCGTACCAGTGGGACCACGGGGAAGGGGTGGGCGCGTCCTGCTCGGGCGGGACGCGCGGCGGCGGTACGCAGGCGGAGCTGACGGCCATGCCCGAAGCAACTCCGCGGAAGGCTCGGGGGTTACGCAACGCGCCGGAAACAATGCGGAACGTAAACGTCCGCAGAGTGGAGTCCCACATTCGGGACACAAGCGTGTTCGCCCGTAGCGGAGGGAACCGTGCCCACCGGCATGGAGTGTCAGTCCCGACGGGTAAGACATTCCTAGTGGATCGGGGCGACACGCTGATTTGGGCGGCTTCCGTTCGCCATCGGCGTACACGTGTGACGGGTATCTGCCTGGCCTGCGGGAACATCGTCTCGCAGGATCGGGTTGGAGCAGTAGTCGGCTCTTACAGCCGGTTTTCCTCACCGACGTGGGGGTGAGCCGTGGACGGATGTCGGCAGTTGGAATGAGCTGTCCCGCCTCACGGGACTAGCATGCGGAAGGACAGGGCGGGGACCGACCCCGAACTGCCCGACCGCTCTGAGGAGCGATAAACGATGTTCGAGAGGTTCACCGACCGCGCGCGGCGGGTTGTCGTCCTGGCTCAGGAAGAAGCCCGGATGCTCAACCACAACTACATCGGCACCGAGCACATCCTCCTGGGCTTGATCCACGAGGGTGAGGGTGTCGCCGCTAAGGCCCTGGAGAGCCTCGGGATTTCGCTCGAGGCTGTTCGCCAGCAGGTTGAGGAGATCATCGGTCAGGGGCAGCAGGCCCCGTCCGGCCACATCCCCTTCACCCCGCGGGCGAAGAAGGTCCTGGAGCTTTCGCTCCGCGAGGCCCTCCAGCTCGGCCACAACTACATCGGCACCGAGCACATCCTGCTCGGCCTGATCCGCGAGGGCGAGGGCGTCGCCGCCCAGGTCCTCGTGAAGCTGGGAGCCGATCTCAACCGAGTCCGGCAGCAGGTCATCCAGCTGCTCTCCGGCTACACCGGAGGCGGCAAGGAGTCGGCCACGGCAGGCGGCCCGGCCGAGGGTACGCCCTCGACCTCGCTCGTCCTCGACCAGTTCGGCCGCAACCTCACGCAGGCCGCTCGCGAATCCAAGCTCGACCCGGTCATCGGGCGCGAGAAGGAGATCGAGCGGGTCATGCAGGTGCTGTCCCGCCGGACCAAGAACAACCCGGTCCTCATCGGCGAGCCCGGCGTCGGCAAGACCGCCGTCGTCGAGGGCCTGGCCCAGGCGATCGTCAAGGGCGAGGTGCCCGAGACCCTCAAGGACAAGCACCTCTACACCCTGGACCTGGGTGCACTGGTGGCGGGCTCCCGCTACCGCGGTGACTTCGAGGAGCGCCTGAAGAAGGTCCTCAAGGAGATCCGCACCCGCGGCGACATCATCCTGTTCATCGACGAGCTCCACACCCTCGTGGGTGCGGGCGCCGCCGAGGGCGCGATCGACGCCGCGAGCATCCTGAAGCCGATGCTGGCCCGTGGTGAGCTCCAGACCATCGGTGCCACCACGCTGGACGAGTACCGCAAGCACCTCGAGAAGGACGCGGCCCTCGAGCGCCGCTTCCAGCCGATCCAGGTGGCGGAGCCTTCCCTCCCCCACACGATCGAGATCCTCAAGGGCCTGCGCGACCGCTACGAGGCCCACCACCGCGTCTCCATCACGGACGAGGCCCTCGTCCAGGCGGCGACGCTGGCGGACCGGTACATCTCGGACCGCTTCCTGCCGGACAAGGCGATCGACCTGATCGACGAGGCCGGCTCCCGGATGCGCATCCGCCGGATGACCGCACCGCCGGACCTCCGCGAGTTCGACGAGAAGATCGCGGGCGTGCGCCGCGACAAGGAGTCGGCCATCGACTCCCAGGACTTCGAGAAGGCGGCTTCCCTCCGTGATTCGGAGAAGCAGCTGCTCGCCGCGAAGGCCAAGCGCGAGAAGGAATGGAAGGCCGGCGACATGGACGTCGTCGCCGAGGTCGACGGCGAGCTCATCGCCGAAGTCCTCGCGACCGCGACCGGCATTCCCGTCTTCAAGCTCACGGAGGAGGAGTCTTCCCGCCTCCTGCGCATGGAGGACGAGCTCCACCGTCGCGTCATCGGCCAGAAGGACGCCATCAAGGCGCTCTCCCAGGCCATCCGCCGCACCCGTGCGGGTCTGAAGGACCCGAAGCGTCCCGGTGGCTCGTTCATCTTCGCCGGCCCGTCCGGTGTCGGTAAGACCGAGCTCTCCAAGACGCTCGCCGAATTCCTCTTCGGCGACGAGGACGCGCTGATCTCCCTCGACATGTCGGAGTTCAGCGAGAAGCACACGGTTTCGCGTCTCTTCGGTTCGCCCCCCGGCTACGTGGGCTACGAAGAGGGCGGCCAGCTGACCGAGAAGGTCCGCCGGAAGCCGTTCTCCGTCGTCCTCTTCGACGAGGTCGAGAAGGCGCACCCGGATATCTTCAATTCCCTGCTCCAGATCCTGGAGGACGGTCGCCTGACCGACTCCCAGGGCCGGGTCGTGGACTTCAAGAACACGGTCATCATCATGACGACCAACCTGGGTACGCGGGACATCTCGAAGGGCTTCAACCTGGGCTTCGCCGCCCAGGGCGACACCAAGACCGGTTACGACCGGATGAAGGCGAAGGTCAACGAAGAGCTCAAGCAGCACTTCCGGCCCGAGTTCCTGAACCGCGTCGACGACACGGTCGTCTTCCACCAGCTCACGCAGGAAGACATCATCCAGATCGTCGACCTGATGATCGCCAAGGTGGACGAGCGCCTCAAGGACCGCGACATGGGCATCGAGCTCAGCGGTGACGCGAAGCAGCTCCTGGCCAAGCGCGGCTACGACCCGATCATGGGTGCGCGCCCGCTGCGCCGGACCATCCAGCGCGAGATCGAGGACCTGCTGTCGGAGAAGATCCTCTTCGGCGAGCTGCGTCCCGGTCACATCGTGGTCGTCGGTGTGGAGGGTGAGGGTGACGAAGCCAAGTTCACCTTCCGCGGCGAGGAGAAGTCGGCGCTGCCCGACCTCCCCCCGATCGAGGCGACGGGCTCGGGCCCGGACCTCTCCAAGGGCGCGTAAGCGCTAGCCGCTGGTAGCAGTACGAAGGGGCGGCCCCGGGACTGAAGAGTCCCGGGGCCGCCCCTTTTGCCGTGGGCGGACGCCGGGGAGCCGGTACGTACGGCTGTCCCGACGCGGTGGCGGCGGCGAAGGGCCGGGCCGCTCCCGGGCCGGGCTCCGGCAGGCGGGGCCGGGACGTGGGCCCCGGGAAGCCCCCGGGGACGGCCAGGCGCCTCGCCGTGGCGGGCCGGGGCCGGATGGGGGGGGGGCCAGGCGCAGGACGCGGGGAAACGGCCGTCCGGGCCGCCCCGCGCGGCGGAGGTGGCCGCCCAGCGGCCCCCGGCCCGCCATGCCGGGGACGGCCGCCCAGCGGCCTCCCCCGCCCGGGCGGACTCCGTGCAGGCGGTCAGGGGGACGCCGCCGGGGGCGTGCAGGGTGGGGCGAGGGTCCGTCGGGCCGGCCGTTCCCGTAGCGTCGGCCGCGCCTTCGAGCCCGCCGCGGTGCGGTGGTCGGCGCCACGCCCGGGTGGGGGGTCCGCGGTCAGGGGCTCCCGTGGGCAGTGACCCAGGTCTCAACTGGTCCTGGATACAAGGGGACGGGGGTCCCGCGGCCGGTGACAAGCCGCACAGGGCAAATCGGACCTACTAGGACCTCTCGTAGATTTTGGCGTCCGATTTGTCCCTGTCCAGGCCCAGCCTGGGGGGCGTCAACAGGAAGATTCGCCTCCGCTTATCTACGAGTCCGGGTAGTAACGGCGGTGTTTGGGGAAGCCGGGGCCCCCGGGTTACCAAGGATGGGCAAGCCCGGCACCGACGGCTCCAAGCCGCCCCGCCGGGTCCTTTCTTGCCCGAACCACGCCCTTGTCCCCGGCCTCGGAGGTCTCCACATGTCCGCGAACCGCGTCAGCAACCGTCGTACCCGTATCGCCGCCGTCGCCACCGGTCTCGGTGCGGTGCTGGCTCTCGGGGCCGGAGCGAACGCGGCCTTCGCCGACGAGACCCCGAACACCCTGTCCGCGACCGCCGAGCTGGTGGCCGTTCAGGCCCAGGCGCAGGCCCAGGCCGCCAACGCCAAGGCCGCCGCCAAGAAGTCCGGTCTGTGGGACAAGCCCCTCGACCGCTACACGCTCTCCGCCACCTTCGGCAAGGGCGGCAGCATGTGGTCGCACAAGCACTCCGGCCAGGACTTCGCCGTCCCGGTCGGCACCCCGGTCAAGTCCGCTGCCGCAGGCACCGTCGTCAAGGCCGGCCCGAACGGCGGCGGCGACGGCCCCGCCTACGGCAACGCCGTCGTGATCAAGCACGCGAACAACAAGTACTCCCAGTACGCGCACCTGTCGAAGATCCAGGTCAAGATCGGCCAGAAGGTCGGCAAGGACCAGCGGATCGCGCTGTCCGGCAACACCGGCAACTCCAGCGGCCCGCACCTGCACTTCGAGATCCGCACCACCCCGAACTACGGCTCGGCCATCAACCCGGTGACCTTCCTGCGCAGCGCCGGCGTCAGCCTCTAAGCAGCACGGAGGCCGCCAGGAACCCGGACGACCGGTCCTGGCGGCGGGTCAGACGGGGGCAGGCCGGGTCAGATCAGCCAGGAGTGCGTCGGCTTCGTCTTCTTGTCGAGCTTGTTGTTCTTCAGGCCGGTGATCTGCTCCTGGCCCAGCGCCTGGTCGAAGATCCGGATGTGGTCGAGCGGCCCGTCCCACGCCGCGCTCCAGATGCCGTGGTGGCGCGCCCGGCCCAGCTGGAGCGGCCCGGGGCCCGCCCAGATGCCCGACACCTGCGCCTGGCCGGCCGGCTTGTCGTCCACCCAGAGCGCGATCGTCTTCTTCTCCGCGTCGTACGTCCCCGTCAGCAGGGCCCAGTTCCGCACGGTGTCGACGTTGTCCAGCACGACCTGCTGCGCCGTGGCCGCCTGGCCCTTGTCGCCGGTCTGGACGCGGAACACCCAGGCCTTCTTGCCGTTCACCACCTCGAAGCCCAGCTCGAACGAGTACGAGTCCCCGTCGCCCTGGCTCACCGCCATCCGGGAGCCGTTCTCGGCGACGTTGTAGGCGCGGGTGGAGACGGTGAAGCTCTTCGTCACGTCCACGGCCGCCTCCGCGCCCTGCGCGTACGAGTCGGCCGTGCCCTTGAACCTGACCTCGGTCCGCTTGGCCAGTTCGCCGAGCGAGGCGCCCGGTCCCAGGGCGATGCCCATCTTGCCGCTGCGGTCGCGCAGCAGGTTCGGCTCACCGGCAACGGTGGGGGAGTCGTCCTCCGGAGCCTTCGACTCGGGCGGCTCCTCCTCGCCCGAGGGGCTCGGAGATCCCGAGGCCGCCGTCGTCGGCTTGTCGTCGGGCTGATCGGAACCCGGGAACAGGAAGAACGCCGTACCCGCCGCGACCAGGACGACCGCGAGCGATCCGATCCCGATCGTCAGCAGCCGCCGCTTGCGCTGCTGCGCCTCGGTGCGGTCGGCCAGCGCCTGCCAGTCCGGCTGCGGGGACGAAGCGAAAGCCTCCGGTCCCGGTGCGAACGGCTCGGCGGGCGGAAACGGTTCGGCCGGGGGGAACGGCTCCGCCGGCGGGAACACCCCGAGGGGCTGCCCGGGCTGCGGCTGCCCCTGACCCTGCGGGGGCTGCTGGTAGGGGTTCGGCGGTACGGAACCCGGCAGGCCGGAGCCGGGCTGCCCGTACCCGCCGGGTATCCCCTGCGGGAATCCGTAGCCGCCGCCGCTCCCGGCGGCGGGGTCGGGCTGGTGGCCGTGGGGGCGATCCGTACCGTCAGTCATGGCACGGATGCTAAAACATCGCCGTGGCCGAACGAACGGCCGCCGCCCGCGAAACGGTGGCGGACCCGCGCCCCCGCATCCCCGGACACCCGTGCCGTACGCGGTCCGGCGTCCCGCCGGGCGGCGGACCGGCGGACCGGCTCACCCCGGCAGCTGGATGATCGGGAAGCTCCCCGTCGCCGTCGGCGCGTGCTCCGGCAGCCACAGCACCGCCACCGCACCCGCCGCGGAACCCTCGCCCTCGCCGCCGCCCGGCGCCGCGACGTTGCGGAAGGTCAGCCGGGCGCCCAGGACCCGGGCCTGGCCCTCCGCGATGGTCAGGCCGAGCCCGTGCCCGACGCCCGCCCGGTCCGTCGACCCGGTCCGGAAGCGGCTCGGCCCCTCCCGGAGCAGGGCCTCGGGGAAGCCCGGCCCGTGGTCCCGGACGCGTACGACCCGGCCCTCGATGTCGACCTGGACGGGCGGCTGCCCGTACCGCGCGGCGTTGGCCAGGAGGTTGCCGAGGATCCGCTCCAGCCGGCGCGGGTCGGTGCTGACGATCTCGTCGGCGACGATCCGTACGCCCGCCTCCGGCATCAGCGCCGACACGCGCCGGCTCACGAACTCGCCCAGCGCCACGTCCTGGAGCTCGGCCCGCTCGGACGCGCTGTCCAGCCGGGCCACCTCCAGCACGTCCTCGACCAGCGCCCGCATCGCCTGAGCCCGGTCCCGTACGAGTTCCGTGGGCCGCCCCGGAGGCAGCAGTTCCGCAGCTGTGAGCAGGCCCGTCACCGGGGTCCGCAGCTCGTGCGCGATGTCCGCGGTGACCCGCCGCTCGGCCTCCAGCCGCTGCTGGAGGGCGTCCGCCATGGCGTCCACCGCCCGCGCGAGGTCGTCCGTCTCGTCCCGTACGACACCGCCGACGGCGTCCCGCACCCGCACCTCGGGGTCCCCGTGCGCCACCCGCTGCGCCGCGGCCGCGGCCTTGCGCAGGCGGCGCGAGATCTGGCCGCCGATGAGCACCCCGAGCGCGGAGCCGCCGATCACCACGGAGAGGGAGCCGATGACCAGCGCCCGGTCCAGGTCGCGCACCATGTTGGCGCTCTCCCGGAAGGGGTGGTGCAGGGAGAGCACCTGCCCGTTGCCGAGCGGTACGGCGGCCCACACCTCCGGAGCCTTGCGCGGGCTCTCCTGCACGTAGGTGCCGCGCCGTCCGGAACGGGCCTTCTCCCGCAGCTGCGCGGGCAGTTCCGGGTCGTTGAGCTTGGCGCCCCAGATGGGCTTGCGGCCCATGTCGGTGTTGCGCGTGGCGATGTACTGCACGCGCTCCAGTTCGGCGTCGCGGGCGCTCTCCAGCATCGACACGCGGGCAGCGCTGTGCACGACCAGGCTCAGCGCGACCGCGGTGAGGGCGCCCACGGCGGCGATGGCGAGTGTGATCTTCCAGCGGATTCCCGTACGGAGGGTGAAGCGCCTCATGCCTTCAGCTTGTATCCGAAGCCCCGGACCGTCTCGATCCGGTCCTGACCGATCTTGGTGCGCAGCCGCTGGACGTGGACGTCCACGACACGGGTGTCGCCGCCCCAGTCGTAGTCCCAGACGCGCTCCAGCAGCCGGTCGCGCGAGAGCACGGTGCCGGGCGCGGAGGAGAACTCCAGCAGCAGCCGCATCTCGGTCGGCGTCAGCGCCACGGGAGCGCCCGCCCTGCGGACCTCCATGCCCTCGGTGTCGACCTCCAGGTCGCCGAAGGACAGTACGCCGCGTTCCCCGGCCTGCCCCTCGCCGGAGCCGTTCGGGCCGCCGTTCTGCGGGCCGCCGGCGTGGCCGAAGCGGCGCAGGACGGCGCGGATGCGGGCGACGAGGACCGAGCCGTCGAAGGGCTTGGTGACGTAGTCGTCGGCGCCCGCCTCCAGGCCCAGCACCACGTCGATGGAGTCGGCGCGCGCCGACAGCATGATCACGGGGACGGTGGACTCGTCGCGGATGCGGCGGCACAGGCTCACGCCGTCCATCCCCGGCACCATCACGTCGAGGAGCGCGATGTCGGGCCGGTCGGCCCGGAAGGACTCCAGGCCGGACAGCCCGTCGGGCATGGCGGTGACCACGAACCCGTCGCGCTCCAGCGCGAGGGTCGTGGCCTCGCGGATGACGTCGTCGTCCTCCACGAACAGCACATGGGTCTCGGCCATGCCCAGCCTCACTTCAGTTCTTCTGCGTCAGGGCCGGTGCGGGCTGGCCCCCGCCGTCGACCACGTTGCTGTACTCGGTGTGCACACGGTCCTGCTCGGTGAACTTCTCCCCGTTCCAGCGGTACGTGATCACGTCCTCGCCGGACGGATAGGCCAGTGCGTCGCCCTTGCCGTAGACCTGTTTGATGAGCATCAGGTCGCCCCGGTCGATCTCCGCGTAGACGGGAGACTGTTCGTCCGAGAACACATTCTCGTACTTCCCGCCGTCGGCCCGGTACACGTACGAGCCGAGCCCGAGCGCGTCCGCGCACGACAGGACGTTGACGATGACGTCGGCGGTGCCGTTCCCGGTGACCTTCCCGTAGCTCACGTCGATCGGGTACTCCTTGCCCGTGCAGGGCTTGAGGTCCCGTTTGATCGCCGGGCTGACCTTGGGGTCCGCCTTGAGGAGGGCGACCGGGTCGACCTTCTTCAGGGGGCTGCCGGAGGCCGACGCGGGGGCGTGGCCGGGGGGCACCGGCGCAGGGTCCGCGCCGTCCGTCGGCCGGCCCGTGCGCGCCACGGTGTCCGTGTGGGCGGGGCCGCCGTCGCGCAGCCCGCTGCCGCCGGTCGAGCAGCCGACCGCGAACAGCACGGTGCCGACGAGGACGATCGTCCCCGCCGACACCAGTACGAGCGGCCCCCTCCCGGCGCCTGCCGGGGGGGAACCTCTGTCACTCAGTTCTTGGCCGTTCAGGCCGCGCACCGCTCCCGCCCCTCGTACCGGATGGTGTGGTCGCCGCGTTCGAGCGCGCGCATGTCCAGATCCCGGCTCTCCAGCTCCTGCCGGAGCCGGGCCAGTGCGCGGTGCAGTGTGCTCTTCACGGTTCCCGCCGACATACCGAGCGCCGCGGCCGTCTCCTCGGTGCTCATCTGCTCCCAGTGTCGCAGCACGACCACACTGCGCTGCTTGGGCGCGAGCACCTTGAGGATGTCCATCAGCAGGGCGCGGTCGGCGCGCTGGTCGGAGCCGTCTTCGACGGAGGCGTCGGGGAGCTGCTCGGTGGGGACCTCGTCGAGCTTGCGGGCCCGCCACCACTCGGTCCGCGTGTTGATCATGACGCGGCGCAGGTAGGCGTCGGCCAGGGACTTGTCGGCGATGCCGTCCCAGCGACCGTAGGTGCGCACCAGGGCCGTCTGGAGGAGGTCCTGGGCGTCGGTGGGGTCGGGGACCAGGCGCCGGGCACTGCGCAGCAGCGCGTCCTGCCGGGTGCGTACGTACTCTTCGAATCCGAGTACCTCGCCGTGCGCCATCTCTGACCGCCTCCGCTGCCGTCCAACCGCTCTCCGCCGTCTTACGGATCCGAAGGTACGGACGGGTTGTCACGGCACTGTGCGGGTCAGCCTTCGGTGGACGCACGGACAGCCGTAGGTTGTGTAACAGCGGCTGTGAGCTGCGGTTTCCCGGCCCGAAGCGGAATAGTTGAGTCAGCTACGAGCCGGGATCGAGGAGTTCTCGACCGCCCGGGCGGTCAGCTCTGCGGCAGCCGGTACATGCCCTGCGCGAGCGGCTCCACCAGCCCGTCGGAGACCAGCCCGTCCAGGGCCCGGGCCCGCTGCACGGGCTCGTCCCACACCGCGTCGAGGACCGCCTGCGGAACCGGACCGACCGCGTCGCGCAGCACGGCCAGCAGTTTGCCGCGCACCTGGCGGTCCGTCCCGGCGTACGTCTGGCCGCGCCGCGGCGGTCCGTCGTGCGCGGGCTTCCCGGCGAGGCGCCACGCGCACAGCCCCGCGACCGGGCAGCGGACGCAGTCCGGGCTCTTGGCGGTGCACACGAGGGCGCCGAGTTCCATCGAGGCCGCAGCCCAGCGGGCGGCCGTCGCCTCGTCCTCGGGGAGCAGGGCCCGCGCCAGGCGCCGTTCGGCGGCCGTGGTGGCGTTCGGCGGGTATTCGACGCCGGTCGCGGTGCGGGCGAAGACCCGGCGGACGTTGGTGTCCAGCACCGCGTGCCGCTGCCCGTACGCGAAGGAGGCCACCGCGGCGGCCGTGTACTCGCCGATCCCGGGCAGCGCCAGCAGCTGCGCGTGCTCGCGCGGTACGTCGCCGCCGTGCCGTTCCGTTATGGCCGTGGCCGCGCCGTGCAGGCGCAGGGCCCGGCGGGGGTAGCCGAGCCGCCCCCAGGCGCGGACGGCCTCGCCGGGGGCCTCGGCGGCCAGGTCGGCCGGCCGGGGCCACCGGGCGAGCCACTGCTCGTAGACCGGCAGGACCCGGCTGACGGGGGTCTGCTGGAGCATGAACTCGCTGACCATGACCCCCCAGGGGCCGGCCTCGGGGCGGCGCCAGGGCAGGTCGCGGGCGTGCTCGTCGAACCACGCGATGACGGGGGAGTGCAGCGCGTGGGAGACGTCGGGGGAAGAAGTGGTGGATGCAGTCATGGCAGACGGCATCCTGGCACGTTTCGGGCTCAGCGCGCCGGGCCCGGACCGGTGAACCAGACGGCCACGGGGGCACGGCTCGCCCGTACGGCGGCCACGATCCGACTGATCACACCGGCCAGCGCGACCATCAGGAGGGCGCCCAGCGAGGCCCCCAGCAGCAGGCCCATGCCCACGTCGTGCGGGTAGTGCACCCCGACGTACACCCGGGAGAAGGCCATCAGCACGGCCACCGGCAGCGTCAGCAGCGCGAGGCGGGGCGCGGCCAGGGCGAGGGCGACGGCCGCGCCGCCCGCGATGGCGGAGTGGTTGCTCGGGAAGGACCAGTCCCCGTACTCCGGGCAGGCGACCAGGGAGGCGGCGGCCCCGGCCACGGCGCGGCAGGGCCGTTCCTCGTCGACGGTCGACTTCACCAGTTCGGAGGCGACGTACGTCAAGGCGGTGACCAGCGGCGCCAGCACGGCGAGGGCGACGGCCCGGTCGTCCCGCCCGCGCGAGCGCCACCACACGGCTATGAAGAGCAGGCCGAAGAGCAGGAGCCCGTATTCGGTCCAGACCTCGAAGGCCGACTGCACCCAAGGGGGCGTGTCATGGGCGAAGTCGGTGATGTCGCGATAGAGGTCGGAGCTGTCCATGGTCACAGACCGTACTCAACGGAAGATCGCGGCCGCATCAGACCCTTGGCCGGAATTTTACGATCCGCGCTAGGCCTCCAGGATGATCATCGGCAAAACCCTCCGGTTGCGCGGCATGGGGGGCGCTGATCGCGGCGGGAGTTCTCGTAAGGTTCGGTGCGTGGGATCTATGCGCAATCCGGTCGGGCCGCTCCCCTCCTCCATCTATTGGCGAAGGAGGGCCGTGCTGGCGTCAGTTGTCGCGCTCTTCGCGCTCCTCGCCGTATGGGCCGTCAGCTCCGGCGCGGGCAAGTCGAGTACGAACGGCAAGAACGGCGGCGACGGCTCCGGCCCCCAGGGGACGATCACGGCGGGCCCGGCACCGTCCGGTCCGGCGATCAGTCAGGCTCCGGGCGGGCGTACCGAACCGGGTACCGGTACGGGTTCCGGTTCCGACGGCGGCGCGGGCGGGGCCGGCAAGAACGGCGAACCCGGAAGCGGCACCGGAACCGGCGGCAGCTCCGGCTCGGGCGGCTCGGCGGGCCCGGGCGGCGGCGGCCCGGCCCAGGTGCCGGCGGACTCCCCGCTGCCCACGTGCGCCCCGGGCGCCCTCCAGTGGGAGGTCAAGAGCGTCAAGAACGAGTACGAGACGAACGAGAAGCCCCGTCTCGAACTGCTCGTCCGCAACATCTCCGGCAGTACCTGCAAGGTCGGACTCGGCCCGAAGCAGGCCGTCCTGACCATCCTTCAGGCGACCGGCGCCAAGGCCGTCTGGTCCTCCGGCGACTGCCCGACGGGCGCCGCCAACGCCTTCTTCCGGGTGCCGGCGAAGGGCGAGACGACGCAGTCGCTGGAATGGGACCGCAAGTTCAGCGCCCCCGACCAGTGCCAGACGCCGCCCGCGGGCAGCGCGACCCCCGACACCTACGTCGTCGAGGTCAAGGCCCCGGGCATGCCGGTGGCGCAGACCTCCTTCGTCCTGAAGCAGGACTGACGGCAGGGACTGATGAAGACGGCGGGGGGGGGGGGGGGGGGGGGGGGCCCCCCCCGGCGGGGCGGGGGGGGGGGGGGGGGGCCGGCGGGGGGGGGGCCCCGGGGAGGGGGGGGGCGGGGGCCCGCCCCCCCCCCGCCCCCCGCGGCCGCCCCCCCCCCCGCCCCGCCCCCCCCCCCCGCCCGGCCCCCCCCCCCCCCCCGCGGGCCCCCCCCCCCCCCCCCCCCCCCCCCCCCCCCGCCGTCTTCATCAGTGTCAGAGGCGCCGCCGTCAGACGTAGCGCTCCAGGATCGAGGACTCCGCGAGGCGCGACAGGCCCTCGCGGACGCTCCGGGCGCGGGCCTCGCCCACGCCGTCCACCGTCTGCAGGTCGTCCACGCTCGCCGCGAGCAGCTTCTGCAGTCCGCCGAAGTGCTCCACGAGCCGCTCGATGATCGCCCCCGGCAGCCTCGGCACCTTCGCCAGCAGCCGGTAACCGCGCGGCGACACGGCCGAATCCAGGGTCTCCGGAGAGCCCGTGTACCCCAGGGCCCGCGCCACGATCGCCAGCTCCAGCAGCTCGGGGTGCGTCAGCGCGTCCAGGGCCGGAAGGGCCTCGTCCACCGTGCGGGAACGCTTCGCCGTCGGCTCCGGGACGTAGTCGCGGATCACCAGCTCCCGCTCCTGCTCGATGCCGACCGTCAGCTCGTCCAGCTGGAGCGACAGCAGTCGCCCGTCCGTGCCCAGTTCGACCACGTACTCGGCGATCTCGGTCGCGATCCGGCGGACCATTTCCAGCCGCTGGGCGACGGCCGTCACGTCGCGGACCGTCACCAGGTCCTCGATCTCCAGCGCGGACAGCGTCCCCGCGACCTCGTCGAGGCGCAGCTTGTAGCGCTCCAGCGTGGCCAGGGCCTGGTTCGCGCGCGACAGGATCGCCCCGGACTCCTCCAGGACCCGCCGCTCGCCGTCGACGTAGAGGGCGATCAGCCGCATCGACTGGGAGACGGAGACGACGGGGAAACCGCACTGCTTGGAGACGCGGTCCGCGGTGCGGTGCCGGGTGCCGGTCTCCTCCGTGGGGATCGAGGCGTCCGGTACCAGCTGCACGCCGGCCCGCAGGATCTTGGTGATGTCCTTGTCGAGGATGAGCGCGCCGTCGAGCTTGCACAGCTCGCGCAGCCGGGTCGCGGTGAACTCCACGTCCAGCACGAAACCGCCGGTGCACATCGCCTCGACGCTCTTGTCCATGCCGAGGACGATGAGCCCGCCCGTGTTGCCCCGGACGATCCGCTCCAGACCGTCACGCAGGGGCTGACCAGGCGCGACCGCGCTCAGAGAGGCGCGCATCATCGCCTCCTGCCTGGCGCCCGCGCCCGACTTGCCGGATGCTGCTGCCCCGTCCTTGGCTGCCACTGCACTCCTCCGGTCGCGGGTCGTACCGCCCCGCGCCACGGGCACGAGGGCGTGCGTACGGCCGGGCGGACCAGCACAAAGTCTACCGGCGCGGGCTGCGCGCCCGCCGTGCCTTGACCCGCATCGTTCCCGCGGGGGCCGGAACGGGGCTCCTGACCTGCTGCCCGGCCGGTTGGCGGACCCTCTGATTCCGCTCTTGTCCCGCCCTTGTCGCGCTCGTGTCGTGCCGCGTCCGTCGTCTTCTTGTCCGGCCCGGTGTTCCCCTTCGGTCCGCGTGCCTATTCGGCTCCGCGTCCCGTGGCTTCGGCACCCCGCTCCTTGGCCGGCGTACGCGACCGGCCGCGCGGCAGCGCCCGCAGCGCCTCGCCCATGTCCGCGACCTCGGTCACCTTCATGCCGGCCGGGACCTTGCCCGGATCCGCCGGCACCAGCGCGTGCGTGAAGCCCAGCCGGTGCGCCTCCGCGAGGCGCCGCTGCACGCCGGTCACCCGCCGCACCTCACCGGCGAGCCCCACCTCCCCGATCGCGACGAGGTTCTTCGGCAGCGGCACGTCACTGGCGGCCGAGGCCAGCGCCAGCGCGATCGCCAGGTCCGCGGCCGGCTCGGTCAGCTTCACCCCGCCCACGGTCGCGCTGTAGATGTCCCGCTTGCCCAGCGCCGTGATCCGGCCGCGCTGCTCCAGCACGGCCAGCATCATCGACACGCGGGAGGTCTCCAGCCCGGACGTGGTCCGGCGGGGGGAGGGGATCTGCGAGTCGACGGTCAGCGCCTGCACCTCGGCGACCAGCGGACGCTTGCCCTCCAGGGTCACCGTCAGGCAGGTCCCGGGCACGGCCTCGGCACGCCGGGTGAGGAACAGGCCGCTCGGGTCGGCGAGTCCGGTGATGCCCTCGTCGTGCAGTTCGAAGCAGCCGACCTCGTCGGTGGCGCCGTAGCGGTTCTTCACGCCGCGCACCAGGCGCAGCCGCGCGTGCCGGTCGCCCTCGAAGCTGAGCACCACGTCCACCAGGTGCTCCAGCAGGCGGGGGCCCGCGATCGCCCCGTCCTTGGTGACGTGGCCGACGAGGAGCGTGGACATGCCCCGCTCCTTGGAGGCCCGGATCAGGGCCCCGGCCACCTCGCGCACCTGGGCCATGCCGCCGGGCGCGCCGTCGATCTCGGGGGAGGCGACGGTCTGTACGGAGTCCAGGACCAGCAGGGACGGCTTCACGGCGTCGAGGTGGCCCAGTACCGCGGACAGGTCGGTTTCGGCGGCGAGGTAGAGGTGGTCGTTGAGGGCGTTGATGCGGTCGGCCCGCAGCCGTACCTGGCTCGCCGACTCCTCGCCGGTGACGTAGAGGGTGCGGTGGTCGCCGCTGGCCGCCTTCGCCGCGACGTCGAGCAGCAGCGTCGACTTGCCGACGCCGGGCTCCCCGGCCAGCAGGACGACGGCCCCGGGGACCAGCCCGCCGCCCAGGACCCGGTCCAGTTCGTCGACGCCGGTGCTGCGGGCGGTCGCGGTCCGGCCGTCGACCTGGCCGATCGGCAGCGCGGGCGAGGACACGCGCCCGGCCGCCGTGGTCCGTACGGCGGGCGCGCCGCCCATCTCCTCGACGGTGCCCCAGGCCTGGCACTCCGGGCAGCGCCCGAGCCATTTCGCGGTCGTGTAGCCGCACTCGGTGCAGCGGTAGGACGGCCGGTCCTTGGCGGATGAACGAGCGGTGCGGGCAGCCATGCGCCCCACGGTAGCCGCCGCCACCGACAACGCCGGGCGGCGGTGGCCGGCGGGGCTCGGCGGGGGATCGCAGGAGCCGCCCCCCTTCGCGCCCGCGCGCCCCCGTCGGGGCGGCCGGCGGACACGGTCGTCAGGGGCGCTGTCAGCGGGGTGGCGATCTGTTCACCCGTAAGGACTAAAACTGCTGAAGGCTTCCGGGCCGTCACCGGCCTGCCGCCTACGGTCGCCAGGTGAACAGCAGCAACCAGCGAGACCCCGCATCGCGCACCGGCGCACACCGGGCGCACGGGCGCATGCCCGCCGCGGGTCCGACGGGGGACGCGCCCGCCCCGGCCGACGGGGCTGCCGAGAGGACCGAAGGGTCCCACGGGCCCGAGGAGACGGGTGCGGCCGACATGACGGACGGTGTTCCTGCCGGTACCCCCGATGCTCCGGGTGTCCCGGACACCCCGTACACCCCGTACAGCTCGGACACTCCGAACATCCCGTACACCCCGGACGCCGTCGAACAGCCGCCCCCCTTCCGGCACGAGCCCTACCTGGACGGCCTGTTCACGTACTGCCTGTCGGTCCTCTGCGATCACGACACCGCCACCGACGTGCTCGGCGACGTCCTCGCCGTCGCCGAACGCCACCCCGGGCGCTGCCCCGACGAAGGCGAACGGCGCGCCTGGCTGTACGCCCTCGCCCGCTGGGCCTGCCTGCGCCGGCTCGCCGAGCAGCGGCGCGCCCGCCAGGGGGCGCATGCCGCCCGGCGTGCGCCGGAGCATGCGGACCCCGCCCATGCGCCGGGGGCGCACCGCGGGCTCGACGTCAGCGCCTACCGTCGTACCGAACTCGCCCGGCTCGCCTGGCCCGAAGCCGCCGGCACCACCCCCGAACAGCGCGAAGCCCTCGAACTCGCCGTACGCCACCGCCTCGGAGTCCCCGAACTCGCCTCCGTCCTCGGCACCGGCCCCGCCGCCGCCCGGGAACTGCTGTCCGGGGCCGCCTGCGAGGTGGAACGCACCCGCGCCGCCCTCGCCGTCGTCGAAACCGGCAACTGCCCGGCCGTCTCCCGGCTCACCGGCGACGACGGGGACGGCGGCGACGGCAACGTCCTGCTGTCCAGCTCCCTGCGCGCCGAGCTCGTCCGCCACGTCGACGACTGCCCGCGCTGCCGCCGCGCCGCCGAACGCGTCGGCGCAGGCGCTCCCTGGCCCGGCACCGGCGGCGTCAACGCCGCGCTCCCCCTCGTCCCGGCCCCCCGCACCGCCGTCCACGCCGCCATGCTGCGCTCCGGCCGGCGCCGCGGCGGACGCCCCGGCCCGCGCTTCGACCGCACCGGCTTCCCCATGGACCCCAAGGACCGGGCCGCCCGCCGCGACAGGCTCCGGGCCCGGGCCGTGACCACCACCGTCGTCGCCACCGTCGTCGCGGCGCCCGTCATCGCGCTCTGGGCCGCCTACCGCGGAGCCCCCACCACCGGCGAGCCCGTCGGGGGCGAGGGAACCCGGATCTCGGCCAGCGAGTCCGAGATCCCGCCGCCGTACGCCGACGGCCGCCCGCTCACCGCGTACGAGAACACCGGCAACACCGCCCACACCACCGGCGAGCCCGGCTTCGCCCCCGGCAGCGCGGCCCCCGACGTCTCCGTCGAGGTCATCAGCGCCGGCCAGCCGGCCACCCCGGAAGCGGCCGGCCCCGGAGCCCCCGGCCGGCTCACCGTGGCCGCCACGACCCGGGGCGCCGTCACCCTGCTCACCCTCACCGCCTCGGGCGGAAACCCCGTCGACTGGCGGCTCTGGTCGGACGCCCCCTGGCTGCGGGCGAGCCAGACGGCGGGCACGCTGGAACCCGGAGAATCGGTCACCCTACGGATCACCGTGGACACCGCCGGACAGCCCGTCGGCGCCTGGAGCGCCCGCGTCGGGGTGGACCCGGCCGGCGCGGTCGTCTCCATCCAGGGCCGGGGCCGCCCGGCCCCCACCCCGGAGCCGCCCCCGGCCTCCACCGCGACCCCGACGCCCACCCCCACACCGCCGGAGCCCCCGACGCCGACCCCGACGCCCACACCGACCCCGACCCCGACGGACCCCGCCACCCCGACGCCGACGCCGGAACCCTCCTCAGGAGGAACGGTTTCCCCCGGGGAGGGGTCGGGGGAGGGATCGGGGTCCGGGCCGGGGCCGTCGGGGGCTTAGGGCGGGATGGCGGGCGCTGTGGCGGTGGGTCCTGTCGTCTGCCGGGTGGCGGGTCCTGCCGTTCGCCGTCTGCCGGTCGTCGGCGGGCCCGCCTTACGCCGGGTCCGCCGGATGCGGCGCCATCGGCAGCAGCGACGCCAGCCGCGCCTCGCACAGGGCGACGAGGGCCTCGTAGCCCTCCTTGCCCATCAGCTCCGTCAGCTCCGCCCGGTACGACACGTACACGGGCTGGCCGGCCCCGTGCGCCGAGGTCGCCGACGTGCACCACCAGTGCAGGTCGTGACCGCCCGGCCCCCAGCCGCGGCGGTCGTACTCGCCGATCGACACCTGGAGGACCCGGGTGTCGTCCGGCCGGTCGATCCAGTCGTACGTCCGGCGGATGGGGAGCTGCCAGCACACGTCCGGCTTCGTCTCCAGCGGCTCCTGCCCGCCCTTCAGCGCCAGGATGTGCAGGGAGCAGCCCGCGCCGGCCGGGAAGCCGGGCCGGTTCAGGAAGATGCAGGCCCCGTCCCAGCGGCGGGTCTGCTTCTCCCCGTCGTCGTCGAACTGCGTCCAGCCGCTCTCGCTGCCGACGTCGTGGAACTGCCACACCTCGGGCGTGAGCCGGGCGACGTTCTCCGCGACCCGCTTCTCGTCGTCCTCGTCGGAGAAGTGCGCGCCGAGCGTGCAGCAGCCGTCGTCGGCGCGGCCCGCCTGGATGCCCTGGCAGCCGCTGCCGAAGATGCACGTCCAGCGCGAGGTCAGCCAGGTCAGGTCGCAGCGGAAGATCTGCTCGTCGTCGGCGGGGTCGGGGAACTCCACCCAGGCCCGGGGGAAGTCCAGTCCCGTCTCGTCGTGCTGCTCCTGGCCCTTGGCCTTCTTCGACCGGGTCTTGTTGGCCTTCTTCGTATTTGGCACAAACCCAAGCCTAAGCGCCCCTTACTCCACCCCTACGCGTTCCGCCCAGTAGCGTTTCTCGTATGAGACTCGGTGTCCTTGACGTGGGTTCGAACACGATTCATCTGCTGGTGGTCGACGCGCACCCCGGCGCGCGCCCCCTTCCCGCGCACTCGCACAAGGTGCAGCTGCGGCTGGCGGAACTGCTCGACGAGCACGGAGCGGTCAGCCCCGAGGGCATCGAGCGCCTCGTCGCGGTCATCGGCGAGGCCGTACAGGCCGCCGAGGACAAGGGCTGCGAGGACCTGCTGCCCTTCGCCACCAGCGCGGTACGGGAAGCCACGAACGCCGACGAGGTCCTCGCCCGGGTCAAGGCCGAGACCGGCATCGAGCTGCCCGTCCTCAGCGGCGAGGACGAGGCCCGGCTCACCTTCCTGGCCGTCCGGCGGTGGTTCGGCTGGTCCGCCGGAAAGCTCCTCGTCCTCGACATCGGCGGCGGTTCGCTGGAGATCGCGTACGGCATCGACGAGGACCCCGACACCGCCGTCTCCCTCCCCCTCGGCGCCGGCCGCCTCACCTCGGCCTGGCTGCCCGGCGACCCGCCGGACCCGGCGGACGTGAAGGCCCTGCGCAGGCACGTACGGGCCCAGATCGCCCGTACCGTCGGAGAATTCAGCCGCTTCGGCATGCCGGACCACGTGGTCGCCACCTCGAAGACCTTCAAGCAGCTGGCCCGCATCGCGGGTGCGGCCAGGGAGGCCGACGGCCTCTACATCCAGCGCGACCTGACCCGCAAGTCCCTCGCGGAATGGGTCCCGCGCCTCACCGCGATGACCACGGCCGAACGCACCGCCCTCCCCGGCGTCTCCGACGGCCGCGCCTCCCAGCTCCTGGCGGGCGCCATGGTGGCCGAGGCCACCATGGACCTCTTCGGCGTCGACGAACTCGAAATCTGCCCCTGGGCCCTCCGCGAAGGCGTGATCCTCCGCCGCCTGGACCACCTGCCGTAACGGCGCCGGCACGGGGGTCGGGGGCTCGGGGGGCGGGGTCCCCGTGATCCGGATCGGGGATGGTTTGGTGGTTTCCCGTCAGTCTCATCGTCTCTCCGGGGTGGACCGGTCCCTCAAGGGCGCTCCTCCTTCGTCGTCGCGTCGCTTCGCGATGGCCTTCGGCCACCCTTGACCGACCGCCCCACCCCGGAAAGCCGAAGACCGACGGGAACCCCCCAAAAGAACGGTCACGGGGACGGACCGGCAGGAGCGGCCCCGTCAGCGCTGAGGCGAGGGGCCGGGCGTCGGCCGGCCGGGCACACGGCCCCCTCGCGCCCCCTTCCGGGACCAGACCGCCTCTCACCCACCCCAAATGACGACCAGATCAGCCTGGCGGGCCCCATGCGCACCAGATCGCTACGCGCTCCTCATCGCTCGGCGCCTGCCGGCCGTCCGGGGCCGGTGGTTCGTGATCGCTCCGGGCCCCCGCGTACCGCGATGGCGCTCCCCGGGACCGCAACCGGGCCTACCACCCCTGGATCCTGCGGCAGTTGCCGCGACGGGTCGGGCGGGCCCTCGACGTGGGGGCCGGGACCGGGTCCTCGTCGCGGGTCCGGGTGCGTAACTAGGGGCTGCCCGGGGCGCGGTTACACGCTGGTCTGGCGGCGGCCGGGTTGAGGGGATTCGGCCCCTTGCACCCCGCCCTGGCCCGGACAGGGCAAGGGCCCCGTAATCTGTCCCCGTGGCAGAACCAGTCCGGATCCCGAAAGTCGCGCTCTCCACGGCCTCCGTCTACCCGGAGTCCACGGCGACCGCCTTCGAGATCGCCGCGCGCCTCGGCTACGACGGCGTCGAGGTCATGGTCTGGACGGACCCGGTCAGCCAGGACGTCGACGCCCTGCGCCGGCTGTCCGACCACCACCACGTGCCCATCCTGGCCGTGCACGCGCCCTGCCTGCTGATCACCCAGCGCGTGTGGTCCACCGATCCGTGGACCAAGCTCCAGCGGGCCCAGGCCGCGGCCGAGAGGCTCGGGGCGTCGACCGTGGTCGTGCACCCGCCGTTCCGCTGGCAGCGGCAGTACTCCCGGGACTTCGTCACCGGGATCTGGCGGATGGCCGACGAGACCGACGTCCGGTTCGCCGTGGAGAACATGTACCCGTGGCGCTACCGCGACCGCGAGATGCTCGCCTACGCGCCCGAGTGGGACGTCACCAAGGACGACTACCGGCATTTCACCGTCGACCTGTCCCACACCGCGACCGCCCGTACGGACGCCGGCGCGATGATCGACCGGATGGGCGACCGGCTCGCCCACATCCACCTCGCCGACGGCAACGGTTCCGCGAAGGACGAGCACCTGGTTCCCGGGCGCGGTACGCAGCCCTGCGCCGAGCTGCTGGCCGGGCTGGCCCGGACCTCCTTCGACGGGCACGTCGTCATCGAGGTCAACACCCGGCGGGCGATGTCCTCCGCCGAGCGCGAGGCCGACCTCGCCGAGGCCCTGGCCTTCACCCGCCTGCACCTCGCGGACCCGGCCCGCCGCCGATGACGGAGCCCGCGAAGCGGCGGCGCGGCCCGGGCCGGCCCCGCCAGGACGAGGCCGGGGACGGGCCCGGCACCCAGGAGGTCATCCGCCTCGCCGCCCGGGAGGTCTTCGCGGAGCGCGGGTACGACAAGACGTCCGTGCGCGGCATCGCGAAGGTCGCCGGGGTGGACCCGGCGCTGGTGCACCACTACTTCGGCAGCAAGGACGAGCTGTTCGCCGCCGCGATCGAGGTGAGCCTGGAGCCCGCCCTGGTCGTGCCGGCACTCCTCGGCGAGGGCCCGGACGGCATCGGGGAGCGGCTCGCCCGCTATTTCCTCGGCGTCTGGGAGAACCCGGTCACCCGGGCCCCGCTGCTCGCCGTGATCCGGTCCGCCCTCACCCACGAGGCGGCGGCGAAGGTCCTGCGCGGGCTGATCCTGCGCCGGGTCCTGGAGCGGGTGGCCGCCGACCTGAACGTCCCCGATCCCACGTTCCGCGCCGAACTGGCCGCCTCGCACATGATCGGCATCGCGCTGCTGCGGTACGTCGTCCAGGTCGAGCCCCTCGCGTCCGCGGACCCGGAGGAGATCGTGGCCCTCGTGGCGCCGACGCTCCAGCGGTACCTGACCGGAGAATGAGCCGCGCGTCCCGGCATCCGGACAACCTGTCCGTATCGCGGTCCGGAGGCGTAGCCTCGTAACTGATTCATATCTACAGTCGCGGCCGCGTCCGTCGGGCCGGCCGCACTCATGGGGAGTGAACCCGATGCCCGAGCTGAGGTCCCGCACCGTCACCCACGGCCGCAACATGGCAGGCGCACGTGCGCTGATGCGCGCGTCGGGCGTAGCGAGCGAGGACATCGGCAAGCCGATCATCGCGGTCGCCAACTCCTTCACGGAGTTCGTCCCCGGCCACACCCACCTGGCGCCGGTCGGCCGGATCGTCTCCGACGCCATCCGTGCCGCCGGTGCGATCCCGCGCGAGTTCAACACCATCGCGGTCGACGACGGCATCGCCATGGGGCACGGCGGAATGCTGTACTCCCTGCCCTCGCGCGACCTGATCGCGGACTCCGTGGAGTACATGGTCGAGGCGCACTGCGCGGACGCGCTGATCTGCATCTCCAACTGCGACAAGATCACTCCCGGGATGCTGATGGCCGCGATGCGGCTCAACATCCCGGTCGTGTTCGTGTCCGGCGGCCCGATGGAGGCCGGGCAGGCCATCCTCGTCGACGGCACCGTCCGCAAGCTGGACCTGATCGACGCCATGGTCGAGGCCTCCAACGAGAACGTCTCGGACGAGGACGTGCTCCGGATCGAGGAGAACGCCTGTCCGACCTGCGGTTCGTGTTCGGGCATGTTCACCGCCAACTCCATGAACTGCCTCGCCGAGGCCATCGGCCTGGCCCTGCCGGGCAACGGCTCGGTCCTCGCCACGCACACCGCCCGCCGCGCCCTGTACGAGGACGCCGGCCGCACGGTCGTGGAGATCACCAAGCGCTACTACGAGGACGGCGACGAGTCCGTCCTGCCGCGCAACATCGCCACCCGCCAGGCCTTCGAGAACGCCATGGCCCTGGACATCGCCATGGGCGGCTCCACGAACACGATCCTGCACCTGCTGGCCGCGGCGCAGGAGGCGGGCCTGGACTACGACCTGACCGACATCGACGAGGTCTCGCGCCGCGTCCCGTGCCTGTCCAAGGTCGCGCCGAACGTGGCGCCCGGCGGCACGTACTACATGGAGGACATCCACCGGGCCGGCGGCATCCCCGCCATCCTGGGCGAGCTGCACCGCGGCGGGCTGCTCAACAAGGACGTCACCTCCGTCCACTCGGCGAACCTGGAGGACTGGCTGGCCGAGTGGGACGCCCGCTCCGGCACCGCCTCCGAGACGGCCATGGAGCTGTGGCACGCGGCCCCCGGCTGCAAGCGTTCCGCGACCGCGTTCTCCCAGTCCGAGCGCTGGGACACCCTCGACCTGGACGCCGAGGGAGGCTGCATCCGCTCGGTGCAGCACGCCTACTCCAAGGACGGCGGCCTGGCGGTGCTGCGCGGCAACATCGCCGTGGACGGGTGCGTCGTGAAGACGGCCGGTGTCGACGAGTCGATCTGGACCTTCGAGGGCCCGGCCGTCGTCTGCGAGTCGCAGGACGAGGCCGTCGACAAGATCCTCCGCAAGGAGATCAAGGCGGGAGACGTCGTCGTCATCCGCTACGAGGGCCCGCGCGGCGGCCCCGGCATGCAGGAGATGCTCTACCCGACCTCCTTCCTCAAGGGCCGCGGCCTCGGCAAGGTCTGCGCGCTGGTCACCGACGGCCGCTTCTCCGGCGGCACCTCGGGCCTGTCCATCGGCCACGCCTCCCCGGAGGCGGCCTCGGGCGGCACCATCGCGGTCGTGGAGGACGGCGACCGGATCCGGATCGACATCCCGAACCGTTCGATCGAGCTCCTCGTCGACGAGGCCACCCTCGCGGCCCGCCACGAGGCCCTGGGCGGCGTCTACGCCCCGAAGAACCGCGAGCGCAAGGTCTCCGCGGCCCTGCGCGCCTACGCCGCCATGGCCACCAGCGCCGACAAGGGCGCGGTCCGCGACGTGTCCCTCCTGGGCTGAGCCCCGGCCGCCGCGAACCCCGCCGGGCGCTTCACCATCCGGCGGGGTTCCGCGCGTCCACGGAGAAGACCGTCCCGTCGGGCGCGGAGGCGAAGACCCTGCCGTCGGCGGCCACCGGGGCGGGGAGGGCGGAGCTGAAGGTGTCCTGCCCGTTGCCCATGCGGATCTTCGTCTGGCCCACGAGCCGGCCGGCCGCCGCGTCCGCCGCCAGCAGCCGCCCGTCCGGCGCGGTCAGGTACAGCCGCCCTTCCATGAAGACGGGGCGCGAGGCGGAGGCCGTGCCCGTCTCCAGCCTCCACAGTTCCCGGTCGGCGCCGACGGCCACGAGCCTGCCCCCGGTGCCGAAGGCGTACACGGTTCCGTCGGGGCCGAGGGCCGCCTCCGCGTCGGGCAGCGGAGCCGCCAGCGGCACCCGCCGCACGGCCCGGGTGGCCAGGTCGACGCGCACGACCGCGAGGGTCGCGCTGGAGGTGTCGTTCTCCAGCAGGTGCACGGCGCCGGCCGCCACCCCGGCCGGCCGCAGCAGGCCCGGCCGGGCCGTCCGCCAGCGTTCGGTCCCGTTCTCCGGGTCCACGGCCGCCAGTTGGGTCGACTTGCCGGACGCGTCGCGCGTGGCGACGTACAACTCCGTTCGTCCCGGCTCGTCGGACGCCGCCCACCACTCGGAGCCCGCGCCGCCGATGCGCTTCGTCCACCGGGGCGTGCCCGTCGCCGCGTCGAGGACCGTCACCTCACCGCCCGGCCCCGCCAGCAGGAGCCGCTCCCCGGCGGCCACCACCTGGGTGCCGTCGGGCAGGGGCCGTTGCCAGCGTTCCTTCCCGTCCGCCGGGTCGAGCGCCCGCACCAGCCGGCTGCCCGAGGCGACGGAGACGACCACTCCGCCGCCGTACACGGGGGCGCTGTCCGTCGTCGTACGGTCGGCCGGCGCCGTCGACGCCGTCGACCACAGCACCGAGCCGTCCACCGGGTCGAGCCGCACCACGGCCACGCCCCGCGCCGAGCAGTAGAGGGCCCCGGCCGACCCGGAACAGGCCGCGAGCCGTTTCCCCGCGGCACGGTCGCCCACCTCCGCGGCCCACGGGACGAAGGCCGCGGGCTGCGCCGCCACCGGTGCCACCCGCCGGTCCGCTTCCCCGGCCCGCCCGCCCTCGTACGCCTGCCAGCCCGCGGCGGCGCCGGCCAGCAGCAACGCGGCGCCGCCCGCCACGAGGGCCCTGCGCCGTCCCCGCCGGGGGCGTGACGGGGGCGCGGTCTCGGGGGCGGCGTCCACGAGCGGTTCCGCGTCCCGGCGGTGCGTGCCCACCTCGTCGGGGCCGGGCGGGCGGGGGTGCGGTATGAAGGCCTGGGTGTCCTCCGCCGTCCGGGACGTCACGCTGCGGATCTCCGCGATCAGCGCGTCGGCGGTCGGCCGCTCCTGCGGATCCTTGGCCAGGCAGCGGGCCACGACCGGCACGAGCCGCGCCGGCAGCCCCGTCAGGTCGGGCTCGCTGTGCACGACCTGGTACGCGACGAGGTAGTGGCTGTCGGAGTCGAAGGGCCCGCGTCCGGTCGCCGCGTGCACGAGCACCGCGCCCAGCGCGAACACGTCCGCGGCCGTCCCCACGTCCCGGGGCCGCTGGAACTGCTCCGGCGCCATGAAGGGCGGCGTCCCGATCAGCTTGCCGGTCTCGGTGTGCAGGTCGCTGTCGGAGGGGCGCGAGATGCCGAAGTCGATGACCCGCACCCCGTCGGGGGCCATCAGCACGTTGCTGGGCTTCAGGTCCCGGTGCACGACCCCCGCCCGGTGGATGTCCCGCAGGGCCTCGGCCAGCCCGGCGGCGAGCCGGGTCAGCTCGACGGGGTCCAGCACGCGTTCCCGTACCCGCTCGGACAGGGTCGGGGCGTCGACGAACAGGGTGGCCATCCACGGCCGCTCGGCGTCCGGGTCCGCATCGACGACGGGAGCGGTGAACGCCCCGCTCACCCTCCGCGCGGCCGCCACCTCCTGCCGGAAGCGCGCCCGGAACTCCGGGTCCACCGCGTGCTGGGCGTGTACGACCTTGACGGCGAGTTTCAGCCCCGAACTGGAGGCGGCCAGGTGGACGACGCCCATACCGCCGGAGCCGAGCACGGATTCGAGCCGGTACTGCCCGGCGTACTCCGGAAATCCTGCGTAGTCCGCGCTCCGCGATCGCACCGCTCACCACCCCCGCCGGAGCCTAGTCGATGGCCCGTGGGAACATCCAAGAGCTTGCTGCCCTGCGCGCGTTGCGCAGAGCAACACCCATGGGGGGAGATTTCACATGTCCGTTGAGAACGTTTCCAGCCAGGTGGATGCCCAGGCGGAGGCCCACGTGGAGGCCGCCGCGTCCGGCTTCCCGACCTTCCCGGTGGCCCCGGGCCACCAGGTCAACGTCCGTAGCGGCCCGGGCACCCAGTACTCGGTCTCGCGCGTCCTGCCGCTGGGCGCCAGCGTCACCATCCGCTGCCAGTGCCCCGGTACGACGGTCAGCGGCCCGTACGGCACCACCGACCTCTGGGACTGCATCGGCAACGGCCAGTTCGTCTCCGACGCCTACGTCAAGACCGGCAGCGACGGCTACGTCACCGGCCGCTGCGGCTAGTCCGTCCCTTTCCGTCCGGCCGGGCCGGGGTTCCCGTTCCGCCACGCGAGACGCCCCCGGCCGGTCCGGCCCGCCGGGGGATAATCGCTGCTGTGAGCGACGACCAGCAGCGAGACCAGAGCCAGGACCGGGGCCAGAACCAGGACCGGGCCCAGGGTCAGCCCCAGGGCCAGGGCCGGCGCACCAGCCCGGCCGAGCCGGCCCCCGGCCCGCGGCCCGAGCCGATCAAGTTCTTCGGCACCACCTGGGTGGAACACGACAACGGCTACGCCCTGCGCCGCGCCGGCCTCGCCGTCGGCGCGCTCGCCGCCGCCGTCATCGGCGCCTACCTCCTGCGCCTCGCCTACGAGGGCCTGGAGATCGGCAACGTCGGTCCGTTCCTCAGCATCTCCGTCGTCATCCTCTTCGCGATCGCCAGTTCCATCGCCTTCGCCAAGACCTGGGAGTCCTTCGGCCGCCGCCCCGCCCCGTCCTCCGACGAGGCCGCGCTCAAGGGTCTGAAGGCGATCGGTTTCATCGGCTCCCTCGTCGCGTACTTCCTGCGCTGCTTCATGGAGGCCCCCGGCGAGAGGCTCCACCGCGCCGAGTACGAGCGCGCCGAGGCCGAATTCGCCCGCCGCCGCGGCGCCCGTACCGGCAACCCGGCCGCCCGCCGCCCCAAGCGCAAGAAGTAGGACGGGTCCCGCCTCCGGCTCATTGACGCCCGGGCACCGCCAGGAGCATTATTCATCACATGATGAATAAGCAGCGGGGGGAAGAGCCGCCCCCCACCCCCGAGGCCCCCGCCCCCACCCCGGACGCCACCGCCCCCGCCGTACACGCCCGCGGACTCACCGTCCGACGCGGCACCGGCCGCAACCCCCGCACCGTCCTCGACGCCCTCGCCTTCGACGTCCCCCGAGGCCGCATCACCGGCCTCCTCGGCCCCTCCGGCTGCGGCAAGTCCACCCTCCTGCGCGCCGTCGTCGGCACCCAGGCCCACGTCACCGGCACCCTCGACGTCCTCGGCCGCCCCGCCGGCCACCCCCGCCTCCGCTCCCGCATCGGCTACGTCACCCAGGCGCCCTCCGTCTACGACGACCTCACCGTCCGGCAGAACCTCGACTACTTCGCCGCCGTTCTAGACCCCGGACGCGCCGCGGCCGCCCGCCGCGCCGAAGCCGTCGCCCGGGCCATCACCGACGTGGACCTCACCACCCGCGCCGACGCCCTCGCCGGCAACCTCTCCGGCGGCCAGCGCAGCCGCGTCTCCCTCGCCGTCGCCCTGCTCGGCACCCCCGAGCTGCTCGTCCTCGACGAACCGACCGTCGGCCTCGACCCGGTCCTGCGCCGCGACCTCTGGAACCTCTTCCACGACCTCGCCGCCGGCCGCGGCACGACGATCCTCGTCTCCTCCCACGTCATGGACGAGGCCGAACGCTGCCACGAGCTGCTCCTCATGCGCGAAGGCCGGATCCTCGCCCGGGACACCCCCGACGCCCTGCGCGCCCGCACCCGCTCCACCACCGTCGAAGAGGGCTTCCTCCGCCTCGTGGACGAAGCCGCCCGGGCCGACCGGGCCGACCGGGCCGACCGGGCCGACGAAGCCACCCACCCAGCCCCAGCCCCCGCACCCGCCCCCGAAGGAACCCGCCGATGAACGGCGCCCGCACCCTCGCCACCGCCGCCCGCGTCCTGCGCCAGCTCCGCCACGACCCGCGCTCCATCGCGCTGATGCTCCTGGTCCCCGTACTGATGCTGACCCTGCTGCGCTACGTCTTCGACGGCAGCCCGCGGACCTTCGACACCATCGGCGCCAGCCTCCTCGGCATCTTCCCCCTCATCACCATGTTCCTGATCACCTCCATCGCCACCCTCCGCGAACGCACCTCCGGCACCCTGGAACGCCTCCTCGCCATGCCGCTCGGCAAGGGCGACCTCATCGCCGGCTACGCCCTCGCCTTCGGCGCCGTCGCCGTCCTCCAGTCCCTCCTCGCCACCGGCCTCGCCCTCTGGGCCCTCGGCCTCGACGTCATCGGCTCCCCCTGGCTGCTCCTCCTCGTCGCGCTCCTCGACGCGTTCCTCGGCACCGCGCTCGGCCTCTTCGTCTCCGCCTTCGCCGCGTCCGAGTTCCAGGCCGTCCAGTTCATGCCGGCCGTGATCTTCCCGCAGCTGCTCCTCTGCGGACTCTTCGCACCCCGCGACACCATGCACTCCGCCCTCGAAGGCCTCTCGAACGTCCTGCCCATGTCCTACGCCGTCGACGGCATGACTCAAGTCCTCACCCACACCGACATGACCGCCGACTTCGTCCGCGACGCCGTCGTCGTCGCCGGCTGCGCCCTGCTCGTCCTCGCCCTCGGCGCGGCCACCCTGCGCCGCCGCACCCCGTAGGACCGCCCACGGACCGGACGGCGAACCCGCCGCTCCCCGGCCGGGTGCAAGGATGAACCCGTACGTCCTTACGTTCGTTCGGCGAGGTGAATCGGGCATGACCCAGACAGTCGCAGTCCTCGGTACCGGCAAGATCGGCGAGGCCCTGCTCAGCGGGATGATCCGCGGCGGACGGCCGGCGGGCAAGCTGCTCGTCACCGCCCGCCGACCCGAGCGCGCCGAGGAGCTCAGCACCCGCTACGGCGTCGAGGCCGTCAGCAACGCCGAAGCCGCCAAGCGCGCCGACACCCTCATCCTCACCGTCAAGCCGCAGGACATGGGCAAGCTCCTGGAAGAGCTCGCACCGCACGTCCCCGCCGACCGTCTGGTCATCAGCGGCGCCGCCGGCATCCCGACCTCCTTCTTCGAGGAACGGCTCGCCCCCGGCACCCCCGTCGTCCGCGTCATGACGAACACCCCCGCCCTCGTCGACGAGGCCATGTCCGTCATCTCGGCCGGCAGCCACGCCACCGCCGCCCACCTCCAGCACACCGAGGAGATCTTCGGCGGCGTCGGCAAGACCCTGCGCGTCCCCGAGTCCCAGCAGGACGCGGCCACCGCTCTCTCCGGCTCAGGCCCCGCCTACTTCTACTACCTCGTCGAAGCCATGACGGACGCCGGCATCCTCCTCGGGCTGCCCCGCGCCCAGGCCCACGACCTGATCGTCCAGGCCGCCATCGGCGCCGCCGTGATGCTCCGCGACAGCGGCGAACACCCGGTCAAGCTCCGCGAGGCCGTCACCTCCCCGGCCGGCACGACCATCAACGCCATCGTCGAGCTGGAGAAGCACGGCGTACGGGCGGCCCTGATCGCCGCCCTGGAGGCGGCCCGCGACCGCAGCCGCGAACTCGCCTCCGGCAACAGCTGACCGAACCGGACGCCCGGGCCGCAGGAGGCCGGGGCGTACGGGATCGGGGCGTACGAGGTCAGGGCGCGAGCAGCCCGATCGCCTCGTACGCCCGGTCCACCACCGGCCGCGCCAGCCCCCGCGCCCGCCCGGCACCCTCGCGCAGCACCCGGTCCACCTCCCCCGGATCGGCCGCGAGCTCCGCGTGCCGCTCCCGCAGCGGCCGCAGCAGCTCCACCACCGCGTCGGCGACGTCCCGCTTCAGGTCCCCGTACCGGCCGTACCCGGCGGCGAGCTTCTCCGGCTCTCCGCCCGTACAGGCGGCGAGGACGTCCAGCAGGTTCGCCACGCCCGGCCGCTCCGCCCGGTCGTACACCACCCCGTCGTCCCCGCTGTCGGTCACGGCCCGCATCACCTTCTTGCGGATCACCCCCGGCTCGTCGAGGAGGTAGACGATCCCGGCCCCGCTCTCGTGGGACTTCCCCATCTTCGACGTCGGGTCCTGGAGGTCCATGACCCGCGCCGCGACCGCCGGATGCGTGGCCCGCGGCACGGTGAAGGTGTGCCCGTACCGCTGGTTGAACCGCACGGCCAGGTCCCGCGTCAGCTCCACGTGCTGCCGCTGGTCCTCACCGACCGGCACCTCGTCCGCCCGGTACGCCAGGATGTCGGCGGCCATCAGCACGGGATACGTCAGCAACGACAGCCGTACCCCTTCCCCCGCGCCCTGCGCCTTCGCCGCTTTCTCCCGGTACTGGATCATCCGCCGCAGCTCCCCGTCGGTGGCGGTGCACTCCAGCAGGTAGGCCAGCCGCGTGTGCTCGTCGACGTGGCTCTGCACGAACAGCGTGCACCGGTCCGGCCGCAGCCCGGCGGCCAGCAACAGCGTCGCGGCCTGCCTGCTGAGCCTGCGCACGCGTGCGGGGTCGTGCTCCACGGTCAGCGCGTGCAGGTCCACGACGCAGAACAGCGCGTCGCCGGCCTCCTGGTCGGCGGCGACCCACTGCCGTACGGCCCCCAGGTAGTTCCCCAGCGTCAGATGCCCGGTCGGCTTGACCCCGCTGAAGATCCTCGTCATGTCGTTCTCCTGCCCGTGTGGATGTGGTGGGGCCGCCGGAGCCGGCGACCGAGCCACTCCCGGGAGGGGAGGAACGAAAAACGGCCGCCGGGGCGGCGGCCGTGAGCGCATGCGTGCTCAGGTGGAAGGTCGGCCGCCGTCAGGCGGCCCACCAGCAGAGGCTGAGCGTGAGCGCATGCGTAGTCATGGGAGGCAGCGTAGCCCGCAGGGGGCCGAGGACGGCACCGGTTTGTCCCCCGCGCGTCCACCACCGTTCACGCCCGGTCAGCCGGGGGTTGACACGCCAGTGCCCGGTCCGTAAGGTTCTTCGAGTTGTCCGAAGTGAGCGCCGACCCCGGTCGGTCCCCGGACGGCCATCCCGCACTACACACATTCGAACGAACGACGCATGTTGTCGTCTCGTTTTCATGCGTATTTGCGAATGAGGAATCCGCGTCCCAGGACGTAGCCGCCGATTGGCTTCGGGGGCATGGAATCCGCTACTGTCTCACTCGTCGGAAGGGCCCAACAGCCCGGAAGACAAACCCCGCTGACTGGGAGTCAGGCCCGAAAGGATCTGATAGAGTCGGAATCGCCGGAAAGGGAAAGCGCGAAAGCGCAGGACCTGGAAAGCAAGCGAGACTGGCTCTGATAGAGTCGGAAACGCAAGAACACAGAACGAAAGCCCGGAGGAAAACCCGCGAGGGT
>NZ_JBWKGY010000039.1:0-30208 GCF_056433525.1 Streptomyces sp. NPDC044704
GCGGGCTTCCGCCCGGCGCACCGAGAGCACGCACCAGACGCCGCAGGGCCGCCCTCCGGGCGACGACGGGAGTTTGACGACAGGCCCTAGGCCCCCATGACCCGGGCCTGACGACCCGCCCCGGGGAACCCGCCGGCCCCGGCCTCAGACCGCGGTGAGCCTCTCCCACTCCGCCCGGTCCGGGCCGACCGCGTTCGGGGCGTAGTCCGGACGGGCCGCGAGCCAGCGGGTCACGCGGGCCCGGATCCGGGGGTCCGCGTAGGCCCGTTCGGGTGGTTCGGCCAGGTGCCGGACCTTGGCCCGGGCGCGCATCACCTCCGGGTCCTCCAGCGCGCAGTCGAACAGGGCGGACACCTCGCGGGCCATTCCCGTACGCCCGGCGCGGCTCGCGAAGCGTTCCCCGATGGCGGTGTCCGCGACGACCTGGAAGTCGAACCAGGGCTTCAGCGTACGCACGGCCCAGTCGTGGTGTTCGGCGGCGAAGCGGGCCGATCCCGGATCCCGGTGCGCCGACCGGGCCACCCGGTGCGCGGCCCAGAGCGCGAGCGAAGTGCCCTGCCCCAGCGTCGGGTTGGTGTGGGTGAGGGCGTCCCCGACCGGCACCAGCCCCCGCACCACCGGCCCCCGTTCGTCCGCCAGGGCGCTCCACCGGTTGTCGAGGCTCGCCATGGCCAGTACCCCGGACAGCGGTTCGGCGCCCGTCTCCAGCCAGGCCGCGCCGGGCGGGAAGGCGCGGGCCGCGGCGTCGAAGACGGCGGGGTTGCGCAGCGCGCCGCGGCTGGGGTCTTCGGTGTGCACGAACAGGGTCACGGCGAAGGTCCTGTTGTCGGCCGGGAAGACGGCGCAGCCCGCGAAGGCCCCGCCGGTCACGGTCCACGGCCGACGCGGCCCCTCCTCCATCCCGTCGGGCAGCCGGTACCAGCGGCAGAAGTACGCGAGCCCGGTGCGGTGCCGTTCCACGGCGGCGGGCCGGCAGCCGGCCGCGGCCAGCATCCGTTCGGCGCCGCCGCGCCGCCCGCCCGCGTCCACGACGAGGTCCCCCTCGTACGCCCCGATCCCCGTGGTCACCCCGGTCACCCGGATGCCGCAGCCGGGGCCGGCCCCGGGGTCGCCGACGGTGACGAGCCCGGCGACCGGTTCCCCGTACCGGGTGACCACACCCGGTTCGGCGCGCAGGGCCGTGGCCAGGGCGCTCTCCAGCACGATGCGGCGGGCCTGGAGCATGACGAGGTCCTCGTCGCCGGGCAGCGCGGGCGGACGTACGTCGAACCAGTCCAGCTCGTGCCGTTCCCGGGCGCCGAGCCGGAGCATCTCGGCGTGTACGTCCGGGAGTTCGTCGATCAGCACCTTGCGGGCGGCTCCGAGCAGCGCGTGCGGCTGGGCCGCCTGCGGTACGGCCGGGCGCCGCCAGCGGAAGAAGTCCCGGTCGAGGGCGGTGCCGGGGGCCCGGGTGTCCCGCTCGAACAGTTCGGCGGTGTGCCCCCGCCGGGCCGCGAGCAGGGCGGTGGCCAGCCCCGCGACCCCTCCGCCGATGACCAGCACGTGTGCCATGCGCGTCCCCCTGGGCCCGATGAACCGTACGACGATCACACCGCAGAGAGCCTGCACGGACGGGCGTCGAACAAAACCCGCACAGGTGTCCGAAACGTAGCGTTTGGGACCCGTCTCCGGCCCCGGAGCCGGAGCACTCGGCCCTACGGACCCACCTCCGGGCCGGCCCCTCGCCCCGCCCCCGCGCGCCACGCCGCGACCGCCTCGCGCGTCTCGGCCGCGATCAGGTCGGCGTTGATCGCGGCGGCCGCGCGCACGCCCTGGGCGGCCGCACCGGAGACCTGCTCCACGGGTGAGGTCACGTTCCCCGCCACCCACACCCCCGGCAGGGCCGTGGCTCCGGTCGCCGCGTCGGAGTCGACGCAGGTACCGATCGGCACCCCGTCGCGCTCCACGGTCGTCGTGGGCAGGCCCAGGCCCGTCAGCACCCCCGAACGGGCGGTGAACCGCGGAGCCACCACCAGCGCCCGGCACTCCAGGGTCCCGCCGCCGGCCAGCTCCAGCCCCGTCAGCCGGTCCCCGGCCACCGTCAGGCCCGTCACCTCCCCCTCGACCAGGGCGATGCCCCGTGCGGTCAGGGCCTCGCGGTCCGGGGCACCGGGCCGCCAGCCGTGCGCGACCAGGGTGACCCGGGGGCTCCACTGCCTCCACAGCTGCGCCTGGTGCACCGCGAGCGGGCCGGTCGCCAGGACCGCCAGGGGCTCGTCCCGCACCTCCCAGCCGTGGCAGTACGGGCAGTGCAGCACGTCCCGCCCCCAGCGGGCCCGCAGGCCGGGCAGCTCCGGCAGCTCGTCGACCAGCCCGGTCGCGACCAGCAGCCGCCGCGCCCGTACGGCCGATCCGTCGCCGCAGCGCACCAGGAAGCCACCGTCGTCCGCAGGCTCGGCGGCGACCGCCGTCCCCGCCCGCCCGGACCGGAACAGCGCCCCGTACCCGGCGGCCTCCTCCCTCCCCCGGGCCAGCAGCCGGGCGGGGCTCTCCCCGTCGCGGCCGAGGTAGCCGTGCAGGTGGGCGGAGGGGGCGTTGCGCGGGCTCCCGGAGTCGAGCACGAGAACGGACCGGCGGGCCCGGGCCAGGGTCAGCGCCCCGGCGAGCCCGGCGGCTCCGCCGCCCACGATCACCACGTCCAGCAGGTCCAGTAGTACGTCGGATTCGGTCCGCGTCACGTTGTCCATGGCCGCGAGGGTGCGCCGGGGGTGCGGTCCTTGACAAATCGGGTTGCCGAACCGGCAAATGGAACCATGACCGACGGGAACCAGCGCCCCGAGCGGGCCGCGCCCCGGCCCCACGCCGTGGTCGGCGTCGGGCTGATCGTGATCGACGCCGACGGCCGGATCCTGCTCGGCCAGGCCCACGACGGCCGCTGGGAGCTCCCGGGCGGCAAGGTCGACCCCGGCGAGGGCTTCGAGCAGGCCGCTTCCCGGGAACTGGCGGAGGAAACGGACCTGCGCGCGGCTCCCGGGTCGATCGAGGTGTTCGCCGTCGGGATCGGCCCGGCGCCCGGCCTGACCCGGCTGACGGCGGCCGCGCTGACCCGCTCCGCCGTCGGCACGCCCCGCGTCACCGAACCCGACAAGATCGTCCGCTGGCAGTGGTTCGCCCCCACCGGGATCCCCGCGGAGCTCTACGCCCCGTCGGCCGCCGTGCTCCACAGCTGGCGCGCGGACCTCACGGCCCCGCCGCCCGGCCCCTCGTATACCTACCGGGCCACGCCCGAAGCCGGCTGAGGCAGCCGGCCGGCCACCGAGTCGACCGCGACCACCGTGCCCGCCGGACAGCGGTCAACCGGGTCAGCCGGTCAGCCGGCAGCTGCGGCGAGCGTGATCACCGTGGCCGCCGCCATCGCCGCCTGCATGTCGCGGATGGCCACCCGGACGCTCTCGGCCGCCCACTGGCCCGCGGCTATCTCCGCCATCCTCGGGGCCACCGTCTTGCGCGCCAGCTCCGGGAACGCCAGCCGGTGCAGCTTCGCCGAGTGGAGCAGCGAGATGAGGCCCGCCGTCCGCTCGTCCGGCTCGGCGTCCCGCAGCACGGCGGCCTCGAGCCGGTCCCGCAGGGCGCGCTCCACGGAGCCGTCGGCCTCCGGGTAGCGGCGCTGCGGGAACACGCCGAGGACCTTGCGGACCTCCGTGCCGACCAGCCCGCGCGCGCCCAGGCTCTCCAGGGCGGCGGCGACGGCCTTCGTGTGGTCCTTGGTCAGCCAGTCCGTCACCCGGCGCTTGTCCCGGCCCCGCAGCCAGGTGCCGATCAGCAGGATGCGGCCGTCCAGCAGCGGTTCGCCCGTGGGGGTGGGGTCGACGAGCTGGAGGTACTTGCCCGTCACCGACACCCGTTCCGCCATGACCAGTTCGAGCAGGATCCCGCCCGCCACGGCCCAGCCCGCCGCCTGCCGCTGCTTCGCCGCCCCGGACTCGTCGTCCAGGGACAGCAGCATGATCTCCTCGGCCAGTGTGATCGTCATGCCCGGTCCCCCGTCGTTCGTTCGTGTGACCCGGCACGGTGTCCCGGCCCCGGTGCCCCGTCTGCGGTGCCCGTCTGCGGTGCCCGTCTGCGGTGCCCCGTCCCCGGCTGCCCCGGCCCCAGTGCCCCGCGCCCCGTTGTTCCGTTCCGGCGTCCTCGCTCCGGCGTGTTCCGCCCTCGCGCTTCTCCCCCGAAGACGTCCGGCGGCCCCCCGGAGTTCCCCCGGAGTTCCGCCCGGTCACCCCCGCGGTACCGCGCGTGGCGCGAAGTTGCCGTCGCCCAGGTCTTCCGCGAGCAGCCGCTTGGCGATCGCGTCGGCCGCCGCCCGCAGTTCGGCGCTCCGCGGCCGGCCCCGGTCCTTCTCCAGCTGGTCGCCGAGCCAGGCCGCCCACGCCGCCGAGATGACGCCGGCCTCCCTCACCCCGGCCGGGGTGAGGGAGAAGAAGGTGCCCTCGTGGGTGAGGAAACCCTCCTCCACCATGCGGTCGAAGACCGGGAGCAGGACCTCGGGCGGCAGGGAACGCCGCCCAGCGATCAGGCCGATGCTCGCGTGGCCGACGGTCCGGGTCATCAGGTCGACCTGCATGACCGTCCACGCCCCCGCCATGTCGAGCCGGGTGTCGGAGGAGTTCACGATCGCGCGGGCCGTGTCGGCGCCCATGGTGCGCACCAGTTTGCCGACCGCCAGCTCCAGCAGTTTGGCCGAATCCCCCGAGGCCGTGGCCGGGGAGGCGAAGCCGTCGCCCATGTCGGTGGACCCGGCGCGGGCGCTGTCGCGCAGGTGGACCTGCTTCAGGAACAGGGCGACGACGAAGCCGACGGCGGCCACCGGCACGGTCCACAGGAACACCGTGTGCAGGGCCTCGGTGTAGGCGGCGATGACGGGTTCCGCCTGGGCCGGGTCGAGACCGTGGACCCCTTGGGGGCTCTGGGCGGCGGTGCCCAGCCGTACCGGGTCGGTGCCGGTCTCCCGTGCGGCCTCCGCGACGGCGCGCCGCAGCGCGGGTTCCAGGGTGTTGGCGTAGATGGTGCCGAAGACGGCGGTCCCGAAGGCGCTGCCGAGCGTACGGAAGAAGGTGACGCCGGAGGTGGCCGTGCCGAGGTCGGCGTAGTCCACGGTGTTCTGCACGGCGATCGTCAGGACCTGCATGCTCAGGCCGATGCCGACGCCGAGTACGAACATGTACAGCGATTCCAGCCAGGTACCGGTGCCGGGCCCCATCGTCGACAGCAGGTACAGCCCGCAGCCCATCACCGCGGAGCCGACGATCGGGAAGACGCGGTAGCGACCGGTCTTGCTGGTGACGTTGCCGCTGAAGACGGACGCGATCAGCAGGCCGACGACCAGCGGCAGGGTCCGGACGCCGGAGACGGTGGCCGAGTCCCCGTCCACGAACTGGAGGTAGGTGGGCAGGAAGGTCATCGCGCCGAGCATGGCGAAGCCCACGACGAAGCTGAGCACCGAGCAGACCGCGAAGACGGGATTGCGGAAGAGCCGCATCGGCAGCATCGGTTCGGCGGCCCGGACCTCCACCCGGCAGAACAGGGCCAGGGCCAGGGCGCCGCCCACGAACAGGGCGATGATCACACCGGAGTTCCAGGCGTACTCGTTCCCGCCCCAGCTCGTGCCCAGGATCAGCGCGCTCGCGCCGACGGACACGAGCGCGATGCCGAGGTAGTCGATCACCGGCCGCCCGGCGACCCGTACCGACGGGATGGTCCGGGCGGCGGCCACGACGACCAGGATCGCGATCGGGACGTTGACGTAGAAGCACCAGCGCCAGGTCAGGTGGTCCGTGAACAGCCCGCCGAGCAGCGGGCCGATGACGGTCGCCACGCCGAAGACGGCGCCGATCGCGCCCTGGTACTTGCCCCGTTCGCGCAGCGGCACCACGTCGGCGATCAGTGCCATCGCGGTGACCATGAGCCCGCCCGCGCCGATGCCCTGGAGGCCCCGCCAGAGGATGAGCATGGTCATGTTGCCGGCCAGACCGCAGAGGAAGGAGCCGGTGATGAACACGACCGCGGAGATCTGGAAGATGAGCTTGCGGCCGAAGAGGTCTCCGAACTTGCCGACCAGCACCGTCGCGACGGTCTCCGCGAGGAGGTAGGCGGTGACCACCCACGACATGTGCGCGGCGCCGCCGAGGTCCGCCACGATGGTGGGCAGGGCCGTGCCCACGATGGTCTGGTCGAGTGCGGCCAGCAGCACGCCCAGCATGATCGTGCCGAAGACGACGTTGCGCCGCCGCCGGTCGAGCACGGGGGGCGCGGCGGCCGTGGCGGGGGCTGTGGTCACATCTCGCACTCTCACAGCGCCCCCGCCGCCCCGCATGCGGCACGAGGCCGTACGGGTGAGCCCGGCGCGGGATCAGCGCAGGTAGGCGAGCCCCGGGTGCTCCGCCGCGTAGCCGTCGAGCAGCCTTCTGGCCACGCTCACGGAATCCACCAGCGGGTGCAGGGCGAAGGCCTTCACCGCGTCGGCCCGCGATCCGCTCTCCGCGGCCGCCAGCACCTCGCGCTCCACCGCCTTGACCGAGGTCACCAGGCCCACGGCGTGCAGCGGCAGGGGGTCCACGGCCACCGGGTGGGCGCCGTTCGCGTCGACGAGGCAGGGCACCTCGATGACCGCTTCCGCGTCGAGGACGGAGAGGGTGCCCCGGTTGCGGACGTTGAGGATCAGGGTGGTCCGCTCGTCCCGGGCGATGGCCCGCATCAGGGCGAGGGCGACCTTCTCGTAGCCGCCGGACTCCAGGTCGCTCTCGTCGCGCTCGCCGACGCCCGCCGCCTCCCGGTTCTCCGCCATGTACGTGGCCTCCCGCTCGGCCCGCGTCCGGTCCCAGGCGGCCAGGGCCGCTGCGGCGGGTGCTCCCGGGCGGCCGGCCTCGGCGTAGAAGCCGCGCTGCTGGTCGCGCAGGAAGGCTCCGCGGGTCTGCTTGGCCTCCTGGTAAGCCCGTACGGTGTCACGGTTGAAGTAGTAGTAGTGCAGGTACTCGTTCGGGACCGCCCCCAGCGAGCGCAGCCATTCGGCCCCGAACAGCCGGCCCTCCTCGAAGGACTCCAGCGCCTCGGTGTCGGCGAGCAGCCGGGGCAGTTCGTCGCGGCCGGCGACGCGCAGGCCGCGCACCCAGCCGAGGTGGTTGAGGCCTACGTAGTCGATCCAGGCGTCCTGCGGCCGGGCGCCGAGCAGCCGGGCGATCCGGCGGCCGAGCCCGACGGGCGAGTCGCAGATGCCGATGACCCGGTCGCCCAGTTCCTCCGCCATCGCCTCGGTGACCACGCCGGCGGGGTTGGTGAAGTTGATGACCCAGGCCTCCGGGGCCGTACGGGCGATCCTGCGCGCGAGCTCCCGGGCCACCGGCACGGTCCGCAGCCCGTACGCGACCCCGCCCGCGCCGACCGTCTCCTGGCCCAGCACCCCTTCGGCCAGGGCCACCCGCTCGTCCGCCGCCCGCCCCTCCAGGCCGCCGACGCGGATCGCGGAGAAGACGAAGTCGGCTCCGCGCAGCGCCTCGTCCAGGTCCGTGGTGGCGGTGACGGCCGGGGCGTCCGGCACCCCGGCGGCGGCCGCCTGGCCGGCGAGCACCCGGGCCATGGCGGTGAGCCGGCCGGGGTCCTCGTCGTAGAGGGTCACGTGGGACACCCGGCCCTCGGCGTGGTCCCCGAGGAGTGCTCCGTAGACGAGCGGGACGCGGAATCCGCCCCCGCCGAGGATGGTCAACCGCACGCCTCTTACCGCCTTTTCGCCGTCTCCGCCGCCAGCGCCGTCACCGCCGGGCGACCCGTGCCGGGGCCGCTTCCGCGACCCTACGCCGCCGCCCCGCGCCACGAGCCGCGCCCCGACCGGTGCTCCAGCCGCCGCGCGGCCCGCGCCCGGGGCCGGACGCGAACGATGCCACGGTCCGTGGCATCCGCGCGTGACGCGGATCGTGGCACGGATCGTGGCATCCACGCGGCGGGCGCCCCCCGCCGCGGCACACGGCCGGGGCCCCGTGGCCCCGGACGGTCAGTCGTCCAGGGACGGCACGGCGCGCAGCCGCGCCCCCTGCTGCTGCGGGATCCCGCCCCCGCCGCGCACGGGGCCCGAGGGCAGACCCTGCGGGGTCGAGAGCACGAGGGTGACGCGGGTGAGTCCCATCGCCTCCAGCATGCGGCTGGATTCCGCCACCATGCGGCACCGCACCACGCCCCAGCCGGGGTCGGGGTGGCGCACGGTCCGCACCGCTCCGTCCTGTTCGGCCGCCGCTTCCCCGTGGGTGCTCAGCCAGTGCGGGACCCCGTACCGGTAGGCCGCCTCCATGAACGGGTCGCGGGCCACCTCCTGACGGATGCTCCGCAGCCCCTCGTCCTCGGGCGCCGCGGCCAGGGCGGTCGCGAACTGGGCCAGCAGCGGAACGCACCAGGCCGGTTCGTGGTCCTCCAGTACCGCCGCGGCGTCCGGGTGGAACAGCACGAAGCGCAGGAAGTTGTCGTCCGGCAGGGCCGTCGGGTGCGGGCGCACCGACTGGAAGAGCCGGTCGAAGGCCGAGTTGGTGAGGGCCACGTCCCATCGGTGGTCCACCAGGAAACTCGGGTAGGGCACGGCCTCCATCAGGGCCGCGTAGTCGACCAGGTAGTCGCGCTGGGCCGGGTCCTGGGGCAGCCGGCTCTCCTCGGCCGCGCGCCAGGTGGGCGGCGGGTCCCGGTCGACCATGACCCGGAAGAGCCAGAAGCACTGCCGCTCGCTCATCTCCAGGGCCTCGGCCAGCGCGAGGAGCTTGCGGTCCGTCCATTCCTTGACGAGCCCGCGTTCCCAGTTCCCGTAGGCGCGCACGCTGATGCGCAGGCGTGACGCGATGTCCTCCTGGCTCAGCCCCAGTTCTTCACGACGCTGGCGCAAAATCTCCTTGCGCCGTTCCGACCGCACTGCGCCACGGGCGGACTCTTCGCCCGCCAGGCGCTCCTCACCGGCTCGGACGAGGCCATCGGACGGGCCCACCGCTGCGAGATGTGGCACCGAGAGCTCCCCCTCCTCACGGTCTGGATCTTCATTTCCGTGTGGCGATCCTGCTACCGACTTCATTCGAGTGTCAACTATTGTGGCAATTCCAGCCCGGCGACAGCTCATTCCCGCCACAGCTGTGGCAAGTTCTAGCTCTCCCGAGGCAGACCGGATAGATTCCCTGAGGCCGACACGTGCCCACTGACCTCGCGCGATCTAGGAGAACCACTGGTGACAGACGGCTTCCCGGCTCCCGTCGCGGTGGCCAACGCGCCCCTCGCAGCGACCGTCACGCGGGTCGCCGAACTCGCGAACAAAATGGGCCGCGACGTGAACCAGGTCTTCGACCTCCGCCGCCTCTCGGATGCCTCCGGGGTCCCCACGGACGTGGTGCGGACCCTCCTCGACGGCCGCCGGGCCGGCGAACCCGACCTGCAGGCCCGGTTCCTCCAGCGCCTCGACCTGCTCCGGCGCACCCGGGTCAAACCCAACGGCCGCCGCTACACGCAGCAGGAGATCGCGGACGGCGCCGGAATGTCCCGGCAGCAGGCCGGCGCCCTGATCAACGGCGACCGGCGGCCCACGATGGAGCACTGTGACGCGATCCAGCGCTTCTTCGGGGTGCACGCGGGCTTCCTCACCGCCCACGACGCCGACGCCCTCACCGACGCCCTCCAGCGCACCGAGCAGCAGCTGCTCCAGGACTTCGCGGGGCGCGAGCGGCAAACCGTACCGGCGGAAGCCGCTTCGGCGGGCGATCCGCTGGCAAGACTCCTGCAGAACCACGGTGTACGGGGCATCGCCTGGCGCGCCGCCCAACTGCCCAGCGACAAGCACCGGGACAAGGTGACCGAATGGCTGGACATGCTTCTCGAAAGTGTCAAACCGAACGAATCATGACCCAGTCGAAAGTCTGGATCTGATCCTTGAATCCTGATCCGGATCCGCGCCGACGGGGAGAACGGTGAGCATAGGCAGAGCGCAGCGGCGGTTGTGCACGGAACTGGTGGCCGGTATCAGGCTGACCGCGCCCGTGGAACCCGTGGACCTCTACGCCGCCCTCTGCGAGGGCATGAGCAAGCACCGAGGCCGCCGGGTGGACTTCCGTATGGCTGCGTTCCCGCAGGGCACGGCCAGCGGCCTGTGGCTCGACATGGCGGACCGCGATCTGGTGGTCATCGAGGAACGCACGGCTCCGGACCACCAGCTGGTGATCCTCGGCCACGAGCTGTGGCACATGAAGGCCGGACACTGCAGCCACCACGTCGACGGCGCGGCCGTCGCCGCCCGCCTGCTCACCGACGAGGCCGACCTCGGCGAGACGGTCCGCCGCTTCGCCGCGCGCACCCGCGCCGACGTGCAGGAGGAGACCGAGGCGGAGACCTTCGGCTTACTGCTGGGCAGCAGGTGCCGCACCTGGCTCGCCGGTTCCGCCGGGCACCGGGCCCCGGCGCAACGCGACGAACTGGCAGGTCGGATCGAGACCTCGCTCGGCTACCGGGGGCACAGGAAAGAACGTTGAACAGGAACCACCGTTGAAGGGGCAGGACTACTACATCCCGGCAGCCGCGATGGCGATCTCCCTCGTCTTCAAGCTGCCGGCCCTGCGCAGCAACTGGCGCGATCCGCTCCTGCGGTCGGTCTGCGTCCTGCTCATACTCGCCGGTTCGGTCTTCACCTTCGCCGCCCCGCCCACCATCGAGGCCGTCAACCGCTGGACCGGGATCCCCAACCTCTCCGCCCCGCTCGTGTACTGCCTGATGACCGCCTTCAGCGCCTCCTGCCTGGTCCTGGTGTTCAACTGGCGCGGCGGCCCCGCGGAGGAGATCCGGACCACCTCGCAGCGCTGGATCGCGGGCTACTCCGTCGTGATCGTGGCGATCATCGTGCTGTTCCTGCTCGGCGACGTGCCGGAACAGCGGCTGCGCGACTTCGACACGCACTACGCGAACACCCCGTACATCCGCGTGATGATCGCCTTCTACCTGCTGGCCCACAACGTGGCCGCCATGACGATGGTCGCGATGTGCTGGCGCTGGTCCCTCCAGGTCCGCGGCTGGCTGCGGACCGGGCTCGTGACCATCGTGTCGGGGTACGCCTTCAGCCTCACCTACGACGCCACCAAGTTCGCGGCGGTCATCGCCCGCTGGACCGGCAACAACCTGGACGACCTGAGCACCTACGCCGCCCCGCCGCTCGCCTCTGCCGGGGCACTGGTCAGCGCGGTGGGCTTCGTGATTCCGCTGGTGTGCCAGCGAGCGTCCGACCACTGGCAGACCTGGGCGACGTACCGGCGGCTCGGCGCCCTGTGGCACGAGGTGCAGAGCACCGCGCCCAGCGGTACGCCCTCGGTGCGGATGTCCTGGTGGTCGCCGGCCGAGATCCGGGTCATCCAGCGGGAGTCGGACATCCACGACGGGTTCCTGCGGCTCGGCCCCTGCTTCGACCGCCGGCGGCGCGAGGAGGCCTACGAGCGGGCCCTGACGGAGGGCGCGGACGAGGTGACGGCCCGCGCGATCGCCGACGCGGCGATGGTGGCGGCCGCCGTCCGGGCCTGCGCCGCCGAACCCGGCGGTCCGGGGGACGACGACGCGGAGCAGGTGCTCATCATGGCCGACGGGCCGCGCGACCTCGTCCGGATCTCGCACGCCCTGCGGCATTCTCCGCTGGTGGCGGCCGCCCGGCGGCACGCGGCCGTCCCGGGCGGCTGATCCCGCCGCGCGGGCGGGCCCCCGGCCGGGGACGGCGGCCCGGCCGGGACGCGGCTCAGCGGGACGCCGTCACCGACACCGCCGGGAACAGGTCCTGGAAGGGGCCGGCGGAATCGATGCCGTCCCGCCCGTACGGCGCGTCGAAGCTCCACACCATGAACAGCAGGAACACGATCAGCGCGCTGAACAGGCCGGCCAGCAGCAGCTCGCGCCCGGAGCGTCGGATCTGCAGCGTGAAGATCAGCCCGATCGTGACGACGCCGCCCACCACCAGGCCGACCCACACCACCCCCGGCAGGGTGGACCCGGAGCTCTGGGTGCGGGAGTGCCGGGCGTCGTCGGCGGTGGCGATGTGGTCGAGCAGCGGCTGGTAGGCCTGCGCCTGGAGCTCGGTCGCCGGGCTCTGGTGGGTGACGTCGCCGCGCAGCTTGCCGAGGAGCCGGGCGCCCTCGGGCGAGGCCGCCTCGCCGGAGGTCAGCAGCGGCCAGTCCACGTCGACGGTGTGGGAGACGTACGCGTCCACCTCGCCGCGGATCCGGTCGCGGACGGCGGCCGGGTAGACGTCGGCGCGCTGGGTGACCTCGTACAGGGACTGGGCCTCGCGGCGCACGCTGTCCTCGGCGGCGCCGCGCGCCTCCCAGACTCCCGCGATGGCCAGGCCCAGCACGATCGCGTAGACCACCCCGACCATCATCGTCATGTACTCGATCACGTCTGGGGTTTCGCTGGTGTCCTCGTCGGCCGCGGCCCGGCGGTGCCGGATCGTGGTGATGGCGAGGACGACGGCGCAGACGAGCGCCATGGCGATGGCCAGGACCAGCCATTCGGACACGAGAAATCTCCCGTTCGTGGGTGCGGTGGTACGACGAGGGGCGGGCGGAGCCGGAGGCCGCTGGGCGCGGCTTTCGGGCGGGGCCGGGGGCCGCTAGGCGCGGCTCTTGGAGCGGGGGCGCAGCGCGGCGGCCGCGAGCACGGCGGGGGTGGTGACGACGGCCATGAGCATCATGGTCCCGAGGCCGTCCGGGCCGCGCCGCTCCAAGGCCGCCGAGTGGTACGGGCGCATGTGGAAGGCCCTGGCGGGCGCGGCGGCGGCTCTGGGCCGGGGCGGGGCGGAAGCATCGGCCGACGCCTGCTCCGACGGCCCGACGGCCTCCGGCGGAGCCTGGCCGGGCTTCGGATCGTCCCCCGGCACCGGGGCGTCGGGCCCCGGCAGGGCGGGAGCGCCGGGAAGGCCGGGGGCCCGCCCGGGGTGGTGCACGGTGGGCCGCCCCGCCGGGGACACCGTGACCCGGGGCGAAGGCGGCACCGGGGACGGCGCCGGGGGCCGCGCCCGGGGCGGCTCGACGGGCCGCGGCGGGACCGAGGGGGGCCGGGGCGTTCCGCCGGGCACGCACACGTCCACGCGGGCCCCGTGGCCGTGGCCGTCGCCCGCCACGGCCACGTGGCCGTGCAGGGGGCAGAGCACCGCCACCAGACCCGCCCCGGCGAAGTACTGCCAAGCCGTCACCGCGGTCCTCCCGATTCGGCAGCCGATATGAGGGTTACGGCTGAAGAAACGATCAAGGGACGGGTTCGACACGCGGCAGACAGGTCAAGATCTTTGTCCGAAACCCCTTCCGGGTCCACGGCGCGGGGCGGACACCGTCCGCGGGAGCCGCGCCCGGGCCCGGGGCCCGGCACTCGGCCGGGTGCGGGGCGCGCCGCGCGGCCGGAGCTACGCGCGGCTGTCGCTGGTCGTGCCCGGCGGCCGGGCAGGGCTCCCCGGAGCGGCCGAGGCCGTGCCCGCGAGGATGCGCAGCGCCGCCTCGGAGGGCGAACCGGCCTCCGCCGTGTAGGTGATCAGCGTCTGGTCGGGATCGTCCGGAAGGCTGAGGCTCTCGTACGCGAGGGTGAACTCGCCGACCAGCGGGTGCCGCAGGTGATAGCCGCCGTGGGTCTTCTCGGCGACTTCCTGGGCCTCCCACAGCGGACCGAACTCCGGGCTGCGGTCGCCCAGTTCCTCGATGAGCGCGGCGAAGCGGGCGTCGTGCGGATGGCGCGCGAGGTCGTAGCGGAGGTAGGCGACCAGGTCCCGCGCCTTGGTCTCCCAGTTGACGAACCGGCCGCGCACCTCGGGGTGCAGGAAGACCAGCCAGGCCTTGTTCCGGCGCTCCGGCGGCAGCGCGGCGAAGTCGGTCACCAGGGTCGCGAAGAGCGGGTTCCAGGCGAGGACGTCGGTGCGCCGGCCCAGGACGAAGGCGGGGGTGTCGGGCATCGACTCCAGCAGCCTGCGCAGACCCGGACGGACCTCCTGCACGTCCTCGGGGGCGGCGGCCCCGGCGGCCGCCGCCGACGGGGCGCCCCGGCCCGCGTTGCGCACCAGCCGGGTCAGGTGGTCCCGCTCCGCGGCGTCCAGCCGCAGGGCGGTGGCCACGGCGCCCAGGACGGCCTCGGAGACGTTCTCGGCGCGGCCCTGCTCGAACCGGGTGTAGTAGTCGACGCTGACGCCGGCGAGCTGCGCCAGCTCCTCCCGGCGCAGGCCGGGCACCCGGCGGCGGCCGCCGAAGGAGGCCACCCCGGTGTCCTCGGGGCGAATCCGCGCACGGCGGGACCGCAGGAAGTCGCCGAGTTCCGCCTTGGGCCCTGTCCGGTTCATGTCCGAGATCCTATGCACGTCCGGTGATGGGTACCGGCCGGTCCGGGACCGGCGGGCGCGCCCTCTTACGACTATCCCCCTCATCCTCCCCCCTTCACCCTCCTGGCTCATTCCGTCACGCCGCCCCCGGCCGCCCCGCCCATGATCGGAGGAGCGAATCCGCAGCTCAGCGGGGACCGGACGGGCACCAGAGGGACGGTGGCGGGTGGAAGCAGACGGTCAGGACGCCCTCGCGGCGAGGACGGACGCCCTCATGGACGGCCTGCGGGCCGATCTGGAACGGCTCGCGGCGATCCCCTCGGTCGCCTTCCCCGGATACCCGTCGGAACCGGTCGAGGAGGCCCACGACCTGGTCGTCTCCCTCCTGCGCGAGGCCGGTGTCAGCACCGTCGAGCGCATCGACCTCCCCGGTACCGCCCCGGTGGTCTACGGCGAGGTCCCGCCGCCGGACCCGGCGGCCCCCACCGTCCTGCTCTACGGGCACTACGACGTCCAGCCCGCCGGCGCCCCCCACCTGTGGCTCTCGCCGCCCTTCGAGCCGACCCCCGTACCGGGCGGCCTGCGGGCCCGCGGCATCGCCGACGACAAGGCGAACGTGATCGCCCACATCGGCATGCTCCGGCTCTACGGCGGCCGCCCCCCGGTAGGCCTGAAGATCGTCATCGAGGGCCAGGAGGAGTACGGCAGTGCCTTCGACGACTACCCGCCCTCCGACCCGGGGCGCTTCGCCTGCGACGCCATGGTCATCGCCGACCTCGGCAACCTGCGCCCCGGCACCCCCACCCTGACCACGGGCCTGCGCGGCGCCTGCGAGGTGACCGTCGAGGTCCGCACCCTCGACGCGCCCCGCCACAGCGGGGAGTTCGGCGGCGCGGCCCCCGACGCCCTGCTGGTCCTGATCAGGGCCCTGGGTACCCTGCACGACGCGAACGGCGACGTCGCCGTACCGGGCCTGTGGCGCGAGCCCTGGGAGGGGACCGGCTACACCGAGGAGGAGTTCCGTGCGCTGGCCGCCGTACCGGAGGACCTGCCGCTGATCGGCAGCGGCTCGCTCGGCGAACGGCTCTGGAGCGGCCCCGCCGTCACGGTGATCGGCCTGGACGCGCCGGCCGTGGACCACGCCGCCTCGGCGGTGGTCCCCTACGCCCGGGCCAGGCTGAACCTCCGCTTCCATCCCCGTCAGGACCCGGTGGAGGCCCGCGCGCTGCTGGTGGCGCACCTGCGTGCGCAGCAGCCCTTCGGCATCCCGCTCACGGTGACCCCGGGCGACACCGGCCCCGGCTTCGAGGCCCGCACCGGCGGCCCCGCGTACCGGGCCGCGCTCACCGCGCTCAAGGAGGCCTGGGGCACGGAGGCCTCGTACGTGGCGACGGGCGGCTCGATCCCGCTGGTGAACGGCCTCGCGAAGGCGGCGCCCGGGGCCGAGGTACTGCTGTTCGGCGCCCAGGACCGCATGTGCAACCTGCACGCCCCCAACGAACGGGTGCTGCTGTCGGAGCTGCGCGCCACGGTGATCGCGCTGGCCGCCTTCGTACGGGAGTACGCGGCGGACCACCGGACGGCCGCCCGCCCGCCGGAGGTCGGCGGCGCCGCCGACGACGACCGGCCCGAGGAGCACCGGTTCGCCGACCACCGGCCCGAGGACCACCAGGGCGCCGGCCACCGGCGGGAGGGCCGCCGGGCGGCGGAGGACGCCGGGTGACCACCACCACGCCGCAGGCCCCCGAGCAGGAGCCGCCCGCACCGGCCGGGCGGATGGCCTTCCCCAGCGCCCTGACCGTCCTGGCCCTGGTGACGGTGGCGGTCTGGCTGCTGGCGTTCCTCGTCCCGGCCGGGCAGTACACCCGCGACGCCGACGGCGTCCCGGTCTCCGGCACCTACCACCGCGTCGACTCCACCCAGAGCTTCACCGACCGGCTGAACGACCTCTTCCTGGCGCCCGTCAACGGCCTCTACGGCATCCAGGACACCGCCACCGGCGAGGTCGGGCCGAGCTTCACCGGCGCGCTGTACGGCAGCGCCGGCGTCTTCCTGTTCGTCCTCGCCATCGGCTCCTTCATCACCGTCGTCTTCGCCACCGGCGCCCTCGACCGGGGCATCGCCCGCCTGGCCCACCGGCTGCGCGACCGCGGCGCCCTGCTGATCGCCGCCGTGATGGTGGTCTTCTCCGTCCTCGGCACGGTGGAGGGCTTCGCCGAGGAGACCCTCGGTTTCTACGGCCTGCTGGTGCCGATGATGCTGGCCCTGGGCTACGACCGGCTCGTCGCGGCCGGCACCGCCATCCTCGGCGCGGGCATCGGGGTGCTCTGCTCCACCGTCAACCCCTTCGCCACCGGCGTGGCCTCCTCGGCGGCCGGCATCTCCCTGGGCGACGGGATCCTGTTGCGCTCCGTCATGTGGGTGGTGCTCACCGCCGTCACGGTCCTCTACGTCATCCGCTACGCGCGGCGCGTCCAGAAGGACCCGGCGAAGTCCCTGTGCGGGTTCCTGCCGGGCGACCGCATGCAGAAGGCGAGCGCCGACTCCGTCGAGGAACCCGAACTGACGCGCCTGCACAGGACCGTCCTCGTCCTGCTCGTCCTGGTCTTCGGCTTCATGATCTTCTCGGTGGTGCCCTGGTCCGGCGCCCTCACCGGCAAGGCGGACGCCGCCCCGTACGGGTGGGAGCTGGACTGGTCCTTCCCGCAGCTCTCCGCGCTCTTCCTGTGCGCGGCGGTGCTCGTGGGCCTGGTGGCGCGGATGGGCGAGGCGCGTCTCAGTTCGACGATCATCCAGGGCGCGGCCGACTTCATGTCCCCGGCCCTCGTCATCATGCTGGCGCGCGGAGTCACCGTCATCATGAACAACTCGAAGATCACCGACACCGTCCTGCACTCCATCGAGGGCGTGGTGGAGGGCGCCCCGTCCAGCCTCTTCGCGGTGATCGTCTTCGTGGTCAACCTGCCCCTCGCCTTCTTGATCCCGTCCACGTCGGGGCACGCCACCCTCGCGATGCCGATCCTGGCGCCGCTCGCCGACTTCGCGGGCGTCTCCCGCGCGGTGGTGGTCACGGCCTGGCAGGCGGCCAGCGGCTGGATGAACCTGTGGGTGCCCACCACGGCCGTCACGATCGGCGGCGTGGCCCTCGCCAAGGTCGGCTACGACAAGTACCTCCGTTTCGTCTGGCCCCTCCTGGCGATCCTGTTCGTGCTGATCTGCGGCTTCCTGGCGGTGGGCGCCGCGATGTGACGGGGTGCCACCCGCCCGCCCGGACGGGTCGTACGTAGGCTTGGCCACGGCCCACGGCCACGCGCCCACAGACCACAGAAACGGCCCACGGCCCACAGCCGTTCGACGCCGCCCCGTGCGAGGAGACCCATGCCCCGGCCCGCCCCCTCGGAGGAATTCGGCGACGCACCGGACGGCGAACCGCCCGTGGCCGTGTGGGGGATGCTGCGGCGGCCGGTCCGGTTCCTCCGCTCGTGGTGGCCGTGGCGGTGCTGGGCGTACCTCGGGAGCGGGGCCGTCCTCGGGTACGCGGTGCTGATGGTCCTCGCGGCGCTCGTGGGGCTCGGGATCCTGCTGTCCGTGGCCGGGATCGGGCTGGTGCTGCTGCTCGCGGCCGTGTCCGCGGCGGTGCCGCTCGGGAAGCTGGAGCGGGGCCGGCTGCGCTGGGTGGAACCCCTCCCGGTCGCGGATCCGCACACCTCGCTCGCCGGGGCCGGTGTGGCCGCCCGGGTGCGGACGCGGATGCGGGAGCGGGCCACCTGGCGGGAGTTCGGGTACGCCGCCCTGCTGGGGCCGGTCTTCGGCGCGGCCGGGTTCGGGGTGCTGACGCTGCTGGCGTTCTCGGCGATCCTGGTGGCCACGCCCGTCATCGTGTGGGCCATCGCCCCCGACACGGTGATGCTGATTCCCGGCCGGCCGGTCGCCGGTCCCCTGGAGGCCCTCGCCGCGACCGCCGTCGGGCTGGCGGGGCTGGCGGTGTCGGCGTACGCGGGCGCGCTGCTGGCCGGGGCTCAGGTGAAGACCGCCCGGCTGCTGCTGGGCCCCCGCGAGGAGGACGGCCGGGTGCTGGAGCTGACCCGGTCCCGGGTCCGCCTGGTGGACGCCTTCGAGGCGGAACGGCGGCGGATCGAGCGGGACCTGCACGACGGGGCGCAACAGCAACTGGTCGCGCTCAGCATGACGCTGGGGCTGGCCGAGCTGGAGCTGCGCAAGGTCCCCGGGTCGGCCGGCGCCGCCGCGCTCGTGAGCCGGGGGCGCGGCGAGGCGAAGCGGGCGCTGGAGCAACTGCGGGACCTGGTACGGGGGATCCACCCGCAGGTGCTGACCGACCACGGGCTCGCGGCGGCCGTGGCCGAGGTGGCGCTGCGCCATCCGGTACCGGTGAGCGTCGACCTGCCGGTGCCCCGGCTGCCCGAACCGGTGGAGATCACCGCCTACTTCACCGTCACCGAGGCCCTCGCCAACGCGGCCAAGCACAGCGGCGCCTCGCGCGTCGGCGTCGCCGGTAGGGTCGAGGACGGCCGGCTCACCCTCACCATCAGCGACGACGGCCGCGGCGGGGCGGATCCCGGCGCGGGGGCGGGCCTGGCGGGTCTCGCGGACAGGGTGGCGATGTTGCAGGGCAGGCTGATGGTCTCCAGTCCGGTGGGCGGGCCGACGGAACTGAGGGTGGAGGTCCCGTGCTCCGGGTGATCCTCGCCGAGGACTCCGTCCTGCTGCGGGCCGGGCTGACGGAGCTGCTGACGCTCGGCGGGCACCGGGTCCTGGCGGCCGTCGGCGACGCCCCCGGCCTGCTGGCGGCGGTGGCGGCCGAGCGGCCGGACGTGGTGGTCACCGACGTGCGCATGCCGCCCGGCCAGCGCGACGAAGGGCTGCGGGCGGCCCTCGAACTCCGTTCCCGCGACGCCTCTTTGCCGGTGCTGGTGCTGTCGCAGTACGTGGCCACCGCGTACGCCGCCCAGCTGTTCTCCGGGGGTCCCGCGGCCGGGCTCGGCTACCTCCTGAAGGACCGGGTCGGAGAGGTCACCGAGTTCCTCGACGCCCTCGGGCGGGTCCACGCCGGGCAGACGGTCATCGACCCGGAGGTGGTCCGCGTCCTGCTCGCTCCCCCGACGGGCGACCGCCCCCTCGGCCGGCTCACCCCGCGCGAGCGGGAGGTGCTGGCGCTGATGGCCGAGGGGCTCAACAACCAGGCCCTGGCCGAGCGGCTGTTCATCACCGAGGCCTCGGTGGTCAAGCACGCCGGCAGCATCTTCTCGAAGCTGGAGCTGGACCCCACCGAGGGCAACCGCCGGGTCCTGGCCGTACTCGCCCACCTCCGCGGCGCCGGACAGCCGTAGCCGCGCGGGCCCCGCCGGGGCGCGGTCACGGCGCTACGGCGCGTCGTGAGAGCCGCGCCGGGCGCCCGAAGGGTGCGGGGCCCCCGCCGGGCGGGCGACGCGCTCCCCGGAGCGGGCCACGACGCGGGAGACCCCCGGGCCGGCCGTGGAGCGGGCCCAGGCCACCAGCAGGACGGGCAGCGCCAGGTAGCCGAAGCGGCCCGCCGGGGCCAGCAGGAAGGCCAGCGTCAGCCCGAGGGCGAGCCGGTCGGCGGCGGCCACGACGGTACGCGGCGGGCGCACCACCAGGGAGGCCGCGACGACCAGCCCGCCGACCGCCAGCAGACCCACCGTCAGGTGCCAGCCCCACGGGCCGAGTCCGGCCAGCAGGTGCCCGGGCAGCGGGCTGCTCGCCGGGGTCGGCACGTCCGCGCGGCCCGTGGGGAAGGCGAACACCTGCCGCCACAGCTCCGCCGGCTGGAGCAGCAGCCCCGGCAGCACCAGCAGGGCCGTCCCCAGCCCGGCGACGGCCGCGCAGCGCACGGCGGCCCGTGCGCCCCGGACGACGCCGAGCAGCGCGACCGCCACCGCCACCGCGGGCAGCGCGGTCCACTTGAGGGCGCACGCCGCGGCCAATGCCGTCCCGGAGAGGCCCGGCCGGCCGGAGCCGGCCGCGGCGAGCGCCAGGCAGCACAGGCCCGCCAGCGGCAGGTCCACCCCGCTCACCGCCAGGGGCAGGGCCACCACCGGAGAGGCCACCAGCAGCGGCAGCAGCGGCGAGCGGACGCCGCCGAGGAGCCGGCGGCCGGCCCACATGCCCCCGAACAGGGCGGCCGCGCACCAGATCCGGGCGTCGCCCAGCAGTCGTACCGCCCAGTCCCCGCCCGCGCCGAAGGCGCCTTCCAGCAGGGCGCGGGGGATGCCGAGCAGGGCCATCCCGGGCAGGTAGGGGGTGTGGTCCTCGACCCCGGCGGGCTGGTCGACGTACATCCGTCCGGAGGTGAGCAGGAGCCGCCCGGACCGTTCGATCACGCCCACCTCGGACTGTCCCTGTCCCGTCAGCACGAGGTACAGCAGCGGTACGGCGACCGCCCCGGTCAGGGCCGCCCCCAGGGCGGCGCGGTGGCGGCCGCAGGCGGTGGCACCGGCGGCGGCGAGGTAACCGGCCCCCGCGCACCACCCCCACAGCCGGTGCGGGCCCAGCGAGGAGACGAGGGGGAACGAGAACGCCCAGGCGGCGGCGATCAACCAGGCCGCGGTCCAACGGGCGGTACGGGAAGGGGTCATGGACCCATTCCAGCCGCGCGGCCCCCTCCCGGTCTGCACGCCCAGGTGGACTCTTCGTGGTGGGGTTTTCCCTACCCCCGGACGCGCCGGAGGGGCGCTGCCGGCGTACGGCAGCGCCCCTCCGGGCGGTCACGAACGGGGCCTCAGGCCTCCGGGTTGCCGCCGAAACGCTCGCGGTAGGACTCCAGGTCCTCCTCGGTGATCTTCGCGAAGAGCACCGGCGGCACGGTGAACGGGGTCCCGGCCGGGACCGCGTCCAGCGCCTTCGCCTGCTCCGGCGTCACCCACGTCGCGGTGTCGCCGTCGAGGGAGAACGCGGAGCGCATGGCGCGCGCCGAGGCCGGGATGAAGGGCTCGGAGACCACCGAGTACAGGTGGATGAGGTTCATCGCGGTGCGCAGGGTGAGCGCCGCGCCCTCCGGGTCGGTCTTGATCTCCAGCCAGGGGGCCTTCTCCTCCAGGTAGGAGTTGCCGGCCGACCACAGGGCGCGCAGCGCGGCCGCGGCCTTGCGGTACTGGAGCGTCTCCATGTGGCCCTCGTACTCGGCCAGCAGCTCGGCGATCTGCTCGCCGAGCTTCGCCTCGGCCTCGCCGGCCGCGTTGCCCGCGGGGACGTCGTCGCCGAAGCGCTTGCGCGAGAAGGAGAGGACGCGGTTGACGAAGTTGCCGAGGGTGTCGGCGAGGTCCTTGTTGACCGTGGCGGTGAAGTGCTCCCACGTGAAGGACGAGTCGTCGGACTCGGGGGCGTTGGCGATGAGGAAGTAGCGCCAGTAGTCGGCCGGGAGGATCTCCAGCGCGTGGTCGGTGAAGACGCCGCGCTTCTGCGAGGTGGAGAACTTGCCGCCGTAGTACGTCAGCCAGTTGAAGGCCTTGACGTAGTCGACCTTCTTCCACGGCTCGCGGGTGCCGAGCTCGGTGGCCGGGAACATCACCGTGTGGAACGGGACGTTGTCCTTGGCCATGAACTGCGTGTAGCGCACGTCCTCGGCCTCGAACCACCAGGACGTGTAGTCGCGGTGCTCCGGTTCGGCGTCCGCCCACTCCTTGGTGGCGGCGATGTACTCGATCGGGGCGTCGAACCAGACGTAGAAGACCTTGCCCTCGGCGGCCAGCTCGGGCCACGTGTCGGCCGGGACCGGGACGCCCCAGTCGAGGTCACGGGTGATCGCGCGGTCGTGCAGGCCCTCGGTCAGCCACTTGCGGGCGATGGAGGACGCCAGCTGCGGCCACTCCTCCTCGTGCTCGGCGACCCAGGCCTCGACCTCGACCTGGAGCTTCGACTGGAGGAGGAAGAGGTGCTTGGTCTCGCGGACCTCCAGCTCGGTGGAGCCGGAGATGGCCGAGCGGGGCTCGATCAGGTCCGTGGGGTCCAGGACGCGGGTGCAGTTCTCGCACTGGTCGCCGCGGGCCTTGTCGTAGCCGCAGTGCGGACAGGTGCCCTCGACGTAGCGGTCCGGCAGGAAGCGGCCGTCGGCGGGCGAGTACACCTGCCGGATCGCCCGCTCCTCGATGAAGCCGTTCTCCTGGAGCTTCCGCGCGAAGTGCTGGGTGATCTCGGCGTTCTGCCGGGAGGAGCTGCGGCCGAAGTAGTCGAACGACAGCTGGAAGCCGTCGTAGACCGCCTTCTGGGCGTCGTGTGCCTGCGCGCAGAAGTCGGCGACGGAGACGCCCGCTTCCTTGGCGGCGAGTTCGGCGGGGGTGCCGTGCTCGTCGGTGGCGCAGATGTACAGGACGTCGTGGCCGCGCTGGCGGAGGTACCGGGAGTACACATCCGCCGGAAGCATCGACCCGACCATGTTGCCCAGGTGCTTGATCCCGTTGATGTAGGGAAGCGCGCTGGTGATCAGGTGTCGAGCCATCCTCGGATGCTCCATTCATTTCATTCGTGCGGATTCATGCGGCGACGATGTGCCGTGACGGATCGTGATGCGGTTCATCGTATCGAACCGCCCAAACGGCACGCGCCGCATTTGTGCGGGGGTGGAGTAACGCAAAAGCGAGGGCAGTGACCTCTCCGTCACGGCCCTCGCGATGGGCCCATGCTACAGGCGGCGGACGAGGCCCCCGACCGGTGTCCGGCGCGCGGACACCGCCGTGGCGGCGCGTCCCGGCCGTGCGCCGCCCCGGCCCGCGGCCCCCTGTCAGTCGCGGCCGCCGCCCGCGCCGTCGAGGGCGGTGATCCGGGCGCCGCTCGCGAGCCGGGCCGTCAGGGCGACCGGGGCGCCCTCGGGTCCGGCGGGGGCGGTCAGGGTGCGGCCGTTCGCCTCCGCGCGGACCGCGCCGGTCGCGGTGACGGCCGCGACCTCGCGGCTCCCGGCGGCGAGGAGGTACCAGCGGCCCGCCGGGGACCGCCAGCGGGTGCCGGCGAGGAGGTGCTGGCCGAAGCGTCCGCAGGCGGCGGTGGACCGGGCCCGGGTCACGTCCTGCGGTGGTCCGGCGGGCAGGCGCAGCTGGACCAGGACGTCGCCCGGCCCGGCCCAGCCGGAGGCGCGGGTACAGGTCCACACCGCCCGCCCGGCGCCGTCGGGGAGGTCGGAGGCGGCGAAGTCCCAGACGTTGACGGCGCGTACGCCCCCGCCGCGCAGGTCCCGCAGCCGGCAGGCGACGGGCGCCCAGGCGGCACGGGCGGCCGGGCCGGTGGCCTCGCGCGGCTGGCGGGCGGGGACGGCGCCCGGGCCGTCGGGGAGCGGGGTGTGCGTCAGGTGGACGGGCGTCGGCGCGCCCAGGTCGGCGAGGACGAAGGAGTGCTTCTCCACGATGCGGGCGGAGGAGGTCAGTTCGAGTACGGGCCAGGCGTCGCAGGCCCCGGTGGTACGGGGCACCGCGGCCGGGGCCGTGACCCCGTCGGCGCCGACGGCCAGCGCGGTGGCGTCGTCCCCGGGGCGGAGCAGGTCGCGGGTGCCGGCCCGGGCGATCCAGGGGGCCAGGAGGTAGCGCGCGGGCCGCCCGTCCGCCGGGCGGCCGAGGGCGAGGGCGGCCGCGGTGGTGACTCCGGCCTCGTCGGTGCGGGCGAAGTCGAGGGTCCGGCCGCGGGGGCCGGCCGCGGCTTCGGTGTAGCGGACGACCCGGTCGCCGTCGAGGAGCAGCACCACGGCCCGGGACGCGTCGGCCGGGGCCCGCCCGTCCGCCGCGCCGGCCGCGCCCTGGACGTTTCCGGCGTACAGCAGCTGGGGCGGGTGGGCCGGCGGGTCGGTGGCCGTTCCGGGGGCGGCGGTGACGGAGACTCCGCCGGGCCGCGCCGCCCAGGCGCCGAGCGCCCGGGCGAGGAGGGACCGGTCGGCGGTGCGGGCGCCGCGGGCGGGCCACGCGGTGAAGTCCACCCGGGCGGTGTCGGCCCAGGCCTCGGCGGGGACCCGGACCAGCCGCGCGGGGTCGAGCACCCCGGCGGCGACCGGCCCCGCGGCGGGCGTCGCCGGGGTTCCGGCCGGGGATCCGTCGGCGACGAGGAGCCCGCCGGTCAGGGCCACCGCCGCCGCGGCGGCGGCCCACCCTGCGCGGACCCTGCGGCGGCGGCGCAGCAGGTCGGTGGGCCGGGTGCTGATCACGCTGGCGTCGTGCTCCGGCGTGCGCAGGGCACGCAGGAGCGTTTCGTCGACGGGCCGGGCCAGGGCTTCGCGCACCGCGTCGGCCGGATCGGCGGCTCCGGCCGCGCCGAGCAGCCGGACGACGGCCTCCTCGGGCAGTCCGTCCAGCCGGTGCAGGACGAAGGCGGCCCGGACCGCGCCGGGCGCGCCCTCCAGCAGCCGGGCCACCTCGTCGATCCCGCCGGCCGGGGGCCACAGCCGCAGGCCCCAGACGAAGGGGGGTGCGGGTGGCGTGCCGATCCGGGCCGACAGGGCGCGGGCCCGTCCGGCGGGGGCGAGGGCGGCCCGCAGTACCCGGATGCGTACGCCCCCGAGGGGGCCGCCCGGGCTGTCGGGGCCGCCGGGGCCGCCCGGGTCGGGGCCGCCGCCCGCGCGGGGCAGGGCCCGTTGCACGGCCCGGTGCGCCAGCAGGACGCGGGAGTGCCGTCCCAGGGAGCCGGGGAGGGTGACGTACGCGAGGCGGATCAGGTGGGGGTAGTGCTCGACGAGCACCGCCTCTGCTCGTTCCACGGCGGTGGAGCCGAATCGCTGTGATGTGGCCACGGTCAGACGAACGAGTGAATCATGGGATGGTCACACGCCGTGCGCGTTGCACCCCGGGCGACGCACACAGCGGCATATGCATACGCGCTGGCCAGGCCGCTGCCCGGTCGACATCGGTCATGAACCGATCATCACCGAACGTAATATTTCCAGGTTTCTTCTCTGCGCCCTCCGAGTGCGCCCGCGCTGATCTGATGGCCCCCGCACCAGGGGATGAGGTGGGGAACGGTGAACGATGGCGGACCGGAGGAGTCCGGTGGGGCCGTGGGACTGCCGAGCCGGCGCCGGCAGCCGACGCCGATGAGCCAGTGGGATCCGACCGCGCGCCTGTCGTACTGGGCCTTCCACGCGAACCGGCGGCCGGCGTACATGCGCTTCGCGTACCTTCAGCTCGGCTCCGACGCGGCCGCCGAGGACGCCGTCGACGCCGCCTTCGACTCGATCATGAACGAGTGGCTCCGCATGCTGCACATGGACCGCCTCGACGCGTACGCCTGGACCGTCCTCAAGCAGCGTCTCGTGGACTGGCAGCGCCGTCGCGACCCCCGCCGCAGCCGGCCCGAACCGATGGACATCAGCGCCTTCGAGGCCGCCCTCAAGGAAGCGCACGCCGACCAGTACGAGGTACTGACCGACACCATCCGCTTCTACTCCGCCGTCTCCCGGCTCGCGGAGCGGCAGCGGGACACCGTGATGCTGCGCTACGGACTCCAGTGCACCCCCGGAGAGGCCGCCGCCGTGATGGGCGTCGACGAGGCCACGGTCCGCTCGCAGCTCGGCCAGGCGCACCGGCGGCTGGCCCGGCTGCTCGACGCGTCCGCCGAATCATGAGGCCGCCCGAGGGCCGTGACGGCGACGGCAGCCCGCGCGCGCTGGCCGAGTTCCTGGCCCGGGCGGGCGTCCGCGACCGCTATCCGCACTACGACCTCGGCGCGGCCGAGGCCCGGCTGCTGCGCGCCCCGCTCGTCCCCGGCGTGGCCGCGGCCGCCGGCGGCCGGACCCGGCGCCGCCCCTTCGGCTGGAGCGATCCCGCCCGGGACTGTCCGCTCGACGCCGAACGGGCCCGCCGCGACCTGAAGGCCGCCTGCCTCGCCGTCGTCTGCGACCCGCGCGCGGAGCACGACCTCGGCCGTTTCCTCGACGGCGGCCACGCCGACCTGCCGGGGGCGGTCGTCTTCGGCTGCCTGCTGCACCTCGCCGGACTGCGCGAGGGCTCCCGTTTCTGGTGGCAGTTCGCGGCCGGATCCGGTGGCGCGCGCACCGCACCCGCCGCGTACTGCCTCTTCCTCGACCACTCCCGGCGCGGCGAGCACCACGACGCCCGGGTCTGGGCGCGCGAGCTGTGCCTGCGGGGTTTCCGCCCGAGCGGTCGCCGCGAGCTGCGCGAGGTACGGCTGTGCGCCCAGGCCGCCGTCCTGCGCTACGTCGACCAGCTGGACGATCCCGACCTGGGCCCGGTGCCGCTGCCGAGGCCGGGGCTGACCGCGGTACTGGCCGCGTTCCTGCCGCCGGCCCCGCTGCCCGCCCCGCCCCGACCCGCGCCGGCGCCGGCCGCGCTGGGGACCGCCCCCCGGACCCCGCGGTCCGCCCCGGCCGGCACGGGCGAGGCCATGGCCCAGGCCCACCGCGCGCTGGCCGTCGTACGGGTCCTGGAGCGCCATCCGCTGGGCGTGCGGGTCGGCCGGCTGCGCCGGGAGACGGGCCTGTCCGAGGTGGAGCTCGGCCCGCTGCTGGCCATGCTGTGCGAGGAGGAGTACGCGTACCGCCCGGGTGCGGGGGTCTACGGGCGCGGCCCGGCCCTGGACCGGCTCGCCGCCCCCGGCGGCCACGGCCTGGCGGGGCAGCTCCAGCGCACCCTGGCCCTGGCGCGCGACAGCGCGGGCGCCGCCGTCTACCTGAGCCGGTACGCAGAGGGCGAGGTCCGGATCACGCAGATGGCGGACGGGCCGGGGACTCCGCCGGTGCGGGAGTGGGTGGACTTCCGCGCGGCCGCGCACGCCAGCGCGGTCGGCAAGTGCCTGCTGACGCAGCTCGACCGCGACGGCCGCGCCGACCACGTGGCCCGCCACCGCCCGGCCCGCCTCACCCCGCGCACGATCACCGACAGCCGGGTCCTGTTCAGTGCCCTCGACGCGGTCGCACCGGGTGCCCCCGTCTTCGACCTGCGCGAGTACTCCCCCGGGGTCGTCTGCTCGGCGGTCCCGATCGCGACGGGCGACGCCGCCGGCAGCCTCGCCCTGTCCCTGCCCGCCGCCCACGCCCACCGACTGCGCTCCGCGACGGAGGCGCTGCGCCGCAAGGCCGTCCCGGTGCTCCTGGCCCTGCTCCTGTCCGGCGCGATCCCCCCGGACCCCCCGCCGGCCGACGCCCCGGCCGATCCGCTGACCGTTCCTCTGGCCGATGCCCCGGGCGGCCCCGGGGCGGCGGGCGCCGCGCAGGCGTCGACCCGGATGACCCCGGAGACGCTGCGCCACCTCGGCCGGCTCTTCCGCACCCCGCTGACCCGCATCACGTGCAGCGCGCCGGACGGCCCCCACTTGGTCAGCGACCCCGCGGCGGCGACGGCGTACCTGTTCGACGCGCCCGACCCGGACGGCCCGCGCCTCTCGCTCCCCCGCACCTTCACCCAGGTCGCCCCGGGCACCCTGCCGTCCCCCGACGGCCTGGTGGTCCTGCGCATGTGACGGGGGGCGGACACAACGAGAAGAGCCCCACACGATGTGTGGGGCTCTTGCTGGTGTCCGAGGGGGGACTTGAACCCCCACGCCCGATAAAGGGCACTAGCACCTCAAGCTAGCGCGTCTGCCATTCCGCCACCCGGACCAGGTGGTCGGCCCCGGTTTCCCGCGGCGACATGGACAACAATAGCAAAGGATCGGCGGGGTTCCGACCACATATCCGACCGGCCACGCTCCGCCACGCCGCGCTGACCTGCACGCATGCGCGACACCCTCTTGCGAGACGGGCCGTCTCGCAAGGTGGGGAGGACGTACGGGCCCGGCACCGGGGGGTGCGGGCGGCCCGGCGTTACGGGCAGTGGATGACCTGGCCGGCGTAGGAGAGGTTGCCGCCGAAGCCGAACAGCAGGACGGGGGCGCCGGAGGGGATCTCACCGCGCTCGACGAGTTTCGAGAGGGCGATCGGGATGCTGGCCGCCGAAGTGTTGCCGGAGTCCACGACGTCACGGGCCACGACGGCGTTGACGGCGCCGATCCGGGCCGCGAGGGGTTCGATGATCCGCAGGTTCGCCTGGTGGAGGACGACGCCGGCCAGCTGCTCGGGGGTGACCCCGGCCTTCTCGCAGACCTTGCGGGCCAGCGGCGGGAGCTGGCTGGTGGTCCAGCGGTAGACGGACTGGCCCTCCTGCGCGAAGACGGGGGGCGTGCCCTCGATGCGGACGGCGTGACCCATCTCCGGGACCGAACCCCACAGGACGGGCCCGATGCCCGGCTCCGCGCTGGCCTCGACCACGGCCGCGCCGGCGCCGTCGCCGGTGAGCACGCAGGTGGTGCGGTCGCTGTAGTCGGTGATCTCGGTCATCTTGTCGGAGCCGATGACCAGGGCGCGGGTGGCGGAGCCGGCCCGGATCGCGTGGTCGGCGGTGGCCAGGGCGTGCGTGAAGCCCGAGCAGACGACGTTGATGTCCATGACGGCCGGGCCGCCGCCCATGCCCAGCTTGGCCGCGACGCGGGCGGCCATGTTGGGCGAGCGGTCGATGGCGGTGGAGGTGGCCACCAGCACGAGGTCGATGTCGTCGGGGGTCAGTCCGGCGTTCGCGAGGGCCTTGCCGGCGGCCTGGTAGGCCAGCTCGTCCACCGGTTCCTCGGGCCCCGCGACGTGCCGGGTCCGGATGCCGACCCGGGACCGGATCCACTCGTCGTTCGTGTCGACCATGGCCGCGAGGTCCTCGTTGGTGAGCACTTTCGCGGGCTGGTAGTGCCCTAGCGCCACCACGCGTGAACCGGTCATGGGCGGGGTCCCCCTCTGTACGGAAGTCAGGATTTCCCAGCTTCGCCTGCTACCGGTGGGTACGGGTGCGCGTGACCCGACAGGATTCCGACACCTATGTTTGGAGAATTCCGAGCAACTTCCTGCCGGGGACGCCGTTGGCCGCAGATCCGCGAGAATGTCCTCGTCAGGTGCACGACGAGGACAGAACGGGTGGGCTGATCGCCATGGGACGGGTCACCGAGCGGCGCCGCGTCGTCCGGATCCGGGACGGGGTGGTGGGGGTCCGCCCCGACACCCTGGTCGCCGAGGAGCCGCTGGAGATCCGGCTGAACGGGAAACCGCTGGCCATCACGATGCGCACGCCGGGCGACGACTTCGCGCTCGCCGTGGGATTCCTGGTGAGCGAGGGCGTGATCGCGCACACCGCGGACGTCCGGGCCGTCACCTACTGCGAGGGCGCCACCGAGGACGGTTCCAACACCTACAACGTCGTCAACGTGCAGCTGGCCGCGGGAGTGCCGCTGCCGGACATCACGCTGGAACGGAACGTCTACACGACCTCCTCGTGCGGACTGTGCGGGAAGGCCAGCCTGGACGCGGTGCGCACCGCGAGCCGGTTCCCGGGGATCGCCTCCGATCCCGTACGGGTCACCCCGGAGCTCCTGTCCGAGCTGCCGGACCGGCTGCGGGCGGCGCAGAAGGTGTTCGACCGGACCGGCGGGCTGCACGCGGCCGGGCTGTTCTCGGCGCAGGGCGAGCTGCTCGACCTGCGGGAGGACGTCGGGCGGCACAACGCCGTCGACAAGATCGTCGGGCGGGCGTTGCGGGCGGGCGGCCTGCCGCTGACCGGTGCGGTGCTGCTGGTCTCGGGCCGGGCCTCCTTCGAGCTGGCGCAGAAGGCGGTCATGGCCGGGATACCCGTGCTGGCGGCGGTCTCGGCGCCGTCGTCGCTGGCGGTGGACCTGGCGGTGGAGTCGGGGCTGACCCTGGTCGGCTTCCTGCGCGGCCGGGACATGAACGTGTACGCGGGCGAGCAGCGGATCGTCCTGCCGGAACGGGCTTCCTAGGAAGGGTCGTCGAAGCCGGCCCGGCTCCGACGACCCTCCCTAGGGCCTGTCGTCAAACTCCCGTCGTCGCCCGGAGGGCGGCCCTGCGGCGTCTGGTGCGTGCTCTCGGTGCGCCGGGCGGAAGCCCGCGTA
>NZ_JBWKGY010000040.1:0-24938 GCF_056433525.1 Streptomyces sp. NPDC044704
AGGACTTCCACGAGGCGTTCGAAGGGCACGTCCTGGTTCGCGTAGGCGGCCAGGTCCGTCTCCCGGACACGCTCCAGCAGCTCCCGGAAGGTGGGATCACCCGAGACGTCGGTGCGCAGCACCAGGGTGTTGACGAAGAAGCCCACCAGGTCGTCGAGGGCCTCGTCGGTGCGGCCCGCGATCGGGGAGCCGAGCGGAATGTCGCTGCCGGCGCCCATGCGGTGCAGCAGGGTCGCCACGGCCGCCTGGACCACCATGAACAGACTCGTGCCCGTGGCGCGGGCCAGCTCCTCCAGACGGGTGCGGGTGGCTGCGGAGACCTGGAAGGGGACGGTGTCGCCGCGGTAGCTCATCCGGGCCGGGCGCGGGTGGTCCACGGGCAGGGTGAGCTCCTCGGGCAGGCCGGCGAGGGCTTCGCGCCAGTGGTCGACCTGGCGGGACAGCTCGCTGACGGGGTCGTCCTCGTCGCCGAGGACCTCGCGCTGCCACAGCGTGTAGTCCGCGTACTGGACCGGCAGCGGCTTCCACGCGGGGGCGGCGCCCGCCGCGCGGGCCGCGTACGCCTCGCCCAGGTCGCGGGCCAGCGGGCCCATCGACCAGCCGTCGCCCGCGATGTGGTGGACGACGACGAGCAGCACGTGCGTCGTCGCGTCCACCGTGAACAGGTGGGCGCGCACCGGCAGGTCGGCGGCCAGGTCGAAGCCGCGGGCGACCTCGGCGGCCAGGACCTCGGCGTCGTACGGCGACCTCGCCAGGACCGGGCGGGCCGCCCCGGGGGCCAGGACGAGCTGGTGCGGGCGGCCCTCGGTGTCGGGGAAGACGGTGCGCAGGCTCTCGTGGCGGGCCACGACGTCCCCGAGCGCGCCCTCCAGTGCGCCGGCGTCGAGGTCGCCGGTGAGGCGGACGGCCAGCGGCATGTTGTACGTGGCGCTGGGCCCCTCGAAGCGGTCGAGGAACCACAGCCGCCGCTGTGCGGGCGACAGCGGGATCTCGGCGGGGCGTTCCCGTACCGTCAGCGCGGCCCGGCCGGTGCCCTGCTCGCCGAGACGTGCGGCGAGCGCGGCCACCGTCGGGGCCTCGAAGAGGGTGCGCACGGCGACCTCGCTGCCGAGCCGGGAGCGGATGCGGCCGGTGACGCGTACGGCGAGGAGGGAGTGGCCGCCGAGGTCGAAGAAGCTGTCGTCGATCGAGACCCGCTCCAGGCCCAGGACCTCGGCGTAGATCTCGCACAGGGCCTTCTCGTGCGCGGTGCGCGGGCCGCGGCCGGCCGGGCCGGTGCGCGGGCCGGGTGCGGGCAGGGCCTTGCGGTCGAGCTTGCCGTTGACCGTCAGCGGCAGCCGGGGCAGGACGACGTAGGCGGTCGGGACCATGTAGTCGGGCAGCCGCTCGCCCAGCTCCCGGCGCAGACGGCCGGCCTCGGGGTCGGTGCCGGCGTCGGCCGGGACGAGGTAGGCGACGAGTTCCCGGATGCCCGGGCGGTCCTCGCGGACCAGGACGGCGGCCCGGGCGATGTCGGGCCGGATCTCCAGGGCGGCCTCGATCTCGCCGAGTTCGATGCGGAAGCCGCGGATCTTGACCTGGTCGTCGGCGCGGCCGAGGCAGTCGACGCGGCCGTCGCGGGTCCAGCGGGCCCGGTCGCCGGTGCGGTACATGCGGGTGCCCGGCGTGCCGAACGGGTCGGCGACGAAGCGCTCGGCCGTCAGGCCGGGGCGGCCGAGGTAGCCGCGGGCCAGACCGGCGCCCGCGATGTACAGCTCGCCCGCGACGCCGGGCGGGACGGGGCGCAGCGCGGTGTCGAGGACGTAGGCCCGGTAGTTGTCGAGCGGGCGGCCGACCAGGACGCGGTCGCTGTCGGTGACGCGCTGGCCGAGGGCGTCGACGGTGGTCTCGGTGGGGCCGTAGAGGTTGTACGCCACCATGCCTTCGGTCCCGGCGAGTTCGGCGCGCAGGGCTTCGCCGAGCGCTTCGCCTCCGAGGCTGACCAGCAGGGGGCGGATGTTCTCGTCGGCGGTCAGGCCGAGTTCGTGGAGCTGCTGGTAGTGGCCGGGGGTGGTGTCGATGTGGTCGAGGCCGCCGACCCGGCGGGCGTAGGCGAGCAGGGCGGCGGGGTCCTGGCGGGCCTCGTCGTCCATGAGGTGCAGTTCGTGTCCGGCGAGCATCCACAGGAGCGGGTCGATCGCGGCGTCGAAGGAGAACGACGCGGCGAGGGCCACCTTGAGGCGGCGGCCGCCGGCGGCGGCGACCACGTCGGCGTACAGCCGGCCGAAGTGGTCGTGGAAGAGGTTGACGGCGCTGCGGTGCTGCACGGTGACGCCCTTGGGGCGGCCGGTGGAGCCGGAGGTGTAGATGACGTATGCGGCGTTGTCGGGGTGTCCGGCGCCGGGTGCCTCGTCCGGGCCGAGGTCGTGGTCCGGCCAGAGGCGGTCGCGGTCGAGGGCGTACAGGTCGGCGGCGGAGGTCAGTTCGGCGACGGGCCGGGCGTCGTCCAGGACGTACGCGACGCGCTCGGCCGGGTAGGCCGGGTCGACGGGCACGTACACGGCTCCGGCCTTCATCACGGCGAGCAGCGCGACGATGTGCTCGGCGGAGCGCGGCAGCCGTACGGCGACGGCCTGTTCGGGGCGGACGCCGTCGGCGACGAGCTGGCGGGCGAGACGGTTGGCCCAGGCGTTGAGGGCGGCGTAGCTCAGGCGCACGTCGCGGAAGACGAGGGCGGTGGCGTCGGGGGTGAGGGCGGCCTGCGCCTCGAAGAGCTGCGGCAGTGTGCCGGCGGGGTGTTCCCGGGCGGTGTCGTTCCAGGTCCGGAGCACCTGGTGGCGTTCCTCGGCGGTGAGGACGTCCACGGTGGACAGGGCACGGTCGGGGGCGGCGACGAGGTCGGCGATCAGGCGGACCAGGCGGTCGGCGAGTGCCCGGGCGCTCTCGCGGTCGAAGAGGTCGGTGGCGAACTCGATGCCGCCCTCGATGCCGTCGGGGGTGCCGTCGGCGGTGAAGCGTTCGGCGAGGACGACGGACAGGTCGAAGTTGGAGGTCTTCAGGCCGACGGGGCGGGCGGTGGTGCGGACCCCGTCGAGGTCGAGGGCGGCCTCGGTGTTGTTCTGGAACGACAGCATGACCTGGAACAGCGGGTGCCGGGCCAGGGAGCGGCCGGGGTTGAGGGTCTCGACGAGCTGCTCGAAGGGCACGTCCTGGTGGGCGTACGCGGCGAGGTCGGACTCCCGCACCCGGTCGAGCAGTTCGCGGAAGGTGGGGTCGCCGGAGACGTCGGTGCGCAGGACCAGGGTGTTGACGAAGAAGCCGACGAGTTCGTCGAGGGCCTGGTCGGTGCGGCCCGCGACGGGGGTGCCCAGGGGGATGTCGTCGCCGGCGCCGAGCCGGTGCAGCAGGGCGGCGAGGGCGGCCTGGGCGGTCATGAAGACGCTGGCCCGGGAGCCGCGGGCGAGGCCGACGAGGGCCTGGTGGGTGGCGGCGTCGATGGCGAGGCCGACGGTGTCGCCGCGGTAGCTCGTCTCCGCGGGGCGCGGCCGGTCGGCGGGGAGCTCCAGCTCCTCGGGGAGGTCGGCGAGGGTGGTGCGCCAGAAGTCGATCTGGCGGGCGAGTTCACTGCCGGGGGTGTGCTCGTCGCCGAGGACCTCCTCGCGCCACAGGGTGTAGTCGGCGTACTGGACGGGCAGCGGCTCCCAGGCGGGGGCCGTGCCGCCGCGGCGGGCCCGGTAGGCGTCGGCGAGGTCCCGGGCCAGGGGGGCCATGGACCAGCCGTCGGCGGCGATGTGGTGGACGACGAGCAGCAGGACGTACTCGGTGCCGCCGAGGGCGAAGAGCCGGGCGCGCAGCGGCAGGTCCCGGGTGAGGTCGAACTCCTTGCCGGAGGCGGCGGCCAGTACCCGGTCCAGCTCGTCGTCGGCGACGCCGATGACCGGCAGGGAGGGTACGGCGTCGGCGGGGTCGAGGACGTGCTGGCGGGGGCGGCCGTCGGTGTCGGGGAAGACGGTGCGCAGGGCCTCGTGGCGGGTGACGACGTCGGCGAGGGCGGCGCGCAGGGCGGGGACGCTCAGTTCGCCGGAGATCCGTACGGCCATCGGCAGGTTGTAGTTGCCGCCGGCGTCTTCGAAACGGCCGAGGAACCACAGTCTGCGCTGGGCGGGTGAGAGGGGGACGGCGTCGGGGCGCGGCCGGGGGGTGAGGGCCTGGCGGGCGCGGCCGGCGCCGGCGATGCGCGCGTCGAGGGCGGCGACGGTGGGGGCCTCGAAGAGGGTGCGTACGGCGAGTTCGGCGCCCAGGCCGGTGCGGACGCGGCTGACCAGGCGGGTGGCGAGCAGGGAGTGGCCGCCGAGGTCGAAGAAGCTGTCGTCGATGGAGACCCGTTCCAGGCCCAGTACGTCGGCGAACAGCTCGCACAGCTTCGCCTCGCGGGCGGTGCGGGGGTCCCGGCCGGCGGCGGCCTGCCCGTCGGGGACGGGCAGGGCCCGGCGGTCGAGCTTGCGGTTGGGGGTGAGCGGGAGCTCGGGCAGGGGCACGTAGGTGGTGGGCACCATGTAGTCGGGCAGGGTGCCGTCGAGGTGGGCGCGCAGCTCGTCGGCGGCGGGCACGGTGCGGCCGTCGGCGGGGACGAGGTAGGCGGCGATGGTCTTGATGCCGGGGCGGTCCTCGCGGGCGAGGACGGCGGCCCGCGCGATCGCGGGGTGGGTGGTGAGGGCGGCCTCGATCTCGCCGAGTTCTATGCGGAAGCCGCGGATCTTGACCTGGTGGTCGGAGCGGCCGAGGTAGTCGAGTTCGCCGTCGGCGGTCCAGCGGACCACGTCGCCGGTGCGGTACATGCGCGAGCCGGCCGGGCCGTAGGGGTCGGCGACGAAGCGTTCGGCGGTCAGGCCGGGGCGGCCGAGGTAGCCGCGGGCGAGGCCGGCGCCGGCGAGGTGGAGCTCGCCGGGGACGCCGGGCTGGACCGGGCGCAGGGCGCTGTCCAGTACGTACGCCCGGGTGTTGCGGATGGGGCGGCCGATGGTGGGGCGGGCCGGCCAGGCGTCGACGTCGGCGGGCAGGGTGGCGGCGGTGACCACGTGGGTTTCGGTGGGCCCGTAGTGGTTGTGCAGGACGCGGCCGCCACCGTGGTGGAAGTCGCGGATCCGCTTGCTCGGGACGAGGGCTTCGCCGGCCTGGGCGAGGTGGCGGAGCGCCGGGAGGTCCAGTCCTTGTCCGACGGCCTCCTCGCACAGGGCGTCGATGACCAGGTTGGGCGCGTACACCTCGTCGATGCGCTGCTGGTCCAGCCACTGGACGAAGGCGGCCGGGTCGCGGCGGACGTCCTCGTCGGGGATGACGAGGGTGCGGCCGGAGAGGGTGGCGGAGAGGATCTCCTGGGCGGACACGTCGAAGCTGATGGCGGTGAACTGGGCGGTGCGCACGCCCGGTCCGCCGGGGAGGTCGGCCTCGTGCCAGCCGATGAGGTTGGCGAGGGGGGCTCCGGGCATCGCGACGCCCTTGGGCTTGCCCGTGGAGCCGGAGGTGTAGATGACGTAGGCGGGGGTGAGCGGGGTCAGCGGCGCGGTGCGCTCGGCGTCGGTGATCTCGCCGTCGGCCAGGGCGTCGAGTTCGGCGGCGGCCGCCGGGTCGTCCAGGAGCAGCAGCGGGGTGGCGCCGGCGGCGGCCTCGACGGCCGGCCGGGTGGCGCGGTCGGTGATGACGAGGGCGGGCCGGGCGTCGCCGAGCATGTGGGCGATGCGGTCGGCCGGGTAGGCGGCGTCGACGGGCAGGTAGGCGGCGCCGGACTTCAGTACGGCCCACAGCGCGACGATCAGCTCGGCCGAGCGGGGCAGGGCGAGGGCGACGGTCCGTTCGGGGCCGGCGCCGCGCGCGGCGAGCAGGCGGGCCAGGCGGTTGGCGCGGGCGTCGAGCTCCCGGTAGGTCAGGGTGGTGCCCGCGTGCTGGACGGCCGCCGCGTCGGGGTGGCGGTCGGCGGTCTTCCGGAACAGGGCGGGCAGCGGGAGCAGCGGGCCCTCGTGCGCGGTGTCGTTCCAGGTGTGCAGGACGCGGGTGCGTTCGTCGGCGGTGAGCAGGTCGAGGCGGCCGACGGGGGTGTCCTCGGCTCCGGGCAGCGCGGCGAGCAGGCTCAGAACGCGGGCGCCGACGGCTTCCGCGGCCGCGGTGTCGAGGAGGTCGGGGCGGTGGCTGAGCTCCAGGGCCACGGTGTCACCGGCGTGGACGAGCAGGCTCAGCGGGTAGTGGGTCCCTTCGTGGCTGCGGCCGTCGACCACGCCGAGACCGCCGGCGGAGCGGCGCAGGCCCTCGGTGTCGACGGGGTAGTTCTCGAACACCAGGAGGGTGTCGAAGAGTTCGCCGCCGGCCGGGGCGAGGCGCTGGATGTCGCCCAGTCCCAGGAACTGGTGGTCCATCAGGGCGGCCTGCTGGTCCTGGAGGCGGTCCAGCAGGGCGCCGACCGGCTCGGCGGGGTCCAGGGCGACCCGGACCGGCAGGGTGTTGATGAACAGGCCGATCATGGACTCGATGCCGGGCAGCTGCGGCGGGCGGCCGGAGACGGTGCCGCCGAAGACCACGTCGTCGCGGCCGGTGAGGCGGCCGAGGACGATCGCCCAGGCGGCCTGGACCACGGTGTTGACGGTGATGCCGCGTCCGCGTGCCCAGCGGGTCAGTTCCGCGGTGGCGGCGGCCGGCAGTTCGACGCGGGTCGTCGCGGGGACGGCCGGTGCGCGGCCGGGGTCGGGGGCGGCGAGGAGCGTGGGCTCCTCCACGCCCTCCAGGACCCGCCGCCAGGCGTCCTCGGCGGCGGTGCGGTCCTGGGCGGCCACCCAGGCGAGGTAGTCGCGGTACGGGGTGACGGCGGGCAGCGCCCGTTCGTCGGAGCCGGACCGCAGCAGTCCGTACAGTTCGAAGAGTTCACCGATGAGCAGGGCCCGGGACCAGCCGTCGAGCAGGATGTGGTGGGCGGTGACGAGGAACTGGAACCGGCCCTCGCCCAGGTCGACCAGGGTGAAGCGGATCAGCGGCGGGCGCGCCAGGTCGAAGCGGCGCGCGCGGTCCGCGGCGGCGATCTCCTCGGCGGCCGCGGACCGCTCGCCGGCTGGTCGGCCGGACAGGTCCGTGACGGTGAACGCGGGGGCCACCTCGAAGGGGATGAGCTGGACCGGCTCGCCGTTCTTGCGGTGGCGGAACGCGGCCCGCAGGCCGGGGTGCCGGCGCAGCAGTGCGGCGCAGGCGGAGTGCAGGTGCCCGGTGTCGATGCCGCCCTCGATGTCGAGGACGAACTGCATGGTGTAGACGTCCGGGCCCTGCTCGTCGTACTGCGCGTGGAACAGCAGGCCCTGCTGGAGCGGGGAGAGCGGGAGGATGCCCTCCAGGCGCGGCTTCGGCTTGGTCATGTCGCTTCTCTCCACTCAGAACTCGAAGTCTTCTTCGAACGCGTCGATCTCGTCCTGGCCGAGATCGAGCAGCGGCGCCGGTCCGGCCGCCGCGGGGCGCGGGGCAACGGCCCGCACGGGCTCGGCCGCGGGGTCCGCGGCATGGGCCGCCAGGGCGCGCAGCGCCCGGAACCAGCCCTCGGCCAGTGCGGCCACCTCGGCCTCGGTGAACAGTCCGTCGGGCCAGGTCCAGGAGGCCACCAGGCGGGGGCCGCCGGGACCGTCCTGGGCCAGTGAGTTCAGCTCCAGGGCGTGTGCGGCGGGCATCGCGGCGTCGCTGCCGCCGAGACCCCCGTCGCCGTTGTCGTCGCCGTCGCCGCCGCCGAACCGGCCCAGGTAGTTGAATCCGATCTGCGGGACGGGCAGGGCGGCGAGGACGTCCGCCGTTTCGGGGTTGAGGTGGCGCAGCAGCCCGTACCCGGCGCCGTTGTCGGGCAGGGCGGCGAGCTGTCCGGCGACGTGTGCCAGGGCCCGGCCGGCGGCGGGGCCGCCGGCGTGGAGTTCCTGCCAGTCGCCGTCGGGGACGGCGGGGTCGAGCCGGACCGGGAAGAGGCTGGTGAACCAGCCGACGGTACGGGAGACGTCGGCGTCCGGGAGGACGCCGGTGAGCAGTTCCTCGCGGCCGTGGCCTTCCAGGTCGAGCAGGACGCCCTGCTCCCGGGGTCGGCCCCGGCCCCGGTCCCAGTCGGTGACGGCCAGCGCGAACGCGGTGAGCAGCACCTCGTTGACGCCGGTGCCGAGCACGGTGGGCACGGTGGTCAGCAGCGGGCCGGTGACGTCCGCGGGCAGTGTCAGGCCGTACTGGCGGGCCGAGGCGGCCACGTCGCGGACGGGGTCCAGGGGCCGGGCGCCCAGCGGGGGTTCCTGGTAGCCGCTGAGCATGCCCGTCCACACCGGGAGTTCGGCGGCGCGCTCGGGGGCGAGCGCCGCCCGCGCGAGGCCCCGGGACCAGGCGCGGAAGGAGGTCCACACCGGTTCCAGTACGGGTTCCCGGCCGGCGGCGACGGCTTCGTAGGCGGCCATGAGGTCGGGCATCAGGATCCGCCACGACACCCCGTCGACCACCAGGTGGTGGACGATGAGCAGCAGCCGGCCCGGGGTCCGCGGTCCGGCGTCGAACCAGACGGCCTGGACCATCAGCCCGGCGTCGGGGTCGAGCCGGTCCTGGGCCGCCCGGCCCTCGGTGTCGATGCGCGCCGCGAGGGCGGCAGCGTCCAGGCCCGCCACGTCGATCCGGTGGATCACGTCGGCGGCCGGCAGGGCGCCCTTCGGCGGGACTTCCAGGGTCCAGTCGGAGCCGTGGCGCACCAGGCGGGCGCGCAGCGCGTCGTGGTGGTCGAGCACGGCCTGGACGACGGCGCCGAGCACCTCCGCGGTGAGGTCGCCGGGGACGGGTGCGGTCACGGACTGGTTGAACCCGTCGACGCGGCCGCCCAGTTCGCGCAGCCACCGGATGATCGGGGTGGCGGGCAGGGCGCCGATCGCCGGGTCCGCGCCGGCGGGGTCCGGGGCGAGCAGCAGTTCGGCCGGGGACTGCGGCAGGGCGGCGGCGAGCGCCTGCACCGTCTTGTGGCGGAACACCTCGCGCGGGGTCAGTACGAGCCCGGCCAGGCGGGCGCGGCCGACCAGCTGCACGGAGGTGATGCTGTCGCCGCCGAGGGTGAAGAAGCTGTCGTCGACGCCGACCGCGGGCAGTCCGAGGACTTCCGCGAACAGGCCCGCGAGCAGTTCCTCGCGCGGGGTGGACGGGGACCGGCCGGCGGGGCGGTCAGCGAAGTCGGGGGCGGGCAGCGCCTTGCGGTCGAGCTTGCCGTTGGTGTTCAGGGGCAGCTCGTCCAGTGTGACGAAGACGGCCGGGACCATGTAGTCGGGCAGGTCGGCGGCGGCGTGCGCGCGCAGTTCCGCGGAGCCGGGCGCGGGGCCGTCGGCGGCCGGGACGACGTACCCGGCCAGCAGCTTGCTGCCGGGACGGTCCTCGCGGACGACGACCGCGGCCCGGGACACCCGCGGGTGCCGGGCGAGGACGGCCTCGATCTCGCCGAGCTCGATGCGGAACCCGCGGACCTTGACCTGGAAGTCGGTCCGGCCCAGGTACTCGATCGTCCCGTTCCCGCTCCAGTGCACCAGGTCACCGGTGCGGTACATCCGGGCGCCGGGTGCGCCGTAGGGGTCGGCGGTGAACCGCTCGGCGGTCAGGCCGGGGCGGCCCAGGTAGCCGCGGGCCAGGCCCGCGCCCGCGAGGTAGAGCTCGCCGGGCACTCCGGGGGCGACCGGGCGCAGCGCCCCGTCGAGGACGTACGCGCGGGTGTTGAGGATGGGGCGGCCGATGGAGGGGCTGGCGGTGGTCCCGTCGAGCCGGGCCGTGGTCGACCAGATGGTCGTCTCGGTGGGACCGTAGACGTTGAGCACCGACCGGCCGGCCGAGGCCATGGCCCGGGCCAGCGCGCCCGGTACGGCCTCCCCGCCGACGAGCATCCGCAGCCCCGCGAGGGCCTGCGGCACCTGGCCGGTCAGGGTCTGCCACAGCGACGGCGTGGCCTGGAGGACGGTGCCGCCGTGCCGGGTGATCAGCGCGGCGAGGGCGTCGGGGTCGAGGACCTCGTCCTTGCCCGCGATGACGACCGCGGCGCCGGCCAGCAGCGGCAGGTACAGCTCCAGGGCGGCGATGTCGAAGGAGACGGTGGTGACGGCGATCAGCCGGTCCGTGCCGTCCATCGGGACCCGGTCCGCCATGTCGGTCAGGAAGTTGTCCAGGGCGGCGCGCGGGATGACGACGCCCTTGGGCCGGCCGGTGGAGCCGGAGGTGTAGATGGCGTAGGCCGGGGTCCGGCCGTCGGCCCGCTCCGTCACCGGGGTGCCGGGCGGGTACGCGGCGAGGGCCGCGCGGGTGGCCGGGTCGTCGAGCAGGAGCGCCGGGGTGTCGGAGGCGGGCAGGGCCGCCGCGGTCGGTGCCGTGGTCAGCAGCAGCGAGGGACGGGCGTCCTCCAGGACGTAGCCGAGGCGCTCGGCCGGGTGTTCGGGGTCGAGCGGCACGTAGCCGGCGCCGGACTTGAGTACGGCGAGCAGGGCGACCGGCAGTTCGGCGCTGCGCGGCAGGGCCACGGCGACGTAGCGCTCGGGGCCGGCGCCGTGGTCGGCGAGGAGGCGGGCCAGGCGGCTCGACCGTTCCTCCAGTTCGGCGTACGTCAGCCGGTCGGCGCCGCAGATCACGGCGGTGGCGCCGGGGGTGGCGGCCGCTCGGCGGGCGATGCGGGCCGTCAGGGGTTCCTGGTCCGGCTCGGCTTCCGCGCGGCCGGCCCAGTCGGTCAGCACCCGCTGCTCGTCGGCGGCGTTCAGCAGCCGCAGCCGTCCGACGGGTACGCCGGCCTGGCCGGCCGCCTCGCCGAGCAGCCGTACCAGGGTGGCGGCGAGGTCGTCGACGCGGTCCTGGCCGAGGAGGTCGGGACGGTGGGCGAGGTCGAGGCCGAGGGAGCGGCCCAGGCTCACGGTGAGGCTGAGCGGGTAGTGGGTGCTCTCGTGGTTGTCACCGCCGACGATGCCTAGGCCTCCGGCGGCGTTGCGCAGCCCGTCGGCGTCGAGGGGGTAGTTCTCGAAGACGACGAGGGTGTCGAACAGTTCACCGAGGCCGGTGCCGCGCTGGATGTCGGCGAGCGGCAGGAACTGGTGGTCCATCAGGCCGGCCTGCTGGGCCTGGAGGCGGTCCAGCAGGGCGCCGAGGGTTTCGGCCGGGTCCAGGGCGACCCGGACGGGCAGGGTGTTGATGAACAGGCCGACCATCGATTCCACGCCCGCGACCTGCGGCGGACGGCCCGAGACGGTACCGCCGAAGACGACGTCGGTACGGCCGGTGAGCCGGCCGACGACCAGCGCCCAGGCGGCCTGGACGACGGTGTTGACCGTCACTCCGCGCTCCCGGGCCCAGCGGGCGAGCGCGGCCGTATCGGCCTCGGGCAGCTCCAGGCGGGTGTGCTCGGCCCGGACCGGGGCGCGGGACGGGTCCGGGGCGGCGACCAGGGTTGGCTCCTCCAGTCCGTGGAGGACCTCGCTCCAGGCGGCTTCGGCGGCGGCGCGGTCCTGCCCCGCGATCCAGCCGAGGTAGTCACGGTAGGGAGTGACCCGGGGCAGGGACGCGGCGTCGCCCTGTTCGGCGTACAGGGTGAACAGCTCGCCGAGGAACACCGGCATGGACCAGCCGTCGAGCAGCAGGTGGTGGTGGCTGATGATCAGCCGGTGCCGGTCCGCGGCCGTGGAGGCGAGCGTGAACCGCATCAGCGGGGGCTGCGCCAGGTCGAAGCGCCGGGTGCGGTCCTCGGCCACCAGGCGGTCGGCCGCGGCGGCCCGCTCTTCGGCGGGCAGTCCGGTGAGGTCGACTTCGGTGTACGGCAGCTCGAAGCCGGCGGGCACCACCTGGACGGGGGTGTTCAGCCCCTCGTGACGGAAGGCTGCGCGGAGGTTGGCGTGCCGGTTCAGCAGGGTGCGCAGTGCCGCGCGCAGGGCGGGCCGGTCGACCGTGCCTTCGATGTCGAGGGCGAGCTGGACGGTGTAGACGTCCTCGCCCTGGCTGTCGTAGACGGCGTGGAAGAACAGACCCTGCTGGAGCGGCGACAACGGCAGCAGATCGGCCAGGGGACCGTGACCGGCCTCCAGGACCTCGATCTGCTCCTGCGACACCACCACCAACGGCGCCACGTCCGAAGGCGTCAGACCACCCGACCCCGCCACCGCCACATGAGCGGCGATCGAACGAAGCGCCCCGAACCAGCCCTCGGCCAGCGCCCGCACCTCACCCTCCGTGAACAACGCCCCCGGCCACGACCAGTCAGCCACCAGCCGCGGACCGTCCACCTCATCAAGAGTGACCGCGTTGACATCCAGAACATGCGACACCCGCATACCCGGCTCACGACCGTCACCCAGACCGGCATCCGAGCACAGCGCCCAGTCAGCGCCCCCACCCTCACCAGCCGCAGCGTCGAAACGGCCCAGATAGTTGAACCCGATCTGCGGCTTCGACAGACCCGCCAACACCACCGCCGCCTGCGGATCCACACCCGAATACCGCAGCAATCCGAACCCGATGCCATGATCCGGCAACGCGTGCAACTGCTCCTTGACCGCCTTCAACGCCCGGCCCAGATCACCACCACTCCCAGCGTCGAGACGCACCGGGAACATGCTCGTGAACCAGCCCACCGTCCGCGACAGATCCACACCCTCGACCACCGCCTCACGGCCATGACCCTCCACATCCACCAGGACCTCACCACCGGCATCCCCGCGCCACGCGGCCACCGCCAGCGCGAACCCCGTCAGCAGCACGTCATTGACCGTCGCCCGGTACCTCGCCGCGACCTCCGTCAGCAACGGACCCGTCACCTCGGCCGGAAGCGACAACGACAGATGACGCACCGTCTCCGCGGTATCCACTCCGGGATCCAGCCGGCGGGCACCCAGCGGGATGTCCACACCACTCAGCTGCTCCAGCCAGAGCGGAAGCTCCGCGCTCCGGTCGAGACCCGCCAGCTCCCCCGCCCAACGGCGCAGCGAGGTCCCCACCGGATCCAGCCCACCACCCTCGTACGCCTGCGCCAGATCCGGCAGCAGCACACGCCACGACACACCGTCGACCACCAGGTGATGCACCATCAACAACAGCCGGCCCGACTCCTCGAACCACACCGCCTGCACCATCACACCCGCATCCGGAGCCAGCCGCGACCGCGCCGCCACCGCCTCCGCACCCACATCACCAACAGAGCGCCTCAAAACCTCCGAGGCCCGCACCGCACCCCGCTCCGGCACCACCAGATTCCACGACGCACCACCACGCACCAGACGCGCACGCAGCACATCATGGTGATCCAGCAGGCGTTGCAGAGCAGCCTCCAGCCGCTCCCACGTCGCACCCGCCGGCGTCCGCACCAGCATCGCCTGGTTGAACCCCTCCACCGGACCGCCCAGCTCCCGAAGCCACCCCACGATCGGCGTCTCCGCGACCAGACCCACACCCGCACCCTCAGCCTCGGCCACACCCGCCGACACCGACCGCGCCACCAACGCCAACGCCTCCGGCGTCCGGCACTGGAACACCTCACGCGCCGAAAACACCAGCCCGGCCTTCCGCGCCCGGCTCACCAACTGGATCGACACGATGCTGTCGCCACCCAGCTCGAAGAAACTGTCCTCCACCGACACCGACCCCAAACCCAACAACTCGGCGTACAGCCGGCACAGCAGTGCCTCGCGTTCGCTGCGGGGGGCACGGCCCGAGGTGGTGCCCTGGTTGTCCGGCGCCGGCAGCCGCTTGCGGTCGAGCTTTCCGTTGACCGTGAGCGGGAGGGCCTCCAGGGCAACGAACGCCGCCGGGACCATGTACTCGGGCAGTGCGGCGGCCAGGTGGGCCCGGACCACGGCGGTGTCGAGGGTGTCCGCGCGCGGGACGACGTAGGCGACGAGGCGCTTGATGCCGGGCGTGTCCTCGCGGACGATCACGGCGGACTGCGCGGCGCCCTCGTAGCGGGCCAGCACCGTCTCGATCTCACCGAGCTCGATCCGGAACCCGCGGACCTTGACCTGGTCGTCGGACCGGCCCAGGTAGTCGAGCTGACCGTCGCGGGTCCAGCGGACCACGTCTCCGGTCCGGTACATCCGCGTCCCGGACGGACCGTACGGGTCGGCGACGAAGCGTTCGGCGGTCAGGTCGGCGCGGCCGAGGTAGCCGCGGGCCAGGCCGGCTCCAGCGATGTACAGCTCGCCCGGGATGCCCGGGGCGACCGGCCTGAGCCGCTCGTCCAGGACGTACGTACGGGCGTTGGCGACGGGCCGGCCGACCAGCGGGCGGGAGACGTCCGTGGTGCGGGCGGTGAGGGTGTCGACGGTGGCCTCGGTGGGGCCGTACAGGTTGTAGCCGGTGATGCCCGGTGTGGTCGCCAGTTCCTGCCACAGGGCGGGGCTGACGGCCTCGCCGCCGAGCGCGAGGATGCGCGGGCGGGCCCGTTCGTCGCGGACCAGACCGCCCTCGACGAGCTGCTCGGCGTAGGACGGGGTGAGTTCCATGAAGTCGATGCCGTGGTCCCGGACGTATGCGACGAGCGCGGGCGCGTCGCGGCGGGTGTCGTCGTCGACGAGGTGGAGCTCGTGCCCGGCGACCAGCCACAGCAGCGGGTCGAGGGAGGCGTCGAAGGAGACGGCGGCGGTGAGCGCGGCCCGCAGGGGGCGGCCGGCGCCCTCGGTCTCGGCCGCGTACAGCTCGCCGAAGTGGTGGTGGAAGAGGTTCACCAGGCCCGAGTGCGGGACGACGACCCCCTTGGGCCGGCCGGTGGAGCCCGAGGTGTGGATGACGTACGCCGGGTGACGCGCGTCCAGGGGGCGTACGCGGTCGGTGTCGGTGAGGGCGGTGTCCGGCAGGGTCCGCAGGGCCTGTGTGACGGCGGGGGACTCCAGGTCGACGCGGACTCCGCCGCGGTCCAGGGGAAGGGTGTCGCGGGCACCGGCCGTGGTGATCACCGCGGCGGTGCCGGCGTCCTGCAGTACCCGGGCGATGCGGTCGGCGGGGTGGGAGGGCTCGACGGGTACGTACGCCGCGCCGGCCTTGGTGACCGCGAGGACGGCGACGACGAGGTCCGCGGTGCGGGGCAGGGCGACGGCGACGTGGTCCTCCGCGCCGATGCCGTGGCCGGCGAGCAGGCGGGCCAGCCGGTTGGCGCGGGCGTCGAGTTCGGCGAAGGTCAGCCGGTCGGCGCCGGCCACCAGGGCGGTCGCGTCCGGGGTGCGGGTCGCCTGCCGCTCGAAGAGGTCGGGCAGGGTGTCGGCCGGCACCGGGCGGGCGGTGTCGTTCCACTCGGCCAGCACCTGCCGGCGTTCGGTGTCGGTGAGGACGTCGAGCCGGGACAGCGGCCGGTCGGGATCGGTGACGAGGGCGGTGACGGCGCGGGTGAAGCGGTCCGCCAGGTCCGTGACGCTCTCCGCGTCGAAGAGGTCCGTGGCGTACTCGATGCGGCCGCCGATGCCGGCGGGGTCACCGTCGGCCGTGAACTCCTCCACGAGTTGGAAGGACAGGTCGAACTTGGCGCCGTCGACGGTGACCGGGTGCGGCGCGACGGACAGGCCGTCGAGGTCCAGGGCGGCGGCGGCGTTGTTCTGCAGGGAGAGCATGACCTGGAAGAGCGGGTGCCGGGCCAGGGAGCGCTCCGGGTTGAGCACTTCCACGAGCCGTTCGAAGGGCACGTCCTGGTGGGCGTACGCGGCGAGGTCGGACTCCCTCACCCGGTCGAGCAGTTCGCGGAAGGTGGGGTCGCCGGACACGTCGGTGCGCAGCACCAGGGTGTTGACGAAGAAGCCCACCAGGTCGTCGAGGGCCTCGTCGGTGCGGCCCGCGATCGGGGAGCCGATGGGGATGTCGGTGCCGGCGCCGAGGCGGCCGAGGAGCGCGGCCAGCGCCGCCTGGACGACCATGAAGACGCTGGCGCGGGAGGTCCGGGCGAGTTCCGCGAGGGGGGCGTGGGCTTCGGCGGGCAGGTGCAGGGGCACCGTGTCGCCGCGGAAGCTGGTCTCCGCGGGGCGCGGGCGATCGGTGGGCAGGGGCAGCTCTTCGGGGAGCCGGTCCAGGGTCTGCTTCCAGTAGGCGATCTGGCGGGCGAGTTCGCTGCCCGGGTCGTCCTCGTCGCCGAGGACCTCGCGCTGCCACAGCGTGTAGTCCGCGTACTGGACCGGCAGCGGCGCGAAGGCCGGGGCCGTGCCGCCGCGGTGGGCGCGGTAGGCGTCGGCGAGGTCGCGGGCCAGGGGGGCCATGGACCAGCCGTCGGCGGCGATGTGGTGGACGACGAGGAGCAGGACGTGTGTCCGGGCGTCGACCGTGAACAGGTGGGCGCGCAGCGGGACCTCGGTGGCGAGGTCGAAGTCGCGGGCGGCGGCTTCGGCGAGCGCCTGCTCCGTGTACGGGGCGCCGTGCAGGGCCGGCCGGACGGTGTCGGCGGCGAGGACCTGCTGGCGGGGCCGGCCGTCGGTGTCGGGGAAGACGGTGCGCAGGGCCTCGTGCCGGGCGACGACGTCGCCCAGCGCCGCGGTCAGGGCCGCGGTGTCGAGGCCGTCACCGGTGAGGGTGACGGCGAGCGGCAGGTTGTAGGTGCCGTTGCGCTCCTCGAAGCGGTTGAGGAACCACAGCCGGCGCTGGGCGGGCGAGAGCGGTACGGCCTCCGGCCGGACCCTGGCCGTCAGGGCCGGGCGGGCCGCGCCGCCCGCGCCGCCGAGGCGTTCGCACAGCGCGGCGACGGTCGGGGTCTCGAACAGGGCGCGTACGGCGAGTTCGGCTCCGAACAGGGTGCGGATGCGGCTGACGACGCGGGTGGCGAGCAGGGAGTGGCCGCCGAGGTCGAAGAAGCTGTCGTCGATGGAGACCGTGCCGACCCCGAGCACCTCGGCGAAGAGCTCGGTCAGTTGCTCCTCCTGCGGGGTGCGAGGGGCCCGCCCGGCGCCGGCCGCGGCCCCGAAGTCGGGGGCGGGCAGGGCGCGCCGGTCGAGCTTGCCGTTGGGGTTGAGCGGCAGCGCGGCGAGCGCGACGAAGGCGGACGGGACCATGTACTCGGGGAGTGCGGCGGCCACGTGGGCGCGCAGCGCGGCCGCTTCGGCGGTGGCCGCGGTGTCCGTTGCGGTGGCGGGGACGGTGTAGGCGACGATGCGCGGGTCGCCGGGGGCGTCCTCGCGCACCACGACGGCCACCTGGCCGACGCCTTCGTGCCGGGCCAGTACGGCCTCGATCTCGCCCAGTTCGATGCGGAAGCCGCGCACCTTGACCTGGAAGTCGGTCCGGCCCAGGTAGTCGATCTGACCGTCCGTGGTCCAGCGGACCAGGTCGCCGGTGCGGTACATGCGCGAGCCGGCCGGGCCGTAGGGGTCGGCGACGAAGCGTTCGGCGGTCAGGCCGGGCCGGCCCAGGTAGCCGCGGGCCAGGCCGGATCCGGCGAGGTAGAGCTCGCCCGCGACGCCGGGCGGGACGGGGCGCAGGCGTTCGTCGAGCACGAGGGCCCGGGTGTTCTGCCGGGGCCTGCCGATGGGCGGGGTCCGGTCTTCGGAGGCGGTGCGCCCGCCGTACCAGGCGGTGGCGTAGACGGTGGCCTCGGTGGGGCCGTAGATGTTGGCCAGGGAGGCGCCGGGCACGGCCGTGCGGATGGCGTTCGCGGTGTGGGCGGACAGGCCCTCGCCGGCCAGGACGACGAGGTCGGCGCCGAAGCGCGGGGCGTCGGACTGGGCGAGGGTGTGGGCGAGCGCGGAGGGCACGGCGCTGACGAGGCTGTAGTGGCGGCCCGGTTCGGTGTCGAGCAGGGTGAGGACGTCGCGGACGATCTCGATGCGGCCGCCGGTCAGCAGCGGGCCGAACATCTCGAAGACGGAGACGTCGAAGTTGAGCGAGGTCGCGGCGAGCACGTCCGAGAGCCGCTCGGGGCCGATGTCGGCCGCGGCCCAGGCCGCGAAGTCGGCCAGGTTGCGGTGGGCGACGACGACGCCCTTGGGCCGGCCGGTGGAACCGGAGGTGTAGATGACGTAGGCGGGGTGGCGGACGTCGAGGGGGCGGATCCGCTCGGTGTCGCTCACGTTCCCGTCCGGCTGGGCGGCGAGGCGTTCGCGCACCGCCGTGTCGTCGAGGAGCAGGGTGTGTACTCCGTCGGGCAGGACGGCCGCGGCCTCGGCGGTGGTGAGGACGAGCGCGGGCCGGGCGTCGGCCAGCATGTAGGCGATGCGGTCGGCCGGGTAGCCGGGGTCCACGGGGAGGTAGGCGGCGCCGGACTTCAGTACGGCGAGCAGGGCGACGATCATGTCGGCGGTGCGCGGCAGGGTCAGGGCGACGAACCGCTCGGGGCCGGCGCCCTCGGCGATCAGCAGCCGGGCGAGCCGGTTGGCGCGTGCGTTGAGCTCGTCGTAGGTGAGCTCCCGGCCGGCGTGCAGGACGGCCGGGGCGTGGGGGGTGCGGCCGGCCTGCTGCTGGAACAGCTCGGGCACGGTGGCGTCGGCGACCTCGCGGGCCGTGTCGTTCCAGTCGCCGAGGACGTGGGTGCGCTCGGTGTCGGTGAGGACGTCGACGGCGGCCACGGGCAGGTTCGGGTCGGCGGTGACGGCGTCCAGCAGCCGGGCCAGTCGGGCGCCGATCGCCTCGGCGGTGGAGCGGTCGAAGAGGTCGGTGGAGTACTCCACGACTCCGCGCAGCCCGGCGGGGCCGCCGTCGGCGGTGAAGGTCTCCTCCAGTGAGAACAGCAGGTCGAACTTGGCGGCTTCCAGGCGTACCGGCAGTGCGGTGGCGTGCAGCCCGTCGAGGTCGAGGGTGGCCTCGGCGTTGTTCTGGAAGGCGAGCATCACCTGGAACAGCGGGTGGCGGGCCAGCGAGCGTGCCGGGTTGAGGACCTCGACGAGCCGTTCGAAGGGCACGTCCTGGTGGGCGTACGCGGCGAGGTCGGACTCCCGTACCCGGCCGAGGAGTTCGGCGAACGTGGGGTCGCCGGACAGGTCGGTGCGCAGGACGAGGGTGTTGACGAAGAAGCCCACCAGGTCGTCGAGGGCTTCGTCGGTGCGGCCCGCGATGACGCTGCCGATGGGAATGTCCTCGCCGCCGCCGAGCCGGCCGAGCAGGGCGGCCAGTGCCGCCTGGACGACCATGAAGACGCTGGCGTTGTGCGTGCGGGCGAGCAGGGTGATCCGCTCGTGGACGTCGGCGGGGAGTGCCAGCGGGGCGGACGCCCCGTGGTGGCTGGCCTCGGCGGGGCGGGGCCGGTCGACGGGGAGGGCCAGTTCCTCGGGCAGGCCGGCCAGGGCGGTGCGCCAGTGGCCGATCTGGCGGGCGAGCGCGCTGTCGGGGTCGTTCTCGTCGCCGAGGACCTCGCGCTGCCACAGCGTGTAGTCGGCGTACTGGACCGGCAGCGGTTCCCAGGCGGGGGCGTGGCCGGCGCGCCGGGCGTCGTGGGCGGTGCCCAGGTCGCGGGCGAAGGGGGCCAGCGACCAGCCGTCGCCGGCGATGTGGTGCAGGACCACGAGCAGGACGTGCTCGGTGGCGGAGATCCGGAACAGGCGGGCCCGCAGCGGGGCCTGGGTGGTCAGGTCGAAGCCCTCGGCGATCGTCGCGGCGAGCGCCGCGTCCAGTTCGCCGGCGGTCAGCTCGGTGACGGGCAGCGCCGGCGCGGACACGCCGGCGGGCAGCACCCACTGGCGTGGTCGGCCGTCCAGCTCGGGGAAGACCGTGCGCAGGCTCTCGTGCCGGTCGGTGACGTCGCCGAGGGCGGCGCCGAGGACGGCCGGGTCGAGTTCGCCGTCGAGGCGGAGGGCGAGCGGCAGGTTGTAGGAGGCGCTCGGGCCCTCGAACCGGTTGAGGAACCACAGGCGGCGCTGGGCCGGCGAGAGCGGGACCTCCTCGGGCCGCGGGCGTGCGGTGAGCGCGGTGCGGGCCTGGCCGGCGCCCGCGATCCGGGTCGCGAGGGCGGCGACGGTGGGGGCTTCGAAGAGGGTACGGACGGCGAGTTCGACGCCGAAGACCGGGCGGATCCGGCTGACGAGGCGGGTCGCGAGCAGCGAGTGGCCGCCGAGGTCGAAGAAGCTGTCGTCGGCGGAGACCGCGGGCAGGCCGAGGATCTCGGCGAACAGCCCGGCGAGGATCTCCTCCTGCGGGGTCCGCGGCGCCCGGCCGCCGGTGCCCGCGGCGAGGTCGGGGGCGGGCAGTGCCCGCCGGTCGACCTTGCCGTTGGCGGTCAGCGGCAGCGTGTCCAGGGACACGTACGCGGAGGGCAGCATGAAGGCGGGCAGTCCGGCGGCCGCGTGTTCGCGGAGCTCGGCCGCGGTGGTGCGGGCGCCGGGCGCGGTGACGGTGTAGGCGACGATGCGCTGGTCGCCGGGAACGTCCTCGCGGATGACCACGGCCACCTGGGCGATGTGTTCGTGCCGGGCGAGGACGGCCTCGATCTCGCCGAGTTCGATGCGGAACCCGCGGACCTTGACCTGGTCGTCGGTGCGGCCGAGGTAGTCGATGGTGCCGTCCGTGTTCCAGCGGGCCAGGTCGCCGGTGCGGTACATGCGGGCGCCCGCGGGGCCGTACGGGTCGGCGGTGAAACGTTCCGCGGTCAGGCCGGGGCGTCCCAGGTAGCCGCGGGCCAGGCCCGCGCCGGCGATGTACAGCTCACCGGCGACGTCCTGGGGGACGGGGCGCAGCGCCGTGTCGAGGACGTAGACGCGCATGCCGTCCAGGGGCCGGCCGATGGGTACGCGGTCGGTGAGTTCGGCGGCCGTGAGGATGCGGTGGGTGGTGGCGAACGTGGTGGTCTCGGTGGGGCCGTAGCCGTCGACGACGGTCAGGCCGGGGCAGGCCTCCAGGACGCGGCGGACCGCGCCGGCGGGGACGACGTCGCCGCCGGTCCACACCTGGCTGACCCGGGCGAGGCTGCCGGGGCCGTCCTCGGCGATCAGCCGGAACAGTCCGGCCGTCAGCCACAGGGCGGTGACGCCGTGCCGGGACACGATCTCGCGCAGCCGGACCGCGTCGAGGTCGCCGGCGGGGGCGACGACGACCTGGCCGCCGCCGAGCAGCGGCACCCACAGCTCGTAGGTGGAGGCGTCGAAGGCGGTCGGCGAGTGCAGCAGGACCCGCTCGTGCCCGGACAGGAAGCGACGGTCCTCGGCGAGGGCGACGATGTCGCGGTGGGTGACGCCGACTCCCTTGGGCAGGCCGGTCGAGCCGGAGGTGAACATGACGTACGCCAGCTGGTCCGGGCGGGTGACGACGGCCGGGTCGTGGGCAGGGCCGTCGACGAGTGCCGGGCCGGCCTCGATCACGGTGAGGGCGGTGCCGTCGGTGTCTTCGCCGCTGCCGGTGAAGGCCTCGGCCGCGGCCGTCGAGTCGGCGAGCAGGACGGTCGCGCCGGTTTCGGCGAGGACGTGCCGGATCCTGGCCGCGGGGAAGCGCGGGTCCAGGGGTACGTACGCGCCGCCGGCCTTGAGGACGCCGAGCAGGGCCGCGACCAGGTCCGGGGAGCGCTCCATGAGCAGCGCGACCCGGTCCTCGGGGCGTACACCCGCCTCGATGAGGCGGTGGGCGAGGCGGTTGGCGCGGGCGTCGAGTTCCCCGTACGAGAGGGTGCCCGTGTCGGAGACGACGGCCTCGGTGGCCGGCGCCCAGGCGACCAGCTCCGCGAAGAGCCGGGTGACGACCTGTTCGGCATCGGCGGAGACGTCGTCGTGCGCGGTGTCGTTGTAGGCGACGACCAGTTGTTCGCGCTCGGTGTCGGAGAGCAGCGGGATCCGGCCGACGGGGGTGGTCAGGAGGGACGGGGCGTTCTCCAGGACGCCGGTGAGCCGGTCCACGAGGGCGCGGGCGGACGGCGTCTCGAAGAGGTCGGTACGGAAGTCCAGGCGCAGCTGGAGGCGCTCGCCCGGGACCGCGGTGAGGATCAGCGGGTAGTGGGTGGCGTCGTGGCCCTCGATGCCGGTGACGCGCAGGCCGCCGCCGATGTCCAGGACGTCGGCGTCGAGGGGGTAGTTCTCGAAGACGACGAGGGTGTCGAACAGTTCGCCGAGGCCCGCGGTCTGCTGGAGGTCGGTCAGGCCCAGGTACTGGTGGTCCATCAGGGCGGCCTGCTGGGTCTGGAGGCGGTCCAGCAGGGCGCCGAGGGTTTCGGCCGGGTCCAGGGCGACCCGGACGGGCAGGGTGTTGATGAACAGGCCGATCATCGATTCCACGCCCGCGACCTGCGGCGGACGGCCCGAGACGGTACCGCCGAAGACGACGTCGGTACGGCCGGTGAGCTGCCCGAGGACCAGGGCCCAGGCGGCCTGGAGGAGGGTGTTGAGGGTGAAGCCGCCGGTCCGGCTGACCTCGGTGAGCCGTGCCGTGAGCTCGGCCGGCAGGTCGACGGTGACCCGGTCGGGCGCGGCGGGGCTGCCGTCGCGGCCGGCGGGGGCGACCAGGGTGGGTTCCTCCAGTCCGTGGAGGACCTCGCTCCAGGCGGCTTCGGCGGCGGCGCGGTCCTGTCCGGCGAGCCAGGTGAGGTAGTCGCGGTGCGGGGTGACGCGGGGCAGCGCGGTTCCGTCGCCGGAGTGGCCGTAGAGGGTCAGGAGTTCCTTGACGAGGACGGGCATGGACCAGCCGTCGAGCAGGATGTGGTGGTTGGTCATGACGAGGCGGTGGCGCTCGGCGCCGGTGCGGAGCAGGGCGAACCGCATCAGGGGGGCGTGGGCCGGGTCGAAGCGGACGGCCCGGTCCTCGGCCATCCAGGCGTCGGTGGCCGCGGCGCGTCCCGCCTCGGACAGGACGGTGAGGTCGATCTCCGTCCAGGGCAGGTCGACGTGTGCGGGGATCACCTGGACGGGGGCGGTGAGGCCGCCGTCGTTGCGGAAGGCGGCGCGCAGCGCCGGGTGCCGGGCGACCAGGGTCTCGGCGGCGGCGCGCAGGGATCGGGGACGCAGCGGTCCTTCGATGTCGAGGGCGAGCTGGACGGTGTAGACGTCCTCGCCCTGGCTGTCGTAGACGGCGTGGAAGAACAGACCCTGCTGGAGCGGCGACAACGGCAGCAGATCGGCCAGGGGACCGTGACCGGCCTCCAGGACCTCGATCTGCTCCTGCGACACCACCACCAACGGCGCCACGTCCGAAGGCGTCAGACCACCCGACCCCGCCACCGCCACATGAGCGGCGATCGAACGAAGCGCCCCGAACCAGCCCTCGGCCAGCGCCCGCACCTCACCCTCCGTGAACAACGCCCCCGGCCACGACCAGTCAGCCACCAGCCGCGGACCGTCCACCTCATCAAGAGTGACCGCGTTGACATCCAGAACATGCGACACCCGCATACCCGGCTCACGACCGTCACCCAGACCGGCATCCGAGCACAGCGCCCAGTCAGCGCCCCCACCCTCACCAGCCGCAGCGTCGAAACGGCCCAGATAGTTGAACCCGATCTGCGGCTTCGACAGACCCGCCAACACCACCGCCGCCTGCGGATCCACACCCGAATACCGCAGCAATCCGAACCCGATGCCATGATCCGGCAACGCGTGCAACTGCTCCTTGACCGCCTTCAACGCCCGGCCCAGATCACCACCACTCCCAGCGTCGAGACGCACCGGGAACATGCTCGTGAACCAGCCCACCGTCCGCGACAGATCCACACCCTCGACCACCGCCTCACGGCCATGACCCTCCACATCCACCAGGACCTCACCACCGGCATCCCCGCGCCACGCGGCCACCGCCAGCGCGAACCCCGTCAGCAGCACGTCATTGACCGTCGCCCGGTACCTCGCCGCGACCTCCGTCAGCAACGGACCCGTCACCTCGGCCGGAAGCGACAACGACAGATGACGCACCGTCTCCGCGGTATCCACTCCGGGATCCAGCCGGCGGGCACCCAGCGGGATGTCCACACCACTCAGCTGCTCCAGCCAGAGCGGAAGCTCCGCGCTCCGGTCGAGACCCGCCAGCTCCCCCGCCCAACGGCGCAGCGAGGTCCCCACCGGATCCAGCCCACCACCCTCGTACGCCTGCGCCAGATCCGGCAGCAGCACACGCCACGACACACCGTCGACCACCAGGTGATGCACCATCAACAACAGCCGGCCCGACTCCTCGAACCACACCGCCTGCACCATCACACCCGCATCCGGAGCCAGCCGCGACCGCGCCGCCACCGCCTCCGCACCCACATCACCAACAGAGCGCCGCAACACCTCCGAGGCCCGCACCGCACCCCGCTCCGGCACCACCAGATTCCACGACGCACCACCACGCACCAGACGCGCACGCAGCACATCATGGTGATCCAGCAGGCGTTGCAGAGCAGCCTCCAGCCGCTCCCACGTCGCACCCGCCGGCGTCCGCACCAGCATCGCCTGGTTGAACCCCTCCACCGGACCGCCCAGCTCCCGAAGCCACCCCACGATCGGCGTCTCCGCGACCAGACCCACACCCGCACCCTCAGCCTCGGCCACACCCGCCGACACCGACCGCGCCACCAACGCCAACGCCTCCGGCGTCCGGCACTGGAACACCTCACGCGCCGAAAACACCAGCCCGGCCTTCCGCGCCCGGCTCACCAACTGGATCGACACGATGCTGTCGCCACCCAGCTCGAAGAAACTGTCCTCCACCGACACCGACCCCAAACCCAACAACTCGGCGTACAGCCGGCACAGCAGTGCCTCGCGTTCGCTGCGGGGGGCACGGCCCGAGGTGGTGCCCTGGTTGTCCGGCGCCGGCAGCCGCTTGCGGTCGAGCTTTCCGTTGACCGTGAGCGGGAGGGCCTCCAGGGCAACGAACGCGGCCGGGACCATGTAGTCCGGGAGGACCGCGCCGATATGGGCGCGCAGCGCGTCCGTGTCCAGGACCGCGCCGGGAGACAGGACCACATAGGCGGCCAGACGCTTGATGCCGGGCTGGTCCTCACGCACGACCACCACGGTGCGGGCGACCGAGGCGTGCCCGGCCAGCACCGTCTCGACCTCACCCAGCTCGATCCGGAACCCACGCACCTTGACCTGGTCGTCGGACCGGCCCAGGTA
>NZ_JBWKGY010000041.1:0-19721 GCF_056433525.1 Streptomyces sp. NPDC044704
GGCCGAGTTCACCGTCCCCCGGCTGCCCGACTCGGACATCCGCTACGACGCCGCCCTCGGCGGCGGCGCCCTGTGGGACACCGGGGTCTACCCCGCCGCGCCCCCGCCCCCGTACTCCGCCCATCTGGAGAGGCCATGCCTTCGACCTACGACGACATCGCGGACCTGCGCGCACAGGTGAGGATCCTGCGGGACCGCGCCGACCTGCGCGAGCTGTTCGACCGGTACGTCACCGCCCTGGACACGTACGGGGAGGCCGAGCACTACGGGCCCGGCTTCGCCGAGCTCTTCACCGAGGACGTCACCTTCGCCTTCCCGATCGGCACGGCAGCGGGGATCGAGGGCTTCACCGCCTTCCAGCGGGAGGCCGGGGCGCGGTGGGCGCGCACGCACCACCTCAGCGCCAACCACTCCATCGACCTCGACGGGGACCGGGCCACCCTGCGCGTGCAGCAGCTCACCGCCCACGTCCACCGCGGCGGGCCCGGCTCCGCGCGGCGGTTCGAGGTCGGCGGACACTGCGTGGCCGGCGCCGTACGGACCGACTCCGGCTGGAGGCTGAACCGCGTCGCCTTCCACGTCGTGTGGGACTCCGGCGACCGGCTGCCCGAGCTCGACGGAGCGCGGCTGTGAGAACCCGGTGAACGCCGTGCAGATCGCCGGCTACTGGGTGCCCGCCCGGGAAGCCGTACCCGAATCCGTGCACGCGGCGTCGCGGCAGTGCGCGCCGCCGCTGACCGCGCTCCTGCGCCGCCGGGCCCTGTGGGCGCTCGCCGTCGCCCGGGGGCGGGCCGCGCGCCGCCGCTGACCGTCCCTCCCCTTCGACCCGCGCCCGGCCGGCCGGTCCGCCGGTCCGCCGATCCGCCGATCCGCCTGGAGGTTTCCGCATGGCCCCTGCACCGCCGCCCGGCGCGCCCGGAGTCCGGGCCGTCACCCTCGACGCGGACGGGATCCCGCTGTCCGGGCTGCTCGCCCTGCCCCCGGGGGCCGCGCCCCGGGCCCTGCTGGTCGCCCTGCACGGCGCCGGGATGAGCGCGGGGTACTTCCACAGCCGGGCCCGGCCCGGACTGTCCCTGCTGGAGCTCGGTGCCTCGCTCGGACACGCCGTACTCGCCCTGGACCGGCCCGGGTACGGGGCCTCGGCCGCGGTCCTGCCCGAGGGGCAGGACCTGGCGGGGCAGACCGCCACCCTGCTCGCGGCCCTGGACGGCTTCGCCCGCGTGCAGGACTTCGGCGCGGGCACGTTGCTCGTCGCGCACTCCAACGGCGGCCGCCTCGCGCTGTCCGCCGCGGCCGCACTGGGCACGGACGGACCCGGCGGCGCACCCGGACCCCGCGGCGCACCCGGACCGGGCGGCCTGCTCGGCGTGGACGTGTCCGGCATCGCCCGGCGCTTCGCCGTGGAGCCCGGGCAGCTGCCCGTCTCCGGCGGCCGGGTGCAGTGGCGCCGCCACTGGGGGGCGCTGCGGTTCTACCCGCCGGACGCCTTCCGGCTCGGCCAGGAACTGCTGCGGCCCGTGCCCGCGGTGGAGGCCCGGGAGATCCTGCGGTGGCCCGAAACGTACCCCTCCGTCGCGGCGCGGGTGCGGGTCCCGGTCCGCTTCACCTTCGCCGAGCAGGAGCAGTGGTGGAGGCACGACCGAGCGGCAGTGGAGGAATTACTCGCTCCGCTGTCGATGGCGTCCACTGAAGTGGCCCGCCAGCCCGGAGCCGGCCACAACATCAGCCTCGGGTGGGCCGCCCGCACCTACCACCTGCGGGTTCTGTCCTTCCTGGAGGAGTGCCTGCTCGCCCGGGACGTCGCCCGTACCCCGGTTCCGGCGCCCCCTGACAGAGACCTGAAGAAGGTTGACGTGGATCTGACATAAAGCCCGTTGACCCGTGGATCGGTACCTACGAGGCTTTTCGTGAGCATCCCGTGACGTGTAACGAAATCCGTCATACCGGGACACGTCTACTCGTTCTGCCGGTACCCGTTTGATTCATCCTGATTCATCCCGAAAAGGAACACACATGAGTGACGTGAAGGACCTGGTGCAGGTCGCCGGAATCATCGACGCCGAAGAGGCCAAGCTGCTGGCCGAGGAGGGTGTCGACTGGTTCGGTTTCCCGCTCCGCCTCCCGTCGGGCAAGGACGACATATCCGAGGCCGCGGCCACGGAGATCATCGCCGGCCTGACCGCCCCTCAGGAGGGCGTCCTCATCAGCTACCTGACCGACGCGGACGAGATCAGCGCGTTCACCACCCAGCTCGGCGTCAAGGCCGTCCAGCTCCACGGTGACGTGGAGCCGGAGCAGCTGCGCAAGCTCAAGGCCAACCGCCCCGACCTGTACGTTCTGAAGAGCCTGGTCGTGAAGGAGGACAACGCCGAGGAGCTGCTCCAGCTCGTCGACGACGTCGCCGAGTGGGTGGACATGTTCATCACCGACACCTTCAACCCGGCCACGGGTGCCAAGGGCGCCACCGGCCTCACCCACGACTGGAACGTCAGCGCGGAGCTCGTCCGCCGCTCGCCCAAGCCCCTGATGATGGCCGGCGGTCTGAGCCCGGAGAACGTCGCCGACGCGATCCGCTTCGTCAAGCCCGCCGCCGTCGACGCCCACAGCCTCCTGGAGGGCCCCGACGGCCGCAAGGACCGCGCCAAGGTCGCGAAGTTCGTGGCCGAGTCGCGCCTCGCCTTCGCCGAGATCGCTTCCTGACCTCGGCGGCACCCCCCGACCACGTGGCTGTGGCGGCCCGGGGGACCCTCGCGGGTTCCCCGGGCCCGGGCCGCAGTCCGTCTCCACCGACCGACGAGAAGCAGGTTCTCATGGCGACCGGCCACCACAACGTCCACCCGCTGCCGCAGACCAACCAGCTGCGGGCGATGCACACGATCATCCGCGACCGCGGGGCCTCCCGCGCGGACTTCGTGTTCTACTCCCGGCGCATCATCCGCCTCCTCCTGGAATCGGCGCTCGACCAGCTGCCGTTCGACAAGCACGAGGCCACCACGCCGGTCGGCGAGACCTACGACGGACTGAAGTTCGCCGCGAAGCTCTGCGCGGTCCCCGTGATCCGGGCCGGCGACTCCATGCTGGACGAGCTCCGCAACGTCGTGCCCGACGTCCGCGTCGGAAAGATCCTCATCCAGCGGGACAAGACGACCAAGCTCCCGCACCTCTACTACAAGAACTTCCCGGACGACATCGCCGACCGGCACATCCTGCTCCTGGAGCCGATGCTCGCCACCGGCGGCAGCGCCAACGCCGCCATCGAGGTGCTTCTGGAGGCGGGGGTCCGCGAGGAGAACATCGTCTTCGTCAACTTCATCGCCGCGCCCGAGGGCATCGAGGCCGTCCACCGCGTGCACCCGGCCGTCAAGATCGTCACCTCCTCGGTCGAACAGCGCCTCAACGAGAACGCGTTCATGATCCCGGGCATCGGCGACTTCGGCGACCGTTACTTCGGCACGACGGACTCGGCCGTGGTCCGATGAAGAGCAGCCGCACGCTCGCGGACTCCGCGCTCACGGCGCTCGCGCCGGCGATCTGGGGTTCGACCTACCTGGTGACCACGGAGCTGCTCCCCGAGGGCCGCCCGCTGCTGGCCGCCGTGCTCCGCGCCCTGCCCGCGGGCCTGGTGCTGGTGCTCATCGGCCGGACGCTGCCGCGCGGCATCTGGTGGTGGCGGGCCCTGGTCCTGGGCGTCCTGAACATCGGCGCCTTCTTCTACCTGCTCTTCGTCGCGGCCTACCACCTGCCGGGCGGCGTCGCCGCGCTGGTGATGTCCATCCAGCCGATGCTGGTGCTGCTGCTGGGCGCCGTACTGCTGAAGGACAAGATCAAGCGGGTCCACGTCATCGCCTGCGTGCTCGGCGCCGCCGGCGTGGCCCTGCTGGTCCTCCAGCCGAACGCCGGCCTCAACGCCACCGGTGTCATCGCCGGTCTGCTCGGCGCGGTCAGCATGGCCTCCGGCATCGTGCTCACCAAGCGGTGGGGCCGCCCCGAAGGCGTGGGCCTGCTGCCCTTCACCGGCTGGCAGCTGACCGTCGGCGGACTGGTCCTGCTCCCGATCGCGCTGATCGGCGAGGGCCTGCCCGACGAGATCACCGCCGACAACCTGTGGGGCTTCGCCTACCTGGGCATCATCGGGGCCCTGTTCGCCTACGCGATCTGGTTCCGCGGTGTGCAGCGGCTGCCCGCCCTGGCCGTCTCGTTCCTGAGCTTCGCCTCGCCCCTGGCGGCCACCCTGCTCGGCTACTTCGTCCTCGACCAGTCGCTCTCGCCGCTCCAGATCGCCGGAGCCCTGACCGTGGTCGCGGCCGTGATCCTGGCCCAGCCGAGGTCCGGCAAGCCCAAGCCGGAGACCGAGGCCGAGCCCGCCCCCTCCAGCCCGCGGGAATCCGTCCAGGCCACCTAGGCCCCGGCTTCCCGCTCCCCGAAGCTCCCCGCCCGGCCCCCGCCCCCCGGGCAAGGGCGCGGAGTGGTGGTGGCACACCGCGGCCTCCCCCGTCCGCGGTGTGCCGCCCACCCCATGACCAGCCGTGACACGACGACCCGTGAGAGGACCGAGTCCGTGCCCCACATCCACGTCAGGCACTACCCGAGGGACTTCACGGCCGAACAGCTCAGGGCGATCGACGAGGCGGTCACCGCCGCCGTGACGCGCACCTTCGCCACCGGCGAGGACACCGTCTCGATCTCCCTGGAGCCGGTCACACCGGAGGACTGGGAAACCCAGGTCCTCGACGAGATAGCGGCCCGCCGGGATCTGCTCCTCAAGCCGCCCGGCTACTGGAACGAGAGTTGAGAGAACCCCGATGAGCGCAAGCAGCGGCATCCCCGTCGTCTACACCGAGGAGGTCCGCGAGGCCCTCCACGACGGCGCGGCCGTCGTCGCCCTCGAGAGCAACGTCATCACGCACGGCCTGCCCTACCCGGACAACGCGGCCACCGCCCGCAAGGTGGAGGACGCCGTACGGGCCGGCGGCGCCGTGCCGGCGACGATCGCCCTGGAGGCCGGCGAGATCCGGGTCGGCATGTCCGAAGCGGACATCGAGCGCTTCGCCTCCCTGCCGGGCATCCCCAAGGTGTCCAGCCGGGACATGCCCGTCGTCCTCGCGCGGGGCGGCCTGGGCGCCACCACGGTGGCGACCTCCGTCGTCGCGGCCGAGCTCGCCGGTATCCCCTTCTTCTCCTCCGCCGGCATCGGCGGCGTGCACCGCGGCGCCCAGGACACCTGGGACGTCTCCTCGGACCTCATCCAGTTCACCCGTTCCAAGGTCGCCGTCGTCTGCGCGGGCGCGAAGATGATCCTCGACCTCGGTCTGACCCTGGAGTACCTGGAGACGCAGTGCGTCCCCGTCGTCGCCTACCGCTCGGACGACTTCCCCGCCTTCTACTGCCGGACGAGCGGCCACCGGGCGCCCCACCGCCTGGACGACGAGCAGGAGATCGCCCGCGCCGTCGAGGCCCACTGGGCGCTCGGCAACAACAGCTCCTTCCTGATCACCACCCCGGTCCGGGAGGAGGACGCCATCGACTCCGCCGAGGTCGACACGGCCATCCGCGCCGCCGTCGCCGAGGCCACCCGCGACGGGGTCTCCGGCCAGGGCATCACCAAGTACCTGATGCGCGCCGTCGACGCCGCCACCGACGGCCGTTCCGCCCGCGCCAACATGGCCGTCCTCGCCACCTGCGCCGAAGCGGCGGGCCGACTCGCCGTCGCCCACTCCCGGCACCTCGCCGAGCGCGCGGGCCGCTGATCCGCCGCGCCCTTCCGGCGTTCCCGAACCACCTCCGTACCACGCGTTGAACCTGAATCTGGAGAGACACATGTCCGAGAAGCTGTTCGAGCCGGTCACTCTGGGGAAGCTGGCCCTGAGCAACCGAGTGGTCATGGCACCCATGTCCCGCAACCGCGCCACCGCCGAGGGCCTGGCGACCGAACTGATGGCCACCTACTACGGCCAGCGGGCCGGAGCCGGCCTGATCATCAGCGAGGGCATCCAGCCCAGCGTCGTCGGCCAGGGCTTCGGCAACAGCCCCGGTCTGCACTCCCAGGCCCAGGTCGAGTCCTGGAAGCCCGTCACCGACGCCGTGCACGCGGGCGGCGGCAAGATCGTGGCGCAGCTCATGCACGCCGGCCGCATCGGCCACCCCTCGCTGTACCCGAGCGGCCACCAGTCCGTCGCCCCGTCCGCCGTCACCGCGGCCGGCCAGGCCTACGGCCCCGAGGGCCCGCTCGACTACCCCGAGCCGCGCGCGCTGACGGTCGAGGAGATCGCCGAGGTCGTCAAGGAGTTCGCCGACGCCGCGCAGAACGCCATCGAGGCCGGCTTCGACGGCGTCGAGGTCCACGCGGGCAACGGCTTCCTCCTCCACCAGTTCCTGGCGGACAACTCCAACCAGCGCACCGACCAGTACGGCGGCTCCGTCGAGAACCGCGTCCGCTTCGCGATCGAGGTGATCGAGGCGGTCTCCGAGCGCATCGGCGCCGACCGCGTCGGCGTGCGCATCTCGCCGTCCAACCCGTACAACGACATCGTCGAGGCCGACCCCCGCGGGCTCTACGAGGCGTTCGTCGCGGCCCTCCCGCCGGTGGCCTTCCTGCACGTCCTGGAGGGCGGCAACCGCGACCACACCGAGGCGCTGCGCGCCCAGTGGACCGGCACGATCATCCTGTGCCCCCACCCGGAGAACGGCGTCCCGGTCACCGCCGAGATCGCCACGGCGGCGCTGGAGGCCGGCGTCGGCTGCGCCATCGCCTTCGGCTCGGCGTTCATCGCCAACCCGGACCTGCCGGAGCGCCTGCGCACCGGTGCCGCGCTGGCCAAGGACGACCAGAGCAAGTGGTACGGCGGCGACCACACCGGCTACACCGACTACCCGACCTTCGAAGCGGCCGGCGCGGCGTGAGCGGCTCCGGACAGATGCTGCTGTTCTCGGGGCGGGCGCACCCCGAGCTCGCCGAGGCCATCGCGGCCGAGCTCGGCACGACGCTGGTCCCGACGAAGGCGATCGACTTCGCCAACGGCGAGATCTACGTCCGCTACCACGCCTCCGTGCGCGGCGCCGACTGCTTCGTGATCCAGAGCCACACGGCCCCGATCAACAAGTCGATCATGGAACAGCTCATCATGATCGATGCGCTGAAGCGGGCCTCGGCCCGCAGCATCACGGTCATCCTGCCGTTCTACGGATACGCGCGGCAGGACCGCAAGCACAGCGGCCGCGAGCCCATCTCGGCCCGTCTGGTGGCGGACCTGCTGAAGACCGCCGGCGCGGACCGGATCCTGACGATCGACCTGCACGCCGACCAGATCCAGGGCTTCTTCGACGGCCCGGTCGACCACCTCTTCGCCATGCCGGTCCTCGCGGACTACATCGGCTCCCGGGTGGACCGCGAGGCGCTCACGGTGGTCTCGCCCGACGCCGGCCGCGTGCGCGTGGCGGACGGCTGGTGCGACCGGCTGGGGGCGCCGCTGGCCATCGTCCACAAGCGGCGCGACAAGGACGTGGCCCACCAGGTCACGGCCCACGAGGTGGTCGGCGAGGTCCGCGACCGCGTCTGCGTCCTGGTCGACGACATGATCGACACGGGCGGCACGATCTGTGCCGCCGCCGACGCCCTGTTCGCCCAGGGCGCGCGGGACGTCATCGTGGCGGCCACCCACGGCGTGCTCTCCGGGCCCGCCGCGGACCGCCTGAAGAACTCGCAGGTCAGCGAGTTCGTCTTCACGGACACGCTCCCGGTGCCCGGGTCCCTCGGACTGGACAAGGTCACCGTCCTGTCGATCGCCCCGCTCATCGCGAGCGCCTCCCGTGAGGTGTTCGAGAACGGATCGGTCACCCGGCTGCTGCAAGGCCGGTGACCGCCCGGACGGGCGGGCCGACGGGGGCCCGTCCGTCCGTACGGGGAGGCGGGTGCACGCGCCCGCCACCCTTCCACCACAGGGCGCTCCGGCTCCGGCCGCCGCGCCCCCCACTCTTCGGTTTCTCCTCGCCGAGTCGCCACCTCGGCTTCTGACGGTTCACCGCCCCGCGGCGTCCGCTCGCGCGGAGGTCCCCCCACGCACGGTGAGCCGTCGCACCACCGGGCCCGCCGCAACGCCGGAGCCCCGTGGCGCGGGCGTCCGAGCACGCCCGCTGTTCCACAACGGAAAGTAAGGAAGCGGGAAATGACTCTTCAGGAGACCAGCGTGCTCGAGCCCACCCTTCGCGGGACCAAGACGTTGCCGGGCCTGCTCGCCGATCGGGTCGCCGAGCACCCGGAAGCGACCGCCGTCATCTACCGGGACGAAAAGCTCACCTACCGGGAACTGGCGGCCAGAAGCTCCGGACTGGCCGACTACCTGAGACACCTCGGTGTCTCGGCCGACGACTGCGTCGGCCTGTTCGTCGAGCCCTCGCTCGACCTGATGATCGGCGCCTGGGGCATCCTGTCCGCCGGCGGCGCCTACCTGCCGCTGTCCCCGGAGTACCCGGAGGACCGGCTGCGCTACATGATCGAGAACAGCCAGGCGAAGATCATCCTGGTCCAGCAGCGCCTGGTGTCCCGGCTGCGCGAGCTGGCCCCGAAGGACGTCACCGTCATCACGCTGCGCGAGTCCGAGGCGTTCGTCCAGCCCGAGGGGCTTCAGGACCCCGAGACGGCCGGCGCCCGCCCGGACAGCCTGGCGTACGTCATCTACACCTCCGGCAGCACCGGCAAGCCCAAGGGCGTGATGATCGAGCACGGCTCGATCGTCAACCAGCTCGGCTGGCTCCGCGAGACGCACGGCATCGACCGCAGCAAGGTCGTCCTGCAGAAGACCCCGATGAGCTTCGACGCCGCGCAGTGGGAGATCCTCTCCCCGGCCAACGGCGCCACCGTCGTCATGGGCGCCCCCGGCGTCTACGCCGACCCCGAGGGCCTCATCGAGACCATCGTCAAGCACGGCGTGACCTCCCTCCAGTGCGTCCCGACGCTGCTCCAGGGCCTCCTCGACACCGAGAAGTTCCCCACCTGCACCTCGCTGCGGCAGATCTTCAGCGGCGGCGAGGCCCTGTCGCGCATCCTCGCGACGCAGACCACGCAGGAGATGCCGGGCCGGGAGCTCATCAACCTGTACGGGCCGACCGAGTGCACCATCAACTCGTCCTCGTACACCGTCGACCCCGCCGCCCTGGAGGAGGGACCGCAGTCCATCTCCATCGGCAGCCCCGTGCACCGCACCGAGTACCACATCCTCGGCAAGGACCTGAAGCCCGTCGGCATCGGCGAGATCGGCGAGCTGTACATCGGCGGCGTCCAGCTGGCGCGCGGCTACCTGCACCGCCCCGACCTGACCGCCGACCGGTTCCTGGAGATCGAGCTCGCCGAGGGCGCGCCGCCGGTGCGCCTGTACAAGACCGGCGACCTGGGCCAGTGGAACCCGGACGGCACGGTGCAGTTCGCCGGACGCGCCGACAACCAGGTCAAGCTGCGCGGCTACCGCGTCGAGCTGGACGAGATATCCCTGGCGATCGAGAACCACGACTGGGTCCGCAACGCCGCCGTCATCGTCAAGAACGACGGCCGCACCGGCTTCCAGAACCTGATCGCCTGCGTCGAGCTGAGCGAGAAGGAAGCCGCCCTGATGGACCAGGGCAACCACGGCTCCCACCACGCCTCGAAGAAGAGCAAGCTCCAGGTGAAGGCGCAGCTGTCCAACCCGGGCCTGCGCGACGACGCGGAGCTGGCCGGACGCACCGCCTACGACCTGCCCGGCGTCCACGCGACGCCCGAGCAGCGCAGCCGGGTGTTCGCCCGCAAGACGTACCGCTTCTTCGAGGGCGGCGAGGTCACCGAGGCGGCCCTGCTGAAGCTGCTCGGCGCCAAGGTCCCCTCGGCCTACTCGCGCAAGGCCGCCGACCTGGCGCCCGCCGAACTGGGCCAGATCCTGCGCTGGTTCGGCCAGTACGTCAGCGAGGAGCGCCTGCTGCCCAAGTACGGCTACGCCTCGCCGGGCGCGCTGTACGCGACGCAGATGTACTTCGAGCTGGAGGGCGTCGCCGGGCTGAAGCCCGGTTACTACTACTACCAGCCGGTCCGTCACCAGCTGGTCCTCATCAGCGAGAAGACCCCGACGGGCAAGCCCACCGCCCACATCCACTTCATGGGCAAGCGGGGCGGCATCGAGCCGGTCTACAAGAACAACATCCAGGAAGTCCTGGAGATCGAGACCGGCCACATCGTCGGCCTGTTCGAGCAGGTGCTGCCCGCGTACGGCCTCGACATCCGTGACCTGGCCTACGAGCCGGCCGTCCGCGAGCTCCTGGACGTGCCGGAGGAGGACTTCTACCTGGGCACCTTCGAGCTCGTCCCGCACACCGGGCAGCGCGAGGACCACGCCGAGGTGTACGTGCAGACGCACGGCGGCAAGGTCGCGTCCCTCCCGGCGGGCCAGTACCGCTACGCGGACGGCGAGCTCACCCGCTTCTCGGACGACGTCGTCCTCAAGAAGCACGTCATCGCGATCAACCAGTCGGTGTACGAGGCCGCCAGCTTCGGCATCACCGTGGTCAGCCGGGCCCCCGAGGAGTGGATGCACTACGTCACCCTCGGCAAGAAGCTCCAGCACCTGATGATGAACGGCCTGGGCCTGGGCTTCATGTCCTCCGGCTACAGCTCCAAGACCGGCAACCCGCTGCCCGCGGCGCGCCGGATGGACACGGTCCTCGCGGAGCGCGGCGTGCCCAGCGGCCCGTCGTACTTCTTCGTCGGCGGCCGCGTCAGCGACGAGCAGATCGGCCACGAGGGCATGCGCGAGGACACCGTCCACATGCGCGGTCCGGCCGAGATGATCCGCGACGACCTCGTCAGCTTCCTGCCGGACTACATGATCCCGAACCGGGTCGTGGTCTTCGACCGGCTGCCGCTGTCGGCGAACGGCAAGATCGACGCGAAGGCGCTGGCCGCCTCCGACCAGGTCAACGCCGAACTCGTGGAGCGCCCCTTCGTCGCCCCGCGCACGGAGACCGAGAAGGAGATCGCCGAGGTCTGGGCGAAGGCCCTGCGCCGCGAGAGCGTCTCCGTCCAGGACGACTTCTTCGAGTCCGGCGGCAACTCGCTGATCGCCGTCGGCCTCATCCGCGAGCTCAACGCGCGCCTCGGCGTCTCCCTGCCGCTGCAGAGCGTCCTGGAGTCCCCGACGGTCGAGAAGCTCGCCCGGCGCCTGGAGCGCGAGGTCGCCCAGGAGTCCTCGCGCCTGGTGCGGCTGCACCAGGAGGGCACGGGCCGGCCGGTGCTGTGCTGGCCGGGTCTGGGCGGCTACCCGATGAACCTGCGCACCCTCGCCGGCGAGATCGGCCTCGGCCGCTCCTTCTACGGCATCCAGGCGCACGGGATCAACGAGGGCGAGAGCCCGTACGCGACCATCGGCGAGATGGCCGCGGCCGACATCGCGGCCATCAAGGAGCTCCAGCCGAGCGGCCCCTACACCCTGTGGGGATACTCCTTCGGCGCCCGGGTGGCCTTCGAGACCGCCTACCAGCTGGAGCAGGCGGGCGAGACGGTCGAGAACCTCTTCCTGATCGCCCCGGGATCGCCGGCGGTGCGCGCCGAGAACGGCGCCGAGTACGGCCGTGAGGCCTCCTACTCCAACAAGGCGTACACGACCATCCTGTTCTCCGTGTTCACCGGCAGCATCAGCGGCCCGGACCTGGAGAAGTGCCTGGAGGCCGGCAAGGACGAGCAGTCCTTCGCCGAGTTCATCAGCGAGCTCAAGGGCATCGACGTCGACCTCGCGAAGCGGATCATCGACGTCGTGGGCCAGACGTACGAGTTCGAGTACTCGTTCCACGAGCTGGCCGAGCGCACCCTCGACGCGCCGGTGACCATCTTCAAGGCCCGCGGTGACGACTACTCGTTCATCGAGAACAGCAGCGGCTACTCGGCCACCCCGCCGACGGTCATCGACCTCGACGCCGACCACTACAGCCTGTTGCGCACGCCGGACATCGGCGAGCTGGTGAAGCACATCCGCTACCTGCTCGGCGAGTAGGAGACCGGTCCAGAGAAGCGGCCGCCCCGCCGGAGAAATCCGGCGGGGCGGCCGCATTTTTTTTGTCATTTGACGGGAGGTGGAGACACCTGTGCATTGGGCACTCAATTATGACGCAAATTGACGCCATTCTGACATGTGGCCGGTTGACGTGCATATTCGTCCTACAAGAGACTTTTTATAATTGCAGGCGGACGGCTCATCGCATTCCCGGCCCCGTCGACGACCGCTCGGAAAATGCCAATGTCTTGCTGACGAGGAGTTACATTCCATGCGTTTCAATCTCATTGGACCCTTCGAGATCGTCGCGGACGACGGCAGGATCTACCGCCCCGGTACCCCGAAGGTCTGCCAGACGCTGGCCCTGCTGCTCACGCGCCCCAACGAGATCGTCACGGCCGACGCGCTCATCCAGGAGCTGTGGGGCGAGAATCCGCCGCGCAGCGCGGTCACGACGCTCCAGACGTACGTCTACCACGCACGCCGGATGTTCGTGAACGAGTCGCTGGTGCCCGCCGGGCGCTCCCTGATCGTCACCAGCGCGCCCGGTTACTCGATCCAGGTGGAGGATTCGGAGATAGACATCCGGATATTCGAGCGGCTGGTTTCCCAGTCCCGTCTGGAATTGAGCGACGACGACGCGCTCGGCGCGCTGCGGACCGTCCGCGAGGCCCTCGACCTCTGGCGCGGGCCGGCCCTGTCGAACTTCCCCGCGGGCGACATGCTCACCGGCCACATCGTGCACCTGGAGGAGCTGCGCATCCGCGCGTACGAGATCCGCATCGAGTGCGAGGAGCGGCTCGGCTGGCACCGCGAATCCATACCGGAGCTCCGCAAGCTGATCAACGACTACCCGCTCAACGAGTGGTTCCACGGCCAGCTGATCGGGGCCCTCGGTGCCGCGGGCCGGCGCGCGGAAGCCCTCCAGGCCTACCAGAACGTCCGGCGGCTGCTCGCCGACGAACTGGGCCTGGAGCCCTCGTCGGAACTCAAGCAGCTCCAGGCCCGCCTGCTGAGCCCGCTGCCGCAGAAACAGGCCGCCCCCCGGGTGCCCGCACAGGACCGCGCCGAACCCCGCGAGCAGGTCGCGACGTGGACCGGCGCCTGACCCGCCGCGCACACGGGACGGGTCCCGGCGGGGTCCGAAAACCCCGCCGGGACCCGTCCCGTCGCACCGGCGCCCGCGGGCGCCCGCCTCACTCCGCTCCGGTCGCCCCGGACACCTCGGCGAGCGAGCGCAGGATCGCGGTCTGCTTCGCGTCGCGCTCCCGCACGTGTTCCTCGTACGTCTTCGCCCCGTACGCCCGTTCCGCCTGCTCGATCAGCGACCGCACCGTCTCCTCGTCCATCGACGGACGGCCGAGCCCCTCCCAGCCGCGCTCCAGACCGGAACCGAGCGTGCCCAGCCACTTGCGCAGGCCGCCCTGCCCGCCGCCCAGGTGGAAGGCGAGGAACGGACCCACCGTCGCCCAGCGCAGCCCGATCGAGTGCGTGACCACGCGGTCGAGTTCCTCCAGCGTGACGACGCCTTCGCGCACGAGGTGGATCGACTCGCGCAGCAGCGCCGACTGGAGCCGGTTCGCCGCGAACGCCATGACCGGCTTGTGCAGGACGACCGGCACCCGGCCGACCGACTCGAAGAACGCGACGGCCTCCGCCACGGCATCCGCCGAGGTGCGCTCACCGGCCACGACCTCCACCAGCGGCACCACGTGCGGCGGGTTGAAGGGGTGACCGACGACCAGCCGCCCCGAGTCGGCCATCCGGGCACCCATGTCGTCGGGGTTCAGCGTGGAGGTCGAGGACAGGAGCAGCGCCCCCGCCGGCGCCGCCTTGCCGATCCGCTCGTACAGCTCCTGCTTCAGCTCCAGGTTCTCCGGCGCGTTCTCGACGACGACGTCGGCGTCCGCCACCGCACGTTCCAGGTCCGGCTCGAAGGTGAGGCGCTCCGCGAAGCCAGCCGGATCCGCGCAGCCGTCCGGCAGGTACGGTGCGAACAGCTCCAGGCCCTCAGCCACGATCCGCGGCGCGTCCGCACGACGGCTGTTGACCCGTACGTTCAGCCCGTGGCCCAGGAACAGGGCGATCCAGCCCAGCCCGATCGTGCCCGCGCCGATCACCGTGACGGTGCGCCGGTGTTCCCCGCTCATGTCCTTCTCCCCACTTCGAAATGATCTGTTGGTGCGGGTCACGGGGAGCAGAGCCCTTCGACGGGGTCCACGAGCCGTGACCCGTAGGCGTCGCCGACCGGATCGAAGTCCAGCGCCACATGGCTGGACAGGCTGTGCACATCGCGCCAGATCCGCTGCAACGGATGCCCGGTCAGCTGCGCCGCACTGCCCGCGGAGCGCAGCAGCCGCTCCACGACGTCCACCAGCTGCTCCACCGCGTACGCGCAGTCGGCGGGGGTGCGCACCAGTTCCATCGCCGTCACCTCGGGGGCGTCCGCGATCCGCGCGGCCCGCGCCAGCAGCAGCGCGGCCCCGTCGACGGCGATCACGGCGCGGGCGAGGGACAGGCGCAGCCCCCGGTCCTCCCCGGCCGCCCCCGCACCGGAGTGCTCGGCCCACACGCGCAGCGCGGCCCGGGCCGCACCGAGTGCGGGGGCCCCGAAGAGCAGCCCGCTCAGCAGGCGCAGCGGAACGGTGTGGCAGCGGGCGTCGGAACCGACGCCGCGCCCGTCGGCCATGTCCTGCCGGGCGAAGCCGCGGTGTGCGGGAACGAAGACGTTGTCGGCCAGCAAGGTGTTGCTGCCGGTGCCGCGCATGCCGACCGAGGCCCAGGTGTCAGCCACCTGGTAGTCCCGGCGGGGGAGGGCGAAGAACCACGGAGCCTGCTGGTCGCCGCCCTGCGGGACCATCGCGCAGACCAGGGCCCACTCGGAGAAACCGACCGCGCTGGTGAAGTCCCACTCACCGGTCACCCGCCAGCCTCCGCTGACGGCGGTGGCACTGCCGCGGGGCATCAACGCACCCACCACGGGGGTGTTCGCGCCCCCGGCCCACAGCTCCTCCTGCCCCGCTTCGGGGAGGAAGGCGCCCATCCGGCCGGCGCCCGCGATGACCGACGCGCACCAGGCGGTCGACGTACACCCCTGGGCGAGGACGTCGAGCGCGTCCAGCAGACCGGCGGCGGAGCCGGCGTCCCCACCCCAGCGGGCCGGGACGAACAGACGGGCGAAACCCGCGTCGACGATTCCGTCGGTCACCGGGCGCGACAGCATGCGATCGGAGTCGGCCCGGTCCGCGTAATGGACCGCTACGGAGGCCAACTCCTGTGCTCTGGCATACAGTCCGGCGTCCGACGGCTGGCTCGGCATCCGTACCACTTCCTCGCTTGTCCGTGGCGTCGCGCCAGGCGGGTGGCAATGCCGCCAACCCTCGCCCCGCCGGATCCAGCTCCGCTGGAAGTCCGCTCGACGGAGGCCCGGTGGAGAAACGTCCCGGTCTCCCTGGACAACACTCCTGGTACCTCTCGACCCACGCTCGACCGCGGCCGCGCAGCCTCGAACGGCCATGGGCTCGTGACGGCCATGGCCCCACGACGACGCGAGGTGACCATCAGTGAAGGGAATCATTCTGGCCGGAGGCAGCGGCACCCGGCTGTACCCCATCACCCTGGGGGTGTCCAAGCAGCTGCTGCCCGTCTACGACAAGCCGATGATCTACTACCCGCTGTCGGTCCTGATGCTGGCCGGAATCCGCGACATCCTCATCATCTCGTCGCCCCGGGACCTGCCTCAGTTCCGTGAGGTGCTGGGCGACGGGAGCGAGCTCGGCATCACGCTCTCGTACGCCGAGCAGCAGCAGCCGCGCGGGCTCGCTGAGGCCTTCACCATCGGCGAGGAGCACATCGGCGACGACTCGGTGGCCCTGGTCCTCGGCGACAACATCTTCCACGGGCCCGGCTTCTCGCTGCTGCTCCAGGAACACATGCCGCACACCGACGGCGCGCTCCTCTTCGGCTACCCGGTGCGCGACCCCGAGCGGTACGGGGTCGGCGAGGCGGACGAGAACGGCCGCCTGATCTCCCTGGAGGAGAAGCCGGCCAAGCCGCGCTCCAACCGGGCCATCACCGGCCTGTACTTCTACGACAACGACGTGGTCTCCATCGCGCGCGGCCTGCGTCCCTCCCCCCGCGGCGAGCTGGAGATCACCGACGTCAACCTGGACTACCTGGCCCGCGGCAAGGCCAACCTGGTGGACCTCGGCCGGGGCTTCACCTGGCTGGACACGGGAACCCACGACTCGCTGCTCGACGCCGGGCAGTACATCGCGACCCTGGAGCACCGCCAGGGCCTGCGCATCGCCTGCATCGAGGAGGTCGCCCTGCGCATGGGCTTCATCGACGTGGAGCAGTGCTACCAGCTGGGGAAGGTCCTCGGGAAGTCCGGCTACGGGCGCTACGTCATGGAGATCGCCGAATCGCTGCGGGGCGCCGGCCCCGAGGAGATCGCCGGGATCCTGAGCCGGCAGCGGTTCGACGGCTGGGCGGCCTGACCCGCGGCCCGCACCGCGCAACGACGGCGGGGCCCCGCGGACGTCATCGTCCACGGGGCCCCGCCGTCGTGCGCCGGGCCTCAGTTCCCGTACGGGCGCGCCGCGCGGCCCTCGCGCAGGGTGACGCCCCACCAGGCGAGCTGGTCGAGGAGCACCGACGCGGCCTTCGAGCTGCCGCCGTCGTCGTCGAGCAGACGGCCCTCGTCGTCGAAGCGCTCCCAGGGGTTGTGGAAGCTCACCGTGTCGCGCATGGAGACGGCGTGCAGCTCGGCGAAGACCTGGCGCAGCTGCTCCACGGCCCGCAGACCGCCGGCGACACCGCCGTACGAGACGAAGCCGACGGGCTTGGCCCGCCATTCGTTGTACACGTAGTCGATGGCCAGCTTCAGCGAGGCCGGGTAGCCATGGTTGTACTCCGGGGTGATCACGACGTACGCGTCGAGACCGTCGATGCGGGCCGCGAGGTTGGGCGCCTCGGAGGGGGTGCCGAGCGGGTCGAGGTTCAGCTTCAGCTCCTCGACGAGGGCCGGCTCCGACAGGTCGATGACGTGGATCTCCATGTCGTCGCGCTGACCGGCCTCGGAGACGAACCAGCGGGAGACCTTGTCGGCGAAGCGGCCGGTGCGGACGCTGCCCACCAGGACACCGACCTTGAGCGGGTTCTCGGACATGACGTACCTCTTTCACGGAATGCGGAAGGAAGAAGGGTGAGGGGCGGGGCCGTGGCGGCACGGGGGCGGCCGCCACGGCCCGCGGAAGGACTCAGTCGGTGAGCAGGACGATCTTGCCGCGGCCGTGGCCGGTCTCCAGCTCGCGGTGCGCCTCGGACGCCTGCGCCAGGGGGAAGGTCCGGCGGACGTGGACGCGCAGCTTGCCGCTGTCGACCAGGCCGGCCAGCTCGCTCAGCCGCTCCTGGTTGCGCTGGCTGCTGAGCCAGCGCACGCCGAGCTCCTCGTGCACCCCGAAGGCGAAGATGGTCCCGACCCGGTCCTTGTCCGCGACCAGTTCGGCGGCCACGCGCAGACCGTCGGCGCTGGCCGTGTCGAAGGCGGCGTCGACGCCTTCCGGCGCGAGGGCCCGGACGCGGTCGGCGAGGCCCTCGCCGTACGTCACCGGCACGGCACCGAGCTCGCGCAGGTACGCGTGGTTGTCCTCACGGCCCGTGGCGATGACCTTGGCTCCGCGCAGCACGGCCAGCTGGACCGCGATGGTGCCGACGCCGCCCGCGGCGCCGTTGATCAGGACGGTCTCGCCCTTCGACACCTTCAGCACCTCGAGCGCGGTGTGCGCCGTCTGCCCGGAGGCGGACAGGCTCCCGGCGACCTCCCAGGGAACACCCGCCGGCTTGGCGACGATCTGGTCAGCGGGCACGGTCAGGTATTCGGCGTACGTGCCCTGGAGACGGTATCCGAGGACCTCGTCACCGACCGAGAAGCCCGTGACGCCCTCACCGATCTCGTCCACGATGCCGGCGAAGTCGCCACCCGTGACGTGCGGGAAGGTGATCGTGACACCGGGCGGATTCCATCCGGTGCGCACCGCGCAGTCGGTCGGCTGGGTGCCGGCCGCCTTCACCCGGATCCGGACCTCGCCGGGACCCGCCTGAGGGGTGGGCACCTCAAGGAGTTCCAGTACCTCAGGTCCGCCGAACGCGTGGAATCCCGCAGCCTTCATCATCAACGCCCCTTAAATAATGTGCTGTTCAGCCCGGCCCGTGGAGGCCTTGGTGACGAACGTAGAACCTCAAGCCGAGTTGAGGTCAAGCACGGTCCGGAAGGAAAGACCGGAATGGGGTCGTCCTCCACCGGCTCTCCACCCCTCGTCGAGCCCCTATTACGACGATCGCGGCCATCTGTCCGGATCAGAGGGGAACCCCGTGATACATCTCTTCCAGCCGCAGACCGGAGACGAGGAGCTCGCCGCAGTCGCCGAGGTGTTCGCCGACAAATGGCTCGGCCACGGGCCGCGCACCAAGGCGTTCGAGGCGGAGTTCGCCGCCCACCTGGGGGTGGACGCGGAGAAGGTCGTCTTCCTGAACTCCGGCACCGCGGGCCTCTTCCTGGCCCTGGAATGCCTGGACCTGCGGGACGGCGACGAAGTGGTGCTGCCCTCCCTGAGCTTCCTCGCCGCCGCGAACGCCGTCCTCGCGGCCGGCGGCCGCCCCGTCTTCTGCGACGTGGACCCGCGCACCCTGAACCCGGACGCGGCGCACGTCGAGAGCGCCCTCACCGAGCGCACCAAGGCCGTCATCGTGCTCCACTACGGCGGCTACCCGGGCGACGTCAAGGCCATCGCGCAGCTGTGCCGCGACCGGGGCGTCACCCTGATCGAGGACGCCGCCTGCTCGGCCGGATCGCGGGTGGACGGCCAGGCCGTGGGCACCTTCGGCGACCTCGCCATGTGGAGCTTCGACGCGATGAAGGTCCTGGTCACCGGCGACGGCGGCATGCTCTACGTACGCGACGCCGAGCTCGCCGCCCGCGCCCGGCGCCTGGCCTACCACGGTCTCGCCCAGCCCAGCGGGTTCGGGCACGCGAAGGTCTCCCACCGCTGGTGGGAGCTCGACATCCCCGAGCCCGGCCGCCGCGTCATCGGCAACGACATGACCGCCGCGATCGGCCGGGTGCAGCTGCGCCGGCTGCCCGAGTTCGTGACGCGCCGCAAGGAGATCGTCGACCTCTACGACCTCGAACTCGCGGGCGCCGAGGGCATCGCGCCGCCCCCGCGGCTCCCCGACGGCCACGAGTCCACGTACTACTTCTACTGGGTGCAGCTGGACGCGGAGATCCGCGACGAGGTGGCGAGCGAGCTGCTGGCCGCCGGGATCTACACCACCTTCCGCTACGCGCCCCTGCACAAGGTGGCCGCCTACCGGTCCGAGGGACAGGTACTGCCCTCCTCGGACATCGCCTCGGGCCGCACCCTGTGCCTGCCGCTGCACCCCGGCCTGTCCGACGACGACGTCCGCACGGTCGCGGCCACCCTGCGCAAGGCCGTCGACGCCCGCCGGTAGGGGCCCGTCACCCCCCGACCGGCCCGCTCCTCGACCGGATCTCCAGCGAAGTCGGAGACGGTCGCCACCCGCCCGCAACTTCAGGAGGAAGCTGCTCGTGTCCCGCCGCCTGTTCACCTCGGAGTCCGTGACCGAGGGTCACCCCGACAAGATCGCTGACCAGATCAGCGACACGATCCTCGACGCGCTCCTCACCGAGGA
>NZ_JBWKGY010000042.1:0-18423 GCF_056433525.1 Streptomyces sp. NPDC044704
CCGACCGACGTCTACGTGCTGCCCAAGCACCTCGACGAGAAGGTCGCCCGACTCCACCTCGACGCCCTCGGCGTCAAGCTCACCACCCTGCGCCCCGAGCAGGCCGCCTACATCGGCGTCGAGGTCGAGGGCCCGTACAAGCCCGACCACTACCGCTACTGATCACGGCCCCGATCAGGGGCACAGGCTGAAAGCAGGCCCCCGGCATCCGTGCCGGGGGCCTGCCCCGTACGGGCCGGGACCACCGGAACTGGATCGAAGGTCGAGCAGACGTTCGCAAGCTCTCAGTGACACCCGGACGTGAGAGGCAGCTATGATCAATCTTTTTCAGCCCCAGGTCGGTGCTGAGGAACTCGACGCGGTTGCCGCTGTGTTCCAGGACCGCTGGCTCGGTCACGGACCCCGGACCAAGGCCTTCGAAGCGGCCTTCGCCGAACACCTGGGTGTCGCCCCGGAACACGTCGTCTTCATCAACTCGGCCACCTCGGGCCTGTTCCTCGCCGCCGAGGCCCTCGACCTCCAGGACGGCGACGAGGTCGTCCTGCCGTCCCTGAGCTTCCTCGCCGCGGCCAACGCCGTCCTCGCCCACGGCGGCCGCCCGGTCTTCTGCGACGTGGACCCCCGGACGCTGAACCCCACCCTGGAGGACATCGAGGCCGCCCTCACCGAGCGGACCAAGGCCGTGGTCGTCCTCCACTACGGCGGCTACCCCGGCGACATCGCCCGGATCGCCGAACGCTGCCGCGACCTCGGCATCACCCTGATCGAGGACTCCGCCTGCTCCGTCGCCTCCCGCGTCGACGGCCGGGCCGTCGGCACCTTCGGCGACATCGCGATGTGGAGCTTCGACGCCATGAAGGTCCTCGTCACCGGGGACGGCGGGATGATCTACGTCAAGGACCCCGAGCGGGCCGCCCGGATCCGCCGCCTCGCCTACCACGGCCTCGCCCAGTCCAGCGGCTTCGGCTACGCCAAGGTCTCCGCCCGCTGGTGGGAGCTGGACATCCCCGAACCGGGGCGCCGCGTCATCGGCAACGACCTCACCGCCGCCATCGGCTCCGTACAGCTGCGCCGGCTTCCCGAGATGGTCGCGCGCCGCAAGGAGATCGTCGACCTCTACGACCGGGAACTCGGCGGGCTCCAGGGCGTGCTGACGCCCCCGCCGCTGCCCGAGGGCCACGAGTCCACGTACTACTTCTACTGGGTGCAGCTGCACCCCGGGATCCGCGACCAGGTCGCCGGCGACCTGCTCGCGGACGACATCTACACCACCTTCCGCTACGCGCCCCTCCACAAGGTGCCGGCCTACGCACCCGCGGACGGCCCGGCCCCCGAACTCAGCGGCTCCGACTGGGTGTCCGACCGGACCCTGTGCCTGCCCCTGCACCCGGGCCTGTCCGACGCGGACGTGCTCACCGTCGTCGCCTCCCTCCGCAAGGCCGTGGAAACGCGGAGCGCCGAGACGCAGAAGGACTCCCCCGTGAAGGACAACCGATGAACAGACGCGTCGTCATCACCGGCATCGGCGTGGTCGCACCCGGGGGAGTGGGCACGAAGAACTACTGGTCCCACCTCACCTCCGGCCGGACCGCCACCCGCTCCGTCACCCTCTTCGACGCCTCGCAGTTCCGCTCGCGCATCGCCGCGGAGGCCGACTTCGACCCCCTGGACCACGGGTTCACCCCGCAGGAGGCCGCCCGCCTCGACCGGGCCGCCCAGTTCGCGCTCGTCAGCGCCGACGAAGCGCTCCGCGACAGCGGACTCGACACCGGACTCCTGGACCCCACCCGGACCGGAGTCACCCTCGGCAGCGCCGTCGGCTGCACCACCGGCCTCGACACCGAGTACGACGCGGTGAGCGGGGGCGGGAGCACCTGGCAGGTGGACCACACCCTCGCCGTCTCCCACCTGTTCGACTACTTCGTACCCAGCTCGCTGGCCGCGGAAGTGGCCTGGCGGGTCGGCGCCCAGGGCCCCGTCTCCCTGGTCTCCACGGGCTGCACCTCCGGCCTGGACTCCATCGGCCACGCCGTCGAGCTGATCCGCGAGGGCAGCGCCGACGTGATGATCACCGGCGCCACCGAGGCACCGATCTCCCCCATCACCGTCGCCTGCTTCGACGCCATCAAGGCCACCTCGCCCAGCAACGACGACCCGGCGACCGCCTCCCGGCCCTTCGACGCCACCCGCAACGGGTTCGTCCTCGGCGAGGGCTCCGCCGTCCTGGTCCTCGAAGAACTGCAGAGCGCCCGCCGCCGCGGCGCCCACGTGTACGCGGAGATCTCCGGGTTCGCCAGCCGCGGCAACGCCTACCACATGACGGGCCTGCGCCCCGAGGGCCACGAGATGGCGCAGGCGATCACCGTCGCCCTCGACGAGGCACGCCTCGACGCCGGCGCCGTCGACTACGTCAACGCGCACGGATCCGGCACCAAGCAGAACGACCGGCACGAGACCGCCGCCTTCAAGCGCAGCCTCGGACAGCACGCCTACGAGGTGCCCGTCAGCTCCATCAAGTCGATGATCGGGCACTCCCTCGGGGCGATCGGCTCCCTGGAGATCGCCGCCAGCGCGCTGGCCATCGAGCACAACGTGGTGCCGCCGACCGCGAACCTGCACCGTCCCGACCCCCAGTGCGACCTGGACTACACCCCGCTCACCGCACGCGAGCACCGCACCGACACCGTGCTCAGCGTCGGCAGCGGCTTCGGCGGCTTCCAGAGCGCCATGATCCTGACCCGCCCGCGTCTGGGAGATGCCGCATGACCACCGACACGACCGTCAGCGCCACCCGCATCCGGCCCGACGCCGCGGTCCGGCCCGACGCACCCGTCGTCACCGGCATCGGCGTCGCCGCCCCGAACGGGCTGGGCACCGAGGCGTGGTGGAGCGCGGTCCTGCGCGGCGAGAGCGGCATCCGCCCGCTCTCCCGCTTCGAAGCCGGCCAGTACCCGGCGAAGCTGGCCGGGGAGGTCCCCGGATTCGACCCGGCCGAGCACCTTCCGAGCCGGCTGCTGCCGCAGACCGCCCACGTGACCCGGCTCGCCCTCACCGCCGCCGACGAGGCCCTCGCCGACGCCGGAGTGGACCCGGCCGACCTCGCCGACTACACGGCGGGCGTCATCACCGCCAACTCCGCCGGCGGCTACGAGTTCGGCCAGCGCGAGCTCCAGGCCCTGTGGAGCAAGGGCGGCCAGTACGTCAGCGCCTACCAGTCCTTCGCCTGGTTCTACGCCGTCAACAGCGGCCAGATCTCCATCAAGAACGGCATGCGCGGACCCAACAGCGTCATCGTCAGCGAGCAGGCCGGCGGACTCGACGCCGTCGCCCAGGCCCGCCGCCAGCTCCGCAAGGGCATCCGGCTGCTCATCACCGGCGGCCTGGACTCCTCCCTCTGCCCGTGGGGCTGGGCGGCACACCTCGCCGGCGGCGAGCTGAGCACCTCCGAGGACCCCGACCGCGCCTACCTGCCCTTCTCCGCCGAAGCCGACGGCCACGTCGTCGGCGAGGGCGGGGCGCTCCTCGTCCTGGAGGAGGCCGCGGCGGCCCACGACCGCGGGGCCACGGTCTACGGGACGGTGGCCGGCTACGCCGCCACCTTCGACCCGAAGCCCGGATCGGGCGGCGCCCCGCGCCTGCGCGACGCCGCCGCACTGGCACTGCGCGAGGCCGGACTGGAGCCGGCCGACGTCGACGTGGTCTTCGCCGACGCGGCCGGACGCCGCGCCGCCGACCGGGACGAGGCCGAGGCCATCGCGGCCCTGTTCGGCGCCCACGGGGTCCCCGTGACCGCACCCAAGACGATGACGGGCCGGCTCGCCGCGGGCGGCGCCTCCCTCGACCTGGCCGCCGCGCTGCTGTCCCTGCGCGACGGGGTGATCCCGCCGACCGTCAACACCGGCCCGCCCGCGGCGGACTGCCCCATCGACCTCGTGACCGCGGTACGCCGCCCCGGGCGGCTGCGCACCGCCCTGGTGCTGGCCCGCGGCCGCGGCGGCTTCAACGCGGCCATGGTGGTCCGCGCAGCCTGAGAAGAACGGGCCGGTACCCACCCATCCGGCGGCCGCGCCCGTACGCACCTGAGCCAGGAGGACCGTTGCCCACCATCGACCCCGCCGAATTCGCCCGCACCATGGCACACGTGCCCACGCCGGTCACCGTCGTGACCACCGTGGACCCGGCCGGCCGTCGCCTGGGTTTCACCGCCGGCTCCTTCACGTCCCTCTCCCTGGACCCGCCGCTGGTGCTGGTCTGCCTGGCGAAGAAGGCGTCCTGCCACGACGCCTTCACCCGCACCGGCCGGTTCCTCGTCAACGTGCTGGCCGCCGACCAGGCCGACGTCGCCGGGGCCTTCGCCCGCTCGGGACACTCGGGGCGGGACAAGTTCGCGGGCACTCCGATGGAGCCGCTCGAACACGGACTGCCCGGCCTGACCGACGCCACGGCCCGGATCGTCTGCACCCTGCACGACGTCCTGGACGGCGGGGACCACAGCATCCTCGTCGGCCGCATGGAATCCGCCGACGTCAGCGGGGCGGAGCCGCTCGTCTACCACAACCGGCGCTTCACCCGGCCCGGCACGGGCGCGGCCCTGCTGTCGTCCGCCGGCTGAGCAGACCGCCCAACGGGCCCGACCATTAACGGCGTTAACGGTGCACCACCGTTAACGCCGTTAACGCTTCCCGGGTCCGGTCAGTCCCGGTTGGTGTCCTCCGCGGTCACCCGGTCCGCAGGAGCGGCCGCGGGCGGACCGGCGGGTGCCTCCCCGGCCTCCCCCGCCTCCCCGGCCGCGGCGGGGAGCTCCTTCACCGCCAGGGACAGCAGCAGCACCACGGCGCCGAGACCGGCCGCGATGACGAAGCCGGTGGTGATCGAGGTGGCTCCGATGACGGGGCCGATGATCAGCGGCGCGACGAACTGCCCCAGGAAGTTGGCCGTCCCCGACAGGGCCATGACCTGGCCGCGCAGGGCGGGCGGAGCCGCCTCGCCGAGCATCATCGCCAGCGCCGGTACGGAAACCCCGCTGCCGAGTCCGAACAGCGCCGCCGCGACCGTGAGCAGGGCCGGGTGCCCGGCCAGCCCGATGGTCAGCATCGAGAGCGTCCACAGGGTCAGGGACATGCGCAGCAGGTTCACGTACCCGAGCCGGCCCTTGAGCCGGGCGTAGAACAGGCCGATGACGCTGCCCGCCACCGAGGTGCTGGTGGTGATCAGGGAGATGACGAACGGGTCGGCCACGTCCAGCTGGGTGAGCCGCTGCGGGAGGAAGACGGCCATCACGTACAGCAGGAACGAGCTGAACAGCGACAGCCCGTACAGCTGGAGCAGCCGGGGCTGCTGCCGGATCAGGGCCACCGCGCTGACGCCCTTGGCCCGGGGCGCCACCGGGGCGTTGGGCAGGACGAAGAGCACCGCGACGCCGAGCGGGATGCCCAGCAGGTAGACCGCGAACGGCCCGTGCCAGGACAGGCTGCCCAGCGCACCGCCTATCAGCGGCCAGATGATGCCGCCCATGCTGATGGCGGTGCCGCGCCAGCCGGCGACCTTGTCCCGCTCCGGCCCCTGGTAGAGGGCGATCAGCGCCACGGTCGTCCCGCTGAACAGGGCGGCGGCGCCGATGCCGAAGACGAACCTGCTGATGATGAGGGTGGTGTAGGTGTCGGCGAACAGTCCCGCCCCGCCGGCCAGGCCGTAGATCACGAGACCGAGCGCCAGGGGCAGGCGTACCCCCCAGCGGTCGATCGCCCAGCCGATGAAGGGGCTGACGATGGCCAGGGAAAGGCCGTGCGCCGTCAGGATCAGCCCGGCTTGGGTGCCGCTGACCCCGAGATCACCTCTGATGACACTGACGACCGGGGCGACCACGGCTCCGGCCATGATGGTCAGGGTCGAGATGGTGAGAAGGATGAACAGCGTGGCCCTGTTGGGGGCGGGGGCTGCTGCGGCAGCCAGAGGCTGTGCGGCCATACGGAACTCCGGTGGTGGTATGCGGTCCACGATCCCGGTCGGTGCGTCGGGGGAGTTCGAGGTCGCGGGGACACCGGTGGGATGTCCGGAAATATCGGACCGGAACCCTTCCCGCCCACGAAGGGGATCTTTATCCCCCAGAGTGCGAGATTCCGCTAGACCCCCGCTCGACCCCCGCTCGGCGCACGGCCCAGGCCGCGCCAAGGCACCACCGGGGCTCCGCCGCCCTTCTGCCGGACACCGCTCGACCGCCGCTGGGGAGCGGCTCCACGATCGCTCTTCGAGCGGGAGTCGAACCGCGGTCGCCAGGATCGGGACCCCTGACCCCGAAGAACCGAGGAGCGGAACCGATGGCGGAGCACCAGGCCCTGACGCCGGACGAAGTGGGCGAGTTCTACGACGACCGGGGGTGGCTCTGGGAGATCTTCATGGGCCAGAACCTGCACATCGGCTACTGGGACGACGAGGACCCCGGCACGGACCCGAAGGACCGGCTCACCGACGTCCTCATCGGACAGGTCGGGCTGGCGCCCGGAGCCCACCTCCTCGACGTCGGCTGCGGCAAGGGCCGCCCCGCGATCCGGCTGGCCCAGACCGGCGGGGGCAAGGTCACGGGCATCACCGTGAGCACCGAGCAGGTCGACGCCGGGACCGAGCTGGCCCGCGAGGCGGGAGTCTCGGACCGGGTCTCCTTCGAGCGCGCCGACGCCATGGAACTGCCCTACGCCGACGGCTCGTACGAAGCCGCGTGGGCCGTGGAATCCGTCATGTACCTCTCCGACCGGCAGAAGGCGCTCGACGAGATCCACCGCGTCCTCAAGCCCGGCGGGGTCTTCGTCCTCTCCGACTACGCCGAGACCGTCGAACTGGACGCCCACTGGCGCAAGGTCCTCGTCGAGGGCTTCACCGTCGACTCCCTGCCGACCCCCGAGCAGTACGTCGAACTGCTCACCACCGCCGGTTTCGTCGTGGAGCGCGACTACGACGCGGGCGAGCACCTGCGCAAGTCCGCCGCCCGCATCGACCGGATCGTGGAGGAGAACTACGAGAAGGTCGTCGCCAAGGGCGGCCAGGCCTTCGCCGAGGAGTTCAAGGAGATGATCGGGCAGGTCTCGCAGCTCGAACGCGACCACCTCGGCTACCGGATCATCACCGCCCGCAAGCCCGCCGCCTGACCCGGCTCCCGAGCCTCCTCCGAGCCGGTCCCGATCCCGTCCCGAGCCCTTCCCGAGCCCTTTCCGATCCCGATTTTCCAGGATTGACCGCATGAAGATTCTGTTCGTAGCCGGCGGAACCTCTGGAGTGATCTTCGGGATCGTTCCCCTGGCCCAGGCGGCCCGCAACGCGGGGCACGAGGTCATCATGGCCGCGCCCGAGAACTGCATGACGACCATCACGGCCGCGGGCATACCCGCCGCCCCGGTGTCCTCGAAGGCCATGCAGGAAGCCCTCGTCGACCGCCGGGGCGTGCGCGTCCCCATCCCCGAGGACCTGCACGAGCGGTACATCTTCAACGGCCGCACCTTCGGCCGGTACGCCGCCAGCTGCCTGGACGGGCTGATCGAACTCGCGGAACGCTGGCGGCCCGACGTGGTCGTCGGCGGGGCCCTGGCCTTCGCCGCCCCGCTGATCGCGGCCCACGCGGGGGTCCCGTACGTCAAGCAGGCCATCGACATGGGCGAGCCCCGCACCATCGACCTCGCGGCCGCGGCCGAACTGGGCCCGGAGATGGAACGGCTGGGCCTCTACGAGATGCCCCGCACCGACCTCTTCGTCGACATCTGCCCGCCCAGCCTGCGGCCCTCCGACGCCCTGCCCGCCCAGCTGATGCGCTACGTGCCGTACGCCACGCAGAAGCCGGTCGAACCGTGGATGCTGCAAAAGGGCGAACGCCCCCGGGTGCTCGTGTCCGCGGGCAGCCGCGTCACCCCCGAGTCCGACTTCGACATCCTCAACGGGCTCGTCGCGAAGGTCTCCCAGCTGGACGTGGAGGTGCTGGTCGCCACCCCGGAGGCGGTCGCCGAGAAGCTGCGCCCCCTGCACCCCGGCATCCGCGCCGGCTGGATCCCGCTCCACCAGGCGGCCCCCACCGCCGACCTGGCGATCCACCACGCGGGCGGCAACACCACGATGGGCTACGTGGCCTACGGCGTACCGCAGGTGCTCGTCCCGTACCTGCCGTACTGCGTGGACTACAGCACCCGCCTCGACGCCTACGGCGCCGGGAAGATGATCGCCCCCGAGAACGACTCCGCGGAGACCCTCGCGGACGCCTGCGCGGAGATCCTGGCCACCGCGTCCTACCGGGAACGCGCCCGGGAGCTGGCCGCCGAGGTCGCGGCCCAGCCCGTCGCCGCGCAGGCCGTCGGCGCCATCGAGCGACTGGTCTCCGCCTTCCCGCACTGACCGAGACGGCGGACACCGCATGCGACTGCTCTTCATGGCCACCCTGGCCAAGACCCTCCACGAGACGACCGTGGGCCTGGACCTGGCCCACCAGCTGAAGCCCGCCGGAGTGCGGTGCCACTTCGTCGTCGACGCCGACAACGAACCCCAGCTGAAGGCCTCCGGCCACTCCTACACCGTCGTGACCTCCGACCTGGGCCACGGGATCCGCGACACGGTCGCCCGCACCGTCCGGGAGTTCCGGCCCGATGCCATCGTCCTCAGCGACTACCTCGGGCACTGGCTCACCCACCTCGTGAACTACGAGACCGACCCCTGGTACGTCCAGGAGTTCGGCGTGCCCGTCCTGCCCATCGACATGCTCGGGCTCGCGGACACCGACCGGGAGGTCGAGGTCCTCGGCAAGACCGTCACGGTCGACGCCAACCTCCTCGACATGCCCCTCCACCTGCGACCCGTCCCGGTCAACCGGCCCCAGCGGCCGGCCGGACCGAACGGAATGCTCTACCGGGCCAACAGCACCCTCACCCCCCTCTCCGACGCGGCCCGCGAGCGGGTACGCCGCTCGGCCGGCGTCGAAGCCGGCCGGCGGCTCCTGCTCTTCCCCACCCTGCCGTGGCAGCACATCATGCAGACCCGGGCCGGGCCGGCCACCCGGGAACTCGCCGTCCGGCTGCCCCGGCTGATCGGCCACTACCTGCGCAGGCTGCCCGCCGACACCCGGTTCGTGATGGTCGGCCCCTACTTCGAGAACCTCGGCCTGCCGCCCGAACGGGTCCACTTCGAACCGGTGTACACGGCCGACCGCTACCACCAGCTGCTCGGCGCGTCCGACGCCGTGATGTCCTGCTTCCTCACCTCGTACGCCCTGGAGCGGGCCATCCTCCTGGACGTCCCCGGACTGATCGCGACCAACGGGCACGCCTTCCCCGCCGGGGCCGCCGCGTCGGGAACCGCGCCCTTCGGCGCACTCTCGCCGGCCGCCCGCTCCTGGCTCACCGACTTCCCCGGGCCCGTGCCCTCCTTCCACCAGTGGCCGCTGCGCTGGAGCCGCCTGCTGTCCGGCCTGCTCCACGACAACCCCTTCGCGGACACGGTCCTCAGCGCCGAGGTCTTCGACGAGAACGCCGTGGTGAGCGGCCTGGAGGCAGTCCTCTACGACCCCGCCGTACGCGACGGGCTGGCCGCCGCCCGCGCGGACTACCGGGACGCGCTCGGCCGGCTGCCCGACACCGCGCAGGCCTTCACGGCCGCCGCCGACCGGCTCGGCATCGGGCGCTGAACACCTCCCAGCCGCACCACACCAGAGGAAGACACACGATGAGCAACGACCGCGCAGCCGGACCCGACCCGCTGATCGCCGCCGCCCGGGCCGCGGCGCCGCTCGCCGCCGAACACGCCGGCGCCTCCGAGGCCGCCCGCACCCTGGCCAAACCCGTCGCCGAGGCGGTGGTCGCGGCGGGCTTCCCCGGCTACTTCGCCCCCGTCGCGGCCGGCGGCCGCGCCGGCACGTTCACCGGACTGCTGGGGGCGGTGGCCGCACTGGGCGAGGGATGCACCTCGGCCGCCTGGTGCGCGTCCGTCGTCGCCAGCGCCGGCCGGATGACCGCCTACCTGCCCACGGCCGGCCAGGAAGCCGTCTGGCACAAGGGCCCGGACACCGTCGTCTCCGCCGGCCTGGTGCCCAGCGGCACCGCCGAACGCGGACCGGGCGGCTGGCGCCTGAACGGCACCTGGCCCTACGTCAGCGCCGTCGACTTCTCCGACTGGACCCTCGTCGCCGCCCGCGCCCAGACCCCCGAAGGACAGCACGTGCGGGTGTTCGCGGTGCCCCGCACCGACTACCGCATCGAGGACACCTGGCTCACCGTCGCCCTGCGCGGCACCGGCAGCAACTCCGTGGTCCTGGACGACGTGCTCGTACCCGACGAACGGTCCGTGGCGCTCGACGTGCTCCTCGCGGGCGCCGCCCCCGACTCCGACGCCGCCTGCCACCAGGTACCGCTGAAGGCCGGCAACGGCCTCACCCTCGCCGCACCGCTGCTCGGCGCCACCCGGGGCGCCCTGCACCGCTGGTCCCACCTGGTGCGCGGCAAGCTCGCCGGCCCCGGCGGGGCGATCAGCGGCGCCCAGGACGCCGGCCCCTTCGAGCAGCTGCTGGCCCGCGCCGAGGGCGAGACCGACGCCGCGCAACTGCTCCTGGAGCGGGTCGCCCGCACCACCGACGAGGGGCCGTACTCGGACCTGGACTCCGCGCGCAACGGACGCGACAGCGCCCTCGCGGCCGACCTGCTGGCCTCCGTCGTCGACCGGCTGCTGCGCACCGCGGGCACCCGGGCCCAGGCCGAGGGCGAGGAACTCCAGCGGCGCTGGCGCGACGTCAACTGCGGTGCCGGGCACAGCGGTCTGCAGTTCGCCCCCCTCGCCGGCACCTACGCCCGCCTGCTGAACGCGGCGCCGCAGGCCGGCTGACCGGCGGGCGCCGCGCACCCGGCGCCCCGCACCGCGAGCACGACGGAGGGGCCCCGCCCGAAGGCGGGGCCCCTCCGTCCGTGTCCGCCGTCAGGCGTGGCACACGGGCAGGCCGCCGTGGTAGTCGACCATCTCGGAGAACATCAGCTCGATGTCGAGCGGAACCCCGGGCGCGGCGCCCCGTTCCTCCGCGTACGCGCGGTGCAGGTTGGGCACCAGCCGCTCGGAGTCCAGCAGTTCCGCGTACTCCCCGAGGTCCGCGTCGCGGGCCGCGTCCAGAGGCCCGACACCCGCCTCGACGCCCTGCCGGGCCAGGCGCTGTACGAACCGCAGGTACCCCTCGGTCGCGTCGAGCAGTTCCGGCCCCGCGACCGGCCCGTGGCCGGCGACCACCGTGCGGGGTCCGAGGGCCCGCAGCCGCTCCGTCACCGCCAGCGACCCCGCCACCGAACCCATCAGGCAGAACGGCGTCGACCCGGACATCACCAGGTCCCCGGTGAACAGCACCCGCTCCTCGGGCAGCCACACCACGGTGTCGCTCGCCGTGTGGGCGGGGCCCAGCTGCACCAGCTCGGCCCGCACGTCTCCCACGTACAGGTCGAGGCGCTCCCGGAAGGTGATCTCGGGCAGCACCACGGACAGTTCGCCCCAGCGCACGTCCGGCCACAGGCCCGTCAGGTGCAGGCCCACCGTTTCCATCTCGGTGCGCGTGCCCTCGTGCCCGACGACGACCGCCTCGTCGGCGAAGAGGTAGTTGCCGAAGGTGTGGTCCCCGTGGGAGTGGGTGTTGACCACGTACCGCGGGGGCCGGGCGGTGACCGTCCCCACCGCCGCCTTCAGGGCCTTCGCACGGGTTTCCGTGGCGGCGGTGTCGACCAGGGCGGAGCGCCCTCGCGACACGATCAGCCCGGCGTTGTTCAGGCACCATCCGCCGTCCGGCTGCACGTACGCGAAGACGCCGTCCGCCACCTCCTGGAGACGGGGCTCCGTGCCGCCCGCCGCGCGGGCGTCCGCCGGCATCCTCAGAAGACCTGGTCGTGCGTGATGAGACGGGACGCGATCAGCACCTCGCCGTCCTCGACGACCAGGGTGTCGTGGACGAGGCAGCTCGGGTTGATCTCCGGCACACCGCCCGGCCTGACGGTGGTCACCAGCGCGTACGCCGTGGACTTGACGGTGCCGTCCTCCTGGTGTTCCAGGGCGACCTGGTTGAACCAGTGGCGGCGGCGCACCTGCTGCCCGTCGTACTTCTTGTGGAACTCGACGAGCTCCCGCACGATCCCGGGCCGGGTCCGGGCCGGCTCGGCGCCGGGCGAGTGCAGGAACACGCCGTCCTCGGTGAACGAGGCCGCGTACTCCTCGAAGCGGCGGGCGTCGAGGGCCTGCATCTGGTGGGCGTAGAAGTGGAGCACCTGCGAGTAGAGGTCGGTGCTGACAGCGGTGGTCATGTGGGTGTCTCTCCTGGACTGTGGAGGCCTGGGACGGTGGGTGGACCGGCCGGTACCGGGGCGCGGCCCCGGCCCCGGCGGGCCGGCGGGAGTCAGTCGCGCGGGCCGCGGACGACCACGGCCGAGTTGAACCCGTGCCGGCCGCGGGCGAGGACCAGCGCGTTGCGGATCCGCCCCTCGCGGGGCCCGGTGTGCACCAGGTCGATGCCGTACCCGGCGGGGACCTCGGTGACCGTGGGGGTGGACGGGATCACGCCGTCGCGGATGGCCAGCAGGGCCGTGACCACGTCCAGCGGCCCGCCGCCCGAGTACAGCCGCCCGGTGAGCGCCTTCGGGACGGTCACCGGCACGCCGCCCGCCCCGAACACGGAGCGGATCGCGGCGGCCTCGGCGGCGTCCAGCTCCGGGATGCCGGCGCCGTCGGCGAACACCACGTCGATGTCCCCGGGCGCGAGCCCGGACTCGGCGAGCGCGGCCTCGACGGCCCGGCCGAGCGTCGGCGGCCGGTCGGATCCGGGAGCGGGGTCGAAGGTCGAGGCGTGCGCGGCGATCTCCCCGTACGGGCGTACGCCGCGCCGCACGGCGCCGGCCTCGTCCTCGACGATGAGCATCGCCCCGCCCTCGCCCGGCACGTACCCCGAGGCCTGGGCGCCGAACGGCTGGTAGGCGCGGGCCGGGTCGCTCTCCCGGGTGACGCGGCCGCCGGCCAGCTGGGAGACGTAGCCCCACGGGTCGAAGGCGGAGTCCACCCCGCCGGCGACGACGACGGGGGTGCCCCGCCGGATGGTGCGGCGGGCGTGGCCCAGCGCGTCGAGACCGCCGGCCTGCTCACCGACCAGCGCGGCGCTGGGGCCGCGCAGCTGGTGGCGGATGGAGATCTGGCCGGTGTTGACCGCGTAGAACCAGGCGAACGACTCGTAGACGCTGACGAACTTCGAACCCTTGGTCCACAGGTTGGCGAACTCGTGGTGGGTGAAGGTGAACCCGCCCAGCGCGTTCGAGGTCACCACGCCGATGTCGTAGTCCTGGACGGTGTCGTTGGGGACTCCGGCATCGGTCAGCGCCCATTCGGCGGCGACGAGCGCGAGCTGCGTCGAGCGGTCCGTCTGCGGCAGCAGCCGGCCCGGGAGGTGGTCGGCGGGGTCGAAGCCGGCTATCTGGCCGGCCAGGCTCGCCGGGTAGCCGGTGGCGTCGAAACCGGTGACCGGGGCGATGCCGGTGCTGCCGTCGAGCAGGGCCTTCCAGTAGGCCTCCACGCCCATTCCGTTGGGTGCGGTGACGGCGATCCCGGTGATGACGGTCCTGGTCATGCCTTCGCTCCTTCCGGGGCGCGGAGGATCATGGCGCTCTGGAAGCCGCCGAAACCGCTGCCGACGGTGAGGACCGAGTCGACCCGGTGCTCGCGCGCGGTCACCGGGACGTAGTCCAGATCGCACTCAGGGTCGGGGTGGTGCAGGTTGGCGGTCGGCGGCACCACGTTGTGCCTGATCGCCAGCAGGCTCGCGGCGATCTCGATCGAGCCGATCGCCCCGAGCGAGTGCCCGATCATCGACTTGATCGAGCTGACCGGAACGTCGTAGGCGTGCTGACCGAGGCTGCGCTTGAAGGCGGCGGTCTCGTGCCGGTCGTTCTGCTTGGTGCCGGAGCCGTGGGCATTGATGTAGTCGATGGTGGTGGCGTCCGCGCGCGACTCGTCCAGGGCGACGCGGATCGCCTCGGCCATCTCCCGGCCGTCCGTCTTGAGTCCGGTCATGTGGTACGCGTTGCAGCGCGTGGCGTAGCCGGTGACCTCGGCGTAGATGTCGGCGCCGCGGGCGCGGGCCGCCTCGTACTCCTCCAGGACGAACATGGCGGCTCCCTCGGCGAGGACGAAGCCGTTGCGGGTGGCGTCGAAAGGCCGGGAGGCGTGCTCGGGGTCGTCGTTGCGCGAGGTCGTGGCCTTGATCGCGTCGAAGCAGGCCAGCACGATCGGGGAGACGGGGGTGTCCGCGGCTCCGGCGATCATGACGTCGGCGCTGCCCTCGCGGATCAGCTGCACGGCGTACCCGACGGAGTCGAGCCCGGAGGTGCAGCCGTCGGAGACCATCGTCACCGGGCCCTCCGCGCCGGCCGCCCAGGCGATCTCGGCGGGCATGACGCCCGGGCTGAGGTAGTCGAACATGTGCGGGGAGAGGTAGTCCGGGTCGACGACCCAGTCACGGCCCCGGTCGGACATGACGAGGTACTCGTTCTCCAGGCTCGTCGCGGCCGCGACGGCGCTGCCCAGGCTCACGCCGATGCGGTGCGCGGGCACGCCGCTGAACGCGAGCCCGCTGTCCGCCACGGCCTCCCGGGTACAGGCGATCGCGAACTGCGTCGCCCGGTCCATCCTGCGGATCTCACGCGGCGTCAGGCCCTCGGCCTCGGCGTGGAAGTCGACCTCTCCGGCCACCTGGGAGCGGAAGGGCGAGGCGTCGAAGAACGTGATCCCGCGGGTCGCGGTGCGGCCGGCGGTCAGCAGGTCCCAGAACTCCTTCACTCCGGAGCCGCCGGGCGCCCGTACGCCGATTCCTGTAATCACCACTCGTCGGGTCATCGCGCGCGACTCGTCCCGTAGGTGTGCGAGCTGGACATCGAGTCAAGTCCTTTCCGGCCTGGCCGCAGAGAGACCGGCCCCCTACCACGACAGAAACTGCGTCAATTGATCCTTTGACGCTCTGTTGCCTTTCTCGAGGACCGCTCGAAGGTCCGTCTCGGCGCACGTGGGGGCCGGGGACCGGCGATGGCGGCGCGGCGGGGCGTCCGCGCGCCCGCACGGGCCCTCAAGGGTTCCTCGACCGGCGGTCGAGGGCGGCGAACCACGCTCTCCGTAGTCCGTCTGGTCCGGAAAAGGGCCGGAACATTGCGATACGGAGGCACGATGGGCTCGCTGAACGGCAAGGTCGCACTGGTGACAGGGGCGACGAGCGGCATCGGGCTGGGCATCGCCGCCCACCTCGCGGAGCAGGGCGCGCAGGTGTACCTGTGCGGCCGTGACGCGGACCGGCTCGCCGCGACGGTGAAGAGCCTCCAGGAGGCGGGCGGCGCCGTGGACGGCACCACCTGCGACGTGACCGACCGGGAGGACGTGAAGCGTTTCGTCGGCGCCGCGGTCGAGCGGTTCGGCACCGTCGACATCCTCGTCAACAACGCCGGCCGCAGCGGCGGCGGACCCGTCGCCGAGATGTCGGACGAGCTCTGGTACGACGTCATCAACACCAACCTCAACAGCGTCTTCCTGCTGACGCGCGAGGTGCTCAGCGCCGGCGGCATGCTCGGCAAGGGCTGGGGCCGCATCGTCAACATCGCGTCCACGGCCGGCAAGCAGGGCGCCGTGACCGCGGCCCCCTACTCCGCGTCCAAGCACGGCGTCGTCGGCTTCACCAAGGCCCTCGGCCTCGACCTGGCCAAGACGGGCATCACCGCGAACGCCGTGTGTCCCGGGTTCGTCGAGACGCCGATGGCCGAGCGGGTCCGCCAGCACTACGCCTCCTCCTACAACATCACGGCCGAGGAGGCCGCCGAGAAGGTCACCACGCGGGTGCCGATCGGCCGTTACGTGGAGGTGGACGAGGTGGCCGCCATGGTCGACTACCTGGTCAGCGACGCGGCGGGCTCCGTGACCGCCCAGGCCCTGAACGTCTGCGGCGGCCTCGGCAACTACTGACCCACCCGCCCGCGGCCCGACCCCGACCGCGGGCAGTCCGCACGGCCGCGCCACGAGCCCCGGCCGGAACCATCACGCACGAAGTTAAGGAAGTGTCCTATGAAGGCAGCGGTGTTCAACGAGTTCGGCGGCCCCGAGGTCCTCCAGGTCGCGGAGGTCGACACCCCACGCCCGGCCGCCGGACAGATCCGCGTCCGGGTCAAGGCCGCCGGTGTGCAGGCCTACGACTGCGCCGTGCGCGGAGGCTGGACGCCGCCGGGGACGACCCTGACGTTCCCGCAGACCGTCGGCAACGACTTCGCCGGAGTCGTCGACGAGCTCGGCGAGGGCGTCAGCGCGTTCTCCGTAGGCGACGAGGTCCTCGGCTGGGCGATCCTTTCCTGCTACGCCGAACACCTGGTGGTGGCGGCCGACCAGGTCGTCGCCAAGCCGGCGAACATGCCGTGGGAGGTCGCCGGGGCCTTCTCCGCCTCCGCGCAGACCGCCCACACTGCCCTGGAGGCGCTGGCGGTCGGCGAGGGCGACACCCTCCTCGTCCACGCCGCGGCGGGCGGGGTCGGCACCATCACCGTGCAGCTCGCGAAGGAGCGGGGCGCCACGGTGATCGGTACCGCCAGCGAGCGCAACCACGACTACCTGCGGGAGCTCGGCGCCACCCCGGTCCGCTACGGCGAGGGCCTCGTGGAGCGGGTGCGCGAACTCGCCCCGCAGGGCGTCACCGCGGCCCTCGACGGCATCGGCGGCGTCGCCCTCGACGACTCCGTGGAGCTCGTGAAGGACAAGAACCGGATCGGCACCCTGGTCGACTTCGGACGGCTGGAGGAACTCGGCGTGCGCGGCATCTTCAGCCAGCGCGCGCAGTCCCGCCTCGCCGAGCTCACCGCGCTCTACGCCGCCGGCAAGCTCCGCGTCGAGGTGTCCCGGACCTTCCCGCTGGAGCGGGCCGCCGACGCCCACCGCGAGGTCGAGACCGGACACGTGCGGGGCAAGGTCGTCGTCACCGTCGCCTGAGGCGGGGACGCAGTCGGCGCCGCCGCCCGGAGCGGCAGCCGCCGGTCCGGGACGCACGGGCGGCGCGTAGTGAGGAGCGTACGCATGAAGATAGAGATCTACTCCGATGTCCTGTGCCCCTGGTGCTACATCGGCAAGCGCAGGATCGCGAAGGCCCTGGAGGGCTTCGCGCACCGTGACGCGGTGGAAGTGGTGTGGCGCAGCTTCCAGCTGGCCCCCGAAGCGGACGGGGTCCCGGGCCCCACGGCCGCCGAGGCCATGGAGCAGTGGACCGACCCGGCCGCCGTACCCGCGCGGGTCGCACTGATCCGCTCGAACGGCGAGCAGGAGGGCGTGGAGCTGAACCTGCACAAGTCCCGCCCCGTCAGCACCTTCGACGCCCACCGGCTGATCCACCTGGCCGCCGCTCGCGGCCGGGTCGACCAGGTGCTGGAAGGCCTGTTCCACGCCTACCACACCGACGCGCTGAACGTGGCCGACCCGGACGTGCTGTCCGGCATCGCCACGGCGGCCGGCCTGGACGCCGACGAGGTCGCCGCGCTGCTGGCGGGCGAGGCCTACGCGGACCAGGTCACCGCGGACGAACGCCGGGCCCGCGCCGCCGGCGTGGGAGGAGTGCCCTCCGTGGTGATCGACGGCCGTCCGCCGGTCTCCGGAGTACAGGATCCGGCCGTGCTCACGGCCGCCTTCGAAGTGGCCTGGGCACAGCGCGCCGGGGCCTGACGGGAGAGCGTGAACCCGCCTGGTCGGCTGGATCCCTTCTCCAACGGATCTCCAGCAGGCTGACGAAAAGTGATCGACCAGGCGGGGACACCTCCACGCCGACGGGCTCTGGAAAGGAACATCAGTGCAGCGCAAGTGGAAGCTGACGGGCGGCGCGGTCGGTTCGCTGGGTCTGGCTCTGGCGGGGGTACTTGCCACGTCCGGAACGGCCAGTGCCGACACCGCGACGACCACGCTCCCGTACATCTGCCAGACGCGGGTCTCCGGTGAGTGGATACCCGTCGAGTACAGCCGCAACTTCACCACCACGGCCCCGGCCAAGGTGGCGCCCGGCCAGACCTTCAAGGTCACCTTCGACTCGGCGCCCATCAAGGCGATCGCCGACTACAACAAGCTGTTGAACACCATCTCGTTCAACTACAAGGTTCCGGCCAACGCCAAGATCGTCAGCTACAAGCTGACGGGCGGCAGCAACCTGGGCACGGCCCACCAGACCGTGGAGCGCAACGGCAACGACCTGCGCGTCAAGTCCGACGGCGAATGGGCCGGCGGCGTCGAGTTCGACTTCCCCAACCTGGAAGTCACCCTCCGCGCCCCTGCCGGCGGCACCCTCACGACGGGCGCCGGCGGTTCCAGCTTCACCGACACCGCGTTCGGCTGGAACCGGCTGCAGCCGGTCACCAACGAGTGGGACCCCTTCCAGTGCTACGC
>NZ_JBWKGY010000043.1:0-4700 GCF_056433525.1 Streptomyces sp. NPDC044704
GGGGACCCTGTGGGAGAGTAGGACGCCGCCGAACAATCATTGTGGGAAAGCCCCGCACCTTATGGTGCGGGGCTTTTCTGCGTTTACGGCCCGGATGGAACCGGCTCCTCCCGCCTCACATCGGGCCCTGTCCCAGTCGCAGCCCCGGCTCCAATTGCTCCGCTCCGACCACGCGCTGGCCCTACTCGAGTCCGAACGAGAGGACCGGGCCTACTTCGCAGGCTTCGCCTCCTGCCACCGCGAGCTGATGGCCGAACTCGGCTACCGCATCGCCGAGCGGGCCACCGGGTGGGGGCTTGCCACCGCCGCGGTCCGCGAAGCCTGCGGGCTGGCCGGCGCGGAGTACGGTCTGACCATCCTCAGGGCCGTCGCGACACCCGACAACGCCGCCGCCCGAGCCGTACTCGCCCGCACGGGCTTCCTCCCCGTCGCGGAACTCCGACTGGACTCCCGCCCGGGCCTCAGCTTCGTACGACTGCTGCGGGAGTCTCGCCATCTGGAAACGCGGAGCCGTAGTACCGCGAACGCGGGTGCGGGTTAAGGAGTATGACGATGAGTCAGGGTGACAGTGCGGGGGCGCGAAAACGTCTTTGTGCTGCCGCGGGGCCGGGGTGGATGCTGGCTCACCGGAGGTACTCGAGATGACCGACGTCTTGTTGAAGCTGTCAGCCCGCGACTTGGTGCATGCGGACCTGGCGTCATGCGGGTGGGCAGGGTCTGAACACCATCTGGCCGGCGTAGCCGAGCAGCTGGAACGGGCGCGGATCGGCGAGGTCGACTACCTCGCGGTCTGTTCGCCGGCCGACATCCCCGTGGCGAAGGGCGGCGTCGACTACCAGGTGAGGGAAGGCGCCGGCACGTTGTGGCAGCTGGCCGTCCACCCCGCACTGCAATCGTGCGGGATCGGCACCTTCCTCGTCGAAGCCGCAGAACTGCGGATCAGGAACCGCGGCCTGCGGCGGGCCGAGCTGAGTGTGGAGGAAGGCAACCCCCGGGCACGTGCACTGTACGAACGGCTCGGATACGTGGCATACGACCGCCAGCCGGATTCGTGGCACGAGCAGACCCCCGACGGAACGTTGCGCCGCTACGAGACGGTGTGCACGTTGATGCGGAAGGAACTCGCCTGAGGGTTGTCCCGTAAAGGATCTTCGGGTTGGTGCGGGCGTGGCTGGCCGGTGTTCGGCTTGCTTGTCTACCCGACGAGGGTGAGGTTGTGCAGCCGGGCGATGCTGCTCATCGCGTGGCGGACTCCATCGCCCTTCAATCGGCAGTCGCGGAGAAAGTAGCGGTAGTTCTTCGACTGCTCGGCCACCATGTGGTCGCGCGTGGGGACCAGGGTTCCGTCCCCGAGCGCGAGCAGGGGGCCGAGGTGTCTGATGACGCGGTCGGCCGCAGACTCCCAAAGAGCGGGGCAAGCTGGCGCAGCGTCACGTTCGTGCTCCAGTACGTCGTGATCAGCAGGACCCGATTTTCCAGCGGCAGCCCCCACGGCCGACCCCGTCGTACTTCCGCGGCTCCGTCTTGGCGCAGTGCGGTCACCAGCTTGCCAAAGCAGCGTGGGCTCAGCCCGGTGAACGGGGCCATCCAGGACGGGGCCGACGCCGTGATCACTCCAGTCGCACCAAGATCATGGCGCAACGCCGGGCCCCGCTCCGCCACTCCGTCACAGGCCCCTGGTCGGGGTCTCACCATCACCCGCGGCTGCACCCTGTCTATGGCACCGCCGGACCGGCACGAGGTTATTGAGGAGCAGGGTGTGGGAAGTCTGTTGGGGAGCGTCTCTGGGGTCCGCTGGGGAGAACTGCGCGATGCGACGGGGGTTGCGGCCGGCGGTATCCCTCCTCTGCTGTCCCGGATCGCCTATGGCGATGAGGACACGGCTCGCATCGCCATCGATGACCTGGGCGACGCCGTCTGTGCGCTGGGGTTCGTCGTCGGCGAGGTGACAGCTCCCACGGTCCCGTTCCTTCTCGAACTGGCAGGGTCCCCGCAGGCGGCCTGCAAAGCCGAGTTGTTGGACCTGCTGGGGAGCATCTACCGGTCCGAGCAGTGGCACTCCGCTGCTGCATCGACCCAGGATCGCAAGCACGACGCGAGCTATCAGCAGCAAACAGGCTGGGAGGCGGCTGCAAGGGCTGCCGTGTACGCAGGCCGGTCAATCATCGAGGGTGTCGCCTCCTCCGTGCGGCCGGAGCTGGCGATGCCTGCTCGAAAGTTGCTGCAGGTGATGGACGACGCCCCACCGTTCCCGGAGCTATGAGCGGCCATTGCGGGCCAGCCCAGAACCGCACTTGATTCCGAGCACTCCGGCCCGGACCGCTGGGCGCGAGCCGGCCTCGTCTTGTCAACAGGGCTCTCAGGCCCGGGTTCGTCTCCCGTTAGGCGTATTCGTCGCGCGCGAACCGTGCCTATCTGCGTCGGCGCGGAATCCGCTGCACGATCCCGGAATCTGCTGATGAGGTAGGCCACCACAAACGACGGGGCACGGCCGGCGGACGGTCCTCGATTCCTCACCGCCGCGATCAACGCATGGCTATGACCTGCCGGAGTGTCGGGTCCGCATGTGATTCCGGCCGGGATCAGACCAGCGGGTTGAGGAGAGACATCGATGACCGCAACGGCGCCCGACGGGGACGACCTGGCCTGGTTCACCTCGGTCGCGGTCCTGGAGAAGGCGGCTATGAGGTCGTCCGCCGCGACACCACCCGCCGCGAACACGACGTCGCCACCGAGACCAGCATCGGCCAGACCGCCCGTGACCTCACCATATGGATGGAGGCCCGCGACTCCTTCGTTGTTCGGTCAGGGGCGGGTGGGCGGCGGTGACGAGGGTGGCGTGGAGGTGCAGACCGGTGGACGTCCGGCGATCGCTGCTTTCGTGCCCTTGTGTAGGCCGCAACCCGTTGCCGTCGAGCTCGTGGAGCCTGTACAGGGCCTACTGCCGATTGGGGTGGCGGTGGGACGGTGTCGGGGATCCGGCAGGCCCGTCTGCTGGCTTCGGCTTCGGGCCCGTTCCAGGCAGCGGGCAGCAACAGCCGTCGGGACAACGGGCACGGGGCGGTGTTGGAGGTGGCGTGGTGGCTGGTGCGGATCCCTCGGACGCGGATTCCTCCAGCCCTCGTACGACCAGCGATCTACTGCTGGCCGGGATGGGCTGCTGGTCCTGCCGGGGTTCTGGGCCGTCTGCCTGAGGCCGACACGGACGCGGCGTACGGGGCCCTGAGCGACGCGGAGCAGTGGTCGGTCTTCAGGGTTCCCCTTCGGCGGGGGACACCCGGCGGTTGTCGTGGCCGCGACTTCGTCGGAGACGAGGGCACGGAGTACTACGTCTCCCACCCCGAAGGGGATCGGCTCGGTCAGCTGGCCACCCACGGCGGGCAGCAGGTCAGCCCTGGCCTGTCCTGGAGGGACCTCACGTTGGAGTCCAAGCGCTGGACGCACTGCTGGCCGCGGAGGTTGCCGCGCTGGTCGGTGGTGCGCTCTCCTCCGGGTGGGCTTCACCGAAGCTGACGCTCCGCGGCTGGCGCAGGACCTGCTCCAGGAGCACCCGCTGTGCGAGCCGGCCGGATGGGCGCTGACCACTGCGACTCCCTTGTCCGGAGGTCAGGATCACTTTCCCTCGTCCAGGGGATCACGCGCGACCAGAGCGAAGGGCTGGACCGGGCACTGGGCGCTTGGCCCCATGCCTGATCCGTGGAACCGAGCCGCGGCGCCGGCTGTGCCGCGTGCAGGCCGGCTCCTCGAGGGTGCGAAAGGAAGTCGGCCCGGGGATGTCGAGAACCCGCGTCCGGCTCCGTCCCCGGGGTGAAGGCGACCGTAAGGGGTCGCAGGGGCGATGAGGAGGAGCACGATGGCGAAGTACCTGTTGCTGAAGCACTACCGGGGTGCGCCGGCCGCGGTCAACGACGTGCCGATGGACCGGTGGAGTCCGGAGGAGATCACGGCGCACGTGCGGTACATGCACGACTTCGCGGCCCGGCTGGAGCAGACCGGCGAGTTCGTCGACGGCCAGGCCCTCGCCCCCGAGGGCGCGTGGGTCCGCTACGACGGCGAGGGGCGCCCGCCCGTCACCGACGGACCGTTCGCGGAGACCAAGGACCTCATCGCCGGCTGGATGATCATCGACGTCGACAGCCACGAACGCGCCGTCGAACTGGCCGGGGAACTCTCCGCCGCCCCGGGAGCAGGAGGCGAGCCCATCCACGAGTGGCTGGAGGTGCGGCCGTTCCTGACGGCGCCGCCCACCGTCACGGAGTGACGTGGTGGAAGCCACCGCGGCTGTCTACTCGCACCCCTCCCCAGGTGGGCAGCCCGATTTTGACTCTCCCCGGGGAGGGTTGTAGAGTTAAACGGTTGCCTCGAACCGGACAGGTTCGGCAGCACCCCACCCCTCAAGGATTCAAATCCATGTGGGGTGTCTTCGACTCTTCATTCGAGAACGTTGAAGCCGGGAAATCCGGTGGAAAATCTCTGATAGAGTCGGAACCGCCGGAAAGGAAAAGCGCGAAAGCGTAGGACCTGGAAAGCACCGAGGAAATCGGGCCCGAAAGAGTCTGATAGAGTCGGAAACGCAAGAACACAGAACGAAAGCCCGGAGGAAAGCCCGCGAGGGTGAGTACAAAGGAAGCGTCCGTTCCTTGAGAACTCAACAGCGTGCCAAAAATCAACGCCAGAAGTTGATACCCCGTCCACTTCGG
>NZ_JBWKGY010000044.1:0-4112 GCF_056433525.1 Streptomyces sp. NPDC044704
GGCTCACCCTCATCCGCACGGTCATCACGCGAATGGAAGACAACAGACCGCCGACCCGACACATCAGGCGCCGCAACCGCAATCTGAAGCTCCACACCACCGTCCTCCGGCAGCACCAACGGCGCAGCCAGCGTCAGCTCATCCACCAGAGCACAACCGACCTGCTCACCCGCCCGCAGCGCAAACTCCACGAAAGCCGTACCCGGAAGCAGTACGGATCCCATAACCATGTGGTCCGCGAGCCAAGGGTGGGTCGCCAACGACAGCCGACCCGTGAGGAGCAGCCCCTCCGCGTCAGCCAGGGCCACCGAGGCACCCAGCAGCGGATGATCGGCCGACCTGAATCCCGCGGTGGTGACGTCCCCGCCGAACGCGCTGATGTCGAGCCAGTACCGCTGGTGCTGGAAGGCGTAGGTGGGCAGGTCGACGGTTCGTGCACCCGTGCCGGCGAAGTACGCCTCCCAGTCCACGGTCGCGCCGTGGCTGTGGGCGTGGGCGAGGGCGGTGTTCAGGGTTTCGGGTTCGGCGCGGCCGGCCCGGAGGGCGGGCGCGAAGCGGGCGTTCGCGGTGGTGTCCTCGGTCAGGGTCAGGCAGTCCTGGGCCATCGCCGAGAGGACGCCGTCCGGACCGAGTTCGAGGTACGTCGTCACTCCGGCGGCTTCCAGCGTGCGGACCCCGTCGAGGAAACGGACCGCTTCGCGGACGTGCCGTACCCAGAACTCCGCCGAACCCATCTCGTCCGACACCAGAGCACCGGTCAGGTTCGACACGACCGGGATGCGCGGAGCGGCGAAGGACAGTCCCTCCACCACCCGGCGGAAGTCGTCCAGCATGCCGTCCATGTGTGGCGAGTGGAAGGCGTGGCTGACCGTGAGGCGCTTGCTCTTGCGGCCGGGGAACGACCCCGCGACCGCCATCGCCGCGTCCTCGTCACCGGCGATCACCACCGCACGCGGGCCGTTGACCGCGGCCACACTCACCCGGTCCGTCAGCAGCGGCAGGACCTCATCCTCGGAAGCTTGGAGGGCGATCATCACACCGCCCGACGGCAGCGCCTGCATCAACCGGCCGCGCGCCGCGACCAGCACGCACGCGTCCTCCAGCGAAAGGACACCGGCCACGTGCGCGGCCGCGATCTCGCCGATCGAATGCCCGGACAGGAAGTCCGGCCGCACGCCCCACGACTCCAGCAGGCGGAACAGGGCGACTTGGATCGCGAACAGCGCCGGCTGGGCGTGTTCCGTGCGGTCCAGCAGACCGGCGTCTGCTCCGAACACCACATCCATCAGTGGCAGTTCGGGGGCGAATCGCGCACACACCTCGTCCAGGGCGGAGGCGAACACCGGGTAGGTGTCGTACAGTTCCCGGCCCATGCCCGGGCGCTGGCTGCCCTGCCCCGTGAACAGGAAGGCCAGCTTTCCGGCCCCGGCCGCGCCCACGACGCCCTGGGTGATCCCGGCAGGGGCCGGATCGCCGCTCTCCAGCGCGGTCAGGCCGCGCAGCAGCTCCTCCCGGTCCCCCGCCACGAGCACCGCACGGTGGTCGAACGCGGCACGCGCCGTGGCCAGTGAACGGGCCACATCCGCCGAACCGGCCTCGGGCGTGCCCTCCAGGTGGGCCCGCAGACGGGCCGCCTGGTCCCGCAGCGCGTCTGCGGACTTCGCGGACAGCACGTACGGCAGCACCGGCAGGACGGACTCCGCAGCCGGCGCGCCGGGCTCGTCCGGGGCCTGCTCGATGATGGTGTGGGCGTTGGTGCCGCTGATGCCGAACGACGACACGCCCGCGCGCCGCGGGCGGCCGGTCTCCGGCCACGGAACCGACTCCGTGAGCAGCGACACCGCGCCGTCCGCCCAGTCGACGTGGGGGGTGGGCTGGTCCACGTGCAAGGTCTGGGGCAGGATGCCGTGGCGCATGGCCTGGACCATCTTGATGATGCCCGCGACACCGGCGGCGGCCTGGGTGTGGCCCATGTTCGACTTGATGGATCCGAGCAGGAGCGGCTGGTCGGCCGGGCGGTCCTGCCCGTACGTGGCCAGCAGTGCCTGGGCTTCGATCGGGTCTCCGAGGGTCGTGCCGGTGCCGTGCGCCTCGACCACGTCCACCTCGGCGGCCGACAGGCCGGCGTTGGCGAGGGCCTGGCGGATCACGCGCTGCTGGGACGGGCCGTTGGGCGCGGTCAGGCCGTTGCTGGCGCCGTCCTGGTTGATCGCCGAGCCCCGGAGGACGGCCAGGACCGGGTGGCCCTTGGCGCGGGCGTCCGACAGCCGCTCCACGAGGAGCATGCCGACGCCCTCACCCCACGCGGTGCCATCGGCGGCGGCCGCGAAGGGCTTGCAACGGCCGTCGGTCGCGAGACCGCGCTGTCGGCTGAAGGCGATGAACGTTCCCGGGGTAGCCATGACGGTGACGCCGCCGGCGAGTGCGAGATCGCATTCGCCGCTGCGGAGTGCCTGGGCGGCCAGGTGGAGTGTGACGAGAGAAGACGAGCAGGCGGTGTCGACGGTGACGGCCGGACCTTCGAGACCGAAGGTGTAGGAGACGCGTCCCGAGGCGACACTGCCCGAGCTGGAGGTGCCCATGTAGCCTTCGAGGCCCTCGGGCGCCCGGTGGAGAAGAGTGCCGTAGTCGTTGTACATGACACCGGCGAACACACCCGTCCGGCTGCCCCGCACGGTCGCCGGGTCGATCCCGGCCCGCTCGAACGCCTCCCACGAGGTCTCCAGCAACAGCCGCTGCTGCGGGTCGGTCGCAAGGGCCTCGCGCGGGGAGATCCCGAAGAACGTCGGATCGAAGTGGTGCGCGTCGTAAAGGAATCCGCCGGTCGTGCTGTAGCTGGTCCCCTGACGGTCGGGATCGGGGTCGAAGAGGCCGTCGAGGTCCCAGCCGCGGTCTTCCGGCATGCCGGCGATCGCGTCCCTGCCCTCCAGTACGAGACTCCACAGGTCCTCGGGAGAGCGGACACCGCCGGGGAACCGACAGGCCATCGCGACGATCGCGATCGGCTCGTCATCGTGAAGGGTGGAGGCGACCGCAGTGGCGGCCGCCTCCTGACCGCCGAGCAGTTCCGCGTGGAGGTACTCCGACAGGGCGGTGGGGGTCGGGTAGTCGAAGACGAGGGTGGCGGGCAGGCGCACACCCGTGATCGCTCCGAGGCGGTTGCGGAGTTCGACGGCGGTCAGGGAGTCAAAGCCGACCTCGCTGAACGAGCGCGCCGGATCCACCGCTTCGGGCCCGGCGAAACCGAGGACCGCAGCCACCTGACCGCGCACCAACGCCAGTACTGCACCCGGTTGTTCGTCCCGAGCCAGCGCGGCAACCTGCCGGGCGAAGGCACCACCGGCGGCACCACCCCGGGCCGCACGACGTGCCGGCATCCGCACCAGCCCGGACAGCAGCGGCGGAAGCATCCCGCTGCCCGCCTGGGCCCGCAGTGCGGCGAGGTCCAGCTTCACCGGTACGAGAAGCGGGTCGTTCGTGCGCGCGGCCGCGTCGAACAGCGCGAGGCCGGTCTCCGGCGAGAGCGCGTTCACGCCGCCACGGCCCAGACGCGACACGTCCTCGGCGTCGAGTGCGTCACCCATACCGCCGACTTCGGCCCACAAACCCCAGGCCAGGGAGGCACCCGTCAGACCCTCAGCCCTGCGGTGGGCGGCGAGGGCGTCCAGGAAGGTGTTCGCCGCGGCGTAGTTGGCCTGACCGGCGCCACCGAACACACCGGCGGCCGAAGAGAACAGCACGAACGCCGACAGATCCAGATCCCGGGTCAGTTCGTGGAGGTTCCAGGCCGCGTCCACCTTCGGACGCAGAACGGCCGACAGCCGCTCGGCCGTGAGCGAACCGACCACACCGTCATCCAGCACACCGGCCGTGTGCACCACAGCCGACAACGGGTGCTCCACCGGAACACCGGCCAGTACGGCCTTCAACGATTCCCTGTCGGCCACATCACACGCCGCCCACGACACCTCGGCACCCAGGGCCGAAAGCTCAGCCGTCAGCCCCGAATCGCCCTCACCACGACGGCTCACCAGCAGCAGACGCCGCACACCGTGCTCAGCGACCAGATGACGCGCGAACAGCCCGCCCAGCGAACCACTCGCACCCGTCAC
>NZ_JBWKGY010000045.1:0-3629 GCF_056433525.1 Streptomyces sp. NPDC044704
AGGAGTTGGCAACAAGCCTGTTGCGTACGAACTATATAAATGCAGGTCAGAGGTAGAAAGTCGTTGCAACGGCCTTCCGAAGTAACGCAACGCCCGATGCCTTCGCGTTGCAATCAACTGGGAGTGAACGCTATGGTGGACGCACCACGGACCACGAAGGAGACCCCGATGCCGGGAGGCAGACTCACCCAGCAGGAACGCCAGCAGATCGCGCTGGGCCTGGCCGACGGCCTCGCCTACGCGGAGATCGCCCGCGGCCTCGACCGCCCGACCTCGACGATCACGCGCGAGGTGATGCGCAACGGCGGTCCCACCGCCTACCGCGCCGACCTCGCCCACCGCGCGACCGAACGCCGCGCCCACCGGCGCACGCAGACCGCGCCCCGGGGTGTGCAGGCGCCCCCGCAGGCCCACGGACGCGACGCCGAGGCCGTGCGCGAGTACGAGGAGACGTACACCACCGTCCTCATGTCCTCGGGCATGCCCAAGATGATGGCCCGGGTGATGGCCTGCCTCACGCTGACCGACACCGGCAGCCTCACCGCGTCCGAACTGGTCCAGCGCCTCCAGGTCAGCCCGGCCTCCATCTCCAAGGCGGTCGCGTTCCTCGACGAACAGGGCCTCGTCCGCCGGGAACGCGACGAACGCCGCCGCGAGCGCTACGTCGTCGACGACGACGTCTGGTACCAGTCGATGATCGCCAGCGCCCGCGCCACCGCCCAGCTCGCCGAGACGGCGCGGCAGGGCGTCGGCGTCCTCGGCCACCAGACCCCGGCCGGCACCCGTCTGGAGAGCATCTCCCGCTTCGTCGACTTCGTCAGCGAGAGCATCACCCGCGCCGCGGAACAGGCCCGCGACGTCCTCCACACGAAGCCCGAGACGCCTGCGGACGGCAGCACCTGAGCGTGCGCCCCGGAGGGTTCGGGCCGGGGCGCACCGTGTGGAGGAGGTCGGGAGGGGCCGGTGGCCCCCGGGCCGGCTCAGCGGATCAGTTCGCGCTCGCGCGGGGAGCGCGGGGCAGGGGAACCGGAGTCGCCGGTGGTGGCCGGCCGGCGGCTCAGTTTCTCGCCCTCGACGTCCAGGTTCGGCAGCAGCCTGTCCAGCCACTTCGGCAGCCACCAGGCGGAGCTGCCCAGCAGGGCGAACAGGGCCGGGACGATCGCCATGCGGACGACGAAGGCGTCGAAGAGCACGGCCGTTGCGAGGGCGAAGCCGATCATCTTGATGAGGTCGTTCTGCTCGGTGATGAAGCCGGAGAACACGCTGATCATGATGATCGCGGCCGCGCTGACCACGCGTCCGCCGTGGTGGAAGCCGGTGACGACGGCCTCCTCGGGCCGCGCTCCGTGGACGTGTGCCTCCCGCATCCGGCTGACCAGGAACACCTCGTAGTCCATCGCGAGGCCGAACACCACGCCGATCATGAAGATCGGCATCGTGCTCATGACGGGGCCGGCCTCCTTGACGCCGAAGACGTCGGCGAGCCAGCCCCACTGGAAGACGGCTACCACGGCCCCGAGGGACGCGCTGACCGACAGCAGGAAGCCGAGGGCCGCCTTGAGCGGGACCAGGACCGACCGGAAGACGAGGACCAGGAGGAGGAAGGCGAGACCGACGACGAGTGCCAGGTAGGGCACCAGGGCGTCGTCGAGGGTCTTCGAGAAGTCGATGAACATCGCGGTCTGGCCGGTCACGAGGATCTCCTGCGCCCCCGTGGCGGTCTCGATGCCGCCCACGCTGCCGCGGAGGGTGCGGACCAGTTCCTCCGTGGCGTGGTCGGTGGGTCCGGTGCCCGGTACGAGGTTCAGGATCGCGGTGTCGTTCGCCGCGTTGGGCGCGGCCGGCGAGACGGACGCGACCCCGTCGACCTCGGCCAGCGCCTTGCCGACGCCGCCGGCCGCGGCCCCGGCGTCCGGAGCGCTCACGGTGATCATCAGCGGTCCGTTGAAGCCGGGGCCGAAGGACTCCGACAGCATGTCGTACGCCTTGCGCTGGGTGGTCTCGGCGGCCATGGTGCCCTCGCCGGGCAGCCCCAGTTCCAGGCTGGCGGCGGGCAGGGCGATCGCGCCCAGTCCGAACACGCCGACGACCAGGACGGCCACCGGGTGGCGCAGTACGTAACGGGCCCAGCGCGTCCCCAGGTTGGGCTTCGTCCGGGCGGCCTCCTTGGCGGCCTTGCGCTGCTGGCGGGCGGAGAGCGGCTTGCCGGTGATCGCCTTGCGGTCGATGCGGCGGAGCACCTTGACGGGCGCGAAGCCGAGCAGGGCGGGCACGAGGGTGATCGCGATGAGGACGGCGACGGCGACGGTGCCCGCGGCGGACATGCCCATCTTGGTGAGCATGGGGATGTTCACCACGGCCAGTCCGGCGAGCGCGATGATGACGGTGAGGCCCGCGAAGACGACCGCCGAGCCGGCGGTGCCGACGGCGCGTCCCGCGGCTTCCTGCCGTTCGTGGCCCTCGGCGATCTCGGAGCGGTAGCGGGAGATGATGAACAGGGCGTAGTCGATGCCGACGGCGAGGCCGATCATCATGGCCAGCGTGGAGGTGTTCGCGGACAGGCCGAGGGTGCTGCCGAGCGCGGTGATGCCGCTGATGCCGACACCGACCCCGATGAGGGCGGTGAGCAGGGGCATGCCGGCGGCGATCATCGATCCGAAGGTGATCAGCAGGACCACGGCGGAGACGAGGATGCCGATCCCCTCGGCACCGCCCATCGCCACGTCGATCTTGATGGCGTCACCGCCGGCCTCGACGGTCAGGCCCGTGTCGCGTGCCCTGTCGAACGCCTCCGTCAGCGCGTCGTGTTCCACGTCGGTCAGCTCGGTGGCGGTGGCCTTGTACGTCACGACCGCGTACGCGGTGGTGGCGTCCTTGCTGACGGCTCCGGGCAGGTACGGGTCGGTGACGGAGACGACCCCCGGGGCCTTCGCCAGTTCGGCGACGAGCCCGGAGACCGCCGGCTTGCGCTCGGGGCCGGGGACGTCCTGGCCCTGGGGCGCACGTACGACGACCCGGGCGCTGGCACCGCCGGCGCTCGCCGCCGGGAACTTCTCCTTGAGCAGGTCGAAGGCCTTCTGCGACTCGGTACCCGGCATCGAGAAGGTGTCGGCCGGGGGCGCGGGGGCGGAGGAGGCCGCGACCACGGCGCCCACGAGGACCAACAGCCACAGGAGGGCTGTGAGGCCACGCCTTCGGAACGCGAAGCGGCCCAGTCTGTGGAGGAACGTTGCCATGGTGGGGGACTCCCGTCGAGATCAAATGGCATCAAGACCCGCCTGAGGCACGACAGAACCCGTCACCACCCAACCGGGCCGCACGCGCCGATCCCCGGCCCGCGGCGCGGAACGTGAGGTCCGCGCAGCCGAGCCGGCCGGGCAACCGGCACGTCGGAATCCTGACGCGACCGCCTTGAGCGGGGACTGAATTCCGATTGACTCTCGTGGAGGCCTGGTGGCCGCACCCGGGGGCGCTGCGGGCCACAACGGGGCCGGTATAGCGTTCACACTCAGTCCATTGCAACGAACAGGGTTCGAGCGTTGCGTTAATCCAAAGGATCATTGCAATGATTTGTGGACTCTGACCTGCTGTGATGCAGGTTTCGCGCAACGCAGATGTTGATGATTTCC
>NZ_JBWKGY010000046.1:0-3357 GCF_056433525.1 Streptomyces sp. NPDC044704
GAGTTCTCAAGGAACGGACGCTTCCTTTGTACTCACCCTCGCGGGTTTTCCTCCGGGCTTTCGTTCTGTGTTCTTGCGTTTCCGACTCTATCAGACTCTTTCGGGCCCGATTTCCTCGGCGCTTTCCAGGTCCTGCGCTTTCGCGCTTTTCCTTTCCGGCGGTTCCGACTCTATCAGAGGTTTTCCACCGGATTTCCCGGCTTCCGACGATCCGAATGTGGAGTCGATTGTGCCCGCTTGGAATTCAATTCCTGGGGGCGAGATGAGACTTTAAACCATCACTGCCGAACTTGTCCAGTTCGAGGCAACCGTTCGAATCTACCTCCCCGCGTCTGCCGTGTCAACGGTGTTTGCGGGACGACGAGGAGACTAGCAGCTCAGCGGGGGCCCACGCACATCAGGCGGCGGTGGGGAGCGTCGCCGTGCGGTCGGCTTCCTCGACGTCGCCGGCCTCGCCGGCGCGGGCGGCGCGGCCGCCCAGGACGTACACGTAGACAAGGAAGGCGGCCTCGGCGGCGATGCCGATGCCGATGCGGGCCCAGGTGGGGAGGCCGGAGGGGGTGACGAAGCCCTCGATCAGGCCGGAGACGAACAGGACCAGGGCCAGCCCGATGGCCATGCCGAGGGCGGCGCGGCCCTGTTCGGCGAGGGCGGTGCGGCGGGTGCGGGGGCCCGGGTCGATGACGGTCCAGCCCAGCTTCAGGCCGGTGCCCGCGGCGACGAAGACGGCCGTCAGTTCGAGCAGCCCGTGCGGGAGGATCAGGCCGAGGAAGACGTCGAGGCGGCCGGCGGAGCTCATCAGACCGATGCCGACGCCGAGGTTGGCCATGTTCAGGAAGAGGATCCAGAGGACGGGGATCCCCAGGAACGCGCCCAGGACCAGGCAGATCGCGGCGGCCTGGGCGTTGTTCGTCCAGACCTGGGCGGCGAAGGAGGCCGCCGGATGGCTGGAGTAGTACGTCTCGTACTCGCCGCCGGGCCGGGTGAGCTCCTTGAGGTCGGCCGGGGCGGCGATGGCGCCCTGGACCTCGGGGTGGGTGGCTATCCACCAGCCGATGAGCACGCCGAGCGCGGTGGAGAGCAGTGCGGTGGGTATCCACCAGCGCCGGCTGCGGTAGACCGCCGCCGGGAACCCCTCGGTGAAGAAGCGGGCCGCGTCGCGCCAGCTCGCACGCCGGGTACCCGTCACCGTGGCGCGGGCGCGGGCGACGAGCTGGGTGAGGCGGCCCGTCAGCATCGGGTCGGGCGCGCTCGACTGCACGAGGGAGAGGTGGGTGGAGGTGCGCTGGTAGAGCGCGACGAGTTCGTCGGCCTCCGCTCCGGTGAGCCGCCGGCCGCGGCCGAGGAGCTGCTCCAGACGGGCCCATTCCGCCTGGTGGGCCACCACGAAGACGTCGAGATCCATCCGGTTACCGCTCCCCTGCCCCAGGCCACCCGATTCGGCTTACTTCTCCTGTGGTCAGCTTGGCAGACTGGATCGCACAGGGGCGGGTCAGGTCGGTGAAAGGTGTGCTTGTGAGCGATCTCGTGACGGGGGACGCGGTCGTCCTGGGCCTGCGGACCGCGAGGCTGCCGAGCCGGGCGCTGGCGATCCTGCTCGACCTCGCCGTGTACGTCTCCGGTTTCATCGCCGTGTCCATCACCCTGGCCGTCTCGACGGCCGGCCTCGACGACGCCGCCCAGGCGGCGCTGGCGGTGGCGAACTTCCTGCTGGTGATGGTCGGTGTGCCGATCGCCGTGGAGACGCTGAGCCACGGGCGTTCGCTGGGGAAGCTGGCCTGTGGGCTGCGGGTGGTGCGCGAGGACGGCGGGCCGATCCGGTTCCGGCACGCGCTGGTGCGCGGGGCCATGGGGGTCGTCGAGCTGCTGATGACCTTCGGGACGGTGGCCTGCATCGCCTCGCTGGTGTCGGAACGGGGCCGGCGGGTCGGGGACGTGTTCGCGGGGACGCTGGTGATCCGGGAGCGGGTGCCGGGGGCGCGGGTGATGCCGGTGCCCCCGCCGCCGCCGTGGCTGGCCGGACGGTTCTCGGCCCTGGACCTGTCGGCGGTGCCGGACGGGCTGTGGCTCGCGATCCGGCAGTACCTGACGCGGATGGACCAGCTGGACCCGCAGACCGGCGCCGCGATGGCGGCGCGGCTCGCGGACGACGTGGTGGCCCGGACCGGGACGCCGCCGCCGGCCGGGGTGCCCGCGGCCGCGTTCCTGATGGCGGTGGTGCACGAGCGGCAGTCCCGGGACGCGGCCCGGGCCTTCGGCGCGGCCGCACACGCGGCGCAGGCACAGGCACAGCCCCAGGCGCAGGCGCACGTACCGGCACACGTACGAGCAGAGGCGCCGGTACGGGCGCAGCAGCCGGTGTTCCCGCCCGTGGCCCCGCCGGCGGCGCCGTACGTTCCGCCGGCCGCGCCGGTGGTTCCCGTCGCGCCGGTCGTGCCTCCCGTGGCGGCCGCGCCCAAGACCGGGTTCGCGCCGCCCGCCTGAGCGGTTACCCGTCCCCGAGGGCGTCCTCGAAGGTGGAGGGCGGGGTCTCCAGGTGTTCGAGTTCGATGCCGGGCGCCGAGAGGACGACGTCGCCCGCGATGTGGACGGTATGGACCTCGCCGGTGTCCAGGGCGGTCACCTGGTACTCGTCCACCAGCAGCGGGCCGCTGTCCGTGGCGTGCTCCTCGCGGCGCAGCAGGGCCCAGGCCTGGTCGACCGTACGGGCCGCGAGGACCGGGTCGGTGAGGGTGACGAGGCGGACGCGCGTGGCGGGGGCGCCGGGGGCGGGGCGCAGCAGGCGGGACGTCGCGATGAGGAAGGCCGGTGAGGTGCCGGTGAATCCGGGGGCCTGGACGTTGCCTTCGGTGGCCTCGGTGCCGGTGGGGTCGGTGCGGACCCAGGTGACGCCGTCGATGGCGGCGCCGCGGACCTGCCAGCCCCCGGCGTTCAGTTCCAGGCGGATGGGGCGGCCGAGTTCGTCGACGGCGAGGTCGACGGAGCCGCGGTGTTCGCCGTCGGGGTGGGTCAGCTGGGCGACGTAGCGCCAGCCGGACGGGCCGGGCGCGCAGTGGAAGTGCTCCTCGCCGAGGGGGGCGTGGTCGTGGGGATCGTGGAGCGAATACCGGCCGCGTGGCATCGACGGGCTTTCTGGGATGGGGGCTCGGGATACGGGGCAGGCCCCCGGCACGGGTGCCGGGGGCCTGCTTTCAGCCTGTGCCGCTGATCGGGGCCGTGATCAGTAGCGGTAGTGGTCGGGCTTGTACGGGCCCTCGACCTTGACGCCGATGTAGGCGGCCTGCTCGGGGCGCAGGGTGGTGAGCTTGACGCCGAGGGCGTCGAGGTGGAGTCGGGCGACCTTCTCGTCGAGGTGCT
>NZ_JBWKGY010000047.1:0-2732 GCF_056433525.1 Streptomyces sp. NPDC044704
GGGTGAACGGTGTCCCGATCGACTGGTCCACCCTGCACACGAACCGCTCACCGCGACGCGTGCCCCTGCCCACCTACGCATTCGACACCAAGCGCCACTGGATCGAGCGGAAGACCGCTGGTGCGACGACGCCCGCGGCCCGCCTCTTTCAACCTGTCTTTCATCAGGTCCCCCTCACCGCGGCGATCACCGCAAGGCCCGGCGAACGCTGGCTCGTCTTCGCCGACAGGCTTGGCATCGCGGAGCGCTGGACCGCGCGCCTGCGAGAGGCCGGAGAGCGCGTCGTCACAGTGAAGACCGGGACGTCGTTCGAGCGTTCCGCACCGGACGCCTACGCTCTGCGCCCTGAAGTGACCGATGACTTCGACCGGCTCGTCCGCGAACTCCAGGACACCGATGGAACAAGCGGTACATGGAACGTCCTTTACCTGTGGGCGGTCGACACCGAGGCCGAGGTCGACCGGGCGCGTGTCTTCGCGCTCGACGCACTGGTGTACTTCGCCCGTGCGCTCGGACTGCACCGCGGAACCGAGCAGACCCGGCTCGCCGTGGTGACGCAGGGCCTCGCCAGGGTGGGCAACGGCGAGCCCGCACCGCCCACCCGCGCACTCGTCCTCGGCCCGGTCAAGACCCTGCCCCTGGAGTATCCGGCGCTCACCGCGTCCGCGATCGACATCGAGGGCCCGGCGGCGGAGGTCGATCCGCTCATCGCCGAGATCCGCGCGTCACTGCCGCATTCCTTCGTCGCCTACCGGGACACCACCCGCTACGTCGAGGGTGTCGAGGGCATGACCACGTCCGCGGGGGACGGAGAATCCGCGGCCCTCCGGCCACAAGGCGTCTACTTGATCACTGGCGGTCTTGGTGGCATCGGCCGCGCGATCGCCGCATGGATGGCACGGAAGTACCAAGCGCGCCTGGTGCTCGTCGGGCGGACGCCGCTTCCGCCGCGTGAACAGTGGCCGGCGCTCGAGAGCGATCCCACGATCCCCGCGGAGACCCGGATCCGCATCGTCGCGGTACGCGAGCTGGAGTCGTACGGGGCAGAGGTGCTTGTCGAAGCGTGCGACGTGAGCGACCGTACCGCTCTCGCCGATGTTGTCGCGCGGGCCGAGCTGTGGTTCGGGCCCATCGAAGGCGTCGTCCATGCCGCGGGCCTCGCCGGCGGGGGTCTCGCCCAGTTCCGGCACGTCGAGGCCATGCGGAAGGTGCTGACGCCCAAGGTCGACGGAACGCTCGCGCTCGCGGCAGTGCTCCACAGCCGACCGCTCGCCTTCTTCGCCGTGTTCTCCTCGACCGGCGCGCTTCTGGGCAGCCTCGGCCAGGTGGACTACTGCGCGGCGAACGCCTTCCTCGACGCATGGGCCGAGTCGCCAGGTGCTCCCGCACGTGTCGTCGCCATCGCATGGGACGCCTGGCGGAACGTGGGCATGGCGTCGCACGAGCGGCTCCCCGCTGCCGTACTCGAGGCACACGTCGGCGATGAGCCGTCGGGGATTTCCGCCGCCGACGCACTGGCCGTCTTCGAACGCGCACTCTTTGGAGGGCGGCGGCGCGTGATCGTCTCCGCCGAGAACTTGCCCAGCAGGCTCGAGCGCGGTACCAAACGCCACCAGGAGCGGTCGGCGGACCACCCTGCGCACGCGGTACGGTCACGCGCGGAGATCGAGAGCACGCTCACCGAGATATGGGAGAACCTCTTCGGGCGATCCCGCATCGACCGGGACGCGAACTTCTTCGACCTGGGCGGAGACTCCCTCCTCATCGTCGAAGCGGGCCAGCAGGTCAAGAAGCGGCTGCAGGTTTCGCTTGCCGTAGCGGACCTGTTCAAATACCCGACCATTGCCCGCCTCGCGGAGCGCCTCGCGCCGACTTCGTCTTCTCCGCAGGATGCGAAGTCTCCGTCGACGACCTTCCGGAACCCGGCGGACAGCTCCGACATTGCCGTCATCGGCATGGCCGCTCGTTTTCCCGGCGCCGACGACGTGGACGCGTTCTGGAACAACCTCGTCGATGGTGTGGAGTCACTGGTCCCCACTGATGAGCCTTCGGAGTCGGCGGTCGGCGGCCACGGCCAGTACGTGGCCATGGCCGGATCCGCCGACGGGGTCGATCTGTTCGATCCCGCGATGTTCGGATTCACACCGCGTGAGGCGGAGCTGATGGACCCGCAGCAGAGACTGCTGCTGATGTGCTCCTACCAGGCACTCGAGAACGCCGGATATGCCCCGCGCGGGCACTCGGGTACCGTCGCGGTCTACGTCGGCGCGGCGATGAGCAGCTACCTGCTCAACAACCTGATTCCCCAGCGCGGCTCGTCGGACATCGATCCGACAGTCGTGGGTCTCGGCAACGACAAGGACTTCGCCGCGACCCATATTTCCTACCGTCTCAACCTGCGCGGACCGAGCGTGAGCGTGAGCACGGCCTGTTCCACCTCGTTGGTGGCGATCGCCCACGCGTGCCGCAGTCTCATTTCGGGCGACAGCGACATGGCACTCGCAGGAGGAGCCAAGGTCCGCGCTCCAGAGCGCAGCGGCTACTGGTTCCAGGAGGGCGGCATCATGTCCCCCGACGGTCACTGCCGGGCGTTCGACGCCGACGGGCAGGGGACTGTCTTCTCCAGCGGAGCCGGCATCGTGGTGCTGAAGCGGCTGTCTGATGCGGTGCGTGACGGGGACACGATCCGTGCGGTGATCCGTGGTTCCGCGGTCAACAATGACGGTGCGGAC
>NZ_JBWKGY010000048.1:0-2729 GCF_056433525.1 Streptomyces sp. NPDC044704
GCGCCCTGGCCGCGCAGCGACTCCGCACAGCCCTTGCCGACGTCGCCGTAGCCGAACACGACGGCGACCTTGCCGCCGATCAGGACGTCGGTGGCACGGTTGATGCCGTCGATCAACGAGTGCCGGCAGCCGTACTTGTTGTCGAACTTCGACTTCGTCACGGCGTCGTTCACGTTGATCGCCGGGAAGAGCAGGGCACCCGCCTGGTGCATCTCGTACAGCCGGTGCACACCCGTGGTGGTCTCCTCCGTCACACCCCGGATCTCCGACGCCAGCGCGGACCAGTCCAGCTCCGTGCGGGCCAGCAGGTCCAGGACCAGCGCCATCTCCTCGTTCTCCGCCGTCGACGGATCCGGAACCGCCCCCGCCTTCTGGAACTCCACCCCCTTGTGGACCAGCAGCGTCGCGTCACCACCGTCATCGAGGATCATGTTCGGACCGGCATGCCCCGGCCAGGTCAGCGCCTGCTCCGTGCACCACCAGTACTCCTCCAGCGTCTCGCCCTTCCACGCGAACACCGGGATCCCCGCCGCCGCGACCGCCGCCGCCGCATGGTCCTGCGTCGAGTAGATGTTGCACGACACCCACCGCACCCGCGCCCCCAGCGCGACCAGCGTCTCGATCAGCACCGCCGTCTGCACCGTCATGTGCAGGGAACCCGTGATCCGCGCACCCGCCAGCGGCTGCGCCCCGGCGTACTCGCGGCGGATCGACATCAGACCCGGCATCTCGTGCTCGGCCAGCGTGATCTCCTTCCGCCCGAACGCGGCGAGGGAAAGGTCCGCGACCTTGAAATCGGTGAAGTCCGTGGACCCCGTGACATCAGTGGTGGGCTGCGAGGACATGCTGTGCACTCCTTGATTCAAGTACGTTGCGGTGGATCTCAAGCGTCGCGGTGGAGCGGTTGAGAGTGATGTAGTGCAGTCCGGGTGCCCCCTCGGCCAGGAGCCGCTCCGCCATGGCGGTGGCGTACTCCACACCGATGCGGTGCCCGTCGGCGGGACGGTCGCGCGCGGCGTCGAGGCGGTGCGCCAGGTCCTCGGGGAACGCGGCGTTGCTCAGTTCGGCGAAGCGGCGGATCTGGCGCACGTCGGTGGCCGGCATGATCTCCGGGATGACCGGGGTGTCACAGCCGGCGGCGACGACACGGTCCCGCAGCCGCAGGTAGTCGTCGACGTCGAAGAACATCTGCGTGACGGCGTAGTCGGCACCGGCCCGGCACTTGGCCACGAAGTGGCGGATGTCGCTCTCCCAGTCCGGTGAGCGCGGGTGCCGCTCCGGGAACGCGGCGACGCCCACGCTGAAGGCTCCGGAGGCCCGGACCAGCGAGACCAGCTCGTGGGCGTGCAGCAGGCCGTCGGGATGGGGGATCCACGGGGCGTTCGGATCGCCCGGCGGGTCTCCGCGCAGGGCCAGCACGTCGCGCACGCCCACGTCGGCGTACTGGCCGATGATGTGGCGCAGTTCGGCGACGGAATGGCCGACGGCCGTCAGGTGGGCGACCGGCCTCAGGGTGGTCTCGGCGGCGATCCGCTTGGTCACTTCGACCGTACGGTCGCGGGAGGAGCCGCCGGCTCCGTAGGTGACCGAGACGAAGGCCGGTGCGAGCGGTTCGATCCGGCGGACCGCGTCCCACAGGACCCGTTCTCCGGCATCGGTCTTCGGCGGGAAGAATTCAAAGGAGAAGGAGGGCTCGCCGCTCCGCAGGATGTCGCGCAGTGTGCTCATGTACGGCCTCCGGCGTTGAAGTAGCTGGCCTCGGGGTGGTGCAGGACGATGGCGTCGGTGGACTGTTCGGGGTGGAGCTGGAACTCCTCCGAGAGGTGGACGCCGATGCGCTCCGGCCGGAGGAGGTCGGCGATCTTCGCGCGGTCCTCCAGGTCGGGGCAGGCCGGGTAGCCGAGGGAGTACCGGCAGCCCTGGTACTCGGTACGGAACATGCCGTCGACGGAGGCCGGGTCGGACGCGGAGATCCCCAGGTCGGCGCGGACGCGGGCGTGCCAGTACTCGGCGAGTGCCTCGGCGAGCTGGACGGAGAGGCCGTGCAGCTCCATGTATTCGCGGTAGGCGTTCGACTGGAACAGCTTGGCGGTGGCCTCGCCGATCTTCGAGCCGACGGTGACGACCTGGAGGCCGACGACGTCGGTCTCCCCCGAGTCGTCCGAGCGGAAGAAGTCCGAGAGGCACAGGTACCGGCCGCGGCCCTGGCGGGGGAAGGTGAAGCGGGTCCGCTCCGAGCCGTTCTCGTCGAGGATGATCAGGTCGTCTCCCTTGGAGACGCAGGGGAAGTAGCCGTGGACGACGGCGGCTTCGAGGAGGTTCTCGGTGTGCAGCTTGTCGAGGAGGCCGCGCAGCCGGGGCCGGCCCTCGCTCTCCAGGAGCTCCTCGTACGTCGGGCCGCCGCGTGCCGCCTTCAGCCCCCACTGGCCCTTGAACAGCGCGTTCTCGTCGAGCCAGGAGGCGTAGTCCTTGAGCGGGATGCCCTTGACCACGCGGGTGCCCCAGAACGGCGGGGTGGGGACGGGGTTGTCCGCGGCGACGTCGGAGCGGGTCACGCGCTCGCTCTCGTCGGGCTGCGGCTCGGAGACGACCGCGGCGGCCTTGACCCGGCGTTGCTTGAGTTCGGGCAGGGTGGCGCCCGGGACGCCGCGCTTGACCGCGATCAGGGCGTCCATCAGCCGCAGGCCTTCGAACGCGTCGCGGGCGTAGCGGACTTCGCCCTCGTAGAT
>NZ_JBWKGY010000049.1:0-2708 GCF_056433525.1 Streptomyces sp. NPDC044704
CCGTCCTTACGGGACTCCTCCTGACCCGTGCAGATCGTGAACGTCAACGTGTCGATGAGGATGTCCGACTCCAGGATCCCCCAGTTCCCCGTCAGATCGTCAATGAGGCGTTCGGCGATCGCGACCTTGTGCTCGACGCTGCGGGCCTGGCCCTCCTCGTCGATGGTCAGCGCGATCAACGCCGCCCCGTGCTCCTGAGCCAGCTGCGTGACCTTCGCGAACCGCGACTCCGGACCGTCCCCGTCCTCATAGTTCACCGAGTTGATGACCGCCCGCCCGCCCAGCTTCTCCAGACCCGCCTGGATCACCGGGACCTCGGTCGAGTCCAGCACGATCGGCAGCGTCGAAGCCGTCGCAAAACGGCCGGCCAGCTCACGCATGTCCGCGACACCGTCACGGCCCACATAGTCCACACACAGATCCAGCATGTGCGCACCCTCACGGATCTGGTCCCGGGCCATCTCCACACAGTCGTCCCAGCGCGCCTCCAGCATCGCTTCACGGAACTTCCTCGACCCGTTCGCGTTCGTCCGCTCACCGATCGCCATGTACGAGGTGTCCTGCCGGAACGGCACCGTCTGATACAGCGAAGCCGCACCCGGCTCCGGCCGCGGAGACCGCTGCGTGACCGCGGTGCCCCGCACCCGCTCCACGACCTGCCGCAGATGCTCCGGCGTCGTCCCACAGCACCCACCGACCAGAGACAGCCCGTACTCCCGCACGAACGTCTCCTGCGCATCCGCCAGCTCCGAAGCCGACAACGGATAGTGCGCACCCTGCTTCGTCAGCACCGGCAGACCCGCGTTCGGCATGCACGACAACGGGATCCGGGCATTGCGCGCCAGATAGCGCAGGTGCTCGCTCATCTCGGCCGGACCGGTCGCGCAGTTCAGGCCGATCATGTCGATGCCGAGCGGCTCCAACGCCGTCAACGCCGCACCGATCTCCGAACCGAGCAGCATGGTGCCCGTGGTCTCGACGGTGACCGAGCAGATCAGCGGCACCGAGAGGCCGAGCGCGTCCAGCGCCCGGCGGGCGCCGATCAGCGCCGACTTGGTCTGGAGCAGGTCCTGGGTGGTCTCCACGAGAAGCGCGTCCGCGCCGCCCGCGACGAGCCCCTCCGCGTTCGCCTGGTAGGCGTCGCGCAGCGTCGTGTACGGGGCGTGGCCGAGGGTGGGCAGCTTGGTGCCGGGGCCCATCGAGCCGAGGACCCAGCGCTGCTGTCCGGTGGAGGCGGTGTACTCGTCGGCGACCTCGCGGGCGATCCGCGCGCCCGCCTCCGACAGCTCGTGGACGCGTTCGGGGATGTCGTACTCGGCGAGCGAGGCGAAGTTCGCGCCGAAGGTGTTGGTCTCGACGCAGTCCACGCCGACCGAGAAGTAGGCCTCGTGGACCGAACGGACGATGTCCGGCCGGGTGACGTTCAGGACCTCGTTGCAGCCCTCCAGCTGCTGGAAGTCCTCCATCGTCGGGTCCTGCTCCTGGAGCATCGTCCCCATGGCTCCGTCGGCGACGACCACACGGGTCGCGAGCGCCTCCCGCAGGGCTTCCGCCCTGCGGACCTGCTCGCCGCTCATGAGACGGCCACCAGCCAGGGCTCGATCTCGGCCGCCGCCGCCCTGCCGTACACCCGGTCGACCCGGCCGACGAGGTCCGAGGGGAGCAGCTTGTACTCCTGGGTGCCGACCGATTCCAGCACCACCGTGGCCAGTGCGCAGCCCAGTTGCGCCGCGCGCTCGTACGAGAGGTCCCAGGCGATGCCCGCGAGGAAGCCGGCGCGGAGGGCGTCGCCCACGCCGGTCGGGTCGGCGGCGGCGTCCGTCGGTACGGCGGGGATGTCCTGCCGGGTGCCGTCGGCCGTCATGATCGAGACGCCGTCGGCGGCCCGCGTCACGATCCAGGTGCCGACCCGCTCCAGGACCTCGTCCTCGTTCCATCCGGTGCGCTCGCGCAGCAGCGCGCTCTCGTACTCGTTCGTGAAGAGCAGGTGGGCCCCGTCGACCAGGCTGCGCGTCTGTTCGGTGTCGAGGCGGGCCAGCTGCTGGGACGGGTCCGCCGCCACGCGCACGCCGAGTGCGTGCGCCGCGGCGGTGTGGCGCAGCATCGCCGCGGGGTCGTCGGCGCCGACCAGCACCAGATCGAGTCCCTGTGCGCGCCGGTACGTCTCGGCGAGGTCGATCCTGCCCGCCTCGGCCATGGCGCCGGCGTAGAAGGTCGCGATCTGGTTCTGGTTGCGGTCCGTCGTGCACACGAAGCGTGCCGTGTGCAGTGTCTCGCTGACCCGGACCGACGTCGTGTCGACTCCGGCTTCGGCCAGCTTCCTGCCGTGCTCGGCGAAGTCGACACCGGCGGCGCCCACGAGCAGGGGCCGCAGGCCGAGGCGGCCGAGGCCGAAGGTGATGTTGGCCCCCACGCCGCCCTGGCGGACCTCCAGCTGATCGACGAGGAACGACAGGGACACCGTGTCGACCTTGTCCGTGATCAACTGCTCCGCGAAGCTTCCCGGGAACACCATGAGGTGGTCGGTCGCGATGGAGCCGGTCACAGCGATTCGCACAACTCTTCTCCTTGGACTGTGGACTTGGCGGCGCGGGGGCGGGTGCTCAGGCCAGGCCGGCGGCCGTGCGCAGGGCGTCGACGCGGTCGGTGCGCTCCCAGGTGAAGTCGGGGAGTTCGCGGCCGAAGTGGCCGTAGGCGGCGGTCTGGGC
>NZ_JBWKGY010000050.1:0-2081 GCF_056433525.1 Streptomyces sp. NPDC044704
AAGACGACGGCGCGGGCGGTGGGGCGCAGGCGGGCCTGTTCCTCGAAGCGGTCGGTGAGCGTGGCCCCGCCGGTCTCCGTGCGGGTCCCGGTCCATGCCTCCAGGACCTGACGCCGCTCCGCCTCACCCAGCAACTCCAGCTCCGACACCCGTACGCCCGGCTCCCGCGCCGCCTGCTCCAGCGTCCGCCGCAGCATGCCGGCCATCCGCTCGACGGTGGCGTGCTCGTACAGGTCGGAGCTGTAGAGCACCGCGCCCGTCAGCCCCGAGCCCTCCTCGGCGTGCAGCAGGAACTCCAGGTCGAACTTGACCGCCCCCGTCGCCAGCGGCTCGGCCGCCCCCGCCCGCAGCCCCGGGAACTCCGGAACGGCCCGGGGACCGGACTCCAGGGCCAGACACACCTGGAACAGCGGATGCCGGGCCGGTGAGCGCGCCGGGTTCACGGCCTCCAGGACCAGGTCGAACGGAGCCTCCTGATGGGCGAAGGCATCCAGGTCGGCGGCCCGTACCCGGGCCAGCAACTCCCGGAACGCCGGATCCCCGGAGGTGTCCGTACGCAGCACCAGGGTGTTGACGAAGAACCCGACCAGCGCGTCCAGCGACTCCTGCGGCCGGCCCGCCACCGGAGATCCGAGCGGCAGGTCCGTACCCGCCCCCAGCCGGGTCAGCGTCGCGGCCAGGGCCGCCTGCACCACCATGAACGGCGTGCACCGCTCGGCCCGCGCCAGCTCCACCACCCCCCGGTACAGCTCGGCGCCGAAGTCCACCCGTACGACCCCGCCGCGCTGCCCGGCCACCGCCGGACGCGGCCGGTCGGGCAGCAGCCCCAGTTCCTCGGGGAGCCCCGCGAGCGCCGTCTTCCAGTAGGCGATCTGGGCGTCCAGCGCCTGCCCCGGACTCCCGGACCGCCCCGGACCCGTCAGGGCCGTGCGCTGCCAGAGCGCGAAGTCGGCGTACGCGGCCGGCAGCGGCGCCCATCCGGGTGCGCCACCGGCCAGGCGGGCGGCGTAGGCCAGGGACAGGTCCTCGAACAGGGGGAGCAGGGACTGCCCGTCGGTGGCGATGTGGTGCAGCAGGACCAGGAGGGTGTACCGCCCCGGCTCGCCGCACAACAAGGTGACGCGCAGCGGGTGTTCAGCCGCCAGGTCGAAGGAGTGCCGGGCGGCGTCGAGGAGTTCCGCCTCCAGGCGGTCCGCGTCGACGGTGCGCGACTCGAAGAAGTGCCCGGGGTGCGGATCGACGACCTGGTACGGGTCCCCGTCGGACGCGGTGACGAAGCGGGTCCGCAGCGGCTCGTGGCGGGCGGCGAGGTCCTCGAAGGCGGCGCGCAGCGCGGCGACGTCGGGCTCGCCCTCCAGCCGGACCGCCATGGGGACGTTGTAGGCGGCGCCCTTGCCCCAGCCCTTGTGCTGGTCCTCGCTCCCGGCTCCGGCGAGCGCGTCGACCAGCCACAGCCGCTGCTGGGCGAACGACAGGGGCAGCCGCTCGGGGCGCGGACCGTGCGGCGCGAGCGGCGGCAGCGCGGGCCGGGCGGACACGGCCTCGATCCGCCGGGTCAGCGCGGCAGGGGTGGGGTGCTGGAAGACGTCGCGGAGGGTGAGGGTGATGCCGAGGGTGGTGCCGATGCGGTGGGTGAGACGGGCGGCGAGGAGCGAGTGCCCGCCGTGCTCGAAGAAGTCGTCGTCCATCGACAGGGGCGCGGGGGCGCCCAGGACCTCCCCGACCAGCGCCCGTACGAGCTCCTCCGTCGCCGTACGCGGCCCGCGGCCCGCGCCGGCGGGGGCGGGCGGGACGTCCGGCAGGGCGGCCTTGTCGATCTTCCCGTTGGGGGTCAGCGGCAGCCGGTCCAGTACGACGAACCGGGCCGGGACCATGTGCTCCGGCAGGAGCGTCCGCAGCCAGCCGCGCAGGCCCTCCGGAGCCGGGACCTCGGGACTCCCGGGGGAGACCGTCACGTACGCGGTCAGCTGACCGCCGGAGTGGACCAGGGTGGCTTGGGTGATGTGGGGGTGGGTGGTGAGGGTGGTTTCGATTTCGGTGGGTTCGATGCGGAAGCCGCGGATTTTGATCTGGGTGTCGGT
>NZ_JBWKGY010000051.1:0-2005 GCF_056433525.1 Streptomyces sp. NPDC044704
CGGTGTCGTTCCAGCCGTGCAGGACGAGTTCCCGTTCCTCGGCGGACATCACCTCCAGCTCGGCCACCGGCCGGTCCGGACCGGCGACAGCCGCGTCCAGCAGCCGTACGAGCCGTCCCGCGAGGGTGCGTACCGTCCCCTCGTCGAACAGGTCGGCCGCGTAGCGGATGCCGCCCTCGATGCCCGCGCCCTCGCGGGCGGTGCCGAACGCGATCTCCAGGTCGAACTTCGCGCCGCCGGTCTCCACGGCCAGCTCGGCAGCGGGCATCCCGAACAGCCCGGGCACCGCGGTGTCCACCGAGTGGTAGGTCACCATCGTCTGGAACAGCGGGTTCCGCGAGCGGGAGCGTTCGTGCTCCACCGCCTCCACGACCGCCTCCCACGGCAGGTCGGCGTGCGCGAAGGCGGCCAGTCCGGTGTCCCGGACCCGCGCCACCAGCTCGCCGAACGTGGGCGCACCGGACAGGTCCGCCCGCAGCACCAGCGTGTTGAGGAAGAAACCGGCCAGGCCCTCCCACTCCTCGCCGTCACGGCCTGAGACCGGACTGCCGAGCGGGATGTCGTCGCCCGCACCCAGCCGGTGCAGCAGCGCGGCGACCGCGGCGTGGACCACCATGAACGGGGTCGCGCCGCTCTCACGGGCGATCCGCAGCAGGCCCCCGGCCGTACCGGCGGACACCGAGAACCCGACCACACCGCCCTCGTACGAGGGCTCCGCCGGCCGGGGCCGGTCCGTGGGCAGGGCCACCTCCGCCGGGATCCCGGCGAGCGCCCGCCGCCAGTACTCCGTCTGCCGGGCGGCGGGGGACCGCGGGTCTGCGGCGTCACCCAGTACCTCCCGCTGCCAGTGCGCGAAGTCGGCGTACTGGAGGGGCAGTTCGGGGAACCCCGGGGCAGTGCCGGCCAGTCGCGCCGTGTAGGCCGTGTTCAGGTCCGCGAACAGCAGGGCCGTCGAGGACTCGTCGGTGGCGATGTGGTGCACGAGCAGGAGCAGGACGTGGTCGTCCGGCGCGGCCCGCAGCAGGGTCACGCGGACCGGCAGCTCCGACGCCAGGTCGAAGACGTGCCCGCCGGCCCGTACGGCCTCCTCGGCCAGCCGGTCGGCCGCCACGTCCCGGAGTTCTACCGGAACGGTCACCCCGGCGACGGGAAGGATCCGCTGGTACGGCTCGCCGTCGTGCTCGGCGATCACCGTACGCAGCACCTCGTGCCGGGCCACCAGGTCCCCGGCCGCGGCGCGCAGCGCGGCGAAGTCCACCGGACCGCGCAGGCGCACCGCCACCGGCACGTTGTAGGTGGCGGCCGGTCCGCGCACGCTGTCCGTCACCCACAGGCGGTGCTGGGCGAACGAAAGCGGGGGCCGTTCGGGCCGGTCGCCCGCGAGGGGCCGGGGCCGGGTGCCGGCCGAGCGCTGCGAGAGCCGCGCGGCCAGCGCCTCGACGGTCCGCAGCTCGAACACGTCGCGGATCCCGCACTCGACGCCGAGGACCTCGCGGATCCGTCCCGCCGCCCGGGCCGCCAGCAGCGAGTGGCCGCCGAGGGCGAAGAAGTCGTCCTGTACACCCACGGCCGGGCGTCCCAGTACGGCGCCCAGGATCCCCGACAGGACCTCCTCGCGGACGTCCCGGGGGGCGCGCGAGACGGACGCGGCGACGGTCTCAGGTGCCGGCAGGGCGCGTCGGTCGAGTTTGCCGTTGGGGGAGAGGGGGAGCGCGGGGAGGGTGAGGACGACGGCCGGGACCATGTACTCGGGGAGGTGTTCGGCGGCGAGGGTGCGCAGGGCGTCCGGATCGAGGGTGGCGCCGGGCGCGGGGACGGCGTAGGCCACCAGCCGCTGGATCCCCGGGACGTCCTCGCGCACCAGCACCGCGGCTTGGCCGACGGACGGCGAGGAGGCCAGGACCGTGGCTATCTCGCCGGGTTCGATGCGGAAGCCGCGGAGTTTGACTTGGTCGTCGGTGCGGCCGAGGTAGTGGATGCGGCCGTCGGGGAGGTGGCGGGCGAG
>NZ_JBWKGY010000052.1:0-1814 GCF_056433525.1 Streptomyces sp. NPDC044704
GCGATCATCCGTGACCTGGACCTGCTGCGGCCGATCTACGCCCAGACCGCCGCCTACGGCCACTTCGGCCGCGAACTCCCCGACTTCACCTGGGAACGCACCGACCGCGTCGACGCCCTGCGCACGGCCGCCGGGGCCTGACATGCGCATCGCTGTCACGGGATCCATCGCGACCGACCATCTGATGACCTTCCCCGGCCGGTTCGCCGAGCAGCTGCTCGCGGACCGGCTGGACCGGGTCTCCCTGTCGTTCCTCGCCGACAGCCTGGATGTGCGGCGGGGCGGGGTGGCGGCGAACATCACGTTCGGCTTGGGCGTACTGGGACTGCGCCCGCTGCTGGTGGGCGCGGTGGGAGCGGACTTCGAACCGTACCGGGTGTGGCTCAAGGACCACGGAGTGGACACCGACTCCGTGCGCGTGAGCGAGACCCGGCACACCGCCCGCTTCGTCTGCACCACCGACCGGGAACAGAACCAGATCGCCACCTTCTACGCGGGCGCCATGGCCGAAGCCCGGGAGATCGACCTGCGGGAGATCGTCGCCCGCTGCGGACGGCCCGACCTGGTGCTCGTCTCACCGGACGACCCCGAGGCCATGCTCCGCCACACCCGGAACTGCCGCGAGCTGGATGTTCCGTTCGCCTCCGACCCCTCGCAGCAACTGGCCCGCCTGACCCGGTCCGAGGTACGGGAACTGGTCGACGGCGCGCACCGGCTGTTCACCAACGAGTACGAGTCCGCCCTGCTCTGCGAACGGTCCGGACTCACCGAGGAGCAGGTCCTCCGACGGGTCGGCTCCTGGGTCACCACCCACGGCGAGGCCGGCGTACGGATCCGGGCCGTGGACCGCCCACCGCTGACCGTCCCGGCGGTGGAGGTCGCCGAGGTCGTCGACCCCACCGGCGTCGGAGACGCCTTCCGGGCCGGATTCCTGGCCGGGACGGCCTGGGGCGTACCCGAGCGGTACGCGGCCCAGCTGGGCTGCGCGGTAGCGGCGACCGTACTCGACCACGCCGGCACCCAGGAGTACCACCTGTCCCGGGAGCCACTGCTGGCCCGGCTCCGCTCCGCCTACGGCCCGGCGAGCGAGACGGAACTGTCCGCACATCTGAGGGGGCTGGAATGACACGCTTGCTGCGGGAGGAACTCGCCACCCGCGTAGTGGTCGCGGACGGGGCGATGGGGACCATGCTCCAGGCCGCCGACCCGACGATGGACGACTTCCTCGGGCTGGAGGGCTGCAACGAGATCCTCAACGTCACCCGCCCCGACATCGTGCGGTCCGTGCACGACGCGTACTTCGCCGTCGGCGTGGACTGCGTCGAGACCAACACCTTCGGCACCAACCTGGCCGCCCTCGCCGAGTACGGGGTGGAGGAACGGGTCTACGAGCTCTCCGAGGCGGGCGCCCGGATCGCCCGGGCCTCGGCGGACGGCTTCACGGCACAGGACGGCCGCCCCCGCTGGGTGCTGGGCTCGATGGGCCCCGGCACCAAGCTGCCCACCCTCGGACACGTGGAGTACGAGCCCCTCCGCGAGGCCTACCAGCAGAACGCCGAAGGCCTGGTCCGGGGTGGTGCGGACGCACTGCTCGTGGAGACGTCCCAGGACCTCCTCCAGACGAAGGCCGCCGTCATCGGCGCCCGCCGCGCGCTGGACCGGTGCGGGGCGGCAGACCTGCCGCTGATCGTTCAGGTGACCGTGGAAGCGGCCGGCGCGATGCTGCTCGGTTCGGAGATCGGTGCGGCGTTGACGGCGTTGGAGCCGCTCGGCATCGACATGATCGGCCTGAACTGCGCGACCGGTCCGGCCGA
>NZ_JBWKGY010000054.1:0-1546 GCF_056433525.1 Streptomyces sp. NPDC044704
CGGCCCAAGGTGGTAGTAGGTAAGCGATGGGGTGACGCAGGAAGGTAGTCCAGCCCGGGCGGTGGTTGTCCCGGGGTAAGGGTGTAGGCCGAGGGGTAGGCAAATCCGTCCCTCATATAAGGCTGAGACCTGATGCCGAGCCGATTGTGGTGAAGTGGATGATCCTATGCTGTCGAGAAAAGCCTCTAGCGAGTTTCATGGCGGCCCGTACCCTAAACCGACTCAGGTGGTCAGGTAGAGAATACCGAGGCGTTCGGGTGAACTATGGTTAAGGAACTCGGCAAAATGCCCCCGTAACTTCGGGAGAAGGGGGGCCATCACTGGTGATCGGACTTGCTCCGTGAGCTGGGGGTGGCCGCAGAGACCAGCGAGAAGCGACTGTTTACTAAAAACACAGGTCCGTGCGAAGCCGTAAGGCGATGTATACGGACTGACGCCTGCCCGGTGCTGGAACGTTAAGGGGACCGGTTAGTGACCTTTCGGGGTTGCGAAGCTGAGAACTTAAGCGCCAGTAAACGGCGGTGGTAACTATAACCATCCTAAGGTAGCGAAATTCCTTGTCGGGTAAGTTCCGACCTGCACGAATGGCGTAACGACTTCTCGACTGTCTCAACCATAGGCCCGGTGAAATTGCACTACGAGTAAAGATGCTCGTTTCGCGCAGCAGGACGGAAAGACCCCGGGACCTTTACTACAGTTTGATATTGGTGTTCGGTTCGGCTTGTGTAGGATAGGTGGGAGACTTTGAAGCAGCCACGCCAGTGGTTGTGGAGTCGCCGTTGAAATACCACTCTGGTCGTGCTGGATGTCTAACCTCGGTCCGTGATCCGGATCAGGGACAGTGTCTGATGGGTAGTTTAACTGGGGCGGTTGCCTCCCAAAGGGTAACGGAGGCGCCCAAAGGTTCCCTCAGCCTGGTTGGCAATCAGGTGTTGAGTGTAAGTGCACAAGGGAGCTTGACTGTGAGACCGACGGGTCGAGCAGGGACGAAAGTCGGGACTAGTGATCCGGCGGTGGCTTGTGGAAGCGCCGTCGCTCAACGGATAAAAGGTACCCCGGGGATAACAGGCTGATCTTCCCCAAGAGTCCATATCGACGGGATGGTTTGGCACCTCGATGTCGGCTCGTCGCATCCTGGGGCTGGAGTCGGTCCCAAGGGTTGGGCTGTTCGCCCATTAAAGCGGTACGCGAGCTGGGTTTAGAACGTCGTGAGACAGTTCGGTCCCTATCCGCTGTGCGCGTAGGAATATTGAGAAGGGCTGTCCCTAGTACGAGAGGACCGGGACGGACGAACCTCTGGTGTGCCAGTTGTCCTGCCAAGGGCATGGCTGGTTGGCTACGTTCGGGAGGGATAACCGCTGAAAGCATCTAAGCGGGAAGCCTGCTTCAAGATGAGTATTCCCACCTCCTTGAGAGGGTAAGGCTCCCAGTAGACGACTGGGTTGATAGGCCAGATGTGGAAGCCCGGTAACGGGTGGAGCTGACTGGTACTAATAGGCCGAGGGCTTGTCCTCAGTTGCTCGCGTCCACTGTGTTAGTTCTGAAG